>NZ_JBSGIB010000003.1:0-616621 GCF_053604885.1 Nocardia sp. NPDC003999
GTTCGCGGCCCGGCTCGCGTCCGAGCGGCCGCCGCGTCCGCGACGAAGTCGCCAGAGGCGGTCGCTCGGACGCGAGCCACAAGGGGGCCGCGAACACGCCGCGACGCAGTCGCGGCAAATCCAGCACAGTACTGTGGTGAGGCACCTATTTCGAGATGGAGCACAGCAGACGTGACCAGGTTCGACAGCATCGAGCGCGCAGTCGCCGATATCGCCGCCGGTAAGGCGGTCGTCGTCGTCGACGACGAGGACCGCGAGAACGAGGGCGACCTCATCTTCGCGGCGGAGAAGGCCACCCCGGAACTGGTCGCCTTCATGATCCGCTACACGTCCGGTTACATCTGCGTGCCGCTCACCGGCGACGACTGCGAACGGCTCGGCCTGCCGCCGATGTACGCGATGAACCAGGACAAGCACGGCACCGCCTACACCGTCTCGGTGGACGCGCGCGAGGGTGTCACGACCGGTATCTCCGGCGCCGACCGCGCCACCACGATGCGGTTGCTGGCCGACGCCGACGCGAAGGCCGACGATTTCACCAGGCCCGGCCATGTGGTGCCGTTGCGCGCCAAGGATGGTGGTGTGCTGCGCAGGCCGGGTCACACCGAGGCCGCGGTGGATCTGGCACGCATGGCCGGCTTGCGTCCGGCGGGCGTGATCTGCGAGATCGTCAGCCAGAAGGACGAGGGCCACATGGCCCGGACCGAGGAGTTGCGCGTCTTCGCCGACGAGCACGAGCTCGCGCTGATCTCGATCGCGGACATGATCGCGTGGCGGCGCAGGCACGAGAAGCATGTGGTGCGCGTGGCCGAGGCGCGCATCCCCACCGCGCACGGCGAGTTCATGGCCGTCGGCTATCAGAGCATCTACGACGAGGTCGAGCACGTCGCGCTGGTGCGTGGCGACATCACCGACGGCGACGACATCCTGGTCCGCGTGCACTCGGAGTGCCTGACCGGTGACGTGTTCGGATCGTTGCGCTGCGACTGCGGTCCGCAGCTGGATGCCGCGTTGGAGATGGTGGCGGCCGAGGGGCGCGGTGTCGTGCTGTACATGCGCGGTCACGAAGGCCGCGGCATCGGCCTGATGCACAAGTTGCAGGCCTACCAGCTGCAGGACTCCGGCCACGACACGGTCGACGCGAATCTCGAACTCGGCCTGCCCGCGGATGCCCGCGATTACGGCACCGGCGCGCAGATCCTGGTGGATCTGGGCATCCGGTCGATGCGATTGCTCACCAACAATCCGGCCAAGCGGGTCGGCTTGGACGGCTACGGCCTGCGGATCACCGAGCGGGTGCCGATGCCGTTGCGCGCGAACGCGGAGAACCTGCGCTACCTGCGCACCAAGCGGGACCGAATGGGTCACGACCTGATCGGCCTCGACGAGCTGGATCTCGGCGAGACCGCCCACTGAACTGCGAACAGACTCCGAAAGGCGGACATCGATGAGCGGTACCGGGGTACCGACTTTCGCGCTGGCGGACGCCAAGGACCTCTCCTTGGGCATCGTCGCCTCGCGCTGGCACACCCAGATCTGCGACACCTTGCTGGCGAACGCAGAGCGGGTGGCCAAGGACGCGGGCGTCCAGCAGATCACGGTGGTGCGCTGCGCGGGTGCGATGGAGCTGCCCGTGGTGGCCCAGGAGCTGGCCAAGTCGCATGACGCGGTGGTGGCGCTCGGTGTGGTGATCCGCGGTGACACCCCGCATTTCGAGTACGTCTGCGACGCGGTGACCGCGGGGCTCACCCGCGTTTCGCTGGACGAGGGCACGCCGGTCGCGAACGGAGTGCTCACCACCAACAACGAGCGGCAGGCCCTGGATCGGGCCGGGCTGCCGGAGTCCCAAGAGAACAAGGGCGAGCAGGCGGCCGCCGCGGCGCTGGACGCCGCGCTGACACTGCGCGCTCTGCGACAGTCCGCGTAGCGATGCCGGTCGTTCGCATCTTTCGCAGGAACGTGGGCCCGGCCGACGACACGTCGGAGTGGGATTTCGAGGTGCGGCCCCGGCGCGCGGTGCGGACGGCCTGGATCGCGGCGGTGCTGGTGGCGGCCGCGTTCACCGTGGGTGGTATCTGGCTGCGCACCGGGTCCACCGGCGTCAACTTCCGGGTGGCCGATCAGCTCGCGATGATCGGGATCGGTGTGCTCGGCGCCGCGGCCGTGCTGTTACTGACCAGGCCACGGGTGCGGGTCGGCGCGCGGGGCGTGTCGGTGCGAAATATTCTGGGCGACAAAGATTTTCCCTGGGACTATATCCGAGGCGTGTCGTTCCCGGATCGGAAGTCCTGGGCGCGCCTGGAGTTGGTCGACGACGACTACGTCCCGCTGCTGGCGATCCGCTCGAACGACAAGGAGCACGCGGCGCGGGCGATGGCCCGGTTGCGGGAACTGGGCGCGAAATATTCCGGGAGGAAGTGATCGGGTGCGGTGTGCGGCCATCCGGCTCGCGCGGCCCCGCGTGCTGATCTAACCTCGCCGCCATGGAGCCAGGTGCGTTCGTCCTCGCGGCGGCTTTCGCCGACGATCCACTGATGACCTACTTCTGGCCGGGAGCGTCACGGCGGCGGAAAGCGTTGCCGCCGTTCTGGGATTCGCGCATCGCGTCGCGCCGGGAGAACGGTCTGGTCGACCTCGCGCACGACGCGGAGGGCAACCTCGCCTGTGTGGCGCTGTGGGAACCGGCGCACGTGGTGTCACCGACGGCGAAGCCGTTGACCTTACTGCGCGCCTTGGGGTCGAGCACCGCTCGGGCGCTGGCCGCCGGGCGGCACATGGAGCATGCGCGACCGGCGGCACCGCATCTGTATCTGGCCGCCATCGGGACGTTGCCCCGCGCACAGGGCCGGGGACTGGCGAGCGCGCTGCTCGAGCGTCGGTTGGCGGCGGCCGAGGAGGACTGTTTCCTCATCTCGAACACCAGCGGCACGGTGCCCTTCTACGAGCGATTCGGTTTCGTGCGGCAAGGTGAGCTGCCGATCGGCCGAGGTCCGATCGTGTATCCCATGGTCCGGAGTAAATAGCCGCAGTGCGCCCTGGCGGGCACGCCGATCACTCGATGTGCCACAGCCGGGACGCGGACGGGCGGTCGCGACCGAGCCCGCTGGTTCGATCAATGCGTATCGCCGAGGACCGCGCCTTCTCGTCGCGGATCCGCGCCGCCGATCCAGCCGTCGGAGCCGTTGCGTTTCAGGGCGCTGAGGCCGCTGGACTGGGGCGCCACCGAGACCTGATGGCCCAGTTGGCGCAACCGCAGCACCAGCGGGTCGTGGTCGCCGTTGTCGGTGGCGTTGATCGCCGGATGCTCACCGCCGATACCGGTGGACGGACTGTTGCCAGCGCCGAACGCGACCGCGGAGACCGCCTGCTGCGGATCCAGGCCCCAGTCGAACATGTTGACCAGCGTTTTCACCACGAACTGGATGATCACCGAACCGCCGGGCGAGCCCGCGACATGCGTGAGTTCGCCGCGCGAGCCGTCGGGCGCCTTGCCGAAGATCAGCGTCGGGCTCATGGAGCTGCGCGGGCGCTTGCCCGGCTGGACCCGGTTGGCCATCGGCACGCCGTCGGCGCCGAGCGGGTCGGCGTTGAAGTCGGTGAGCTGATTGTTCAGCACGAAGCCGTCGACCAGGTGGAACGAACCGAACGCCGACTCCACGGTGGTGGTCATCGCCGCGGCGTTGCCGTACTTGTCGACCACCGAGATGTGGCTGGTGCCGTGCTCGGGCGGTTGCGGGCCGACGCCGAGCGGCACGGGGCCGAAGTCACCCGGCTGCGCGGTGCCCATGCTGCGGTTCGGATCGATCAGCCCGGCACGCTGTCGCAGATAGTCGCGATTCAGCAAGGTTTGCGCCGAATTGCCCGGCAGCGGCACGAAATCCGTGTCGGCCACGTACTTGTTGCGATCGGCGTAGGCGAGGCGTTCGGCCTCCGTGATCAAGTGCACGGCCTGGGCGTTGGGCTTGCCGCCGTTGCGGTCGATGCTGTCCGGACGCAGGGCGGCCAGGTCGAAGTTCTCCAGGATGCCCAAGGTCGCGGCGACGGTGATGCCGCCCGACGAGGGACTCGGCATGCCGCAGAGTTCGTGCTCGCGGTAGCTCGTGCACAGCGCGGTGCGCTTCTTCGCCTGGTAACCGGCCAAGTCCTGGGTGGCGATCAGGCCGGGAGTGCGCCCGCCGGAGGCCCGGCCCGCGGCCGCGACGATGTCCTGGGCGATGGCGCCGGTGTAGAAGGCCTGCGCGCCCTCGGTGGCGACGGCGCCGAGCGTCTTGGCCATGGCGGGGTTGGTCAGGACGGTGTCGGCGGCCTTCGGGCTACCGTCCGGGTTGAGGAAATACGCCTTGGCGTCTTCGTCCGCGGCCAGGTCCTTGGCCGACTCCGCGATCTGTCCCGCGAGGCGGGGACTGATCGGGAAGCCCTGATCTGCCAGTCCGATGGCGGGGTCGAACAGGTCGCGCCACGCGGTCTTGCCGTGGTCGTGGTGCGCCAGTTCGAGCATCCGAAGTACGCCGGGCACGCCGATGGAGCGGCCGCTGGCCCGCGTGTTCGGCTTGGGTTCGGTGCGATCGATGTCGCTGATCCAGCGCAGATAGTTCTCGGTGGCCGCGGCGGGCGCCACCTCGCGGCCGTCGTAGGCGTCCACGGACTTGGTATTCGCGTCGTAGTAGACCAGGAACGCACCGCCGCCGATGCCGGACGCCTGCGGCTCGACCAGGCCGAGCACCGTCTGCGCCGCGATCAGCGCGTCGGCCGCGGTGCCACCGTCGCGCAGCACCTCACACGCGGCTTTCGTCGACAGCGGGTTCGCCGTGGACACCGCGAAGGTATGTGTACGCACCGGCGTCATGTTCGCGCGATAGCCGGTCGCTATCTCCGGGTTGGTGCTGAGATCCTTGGTGCCGCTGCCCGCGGGCCCCGCCGCGGTGGCCGACACCGGTGTGCCGTTCGGCACCGTCTCGCAGACGCCGCCCGCCTGGCTTTCGCCGGACGAGCAGGCGGTGGCCATGCCGACGGTTAGTGCGAACGCCGCCGCCGCGGCGACCCAAGTTCCTCGCTTGCGCCCCATGCCGGGACTCTAACGCTCGGTACCGACAGCCGCGCCGGTTTCCTTCCCACCGGCGAAATCCCCCTGGCCGCAGCGTGTGTCGAGGTCGAGACGGTATGGGTGGTCGCCGCGTGCACCGGCGGTGCGCCATGCTCGGCCGGTAGGCTGGGCCGAGTGGCGATCGAGGCGGTGCTGTTCGACTTCTCCGGGACCTTGTTCCGCCTGGAGGCCGACGAATCCTGGTACGCGGACCTGACGCGGCCGGACGGGCAGGCGTTCGACGTGGACGAGAAGGCCGAGATCATGCGGCGGATGACGGCGCCGGTCCACCACGTCATCGAATTCGACGACGAGACGCAGTACGCCTGGGACCACCGCGACCTGGACCCCGCGCTGCATCGCAAGGTGATGATGAAGGTGCTGCGCACATCGGGAGTGCCCACCGACGAGGACGCCGAACGACTGTACGCCCGGCTGCTGGACCCGCTGGAGTGGACGCCGTACCCCGACAGCGAAGCCGTCCTCGATCTGCTTGCGGCGCAGGGTGTTCCGGTCGCGGTGGTGAGCAATATCCCGTTCGACATCCGTCCGTCGTTCGCGGCGCGCGGCTGGGATCGGCTGGTCGGCGCGTTCACCCTCTCCTACGAGGTCGGTGTCATGAAGCCCGATCCGGAGATCTTCCGTTCCGCCTTGGGCGAACTGGGTGTGGCCGCCGAGTCCGCGCTGATGATCGGCGACAGCGCCGAGGCCGACGGCGGCGCCGAGGCGCTGGGCAGCCGCTTCGCTCTGGTCGAGGCCCTGCCCACCACCGAGCGCCCGGACGCGCTGCTGGCCGCGTTGCGGCGGCACGGTCTCGTGGAGTAACCCGCGCGGATCCCGCCCGGTTCATTTGCCGAAGTCCGAGTTGTGCAGGACATCACCGTGTTACGGTGCGATTCCGGCGTGTTCGAAGGTGCGCCGGAAGGTTCGGTACCAACGGGGGTACGGCTGTGAGCTTGGCGTTCTCCGGTGAGGAGCCCTCCGTCGGCGTGGAAACGGCCATGCCGGCGGCGGTTCGGGACGTGCGGGAAGCCGTCGCCGGGATGGCGGGATTCGGACTCGCCTATCCCGTGCTGATGAATCTGACGCGCGGCGGCGACGCGGCCGCCACGGCATCCACCCAGTTCTGCGTCGCGTGGGCGCTGGGGCTGCTAGTGCTCGGATTCGCCGAGGGCGCGCCGGCCGTCCGCAAGCTGACGATCGCGCTGGCGCTCCTGCAGGCGGTCGTCGGGTGCTGGGCGATCAGGGACCTCGCGAGCGTCCCGCCCGTCGTCGGCGTCGTCGCCGCGGGGTACTCGGTGGCTACCTCGGTGGCCGTCGTGCACCTGCTGTGCCGTCCGGAAGCCAAGGGCTGGTTCGGCGTCCCCGTGCCATGACCGCAGCCGGGAGCCGCCGTCGGCCGGGCTGTCGGTCCCGGTCTATACGCTGGATGGGTGGCAGATCCAGCGACGTACCGGCCCGCGCCGGGCACGATCCCCGTCGAACCCGGTGTCTACAAATTCCGGGACGCCCATCGGCAGGTCATCTACGTCGGCAAGGCCAAGAGCCTGCGCAGCAGGCTGAACTCGTATTTCGCCGACGTCGCCGGGCTGCATCCACGCACAAGGCAGATGGTCACCACGGCCGCGAGCGTCGAGTGGACGGTCGTCTCCACCGAGGTGGAGGCGCTGCAGCTGGAATACAACTGGATCAAGGAGTTCGATCCGCGCTTCAACGTCCGCTACCGCGACGACAAGTCCTACCCGGTACTCGCCGTCACCTTGAACGAGGAATATCCGCGGTTGTTCGTCTACCGCGGCGCGCGCCGCAAAGGCGTCCGCTATTTCGGCCCCTTCGCGCACGCTTGGGCCATCCGCGAGACGCTCGATCTGCTGCTGCGGGTGTTTCCCGCGCGCACCTGCTCCAACGGAGTCTTCCGGCGGCATAGTCAGATCGGGCGCCCCTGCCTGCTCGGCTACATCGACAAATGCTCGGCCCCGTGCGTCGGGCGGGTGAGCGCCGAAGAACACCGCGCGATCGTCGACGACTTCTGCGACTTCCTCGCAGGCCGCACCGATCGCTTGGTCCGGGAGCTGGAGCGCCGCATGCACGCGGCCGCCGAAGACCTGGACTTCGAGACCGCCGCCCGGCTGCGTGACGACGTCCAGGCGCTGCGCCGCGCGCTGGAGAAGCAGGCGGTGGTGCTCGGCACGGGCACCGACGCCGACGTCATCGCCTTCGCCACCGACGAACTGGAAGTGGCGGTGCAGGTCTTCCATGTGCGCGACGGCCGAGTGCGCGGCCAGCGCGGCTGGGTGGTCGACAAGTCGGGCGACGCGGTCGACGTCCCGGAGGTAGGCGGGGAACTCGCCGCGCTGGTCGAGCAGTTCCTCACCCAGTTCTACGGCGAGCAGGTCGCGGTGGCCGAGCAGGCGGCCGACGAGCAGCCCGCCGCCGTGGTGCCCCGGGAAGTACTCGTGCCCGAGTTGCCCGCCGACGTCGAGCAGATCCAGCAGTGGTTGTCGGACCTGCGCGGTTCGGCGGTGAAGCTGCGCGTGCCCCAGCGCGGGGACAAGAAGGCGCTGGCCGAGACCGTGCAGCGCAACGCGATGGAGGCGCTGGCCCAGCACAAGCTGAAGCGAGCGGGCGATCTGACGTCGAGATCGCAAGCGCTGCAAGAGATCCAGGACGCCCTCGAGCTGGACACCGCGCCGCTGCGCATCGAGTGCGTCGACGTCAGCCACGTGCAGGGGACCGATGTGGTCGCCTCGCTCGTGGTCTTCGAGGACGGTCTGGCCCGCAAGTCGGAGTACCGCCACTACACGATCCGGGAGGCGGCGGGCGAAGGCCGCTCCGACGACGTCGGCAGCATCGCCGAGGTGACCCGCCGCCGGTTCCTCAAGTTGCGTCGCGAGCGCGACATGATGGAGCACGAGGACCTCGCCGCGACCGGAAGCGACGACGACGCGCTGGACCTCACCTCCCGTCCCGGCATCGATCCCAGCACCGGACGCCCGCGCAAGTTCTCCTATCCGCCCAACCTGTTCGTCGTCGACGGCGGCGCGCCCCAGGTCGCCGCGGCGGCCGAGGTGCTCGACGAGCTGGGCATCACCGATGTCGCGGTGGTCGGCCTGGCCAAACGGCTCGAGGAGGTGTGGGTGCCCGGCGAGAGCGACCCGGTGATCCTGCCGCGCACGAGCGAGGCGCTGTATCTGCTGCAACGGGTCCGCGACGAGGCGCACCGCTTCGCCATCACGTTCCATCGCAGCAAACGCTCCCGCCGGATGACCGCTTCGGCCCTGGACTCGGTGCCGGGGCTCGGAACGGCGCGCCGGACCGCGCTGGTCACCCATTTCGGATCGGTGGCCAAGCTGAAGCAGGCCACGGTCGAGGAGATCACCGAGGTGCCCGGCATCGGGTTGGCGACCGCGAAAGCGGTCCTTGCGGCGCTCGAGTCCGAATAGTCAGTCGACAGTGCACCGGAAGTTTCGGTTTCGCGTACGTTGTGTCTGCGGCAGATACCGAAACCGGTGCGCGATGATCGGAAGGCACCCCAGAGACGGATCCGGTAGGACATGACACGCGTCGAATCGAACAGCAGTGCGGGCAACCCGCCGACGAGCGCGGGACGAGTGGCCTCGTCCAGCGCCGTCGGCGGGGCGAACCCGCAGGTCGAGGTCGTGATCGTGACCGGGCTCTCTGGCGCGGGCCGAGGCACCGCCGCCCGTGTGCTCGAGGACCTCGGCTGGTACGTGGCCGACAACCTGCCCCCAGAGCTGTTCGGGCGGATGGTGGAGCTGGGTGCCTCCGCCAAGCCGCCGATCCGCCGTCTCGCGCTGGTCATGGACGTGCGCAGCCGGTTCTTCACCGGTGATCTGTCGGTGGTCACCGAGCAGTTGCGGACGCTCGGCGTGCGCACCAGGGTCCTCTTCCTCGAGGCATCCGATGACGTGCTGATCCGCCGTTTCGGTTTCGCGCGGCGGAGGCATCCGCTGCAGAGCGAGAGCAAGGACGGCACGCTGTCGGCAGGCATCGCCGCCGAGCGGGTGCGGCTGTCCGCCGTGAAGGCCGCCGCCGACCTGGTGATCGACACCACCGAGCTGTCCATCCATCAGCTGCACCGCAAGATGGAGGAGGCCTACGGCGGCGGCGCGCCCTCCGCGTTGCAGCTCACCGTGCAGTCGTTCGGCTTCAAGTACGGAGTTCCGCTGGACGCCGACATGGTGTTAGATGTCCGTTTTCTACCCAATCCGCATTGGATACCGGAGTTGCGGGAACATACCGGTCAGGAGACGGTGGTCAGCGAGTACGTGCTGTCGCGTCCCGGTGCGGAGGATTACCTGCGTACCTGCCACCACCTGGTCGAGCTGACCACGAACGGTTACCGCCAAGAGGGGAAGCGATACATGACGGTCGCAGTGGGCTGCACCGGAGGCAAGCACCGGAGCGTCGCGATTGCCGAGGCACTGGGCGAGTTGATGAGCGAGGTCACCGGCGGCGCGGAGGAGTCCGCCGACGTGGTCCGGGTCGTGCATCGAGATCTGGGGCGAGAATGACCGGTTGGGAATCCAATCCCAGCATCGTCGCGCTGGGTGGCGGACACGGCCTGTACGCGACACTGACCGCGGTGCGGCGGCTGACCAGGAAGATCTGCGCGGTGGTCACCGTCGCCGACGACGGCGGCTCCTCGGGGCGACTACGCGCCGAGTTGGGGGTGCTGCCGCCGGGCGATCTCCGGATGGCGCTGGCCGCTTTGGCCGCGGACGCCGACGGCGTCTGGACGCGGACCGTGCAGCATCGGTTCGGCGGAACCGGCGCGCTGGCCGGGCACTCCGTGGGCAACCTGATCCTGGCCGGGCTCACCGAGGTGCTCGGCGATCCGGTGGCCGCCCTGGACGAAGTCGCCCGCATGTTGCGCATCACCGGCCGGGTGCTGCCCATGTCGCCGATCGCGCTGGACATCGAGGCGGATGTATCCGGGCTGGAGGCCGATCCGCGGGTGAGCCGGTGCATTCGCGGCCAAGTTGCCATCGCCACCACGCCGGGTAAGGTGCGGCGGGTGCGGCTGATTCCGTCCGATCCACCGGCCGGTCCGGAGGCGACCTCGGCGATCGAACACGCCGATGTCGTGGTGCTGGGCCCGGGATCGTGGTTCACCAGCGTGATTCCGCACGTCCTCGTCCCCGAGCTACGGGAGGCCCTGGTGTACACCAGGGCGCGGAAAGTGCTGGTGCTCAATCTCGCCGCGGAGCCGGGGGAGACCGCGGGGTTCTCCGCGGAGCGGCATTTGCATGTATTGTCCCAGCACGCACCGGAATTCGTCGTCGATGAGGTGCTGGTCGATTCCGGCTGCGTGCCGGAGGGCCGCGAGCGGGAACATGTGGCCAGGGCTGCCGAACAGTTGCGGGCACGAGTAACCTTCTCCGATGTCGCCGAAGCGGGAACGGACCGGCATCACCCCGGAAAGCTTGCCGCCGCACTGGATCAACTGATCCGGCAACCTCGGCCGCAAATGGCAGGGCTTCGAGTCGAGGGACGGCACATGGGTCAGGATGTGCGTTCCGGGTTGGGTGGAAAGGAGCGCGTCCCGTGGCGATGACAGCCGATGTGAAAGACGAGCTGAGCAGGCTCACGGTGTCGCAGGTGAGTTCCCGCAAGGCGGAACTGTCCGCTCTGCTGCGTTTCGCGGGTGGCCTGCACATCGTCGGCGGCCGGGTGATCGTCGAGGCCGAGGTGGACATGGGGTCCATCGCGCGCAGGCTGCGCCGGGAGATCTTCGAGCTCTACGGCTATGGCTCCGACGTG
Source organism: Nocardia sp. NPDC003999 (assembly GCF_053604885.1). Taxonomy (NCBI): domain Bacteria; kingdom Bacillati; phylum Actinomycetota; class Actinomycetes; order Mycobacteriales; family Nocardiaceae; genus Nocardia; species Nocardia sp. NPDC003999. Next base: position 10,868 of record NZ_JBSGIB010000003.1, read on the forward strand.
CACGTGCTCGGCGCGGGTGGACTGCGCAAGACCTCCCGGTACGTGGTGCGGGTGTCGAAGGAGGGCGAGGCGCTGGCCCGGCAGACCGGTCTGCTCGATGTCCGCGGCCGTCCGGTGCGCGGCCTGCCCGCGCAGGTGGTCGGCGGCAGCATCGCCGACGCCGAAGCCGCTTGGCGCGGTGCGTTTCTCGCCCACGGCTCGCTCACCGAGCCCGGACGTTCCTCGGCCCTCGAGGTCAGCTGCCCCGGCCCCGAGGCGGCGCTGGCGCTGGTCGGCGCGGCCCGTCGGCTCGGCATCACGGCCAAGGCGCGGGAGGTACGCGGCACCGATCGCGTGGTGGTGCGCGACGGTGAGGCGATCGGCGCGCTGCTGACCAGGATGGGCGCGCACGGCACCAGGATGGTGTGGGAGGAGCGCAGGCTGCGCCGCGAGGTGCGCGCGACCGCGAATCGGCTGGCCAACTTCGACGACGCCAATCTGCGCCGCTCGGCGCGTGCCGCGGTCGCCGCGGCGGCGCGGGTGGAACGCGCGCTGGAGATCCTCAGCGACGACGTGCCCGATCATCTCGCCGCCGCAGGCCGGTTGCGAGTGCAGCACCGGCAGGCCTCGCTGGAGGAACTCGGCCAGCTCGCCGATCCGCCGATGACGAAAGACGCTGTCGCGGGCCGCATCCGGCGGCTGCTGTCGATGGCCGACCGGCGGGCCAAGGAACTGGGCGTACCGGACACCGAATCGGCCGTCACGGCCGAACTGCTCGACGAAGCCTGAGCTCACGTTTCCCGCGATCCCCACGCCGCCCCCGGCGCGGGGATCGCGGCGTTTCCGGCGGCCGGAACTCGTCCTGGTCGGGCGTCTGACCAGGCATCCCCGCGCTCACGAAAGCCAGGTGCGTGTCGGAGAGGTCACGGCAGGACGTTAGTGTGAGTGGACATCGGAATGATCCGCTGGAAAGTTGAGGAGCGATAACGTGACTGTCCGTGTAGGCATCAACGGCTTCGGTCGTATCGGACGTAACTTCTTCCGGGCGGTGGAGGCGCAGAAGGCGCTCGGCACCACCGACATCGAGATCGTCGCGGTCAACGACCTCACCGACAACGCGACCCTCGCGACCCTGCTCAAGTACGACTCGATCCTGGGCCGTCTGCCCCAGGACGTCTCGCTCGACGGCGACGACACCATCGTGGTGGGCGACCAGCGGATCAAGGCGCTGGCCATCAAGGAGGGCCCCGCCGCGCTGCCCTGGGGTGACCTGGGCGTCGACGTGGTCGTCGAGTCCACCGGCATCTTCACCGATGCCACCAAGGCCAAGGGCCACCTGGCCGCGGGCGCCAAGAAGGTGATCATCTCCGCGCCGGCCAAGGGCGAGGACATCACCATCGTCATGGGCGTCAACGACGACAAGTACGACGGCAGCCAGAACATCATCTCCAACGCCTCGTGCACCACCAACTGCCTCGGCCCGCTGGCCAAGGTGCTCAACGACGAGTTCGGCATCGAGCACGGCCTGATGACCACCATCCACGCCTACACCCAGGACCAGAACCTGCAGGACGGCCCGCACAGCGACCTGCGCCGCGCCCGCGCCGCCGCGCTGAACATCGTGCCCACCGGCACCGGCGCCGCCAAGGCCATCGGCCTGGTGCTGCCCGAGCTGCAGGGCAAGCTGGACGGCTACGCGCTGCGCGTCCCGGTGCCGACGGGCTCGGTCACCGACCTGACCGCCACCCTGCGCAAGTCGGCCTCGATCGAGGAGATCAACGCCGCCTACAAGGCCGCCGCCGAGGGCCCGCTGAAGGGCATCCTGAAGTACAACACCGACCCGATCGTCTCCAGCGACATCGTCACCGACCCGGCCTCCTCGATCTACGACGCGCCGCTCACCAAGGTGATCGACAACCAGGTCAAGGTTGTGTCCTGGTACGACAACGAGTGGGGCTACTCCAACCGTCTCGCCGATCTCATCGGCCTCGTCGGCAAGTCGCTCTGACGCGCATGGCTGTCAAGACACTCGCGGATCTGCTCGACGAGGGTGTCGAGGGCCGGGGCGTACTGGTGCGCTCCGATCTGAACGTGCCCCTCGACGACAAGGGACAGATCACCGACCCGGGCCGCATCATCGCCTCGGCGCCGACCATCAAGGCGCTCGCCGAAGCGGGCGCCAAAGTCGTCGTGACCGCGCACCTCGGCAGGCCGAAGGGCGGACCGGACCCGAAGCTTTCGCTGGCGCCGGTGGCCGCCAGGCTCGCCGAGGAGCTGGGCCGCAACGTGCAGCTCGCCGGTGACGTGGTGGGCCAGGACGCGCTCGCGCGGTCCGAGGGCCTCACCGACGGCGACGTGCTGCTGCTGGAGAACATCCGCTTCGACCCGCGCGAGACCAGCAAGGACGACGCCGACCGGGCCAAGCTGGCCGCGGCGCTGGTCGAGCTGGTCGGCGACGACGGCGCGTTCGTCTCCGACGGGTTCGGTGTGGTGCACCGCAAGCAGGCGTCGGTGTACGACGTCGCGCAGTCGCTGCCGCACTACGCGGGCAAGCTGGTCGCGGCCGAGGTCGAGGTACTGGCCAAGCTGACCGAGACGCCGGACCGGCCGTACGCGGTCGTGCTCGGCGGATCCAAGGTCTCCGACAAACTGGCGGTCATCGAAGCGCTCGCGCCGAAGGTCGACACGCTGGTGATCGGCGGCGGCATGTGCTTTACCTTCCTTGCCGCACAGGGCCTTTCGGTAGGCGCCTCGCTGTTGCAGCAAGAGATGGTCGACACCTGCAAGCGGCTGCTCGAGCAGTACGCCGACGTCATCCACCTGCCACGCGACATCGTGGTGGCCGACAAGTTCGCCGCGGACGCGGAGACGAAGGTCGTGCCCGCGCACGAGATCCCGGACGGCTGGCTGGGCCTGGACATCGGCCCGGATTCGGTTGACCGCTTCTCGGCGCTGCTGACCGAGGCGCGGACCGTGTTCTGGAACGGGCCGATGGGCGTGTTCGAGTTCGAGAAGTTCGCCGCGGGCACCCGCGGGGTGGCCGAGGCGATCGTGACGGCCACCGGCAAGGGCGCGTTCACCGTGGTCGGCGGCGGCGACTCGGCCGCGGCCGTGCGGGCGCTCGGCCTGCCCGAGGACGGCTTCTCGCACATCTCCACCGGTGGCGGCGCGTCGCTGGAGTACCTGGAGGGCAAAGAACTGCCCGGTATCGCGGTGTTGGAGGGCTGAGCATGGCACGCAAACCGCTCATCGCGGGCAACTGGAAGATGAACCTCAATCACCTCGAGGCCATCGCCCTGGTGCAGAAGATCGCATTCGCCCTGCCGGAGAAGTACTTCGACAAGGTGGACGTGGCGGTGATCCCGCCGTTCACCGACCTTCGCAGCGTGCAGACGCTGGTCGAAGGGGACAAGCTCCTGCTCACCTACGGTGGCCAGGACGTCTCGGTGCACGAGTCGGGCGCCTACACGGGCGAGATCAGCGCGAGCATGCTCGCCAAGCTGGGGTGCGCCTTCGTCGTGGTCGGGCACTCCGAACGGCGGCAGTACCACAACGAGGACGACGCCACGGTGCTGGCCAAGGCCAAGCAGGCGCTGAAGCACGGGATCACCCCGATCGTGTGCATCGGCGAGGGCTTGAACGTCCGCGAGGCGGGCACGCACGTCGAGTACAACCTCGAGCAACTGCGCGGTTCGCTGAAAGGCCTGACGGCGGAAGAGATCTCGAAGGTCGTCATCGCCTACGAGCCGGTGTGGGCGATCGGCACCGGCAAGGTCGCCACCCCCGCCGACGCGCAAGAGGTCTGCGGCGCGATCCGCGGGGAACTCGAGAAGCTCGCCTCGCCGGAGGTCGCGGCGGGCGTCCGCGTGCTCTACGGCGGGTCGGTGAACGCCAAGAACGTCGGAGAATTGGTCGCGCAGAGCGACATCGACGGCGCGCTGGTCGGCGGCGCTTCGCTCAAGGGTGACGAATTCGCCACGCTCTCCGCCATCGCCGCGGGCGGCCCCCTGCCCTGATACAGCGCTACACGCGACAGCCCGGTATCGCCGCTCCCGCGATGCCGGGCTGTTCGGCGTTTCCCAACGGTGAACCGCGGTCGCCATCCGGCCATGCGATGATAACGCAGCTCGATTCGCCAGTCGGACAAGGATTTCCGTGATATCACGCAAGCTGTACGCCGCACTCCCGGTCGCGCTCGTCGCGCTGGCCACCCTCGCCGGTTGTTCCGGGGACGCCTCGCATGACGATCACGCCCACCGAGACGCGACGCAGGCCACCCCGGCAGCGGTGCAGCCGCAGCAGCAGGACGCCGGGCACCGCAGGCTGAACCAGCTCGTGGGGGAGTGGAAGGGCGAGAAGTCGACCTACATCGCGGGCGGCACGGCGGAGAACCCGATCCGAAGCGAGATAGTCTCGCGGTGGGTATGGATCGCCGAGACCGGCGGCAATTTCCTGCGGGAGGAAGCGACGGGAGTCTTCGGCGACAAGCCGTACTATCGGCTCGGTTTGCTCGGATTCGCACCGACTGATAACCGCTACGAGTGGACGACCGTCGACAGCGTCACGCCGATGACGATGAGTTACAAGGGCGCGAAGAACAGTGGCGGCGACACCGATATCGTCATGGCCGGGGAATTCACCGACCCCGGTGTGCTCGGGCCGCAGTTCGTCGGCAAGACCATCCCTATGCGCACGGTGATCCGGCCGGAGTCGGCCGATCGGGTGGTGATGGAGATCTACTTCGCGCCGCCCGGCGAGGCGGAGCGGGTCGCCGATCGCGTGGTACTCACGCGGAAGAAGTAGCGGGCACGTTCACTGCGCGTGCAGGACCAGTCCCGCGCCGTTGTCGTTGCGCACGGTAAGCGTGTCGGCGTCCACCGTGGCGGTGGTCTTGCCGTCCAAAGCTTTCAGAACGGCCTGCTCGACCTCCATCACCTCCGGCGAGCACATCATCTTCGTGGTGGCGATCCGGAAGGTGATCCGGGTGCCGGACACCTCGGCGCTGCCGGTCATGCGGTTGCATCCGGCGTTGCCGGAGACGCCGTTGTCCTCGGCGATGACGAGCGTCGGCTGCGCCTCGTCGAGAGCGCGTGAGCGGACCTGGCTGTTGTCGGTGATGAGCGCGGTGACCAGCCACTGCGTGCCCTCGACCGGTTTGTCCGGCCGGGCGATCTTCTTGTCGAGCAGAGTCACGGTGCGATCAGGGCTGTGCAGCGTGAGCCGGGTGTCCTCGAGCCGCCAGCTGGGCTCGGAATTCAGCAGCCCGCTGAGCCACTCGTCGGCGCCGTGCCGATCGTCCTCGCAGGCCATGAGGGTGGTGGCCAGGCCGGACACGTGGAGGACGTGGTCGTCGAAGGCGACCGCGCCGGTGAACTTGTTGCAGCCCGCGTCCGCGGCGATGCGGCTGTCGGTGAAACCGAGCGTCAGCGGACCGCCCCCGGGAATCGGAGCGCCCTGGACATCGGTCGAGAGGAAGGTGCGGCCCGCCGGGGTCGGTTCGTCGGCGCCCCGCTTCGGTTCGCCGCTCGCGCACCCGGTGATCGCCCAGAGGGCGAGCAGGACGACGGGTCCCAGCCGCGCCAAGTGTGCCACCATGCGGCGATGCTACCGATGATGCGCCGTCGCACCCGGATTTCGACGGTCGCGGCGTCGATGACTCGCCCCCACGCCTCGTACTCGTACTAGCATCTGTGCCGTGCACCGATGCTTCCCCATCACCCCGCCGCCCGCCTCCTGAGCGAGGTGTAGGTATCCAGCGCGCCACCGATCGGTGAGCGCGCGCTTCTCGGCATCGCCGTGCACCTCGCTTCCGCGACCCCATCCCTTTTGTCGCAGGAGCGCGATCCTTCATGTCCTCATCTGTATCCTCGGCCGGCCGTTCCGGGCTGGTCCACCTCGTCGGCGCCGGAATCCTTTGGGGCACCGGCGGTTTACTCGGCACGCTGTTGCACCGGGCCACCGGCCTGTCGCCCGTCGCGGTCGCCACCTGCCGCCTCGCCGTCGGCGGGCTGCTGCTGGTGGTCCTGCTCGCCGGAACGCGGCGGCCGTGGCCGCGAGATCCCCTGGCGTGGCGGCGGATCGGTGCGGTGGCCGGACTCGCTGCGATTTTCCAGGGCGCCTATTTCGGCGCCGTGACGGCGTCGTCGGTGAGCCTCGCCACATTGCTCACGATCGGCATGTCGCCGATGGTCGTCGCCGTGCTCGAGCACTGCACCGGAAGGCGTGCGGTGGACCGGCGCAGGGCGGCGACCATCGGCATCGCCCTCTGCGGACTGGCTCTGCTGGTCGGCGTGCCGACCGGCCACGCGGGCGCGGGCGGGTTGCTGGCGGGTGCGGCGCTCGCCTCGACGGCCGCGGCGGCGTTCGCGACGGTCACCGTGATCAACGCGGCGCCGGTACCGGGGCTCGACGCGATGACCACCACGGGCCTCGGGTTCACCGGAGGCGCGCTGTTGCTGGCTCCGCTCGCGGCTACCAGCGGTGTGGCGTTCGACCTGACGCCTCGCAGCGTCGCGCTGGTGCTCTTGCTCGGGCTGGCGCCGACCGCGGTGGCCTACACCCTGTACTTCCGCGGGCTGGCGGCGGCCGGTCCAGGGATCGCCGCGGTGCTCGCCCTGCTCGAGCCGCTGACGGGGGCGGTGCTGGCGGCGGTGGTCCTGGGCGAACGCCTCACCGCGTCGGGACTGGCGGGCGCCGCCTTGCTGATCGCCGCGGTGCTGCTCGCGGCGACCCAGGCACGACCGGCGGCACAGGCGCCGGATGCGGCGTCGGGGCGGTGTCTGTCCCACGACTAAGCTTCGGCGAGTGACGACCGCCGCGACGCTCCCGATTTCCACGTGGGCGCCGCTGCGTTCTCCGATCTACCGGGCGCTGTGGGTGGCGCAATTGGTGTCGAACCTGGGCACCTGGATGCAGACCGTCGGCGCGCAGTGGATCATGGTCGACCGGCCCAATGCGGCGGCGCTGGTGTCGTTCGTGCAGACCGCGATCACGCTTCCGGTGATGCTGCTGGCCATTCCGTCCGGCGTGATCGCCGACCTGCTGGATCGGCGCAGGCTGCTGCTCGGCGCGCAATCCGCGATGGCGGTGCTGGCCATGGTCCTCGCGGTCTCGACCGCGACCGGGCACACCACGCCGGCGGTGCTGCTCACCTTGCTGTTCCTGCTCGGTTGCGGTCAGGCGCTGACCGCACCGGCCTGGCAGGCGATCCAGCCGGAACTGGTCCCGCGCGAGCAGATCCCGGCGGCGTCGGCGCTGGGCAGCATGAACATCAATATCGGAAGGGCGGTGGGTCCGGCGCTGGCCGGTGTGCTGGTGTCGCTGTCCGGGCCGACGCTGGTGTTCGGGTTGAACGCGGTGTCGTTCGTCGGCATCGTCGCGGTGCTGACGGTGTGGCGCCGCCCCGCGACCGATCGGCGCCTGCCCACCGAGCGTCCGCTGGCGGCCTTGCAGGCGGGCACCCGGTTCATCCGCGCGGCGCCCGCCATTCGCCGGGTGCTGTTGCGCTCGATCCTGTTCATCGCACCCGCCAGCGCGGTGTGGGCGCTGCTGCCGGTGATCGCGCGGGATCAACTCGGGCTGTCGTCGTCCGGGTACGGCCTCATGCTCGGCGCCCTCGGCATCGGCGCGGTCCTCGGCGCGGCGGCGCTGTCACGGTTGCGCGCGTGGTTGACCCCCACACAGCGGTTGACCACCGCCGCGATCCTGTTCGGACTGGCCACGGCGGGCACCGCGCTGCTGCACGTCGTGCCGGTGGTACTGCTGCTGCTGGTGTTCGCGGGACTGGCCTGGCTGCTGGCGATGTCCACCATGAACTCGACCATGCAGCTGCTGCTGCCGTCCTGGGTGCGTGCCCGAGGGCTGTCGGTGTATCTGCTGGTCTTCATGGGTGGGCAGGCGATCGGCTCGCTGGTCTGGGGCGTGGTCGCAGGCGCGATCGGCTCGGTGCCCGCGCTGCTGTGGGCCGCCGGGCTGCTGGCGTTCTGCGCGGTGAGCACGGTGTGGCTGCCCATCCGCAACGATCCCGAGTTGCTCGATCTCACCCCTTCGGCGTTCTGGCCGGAACCCGAGCTGGTGGTCGAACCCGATCCCGACGACGGCCCGGTGCTGATCCTGCGCGGTTACGACGTCCCGGAGGGGTGCGTCGAGGAATTCCTCACCGCCATGGCCTTCGTCGGGCGGTCCCGGCAACGCACCGGAGCGATGGAATGGCGCCTGTATCGCGACGTCGGGGTGATCGACCGGTATGTCGAGGCGTTCGTCGTGCGGTCCTGGGCCGAGCACATGCACCAGCACCAGGTCCGGCTCACCGCTCAGGACCAGCTGCGGGAAGAGGCCGTCGCGAAGTTCCGCGCCGACGAAGCGGAGCAGGTCACCCATCTGGTCGCGGTCGACCGGCGCTAGCGCCCGCCGAGTGCCTGATTCGGTGCCGTCGCATCGACCGCATACACTGTCCGGCATGCGGATGTTCCTGGATATCCTCCTGATCATCACCAGCGTGCTGCTGGTGCTGCTGGTGCTGCTGCACCGCGCCAAGGGTGGAGGTCTGTCCAGCCTGTTCGGCGGCGGCGTGCAGTCCAGCCTGTCCGGGTCCACCGTCGTGGAGAAGAACCTCGACCGCGTCACCATCTTCACCGGCCTCATCTGGCTGATCGCCATCCTCGGCATCGGCCTGGAGATCAAGTTCGCCTGATCCCGGCGGTCACCGCTCCTGCCGTCAGCGCCGCCGCGCCGAGCACCACCGCGGCGATGACGAACGCGGCGGAATAGCTCGTCCCGAGCACAGGGGCCACCATCACGGGGCCGAGGATCTGGCCCGCGCCGTAACCGGCCGTCAGCGGCGCCGCGGCGCCATCGGTCAACTCGGCGCCGATCCGCATCGCGAGCATGACGATGCCGACGAACGTCCCGCCGAACACGGCCGCCGCCGTCACCGCGGCCCAGAGCGCGCCGGACACGGCCGGGAGCACGGCCGATACACATTGCGCCGCCAACGCGACGGGTAACAGCAGCGCCGAAGACCAGCGCCGGGCGGCCACGCTCCACAGCACGGTCGAGACCGAGGCTGCCGCGCCGACGACGATCCACATCGCCGAGCCGGCCATCGGCCCGCGTTCCGCGCTGACCGCCGCCACCGCGAAGGTTCCGATCACGATGTACCCGAGGCCTTCGAGGAAGTAGGCGACGAGCAGGGCGCGCCAGACGCGCGAGCCGCGTGCCGCACCGCGTGGGACGCGCTGTCCGGGACGAAGATCCAAGCGCCACACGGGCATCAGCAGGACCGCGGTGAGCGCCGCGGAGACCAGCCACAACATCTGCCAGGACACCACCGGCCGCAACGCCAGCACCAGCAGGCCGGTCCACGCGATGCCGAATCCGATGCCGCCGAACACTATTCCCGCCGACTGCCTGCCGCTGCCGGGACGGCTCGCGAAACCGGCGCAAGCGACGAAGATCACCGCGCTGGCGACGCCAGCGACCAGGCGCAGCACGGCGGGGAACAGGATCGGCCCCGGCGCCGCCATCAGCGCCTCGCTCGCGATCAGCAGCGCTGCCGCCGCCAGGAAGACCCTGCGGTCGTGCAGCGCCGGACGCCAGGTGAGCAGCAGCGCGCCGAGCAGATAACCGGCGTAGTTCGCGGTCGCGATCAAGGCGCCGTCGTGCGCGGTGATGCGGTGCGCGTCGACCATGAGCGGTAGCAAGGGGGTGTAGACGAAGCGCCCCACCCCCATCGCGGCGGCCAGGCCGGATGCCGCGGCCACCGCGGGAGCGCGGCCGCGGCGCTGGGGTGCGGCGAGGGCAACAGTGGTCACGGTTCGACCGTAAGAGCGCAGGGCGGCGCTCCGGAAATGCTTTCCACGCACGATGTATACGCTCGACGCATGGATATCGAGTTGCGGCATCTGCGGGCCTACCTCGCATTGTGCGAGGAGGCGAACTACACTCGCGCCGCGACCCGGCTGCACCTGAGCCAGCCCGCCTTGACCAGGACGATCCAGCAACTGGAGCGCTTGGTCGACTGCCGGTTGGTGGAGCGCACGTCCCGGCGGTTCACGCTCACCGCGGAGGGCGCCGAATTGCTGGCCCACACCCGCCGCATCCTGGCCGACGTCGACGGGGTCGCCGCGGAACTGCGTTCGCGCGCCACGCTGGACGTCGGATTCTCCTGGTTGCTGCCGGACGCTTGGTTCGCCGCGACCCGTCGTCGTTACGAGGAACAGGGCGGCCGGATCACCCTACGGCGCGTGGACGATCCGCTCGCCGCGCTCGATGAGCGGACGGTCGATATCGCCATCTATCGCAAGGAGGCCCGGCTACCGCGTCACCTGGCGTCGCGGATCATCGCGACCGAACGGCGGGTGCTCGCGGTGGCCACCCGCTCGCCGCTGGCGAGTGCGCCGCGCCTGTCCTGGTCGGAACTGGCCGATCGGCCGCTGGTGGTCAACACCGTCTCGGGCACCACCGACGCGGCGTCCTGGCAGCCGGTCGACCCGGATCGCGTCGTCATCACCTGTACGAACTTCGACGAATGGATCGAGTTGGTGGCGGCCGATCGCGGTATCGGCGTGGTGCCGGATCTGGCGCGCACCAGGGCGCCGCACCCCGGCGTGGTCTATCTGGACATCCCCGACGCGCCGCCCTCGCACGTGTACGTGGCGTGGCGCGCCAGGCCGGTCCCGCCACGCTCGGTGCAGCGCTTTCTCGGGGCGCTCTGATCACGGTCGGTCGACGCGATGAATGCGCCCGTCGATGTCGGTGAACCCGTAGTACTCGGCGAGATCCGCTACCGGCCAGGGCAACCCGGTGCGGGAGCGACGCCCCGCGTCGGTGGCGAGCGCGACGACGGCGCGGCCGGTGAAGCGCGGTGTCTGCGCGTCGCCGAGATCGAAGGTGCCCTCGCCGGGCAGCGTGACCAGCCGCCTGCCGTCGGTGCCGGCCGGAACCAATTGCAGCAGTTCGGTGTCCACGATGCCGGGCCAGAGCGAGACCACGGTGACCTCGGTACCGGCGAGGTTGTGCGCCATGTCGGCGGTGAGCCGGTCCACGGCGGATTTCGCGACGCCGTAGACCGCGTTGTGCATGTACCGGCGCGCGCCTGGCGACGAGATATTGACGATCAGCCCGCCCGACTCGATCAACAGCGGCGCGGCGAAAAAGCTTGCCACGTAATGGGATCGGACGCCCACGTCGAACGACTCGTCCCATGCCGCAGGCGGGACCTCCCAGAACGGCTTGCCCAGCCAGCGGGCCGCGGCGGGGGAGTTGTAGACGTTGTTCACCAGCACGTCCAGCCTGCCGTGCTCGGTGCGGATCAACTCGAACAGCCGCTCCACCGCGTCGTCGTCGCGGTGGTCGCACACGAACGGGATGCCGCTCCCGCCTGCGGCATCGATTTCCGCGGCCGTGGCGTGTACGGTGCCGGGTAGCCGTCCCTGCGCCGCCGAGCGGCCGGTGACGAACACCGTGGCGCCCGCGGCGCCCAGCTCCAGTGCGATGCCCTTGCCTATGCCGCGGCTGGCGCCGGTGACCACCGCGACCTTGCCTCCGAGCCTTTCGGGTATTCCGCTCACGAAACCGGAACATTACCGTGAAACGATAACGTGTTCTAGGCTTTGGAGGCCCGAGTGGAGCTGACGCATCGGTTCGTGACGACCGGCGGGGTCCGTATGCACCTCGCCGAGCAGGGAACGGGACAACCGGTGGTCTTCTGCCACGGCTTCCCGCACACCTGGTACATCTGGCACCGCCAGCTGCCCGCGATCGCGGCGGCCGGGTACCGCGCCATCGCGCCGGATCTGCGCGGTTACGGACAGACCGATGTCCCGGCCGATCCGGAGGAGTACACCAATCGCGCGGTCTGCGGTGATCTGCTCGCTCTGCTCGATGACATCGGCGCCGAGCAGGCGGTGTTCGTCGGCTTGGACTTCGGCGCGGCGCTGGTGTGGGAACTGGCGTTACGCGCGCCGGAGCGGGTGCGCGGCATCATCGTCCTGAACAATCCGTTCGCGCCACGCCCGCCGCGTGCTCCGTCGCAGCTGTGGGCCAAGGCGGCGGCCCGGCACTTCCTGCACCTGCACTACTTCCAGACCCCCGGCCCGGCGGACGAGGAACTCGGCGCACGTCCCCGGGAGTTCCTCGCCCGCGTGTACTACGCGCTGAGCGCCGACTATCACTACCTGGACACCTGGCGTTTCCCGGCGGAGGGCACCGGTTATCTCGACGTGCTGCCGGAGGCGCCCGCGCTGCCATGGCGCTGGCTCGGCGCGGACGAGCTGGACGTGCTGACACGGGATTTCGAACGCACCGGATTCACCGGCGGACTGAACTGGTACCGCAACTTGGATCGCAACTGGGAGCTCACCGCCGACTACGCGGACGCGAAAGTCACCGCGCCCGCTTATTTCCTGTACGGCGACCGGGATCCCGACATGGAAGGTTTCAGCGGCCGCGATCCGCTGGCGACCATGCGCGGGCACGTCACCGACCTGCGCGCGGTGACCGAGATAGGCGGCGCGGGCCACCTCGTCCAGTTGGAGCGGACCGAGCAGGTGAACGCGTTGCTCACCACTCATCTCGCCCATCTGGCCGCGCATCCGGCCCGGCTTCCGGCCTGAGCCGAAACGCGTTCGGGCTCAGCGGCGTTCGGTGTCGGTGGGCACCGCTAATGTTCGGTGAATGAGTTATAGCCTGAGCATCTACGTCGTCGAGCTGGACCGGATCAAGGGCGCCATCGGGTGCGGGGACGACAAGCTCCGGCGGATGATCGGCGGCCGGTTCAAAGCCCAGCTCACCCATGACGACGACTGGTTCGCCGAGGAGATCGCGGCCGGTGCGCCCACCCGCTACGAGGCGGTGCGCGCCGTCATCGACGGCGGCCCGTTCGACCCGGCCTACGGTTTCCAGTACGGCTACGCCTACCAGACGATCTGCCAGTTCTACGGCCGGTTCGTGGACAACCGCTACTTCTCGGCGTTCCGTGGTCGCTGGCTGGACCACATCGACGACGGCTTGGCCACGCTCGGCATCAAAGCGGTCAGCGTCCGCGCGTTCATGTACCACTCGCTGCCGCCGTCGCTACCGCAGCCCGACGAGTTGCCCGGCTACGGCGAATGGACGCCGGAGCAGTGCGCGGAAGCGCTCGTGCAGTGGGAGTCCACCACGCCACCGCAGCGCGAGGAGGTCGACCACGAGGTACTCGCCGCCATCGAGTCCTGCGTCGAGTGGATCCGGGAGGCGCAGGCCCGTCCCGGCTGGGGCGTCGCCGGGTTCTTCTACTGAGCCGTGGGCCTAGCGGTATTCCCCGGCCAGTTTCGGATAATCCGACCACCGCGGCAGCGGCTGGTAGTCGAGGTAGGCGGTGAGCCGGTCGAGCAGATACTGCCAGCGGGGACCGATCGCGCCCGCGTCGGCGGGACTCACGTGGCGGCGGGTCAGTTCCACGGTGGTGACCACGCCGACCTGGGTCATCCGGACTTCGAGCAGGCAACCGTCGATGTGCACGACCAGTTCGTGCGGCGCCTGACAGTGGTCGACGCGCACCGCGACCGGGCCGGGGACGGGACCGTCGAACAGCTCGATGGTCAGGTTGCCGTTGCCGCCGGAGACGGCGCCGAGCCAGCGGCCGAGCTGGCCCCGTTCGGTGGCCGCCGACCACACGTCCAGCACGGGCTTGTGGAACGACCGCAAGTAGTGCAAGAGCACCAGGTCGCCGTCGGCCGTGTGCTCGTGCTCCGGTCGTACCTCGCCGAGCATGGACATCGTGGTCATCGCGAGTCCTTTCCGCTGCTGGTCACCGTCGTCCTCACTGTATTTCCACTATTCCTCGGCCGAATCGAATTCCGGGGAATGCCGGGCCTCGGCGCGCCGAGGCCGCGTGCTGGTCGCGTCGCTCAGCAGGCGGAGGGCCGCGGCTTCGATCCGGTCCTCGTCGAGTAGCACCGTCGCGGCGGCCGGACCCAGCGGCACGAAACTGTCTTCGCTGGTCACGCGCCCGAGGTGGCCGGTGAAACCGGCGTCGACCAGCGCGGCGCACACGGCCTCCGACACGCCACCACCGCGGCGGGTCTCGTCCGCGACGAGGACCCGCCCGGTCGCGCGCGCGTGGCGCAGCAGATCGTCCACCGGCAGGGGAGCGAGCCAGCGCAGATCGAGCACGCGCGCGTCGATTCCGTGCCGGGCCAAGCGCCGCGCCGCGTGCAGGCTCATCGGCACGCCGTTGGCGAAACTCACCAGGGTCAGATCGGGGCCGTCGCCGTAGACGCGCGCGCGGCCGATTTCGGCGTGCTCGGCCGGAGACGGGTGTGCCAGCCAGCCGTCGTCGCCGGGCCGGTGCAGGTCGCGGGTGTGATACAGCGCGATGGGCTCGAGATACAGGCACACTCTGCCGTCCACGCGGGCCGCCGATACGCACGTGCGCAGCATCGCCGCGGCGTCGTCGGCCCGGGCCGGGGAGGCGAGCACGACGCCGGGGATGTCGCGTAGCGCGGCCACCGAGTTGTCGTTGTGGAAATGGCCGCCGAAACCCTTTTGATAGGCGTATCCGGCGATCCGCACCACCATCGGATTCCGGTAACGGCCGTCGGAGAAGAACGACAGCGTGGCCGCTTCGCCGCGGATCTGATCGGCGGCGTTGTGCAGGTAGGCGAGGTACTGGATCTCCGGAATCGGCACGAACCCGGCCAGCGCCGAGCCCAGCGCGGTGCCGAGGACGCTCTGCTCGTCCAGCAGGGTGTCGAACACCCGGCGCGCGCCGAAGGTCTTCTGCAGACCCTTCGTCACGCCGTACACGCCACCCTTGCGGCCGACGTCCTCGCCGAAGACGAGCAGGTCGCGATCGCGCGCCAGGAGGCTTGCGAGGGTTTCGTTGATCGCCTGCGCCAAGGTCATCGGCTCGGTATGCGCGGCGCCATTGCGGCGCTGCGGTGCACCGCGGCCCGCGATCGTGTCCTCGGTCTCCGCGTGTTCGCGCTCGTTGGGTGGGAGGGGGTCGGTCCGCAGCGCGTCGGCGCGCACGAGCGCAGGGCGGGCGGGAGCGATCGGCGCGATCACGGCCGCCGCCGAGGCGAGTTTCGGTTCCGCCGAGGCGAGTTCGGCGGCCGTGGCGACCCGGTGGCCGATGTCGGCATAGCGGTCGAGCACGCAGGCGGGTGTGGCCACTCCGGACTCGATCAGCAGCCGTGCGGTGGCCACGACCGGATCGCGGGCGAGATCGGCGGCGATCTCGGCGGGGCGGCGATAGGCGGTTTCGACATCGGATCCCGCGTGACCGAGCAGACGCACGGTCCGCAGCCGCAGGAACGCGGGCGCGCGGCGGTCCCGCACCCACCGCGCCGCCGTATTCGCGGTGCTCAGCGCGTCGAGGGCGGCGCAGCCGTCCGCGGCGAAGTAGGCCAGGCCCGGGCGGCTGCCGTAGGCCTGCTCGATCCAATCCGGTGGCGTGGGAACGCTGATTCCGATGCCGTTGTCCTCGCAGACGAACAGGATGGGCATGGCGATTCCCTGACCGGCGGTGTGGATCGCGGCATTGATCGCCCCGGCCGCGGTGGAATGGTTGGCCGACGCGTCACCGAAGCTGCACACCACCACCGAGTCGGCGGGCCAGGGACCGGCGACACCGAGCCGGGCCGCGCGATCGATCGCGAACGCCAGCCCAACCGCGCGCGGAAGGTGCGAGGCGATGGTCGAGGTCTGCGGGATGACGTTGGCCGCGGCGCTGCCGAACACCTTGTGCCTGCCACCGGAAATCGGGTCCGCCGCCGCGGCCGCCACCCCGAGCAGAACGTCCCGGATCGGGTCGAGCCCAGGCACGCGCCGGGCCCGATGCACGAAGAACGCCCCCGATCGGTAGTGCAGCAGGGCGGGATCGGTGACCCGCAGGGCCGCCGCTACAGCGGCATTGCCCTCGTGACCGGACGATCCGATGCTGTAATAACCGCGCCGGGCGCTGCCGAGGCGGCGTGCCGCGAGATCGAGATGCCTGCTCGTCGCCTGCGCTTCGAACAGCTCGAGGCACGCCGCACCGGTGATCGCTCCGCCGGGTGCGATCGGTTGGTCCGCCGGACGGCCGGGGCGGGCGACGAGTGCGGCGACGGCGGTGCGGAACCGCTCGTCGAGATCCACTGCCTGCTCGGTCATCGACCGATCATCTCGTAAACTTCGCCGCTCGGCGGCGTTATCCGGCGGTGTTCTTCCGGAAAACTAGGGCCGCGATGTGCAAATTTACGAGATGAAGGAGTGGCGGCGAGCGCTCAGCGCAGCGCGGACGCGGCCTCCTGATCGAGCAGCCAGGTGGTGGAGTCCGTACCGGTCGCTCCCGCCGCGGGCACGTCCACCGGGTCCGCGCCGCCGATGGCGGCGGCGACCGCTTCGGCCTTCGAGGCGCCGCCGACCACCAGCACGACGTGCCTGCTGCGGCGGATCGCGGGCAGGGTCAATGTCACCCGGACCGGCGGCGGCTTGGGCGAATTCGTCACGGCGACGACGAGTTCGTGGGTTTCGCGCACCGCGTCGGTATCCGGGAACAGCGAATTCACGTGGCCCTCGCCGCCCATGCCGAGCAGGTGCAGATCGAACGCGCCGTGTTCGGCGAGGTGGGCGTGCACGGTGGCGGAGTACTCGGCGGCGGCCTCCACCGGGTCGGGGTACTCGCCGTCGGAGACGGCCACCGGATGCACCCGCGCCGGATCCACCGGTACATGGTCGAACAGCGCCTGCCTGGCTTGCAGGTCGTTGCGCTCGGGGTCGTTCGCGGGCACGAAACGCTCGTCGCCCCAGAACACCTCGACTCGGGACCAGTCGATATCGCCGGGCGACTTGCGCACCTGCTCGAGCAGGGCGATACCGGTCCCGCCGCCGGTCACCACCACCGACGCGGAGCCGCGCTCGGCCTGGGCGGCGACGACGACGGAGACGAAGCGGGCCGCGGCGGCGGCCACCAGCGACTCGGTGTCGAGATGCACCTCGACGGTATCGCTGGGGAATGGCGAATCGGTGTGCTCACTCATAGATCACCTTCTCGATTCCGGCCAGCGCTTCGGCGTAGGTCTCGTCGGCGTCCAGCCTGCGTAGGTCTTCGGCGAGGCAGTCACGAGTCTCCCGGCGCGCCAAGGCGATTCGCTGCACCGGTTCGCCGGTGCGGGTCAGCGTCGCGGTGCGGCCGGTCTGCGGACGTTCGATCGCGATGGAGACGGTGGGACGATGCAGTTCCACCCGCAGCGGGCCGGTGCGCCGGTGTACCGGGCAGCCCAGCCGGGCGGCCAGCCAGCCGGCCAGCATGTCCAGGGCGGGCTCGTCGCGCAGCCCGGACACCGTCACCGAATCCACCGACTCGAACGGCGGCTCGTCCATAGCCGCTGCCAGCAGGGCCCGCCAGTAGGTGATCCGGCTCCAGGCCAGATCGGTGTCGCCGCTGGCATAGGACTGCAGCCGCCTCTTGATCGCCGCCTGGGGATCGGACGCGAACGTGGCGTCGGTGATACGGCGGCCCGCCAGGCGGCCCACCGAATCCTTCGACGGGAACTCCGGCGCTCCGCGCGGCCACCAGGCCACGACCGGCGTATCCGGCAGCAGGAACGGGGTGACGACGCTGCTCTCGTGGTTGACCAGTTCGCCTTGCAGCCGCAGCACGATGACCTCGGCCGCCCCCGCGTCGCCGCCCACCCGGATCTGCGCGTCCAGCCGGGTGGCGGCCTCCCGGTCGCCGCGCGCGAGCACCACCACGCGACAGGGGTGCTCGCGGCTGGCCTCGTTCGCCGCTTCGATCGCGTGCTCGGCCTCGGAGCTGTCCAGCGTGCACACCACCAGCGTGAGCACGCGGCCCATGGTGATCACGCCGTTGCTCTCGCGCAACTGCACGATGCGCTTGGTGACCTCGCTGGTCTTGGTGTCGGGCATGTCGACGATCACGGGCGCCGCCATTCCCGCCCGGTGCGGGCGATCATCTCGTCCGCGGACGACGGGCCCCAGGTGCCCGCCTCGTACGGCTCCGGCCTGCCGTCGCCCGCCCAGTGGTCGAGCACCGGATCGAGGATGCGCCAGGACAATTCGACCTCCGCGTTCACCGGGAACAGCGACGGCTCCCCGAGCAGCACGTCGAGGATCAGGCGTTCGTAGGCCTCCGGCGATGATTCGGTGAACGCCTCGCCGTAGCTGAAGTCCATGTTGACGTCGCGCACCTCCATGCTGGAGCCCGGCACCTTCGAGCCGAACCGGGTAGTGATGCCCTCGTCCGGCTGCACCCGGATGACCAGCGCGTTCTGTCCGAGTTCCTCGGTCATGGTCTGGTCGAACGGAAGGTGCGGCGCCCGCTTGAAGATCACCGCGATCTCGGTGACCCTGCGGCCGAGCCGCTTTCCGGTGCGCAGGAAGAACGGAACGCCCGCCCAGCGGCGGGTGTCGATCTCCAGCCGGATCGCGGCATAGGTCTCGGTCTTCGAGTTCGGGTCGAAGCCCTCTTCCTCCAACAGCCCGACCACGTGCTCGCTGCCCTGCCAGCCTTCGGTGTACTGGCCGCGCGCGGTGGTGTCGTCCAGGGGTTCGATGAGCCTGGTCGCCGAGAGCACCTTGATCTTCTCGGTCTGCAATTGCTTGGGCTCGAAGCTGATCGGCTCCTCCATGGCGGTGAGGGCCAGCAGTTGCAGCAGGTGGTTCTGGATCACGTCGCGCGCGGCGCCGATGCCGTCGTAGTAGCCCGCGCGTCCGCCGAGGCCGATGTCCTCGGCCATGGTGATCTGCACGTGGTCGACGAAGTTGGCGTTCCAGATCGGCTCGTACTGCTGGTTGGCGAAGCGCAGCGCCAGGATGTTCTGCACCGTCTCCTTGCCGAGGTAGTGGTCGATGCGGAAGACCCGCTCCTCGGGGAACACGCCGTTGACCAGTGCGTTGAGTTCTTGCGCGCTCTTCAGGTCGTGCCCGAACGGCTTCTCGATCACCACTCGACGCCAGGGCTTGCGCGCCGCGTCGGGCCCGGTGGTCTGGGCCAGGCCGTGCGCGCAGAGCTGGTCGAGCACGAGCGGGAACATGTTCGGCGGGATGGACAGATAGAACGCGTGATTGCCGCCGGTGCCGCGCTCCTTGTCCAGCGTGGTCAAGGTGTCGGCGAGCCGGTCGAAGGCCGCGTCGTCGTCGAAGGTGCCCTGGACGAACCGGATGCCCTCCAGGAGCTGGTCCCAGACCTCTTGACGGAAGGGGGTTCGCGCGTGCGCCTTGACCGCTTCCAGCACCACCTGCGCGAAGTCCTCGTCCGCGTAGTCGCGGCGCGCGAAACCGACCAAGCCGAAGGCCGGGGGCAGCAGCCCCCGGTTGGCCAGGTCGTAGATGGCCGGCATCAGCTTCTTGCGAGACAGGTCACCGGTGACGCCGAAGATGACCATGCTGCACGGTCCGGCGATGCGCGGAAGCCGTTTGTCCCGTTTGTCCCGCAGTGGGTTCTGCCATTCGACCGCGTCCGGTCGATCCGCGGGTGCTGCCCCGGCCATCGATCAGCCGTTCCCGGTCGACGCCGACTTCAGCTCGTCGGCGGTGGCGGAAAGCAGCTCCTCCCAGGACTTCTCGAACTTGTCCACGCCCTCGCGCTCGAGCACCGCGAACACGTCGTCGAGGTCGACGCCGACGGCGGTGAGCCGATCGAAGACGTCCTTGGCCTCCGCCGCCTTGCCGCTGACCGTGTCGCCGGAGACCACGCCGTGGTCGGCGACCGCCTGGAGCGTCTTCTCCGGCAGCGTGTTCACCGTGTTGGGAGCGACCAGTTCGGTGACGTACATCGTGTCGGCGTACTCCGGGTTCTTCACGCCGGTCGACGCCCACAGCGGACGCTGCCGATTCGCGCCCGAGGAGGCCAGGTTCAGGAACGTGGAGGTGTGCTTGCCTCCGTCGAACACATCCTGGTACTCGGCGTAGGCGAGGCGGGCATTGGCGATACCCGCCTTGCCGCGCAGCGCGAGCGCCTCGTCGGTGCCGAGCGCCTCCAGTCGCTTGTCGATCTCGGTATCCACGCGGGAGACGAAGAACGAGGCGACGGAGTGGATCCTGGCCGGGTCGTGACCGGCGATCTTGGCCTTCTTCACGCCCTCCAGGTAGGCGCCCATCACCGCGCGATAGCGCTGCACCGAGAAGATCAGCGTGACGTTCACGCTGATGCCCTCGCCGATCACGGCCGCGATGGCGGGCAGGCCCTCCTCGGTGGCCGGGATCTTGATGAACAGGTTGGGCCGGTCGACGATCTTCCACAGTTCGACCGCCTGCGCGACGGTCCGGTCGGTGTCGAACGCCAGGCGGGGGTCGACCTCGATGGAGACCCGGCCGTCCACGCCACCGGTCGCCTCGAAGACCGGAGCGAACACGTCGCAGGCCGCGCGGACGTCATCGGTGGTGATGGTGCGGATCGCGGCGTCGGCGTCGGCACCTTGCGCGGCAAGCTCTTTCAGCTGGCCGTCGTAGGCGTGGCCCTGGCTGAGCGCACCCTGGAAGATCGTCGGGTTGGTGGTTACCCCGACGACGGACCGGGTCTCGATCAGCTCGAGCAGGTTGCCGGACTGGATCCGGTCCCTGGACAGATCGTCGAGCCATACGGACACTCCCGCCGCCGAGAGGGCGGCGAGATTCTCGTTCTGAGCCATGAGCGCTTATCCCTTCACGTTCTCGAGCGTGCGCTGCGCGGCGGCAACGACGGCTTCCGGAGTGAGGCCGAATTCGCGGAACAGGGTCTTGTAGTCGGCGGAGGCGCCGAAGTGCTCGATCGACACGATCTCGCCCGCGTCACCGGCGAACCGGTGCCACGGCATCGCGATACCGGCTTCGACGACGACGCGCGCGGCGATCGCGGGCGGAAGCACTTCGTCCCGGTAAGCCTTGTTCTGCGCGTCGAACCACTCCACGCACGGCATCGACACCACGCGGGTGGCGATGCCCTGCTCCTCCAGCGTAATGCGGGCGGCGACCGCGAGCTGCAGCTCCGAACCGGTGGCGATCAGGATCACTTGCGGTGTGCCCGTGGACGCCTCGGCCAGGATGTAGCCGCCCTTCTTGACGCCTTCGTAGCTGGTGCCCTCGAGAATCGGCAGGTCCTGGCGGGTCAGCGCCAGCCCGGACGGGCCGTCCTGGTGCGGCGGCTCGGACACCGAGAAGTGCGAGCTGTGCTCGCTGCTGTCGCGCTCCAGGATGGTGCGCCAGGCGTAGGTGGTCTCGTTGGCGTCACCGGGACGGACCACGTTCAGGCCCGGGATGGCGCGCAGCGCGGCGAGGTGCTCGATCGGCTGGTGCGTGGGGCCGTCCTCACCGAGACCGATGGAGTCGTGGGTCCAGACGTAGATCGCGGGCACGCGCATCAGCGCGGCCAGGCGGACCGACGGGCGCATGTAGTCGCTGAACACCAGGAAGGTGCCGCCGTACGGACGGGTCGGGCCGTGCAGGGCGATGCCGTTGAGGATCGCGCCCATCGCGTGCTCGCGCACACCGAAGTGCAGGGTGCGGCCGTACGGATCGGCCTTCCACATGCCGGTGGAGATCGACTCCGGCCCGAAGCTGCGCTGGTCGGGCATGGTGGTGTTGTTGGACTCGGCCAGGTCGGCCGAACCGCCCCACAGCTCCGGCAGCACCGGCGCCAGCGCGGCGAGCGCCTTGCCGGACGCCTTGCGGGTGGCCATGCCCTTCGGATCCGGTTCGTAGCTGGGCAGATTCGCGGTCCAGTTGTCCGGCAGGCGCCGCGCGAAGAGGCGGTCGAACAGCGCCTTGTTCTCCGGGTTGGCCGCGGCCCACGCGTCGAACGACTGCTGCCACTGCTCGTGCGCCTTCCGGCCGCGCTCGATGGCCTTGCGGGTGTGCTCGATGACGGCCGGGTCCACGTCGAAGCTCTTGTCCGGGTCGAAGCCGAGGACCTTCTTGGTGGCGGCCACCTCGTCGGCGCCCAGCGCCGCGCCGTGGGCGGTGCCGGTGTTCATCTTGCTGGGGGCGGGGTAGCCGATGATGGTGCGCAGCACGATGATCGAGGGCTTGCCGGTCTCGGCCTTGGCGGCTTCCAGCGCCGCCTCGATGGCGACGACGTCTTCGCCGCCCTCGACCACCTGCACGTGCCAGCCGTATGCCTCGTACCGCTCGGCGACGTCCTCGGTGAACGCGATGGTCGTGTCGTCCTCGATGGAGATCTTGTTGTCGTCGTAGATGACGACGAGATTGCCCAGCTGCTGGGTGCCCGCGAGCGACGACGCCTCGGAGGTGACGCCCTCCTCGAGGTCGCCGTCGGAGGCGATGGCGTAGATGAAGTGGTCGAACGGGCTGGTGCCCGGCGCGGCGGCGGGATCGAACAGTCCGCGCTCGCGACGCGCCGCCATCGCCATGCCGACCGCCGACGCCAGGCCCTGGCCGAGCGGGCCGGTGGTGATCTCGACGCCGTCGGTGTGCCGGAACTCGGGGTGGCCCGGGGTGAGCGAGCCCCACTTGCGCAGGTTCTTCAGGTCGTCCAGCTCGAGACCGTAACCCGCCAGGTAGAGCTGGATGTACTGGGTGAGGCTGGAGTGCCCGCAGGACAGCACGAACCGGTCCCGGCCGACCCAGCTCGGATCGCTCGGGTCGATGCGCATGGTCCGCTGGTACAGCGTGTAGGCAAGCGGCGCCAGGCTCATCGCGGTACCGGGGTGGCCGTTTCCGGCGTTCTGCACCGCCTCGGCGGCCAGGACCCGGATGGTGTCGACAGCCTTGGTGTCCAGATCCGTCCAGTCGTCCGGGTGGTTCGGCTGAGTGAGGGCGCGGATGTCGTCTGTGATCGACACGACCGAGGTTCTCCTGACATTGGTTCGTCGACGGCGGGTGGGTTTCTGACGGCGATGATCGCGCGGCAGCTACGGCGTGCTAACCGGGTATACCCACTTACCCTAGATGTGCCCGGTGACCGGCACACCATTAACCCTGTGTTGGTTTCGCGGCGCCTGTTGCGCTGCGCGTTCGCAGGTGGTTTCGCACAGGCCGCGACTGCGGCGGCGGTGTGTTGGCGGCCTTGCACCAGGGGCGCCGGAACGGGTGGGCCTGGTGTCTTCGGCGCTCGCGTCACGCGCATGCGTGACGCGTGACGGGTCGTGAACGCCCTCGTAGGGCGCGTGTTCGGTGTGATGGGAAAGTATTGAGCAAGCGCCTGCTTTGTGGCACGCCCCGGTGCGGTGGCGAAAGTTGCCGCACCACGCGGTGCGGGGCATGCGGTGGGTTCGCCGGGTTCGGTGGAGTCGACGAATTTTTTTCGCGGCGCGGAATCCGCGTCGCGGGTGCGCACGGCTCCGCGCGAGTCGAGGACGTGGACAGGGGAGGGCAAGGGCTCCGAACCGGGTGGCGCGGACGAGCCGTCGCCCCCGTCACATTCCGGTCCTCTAGCGCGGGGGCGACGGGAGGGGCGCGCGCGGCGTGGGTCTACCATCCTTTGTAGTAGTAGTCGCGCCGCACCGGTCGGAAGGGGCGCCGGGGCGGACGGAAGTCCGGCGCGGGCGCACCCGTACCACCGGGACGAGTGCACTGCTGGTCGATGCCGGATGCGATGCACAGCGTGCGAGGAGAGACAGTGCGGATTGGGCAACAGCCGGGTGGCGATGGTGCGCACGGCTCCTCCGCGACGGCGCTGGCCGACCGGTTCACGGGTCCCGGCCTACCGTCCCGGCTGATTCGACGGGTACTGGCCTACGTCGCGCTGACCAAGCCCAGGGTCATCGAGCTGTTGCTCGTCGCCACGATTCCGACCATGCTGCTGGCCGACCGCGGCACCGTCGACATCCGCCTGATCCTCGCGACGCTGTTCGGCGGCTGGATGGGCGCGGCGAGCGCGAACACGCTCAACTGCGTCGCCGACGCCGACATCGACAAGGTCATGAAGCGCACCGCCAAGCGGCCGCTGGCCAGGGACGCGGTGCCGACCCGCAACGCGTTCGTGTTCGGCGTCGTGCTCGGGTTGGGCTCGTTCGCCTGGCTGTGGTGGCAGGCCAACCTGCTCAGCGGCGTGCTCGTCGTCGCCACGATCCTGTTCTACGTCTTCGTCTACACGCTGGGCCTCAAGCGCCGCACCTCGCAGAACGTGGTGTGGGGCGGCGCGGCGGGCTGCATGCCCGCGCTGGTGGGCTGGTCGGCGGTGACCGGCGGCATCGGCTGGCCCGCCATCGCGCTGTTCGGCGTCATCTTCTTCTGGACGCCGCCGCACACTTGGGCGCTGGCCATGCGCTACAAGGAGGACTACCGCGCGGCGGGCGTGCCGATGCTGCCGGTGGTTGCCACGGAGAAGACCGTCACCAAGCAGATCGTCGTCTACACCTGGCTGACCGTGCTCACCACGCTCGCCCTGGTGCCCGCCACCGGCGTGATCTACGCGGCCGTGGCGCTGGTGGCCGGAGCATGGTTCCTGCTCATGGCGCACCAGCTGTACGCGGGCGTGCGGCGCGGCGAGTCGGTGAAGCCGCTGCGGTTGTTCCTCCAGTCGAACAACTACCTGGCCGTGGTGTTCTGCGGCCTCGCGGTGGACTCGGTGCTCGGCTGGGACACCGTCGGCAGCTTCTTCAGCTGAGCGCGCCGACGTAGCCGTCCGGGCGGACGAACACCCTGGTGCCCTCGGCCGCGGCGTAGGCCGCGTAGGCGTGCCCGTCGACATCCACCACGTGCGGACCGGACACCTGGTCGCCGGGGCGCACCACCGCGTACGCGTGCGGCCCGGCTTCCGCCTGGGCGCCGAATGACAGCACCGTCGCGTGGGGCCCGCGGAACAGGTCGAACAACCGGACGGGCCGTCCGTGCTCGTCTTTCACCGGCGCGTCCGGCGCCCGGTCGCCGACGGCGAACCAGCCGCGCTCGGCCGGGTCTCGATAGCTGATGTCCAGTTGCTGGGTCTCCGCTCCGCGCTCCATCGCGTCCTCGTCGCCGTCGACCAATTTGTCCAGCAGTTCGGAGCTGAGCCCGAGCACCTTGGCGGCCACCGTCCTGCGCTCGGCCTCGTAGCTGTCCAGGAGCGTGTCGTCCCCGGCGAGCGCGGCGGCCAGCTTCCAGCCGAGGTTGTAGGCGTCCTGGATGCCGGTGTTCATGCCTTGGCCGCCGGTGGGCGGATGCGCGTGCGCGGCGTCGCCGGCCAGGAACACCCGGCCGTCGCGGAAGCGCTGCGCCAGGCGGATATTCGGGCGCCACACGGTCACCCAGGTCAGGTCGGTGAGGGTGACGTCGTCGCGTCCGCAATAGCGGTCCACGTATTCCTGGAGCAGCTCGAGGCTCGGCTCCGCGTCGCCGGTCAACGGGGCGGCGAATTGGAACTGACGCCCACCGGGCAGCGGGGACAACGCGATGCCACGCATCGGCTCGTCGGCGGCGGCGAACCAGTAGCCGAACTCGTGGTCGAGCGCGTCGGCGCGCACGTCGCCGAGCAGCATGCGCAGCGATTCGTCGGTGCTGCCCTCGAACGGGATGCCGAGTGTCTTGCGCACGGTGCTCTTGCCGCCGTCCGCGCCGATCAAGTAGGCGGCGCGCACGGTCTCCGGCGTGCCGTCGTGTTCCAGCGTCACGGTGACGCCGTCGTCGTCCTGTGTGAAGCCGGTCAGCGCGGTGTCCAGTTCCACGTGCACCCCGAACTCGGCGAGCCGCTCGCGCAGGATGGCCTCGGTGCGGGACTGGCCGAGCACCCACAGGTTCGGGTAGGGGACGGCGGGCGTCGGCTCGACCGGTTCGCTCATTCGGCGTTCGGTGACGAACTCGCCGCCCAGATGTACGCGCATCACCGGTGTCGGCATTCCGGCCGCCAGCACCGCGTCCAATACCCCCAGGTCGTCGAACACTTCCAGGGTGCGCGGCTGGATGCCGTCGCCGCGCGAGCCGGCGAAGAAGGTGGCCGCCTTGTCGACGATCCGGACCGGGATGTCCCGGCGAGCGAGATCGAGGGCGAGGGTGAGGCCGGTGGGTCCGGCGCCCGCGACGAGAACGAGCTGTGCCATGGCGTACTCCTGATGAATCAATATTCACTGAATGCGTATTCAGTGTCATGCTTGGTACGTTGCGTTGTCAAGGAGGTGAGGTGGGTGTCGCTGAGTCGCAAGGAGAAGTCGGCCGAAACCGAGCAGGTGTTGAAGGCCGCCGCGCTGCGGTTGTTCGCCGAGCGCGGCTACCTGAACACCAAGATCACCGACATCACGACGGCCGCGGGACGGGCGGCCGGGTCGTTCTACAACCACTTCGCGAGCAAGGAAGAACTGCTCCAAGCGCTGCTGAGCGATCTGGCCGCGGCGGGGGACGAGCGCGCGGAAGGACCCGATCACAACCCGGATTTCAGCGACCCGGAGGCGGTGCGTTACCACGTCGCCGGGTATTGGACCTTCGCGCGGGAGCACGGGCCCGTGCTGCGCGCGGTGAATCAGGCGGCCCTGGTCAACGAGGACTTCGCGCACATGGTCGCGCGGTTCGGCAGACAACAGCGCGCGGACATCGCCGACCACGTCGA
This sequence comes from Nocardia sp. NPDC003999, assembly GCF_053604885.1. Classification (NCBI taxonomy): domain Bacteria; kingdom Bacillati; phylum Actinomycetota; class Actinomycetes; order Mycobacteriales; family Nocardiaceae; genus Nocardia; species Nocardia sp. NPDC003999. Next base: position 37,287 of record NZ_JBSGIB010000003.1, read on the forward strand.
AGGATTCGCCGACCGGGGCCTGCGGCTGCCGAGCACGCCCGACGCCAGCCTGGCGATGATGTTCATGCTCACCCAGAGTCTGCTGGTCGCGGTGGAAGAGGGGAGCGTCGAGTTGACCGACCAACAGGCCGTGGAGGGCCTGACCCGGTTCATCTATCGCGGTCTCACCGGCCGCGATTACTGAGCGGGCGGGGGACGGCCCTTCGGACCGTCCCGCGCCCGTGGCTCACGGCAGCAGGACGATGGAACCGGTGGTCTTGCGGCCTTCCAGGTCGCGGTGTGCCCGCTCGGCGTCGGCGAGGGGGTAGGTCGCGCCGATCCGGATGTTCAGCGTGCCTCGCGCGATGGCGTCGAAGACGTCGCCCGCGCGCCAGGTGAGTTCGGCGCGGTCCCGGATGTAGTGCATCAACGTGGGACGGGTGACGAACAGCGAACCGGCCCCGCCCAGCCGTTGCAGGTCGAACGGCGGCACCGGACCGCTCGCGCCCCCGAAGAGGGCGAGCGTGCCCCGCACGCGCAGCGCGGCCAGGCTCGACTCGAAGGTCGCCGCGCCGACGCCGTCGTAGACCGCCGCCACGCCGACGCCGTCGGTGAGCTCGCGCACGCGACCGGCCAGTCCGTGGCCGTAACGCAGCACCTCGTCGGCTCCCGCCGCGCGCGACAGCGTCTCCTTCTCGTCGGAGGACACCGTCGTGATCACTCGGACGCCGCGCGCGTTGAGGAGCTGGGTCAGGATCAGCCCGACACCGCCCGCGCCCGCGTGCACGAGCACCGCCTCCCCTGGCTCGGGCCGGTAGATGGACTCGATGAGATAGTGCGCCGTCATGCCCTGCAACAGCGCCGACGCGGCCACGGGCGGATCGACGCCATCCGGTACCCGGATGGCGACGGCGGCGGGCACCGCGACCTTCGGGGCGTAGCTGCCCGGGGCGGCGGCCCAGGCCACCCGGTCGCCGACCGCGAACTCCGTGACATCCGAGCCGACCTCGGCGACGACGCCGGTGCCCTCCGCGCCGGGAACGTAGGGGACGTCCTGCGGATAGCGTCCGGTACGGATGTAGGTATCGATGAAGTTGACGCCGATCGCCTGTGTGTCGACCAGGAGCTGGTCCGGTCCGATCCGCGGATCGGGCGCCTCCACGTACTTCAGGACCTCGGGACCACCGTGTTCGGAAACCTGAATGGCGTGCATGAGATCCAGTTCTACACCCGAGCGGCGGGCACGCTGCCTACCGGTCGGTAAACTGCGTGCCATGAGTTCTGAAACCGCCACGGCGCCGCAGAAGCTGTCGGGCGCCCTCGTCGAGTCCGTCAAGGGGTTCGTCGCCGATCACGGACGTTCCGCCACGGCCGTGCTCCAGCCGATCGGTCGCGCTGGTGTGCGGGTCACCCTGGTCGGTTCCGACGGTGTGCTCGGTGACCGCGTGGTCCCGGACCTGGAGACGGCCAAGGAACTGGTCGCCACGATCGACGGTCTCACCGAGGCCGACGAATGGGATCGTGAGCTCACCTCGATCGTCACCCCGCGCAAGGGGCACTGGGCCAAGATGGCGGGCTGGGTCGCCAAGCAGGCCCGTTTCCCCAAGGCGCGCAACGAGAAGTGATCGTTGCGTAACCTGACGCTGCCCGGCCGGATCGGCGCGGTGCTGATCGCCGGGTGGACGGTGCTCGCCGCCGTGGCGACTCCCGCGGCCGCGCAGGCCCCGAACGCGTTGCGCGCCTGCACGCCCGGCGACTATCCGCCGTACTCGATCAGGGACGACGCGGGCGAGCACCGCGGGGTGGACGTCGATCTCGCGCGGGGTTTCGCCGCGCTGCTCGGCCGTCCGATCGAGTTCGTGCCCGTCACCTGGGCGACGCTGAAAACCGACTTCGCCGAACGGAATTGCGACCTCGCGGTCGGGGGCATCTCGGACCTGCCGTCGCGGCGCGCGTTCGCGGACTTCTCGATCACCTACGGCACCGACGGCAAGGCCCCGATCACCCACCGCGCGAACGGCGCGGCGTATTCGACCGTCGCGGAGATCAACCGTCCCGGTGTTCGCGTGATCGCCAATCGGGGCGGGACGAACGAGGATTTCGCGCGCAAGAACTTCCCCGCCGCGCAACTCACCTTGTGGCCGGACAATCTGACGATCTTCGGTGAGATCGAGCAGGGCCGCGCCGACGTGTTCGTCACCGATTCGGTCGAGGGCCGCTACCGCGTTCGTCAGCATCCGGATCTGCAAGTGCTGCATCCCGAAGCGCCGTTCGACTCGTTCGGGAAAGTGCTGTTGGTGCGCAAGGACGATCCCGTTCTGGCGGCCTTACTGGACGCGTACTTGACCACCCAGCTCGCGACCGGCGCGGTGGATCGGTTGTTCGACCAGTGGATCGGACCGAATGCCCCGGTGGGCTGAGTAGGGTCGCTGTCTACGGCCGATTCGGTGCGGCCCCGTCCCGGCGTGGATGCTCGAGGAGCGCTTTCCAGGCCGCCTGCCAGGGGAAGAGGGGCAGGCGCGCCTCTCCGGTGCCCCGCTCGTGCGGCTCGCCCTCGCCGATCACGATGGTGACGCCCCACTCGGACAGTTTGCGCATCCCCTCCTGGATCGCGGGAAAGCTGATCTGCGCCCGGTTCGAGTACGGCACGCCGACGATGGGCAGGCCCTTGCCGAGCCCTTCGACCAGCAGACCGAGCAGGAGCGTATCCGAGATCCCCGCAGCCCATTTCGCGATCGAATTGCCGGTGAGCGGTGCGGCGATGATGCCGTCGGCGGGTGGCAGCACATCCGGTGTGCCGGGTTCCTTGTACTGGCTGCGCACGGGATAACCGGTCTGCGCGCGCAGCGCGTCGACGTCGATGAACCCGGTGCCCGACGGCGAGGCGATGACGCACACCTCCCAGCCGTCGGCCTGGGCCAGGGCGATCAACTTGCCGACATCGCGGGCGGGGGGCGAACCGGTCACGAGGGCGTACAGCACGGGATTTCCGTTGGCGTCCACGACTTTCATGGTGCCATGCCGACGGGAGCGGTTGGATGGCACGGGAAGCATCACTCCACCGCCAGTGGGCCGGTCAACTCGCGGCGCCCGGTTGCGCTGATTCGTTGCGAAGTATGGCCTTGTGCACCTTGCCGGATGGAGTCAAGGGAAGGTTGGGCATGATGATGATTTCCTTGGGGACCTTGTAATCCGCGATTCTGTCCGCGCAGAATCGTTCGAGGTCGCCTTCGGCGAGCCGAGCGTCCGGCGTGAGGACAACGTAGTAGCGGCCGATCTCGCCGAGCACCGGATCGGGTACACCGATACCGGCCGCCATGAGGACCTGCGGGTGCTCCGCCAGTATGTTCTCGACTTCGACCGGGTAGATGTTGTATCCGCCTTGGACGAACATGTCCTTGGCCCGGCCGTGCAGGGTGATCAAGCCGTCGTTGTCGGTCCAGGCTATGTCGCCCGTGCGCAGCCAGCCGTCGCTACCGATGGCGTCGGCCGTTTCCGCGGGCATGTTGTGGTAGCCCGCCATGACCGAAGGGGTACGGAGCAGGAGTTCGCCGGCTTCGCCGATGGCGACTTCGGTCCCGTCGGCATCGGCGATCTTGATCTGCACGTTCGGAAGCGGTCGGCCGATCGCGCGCACGGTCGACTCCATGTCACTGCCCCACGGGGTCATCACAACTGCACCCGAGGACTCACTGAGCCCGTAGAGGTTCATCACGGTGGCGTTCGGAAAGAATCTGGTCAAACGTTCCAGCAAGGCTGGTTCGGCGTTGGCGCCGCCGGTGACCACGAGCCGAACCGCGGCTGTGTCCACCGTGGTGAACCGAGACCGGTCGAGTAGCAGAATGTGCATGGTCGGTACCCCGACCCAGATCGTGAGGTCCGCTGAGTGGAACAGGTCGGCGACGGCCGCGGGCTGGAACGTCGGCAGCAGCACGGTGCGGGCGCAGGTGACCAGCGCGGCGAGTACGCAACAGGTGATGCCGCTGACATGGTTGAGCGGCACGGCGACCGGTAGCGTGTCGCCAGGTCCGAGCCGCATGTGCTCCGCTTGTGCGGTAGCGGCTGCGAGTTGGCCGCGATGCGTCTGCACCGCACCTTTGGGCCGGCCGGTTGTCCCGGACGTATAGATGATCATGACCGGATCGTCCTCGCGGACCGCGTCCTTGGCTTCAGCGAGCGCCACGGTGTCCGCCGATGTCGACCAGAGCTCATCGAGCGGGTGGTCGCCGTCGGCGCCGAAGGTCACTACGGCTTCCAGCTGCGGAAGACGATTTCGCAGGCCGGCCAGCATCTGCAGAAAGTCGATTCCCTCACTGGACGGCACGGTGACCACCGCTCGGGACCCGGAATCGCCGAGGATGCGCGCGAACTCGGTCTCCCGGTATCGGACGCTGAGCCCGACCACCACCGCACCGATTTTGGCCGCTGCGAAGTACACCGCTAGCCACTCGGGTGTGTTGGGCCCGTTGACGGCGACGCGATCACCCCGCCGGATGCCCAGCCGCAGCAATCCGCTGGCGACCCGGTCCGACCATGCGTCCATCTCAGCGAACCGGATCTTCCTGTCGTCCGCGATCCAGCCGACAGCATCTGCGGCAGTAGTGGCCGCCCCATGGAGGACGTCGTGAATACGCTGCACCGGTGTACTCCTCTCGTTACGCGTTCGACGCGAGATGCGTGGTGAGAAACTCGATCTGATCGGCAACGATCCGATCGACAGCCGGCGGATGGTAGACGGTGAAGTGGTCGGCGTCGTAATGCTTCAGGGTTGCCCGTGGTGCGGTGGCGGCCACCCGCCCCGCGATGGCGGGGTCGATGAGATTTTCTCGATCGCAGGCGCACACCAGCAGCGGGCAGCGCACGCGCGGCGCGGCGGACGCGGCGTTGTAGAACAACATGCCCAGTCCCGAGGCCGCCGTGATCCGGTTGTCGAAGCCGTAACCTGGTGGCGTCACCGACTGCCACCCCTCGAGAGCGCCGGGCTGGTTCACGAACGCCAGGTCCCCTGGCTTTCCGACCAAGGGGACGTAACGGCGCGACCGACCGAGTGCGGCACGCACCAGGTCGGACGCGATCGGAACCGTGAACCGCAACAGATGCCGCACCCCCGCCCGTGACACCACGGCTCGCCCACTGAAGACCGGACACTGAACCACCGCCGCACGAAGGTCGTCGTGGCGTGCGGCTGCTGCCAGCACGTGGCTGGCGCCGAACGACGTGCCCCACAACGCGATCCGGTGAGCGTCCAGTTCGGGGCGGGAGCGGGCGAAAGCCACGGCGGCGTCGACATCCTCGGCGTAACGGCGCTGACTCACCAGCTGGCGCGGCATGCCGCCTGATTCTCCGAGGTGGCGGAAGTCGAAGGCCACCACGGCAAGACCCGCGTCGGAGAACCACTTCTCGTACTGGGCCAGCATCATGTCGTGCGTTGCGCCACCGCCGTGGACGAGCACCACGGCCGGATGCGGACCTGGGCCGTCCGGAAGCGTCAGCCACACCGCGCATTCGTCGCGGCCGGAAGGGAAGGTGGTGCGAATGGTCATGACACCTCGATATAGGTACGTTGTACGTGAACATGCTCAGTTAAACACGTACGTTGTACTTAAACAAGGAGAAGTATGCCCGCCCCCAGGAAATTCGCGCGCGAGCAGCTGCAAGCCGCGGCACTGGCCTTGGTCGACGACCATGGCCTGGCCGGGTTGACCATGCGCAGTCTCGCGTCGGCGCTGGGCACCGGTGCGATGACGATCTACAACTACGTCGATGGACGGGAAGGTTTGGAGCAGCTCGTCACCGAGGCCGTCATGGCCGAAGCGCACTGGGACGCCACGCCGTCCATGGACTGGGATGACGAGGTACTTGCCGTCGCCGAGGGAATGTGGCGCGCCGTGCGCGCACATCCCCATGCGATCCCACTGATTCTCACTCGGCGCAGCCTCGACCTGGCGACCCTGCGGCCAACCGAAGCCCTGTTGCAGGCGCTCGCGCGTAGCGGCAGATCAGGAACCGCGTTGCTGGTGGCGTTCCGCGCAGTGTCCGGCTTCATCACCGGATACGCGCAAGCCGAACTCGTCGGCCCGCTATCCGCGGCGCGCGGCGAGGACCTCACGACGATCACCGACCGGATCGCGGCATTGCCGCCCGAGCAGTTCCCCAAGCTCATCGAGATCGCGTACGCCGCCGCCTCGAGCGACCCGACAGCCGAATTCCGGGCCGGGATGCGCATAATCCTGGCAGGACTCGAGACCTAGACGTCCGCCAGCCAACGGGTGCGGCATCGGATGCCGCCGGACCTGCGTTCGGATGTCGCCCATCTCCGGTCCGCCGAGGCCGGACGCGTGGTACCTGAAACCTGTTGTGGCCGATGCATATGTTGCCCGGGGTATGGGTCAGGAGGGGACCGCGCCGATGCGTTTGGCGAGGCGGCCGAGGTCGCCGGTGGTGAGGTTGCGGTGGGCCGTGCGCATCATGTGGCCGACGAGTTCGCGGACGTGGGTCATGCCGCGGACTTGCTGGGGGGCGATGTGTTCGGCGCGCAGGAGGGCGTGCAGGGAGTTGTGGTAGTCGCGGCGCAGGGCGTGGGCTCGGCCGATCTCGACGAAGTATTGGGCTCTGCGGCCTTCGGCGGGGATGGTTTGCGGGTCGAGGGTGGGGGCGAGTTCGAGGACTCGGCCTGGTTCGCGTTTCTCCATTGCCGCTGACATGCGCCAGAGGATCACGTTAGCGGCATCGAATGTCGGGTTGCGGAGAGTCGCGGTTTCGGGGGGAGCCTGGTCGAGCCTAGTGACTTGCTCGCTCGCTTCGTCCAGATGGCCGCCAGGGTCGCCGCCGAGCGCTGCGGTAACGAGCGCTGCCTGCAAGTGCAGCATGCCGTAGGTTTCGATCTCGCCGCGGCTTCGCACCTCCGGGCCGAGGCGCTCGGCAGCGTTCGTCGCGCCGTCGAGCGCGGCAGTCAATGAGCCGGGGCGCGACAGCAGGATCTGGCTTCGAGTGAAGGCTGCGGTAGCCGAACCGGAGGTGCCACCGATGTTCGCGGTGGCGTGCTCGATCTCTTGTGCTGCTGTCCAAGCCAACGCTGAGTACCCTCTGGCCTTCAAGGACGCGGCTGTCGTGTATGCCGCCGCCGCAAGCACATCCCAGGCAAGATCGCGATCGGCTCCGGCCGAATCACGAGCGTGTCGATAGCAGTCGGTGAGTAGAGCAGGCAACATCGGACCGAGTGCCGCGTAGTCGCACGCGCGTCGTAGATGGGCAGCATGACGTGCTGCCGCCGCGAGTTCGGTGAGGCTGCGGGGTGGTGCAGTCGGAGTGGTGTCGCCCCGGGTCCACAGCGCGGTTTCGATGGCGGGCACCGCGGCGTGGAACCCGGCCGACGACGGGTCGAACCGATCGTCCTGATCGCCGGTCAGATCACCGACCGCGACGCCGAGTGCTTGGGCGAGGGCGTGCAGGGTCCGCCGCGAGTCGATGGGGCGCTCGCCGTTCTCGTATTTGGCGATCGCGCCCCGGCTGACGCCGACCCGATCGGCCAGCACTTGCTGCGAGATCCCACGGCGCGCGCGAATGGCACGCACCTGTCGGCCGATGTACCGGCCCTCGTCGTTCCCCTGACCCTCGCTCATCGGCTCTCCCTCGCCGGATGCTGATCGAAACCTCATGCTAGACGCGCCGCCAGGTGTCCCGCACCGGGACAATGCGGGTTCGGCAGCCCGCCAAGCTGTCGCGAGCACTCGCCCTCGGGACGGGCACGTCGGTGCGCGCGACAACGGTTGCGCTCCAGGGCGCGGGTGCTCACAACGCGATGAGCAGGGGAAGGCAAACGTGATGCGGGGAGTGGCAGTCGATTTCGCGTGGAACGCGTTCGTGAAGCGGCATGGTGACGCGATCGCGACGATGGCGACCGGTGATCGAAACGAATTCGGTGCGATTCGCGCAGCGTCGTCGTTTACGCCCGGCTCCACGCTATCCCTAGCGGAACACCTGGGTCGCAACGGTTTCCGGGCGCGAGCCGTCCAGTGCCACGCACATCGACTCCGCCGTCGCCGCCCGCGACGCACCGATAGCAACCGACCGCGCCTCGACGTGATGCCGTCGCGACCGCTGCGTGGACACGATCGGCGCGCGACGGCCTCGCACCGCGTCGGTGATCCCGGTGCGGCGGGGCGGGAGGGCACGCGGTGAGCGATCTGTGCGATCCGGCGGCCGACACCCCGGCCAGCCGGTGCCGTTTCTACCGGCAGTGCGGGCTTCCGGCGGCCGTGCAACCGGAACTCGGCCGCATCGTCGTGCCCGCGGGCAGAGTCGGCGCGATCACCATGCCCGCTCGGCTCGGCCAAGAGGTGAAGGCGCTGCTGCAGGTCCGGCGGTCTGCGCTCGGGCCGATCATCTCGCATCCACGCTCGAAGCGCTGGACCTATTTGGTGCGGCCGGACCTGCCCGACGAAGTCGGCTTTTTCGCCGAGCTGTTCCGGCTGGACGTGTCGGTCGCGCGCTGCGGCGCGCAGATCGCCCTGCCGTCGCCCGCCGACCGGTCGCCGTGCTTCCGCGTGTGGGTGGAACCGCCGCGCGATACGTTCCGGCCGTCGGGTTCGGTGGTCGTCGCGGCGATCCGGGTACGCGCGGGACGCCGGTGGTGACCGGGCCGCAGCAGCGGTCGCCGCGCCCGGAAGAGCCCGATGTCCATGTCTCGGTCCAATTCCACGACGTGCGTCTGAACTTCGTGGCCTGTGCGAGCGCTGCGGCACTTTTCGTCCAGGAGTGGCGCGCCCGCCACTACGAGGACGCGGCCACGGTGCTCCCGGGCGATCCGACGGGCCTGCCCCGCCTGCCGAACGAGCGGTTGTTCCTCGACCCGTGAGCAGCGCTCGGCCTGGCAGCGCACGCGGCGGCGTCCGAGCGCCGAGCCGGACTCGGCGGGGTGACGCGCTGCCCGTGCAATCGGGACCCGGCCGCATCATCGTGCCCACTCGGCTGGGTCAGGATGCGAAGGCGCTGACGCAGGTCCGGCGGTCCGCGTCCGGTTCCCGTCCTGGCCCAACTCGTCGCGTCACCCTGTCCGCTTATGGGCGGTCCTGGTTGCGCTTTTCCTCAGCGCTACGTTCACCGGGCCGACGGGCGCGCGGCGGACATGCTCACCGCGCTTCCGGCGTTCTCGGCGCTGCCCGGCGTCCGATCTATCGGCCGGTCTTCTGTCGACCGCCCCGGTGTACTCGGAGACGGATCGTGGTGTCCAGGTCGAGCGCTGGCCCCGCCGCACCTAGGAAGTCGAGGTTTGCCGGGCATATCGGCCGCCGTGCAGATGTGCGGGGCGGTGTCCTAGGTGTCGCGGCGCGCGTTCTACTCGTGGGAGGTTTTCGCCGCCCGTTCCCGCCGGATGAGCGGATAGCAGTGGTCTCGAGCACCACCCCGGCGCTGCCATTCCTGGCAGTTCGGACGAGCGGACGGCGACCGAACCCGAGTCGAGCGCGGGGCGCGAGTGCCCGCTGAGCAATCCATCGGCGGCGTTTGCGCGGATGCCGCGACACCCGCGCGCGGAGCGATACCCTTGAGCAGGGTAATTCGACGTCAAGGAGCTGATGTGGAACACCTGCGAGGCAAGGGCGCATCGTGTGTAGCCGCCGTCTGACCGGCAACGGCTGACTCCGAGCTACCGATGCGCGAACCGATCGATCTCGCCGATTCGGCGGAACGGACCCGTGCGGCGCTCGCCGCCGCCGTGGCGCGATTCTCCGAGGCCTGGGCGTCGGGATTCCCGCCCGATCTGTCCTCCTATCTGCCCCGCGAACCGGCCGATCGGCACACGATGCTGATCGAATTGATCAAGGTGGACCTCGAGTTCCGCTGGCTTCGCTACCACTTCCCCAAACGGCTGATCGACTACCGCGCGGAATTCCCCGAGCTGCGCAGCGCTCCGTTCCCGGCCGATCTGGTCTACGAGGAATTCCACGCCATGCGCCGCAGCGGCCGCCGCGACGCCGCCGATTCGGACGGCACCGCCACCGCGACGGCGGCCGATCCGGAGCTCGACCGGATCACCAGCGACTACCGCAGCACGATGATCGCTCGTCCCAGCGCCCAGGTCGCGCTCGACGCCATCGACGTCGGCGATCGAGTCGACGATTTCGACCTCCTGATGCGCATCGGGGTCGGCGCCTTCGCCCAGGTGTACCTCGCGCGGCAGCAGTCGATGCAGCGACTGGTCGCGGTCAAGATCTCGCACAACCACGGCAACGAGCCGCAGACGCTCGCCCAGCTCGACCACGAGTACATCGTGCGCATCTTCGACCAGCGACTCATCGCCGACGGCGAGCTGAAGTTGCTCTACATGCAGTATCTGCCCGGCGGAACGCTGCTCGACGTGCTGCGTTTGTCGCGCACGACGCTGCCCGAACGTCGCAGTGGGCAACTGCTGCTGGACGCCATCGACAAGGTGCTCGCAGATAAGGGCGAGGTGCGGCCGACCGAGTCCGCTGTCCGGACCAGGATCGCCGGACTGACCTGGCCGGAGACCGTGGTGTGGCTGGGGCGCCGGCTCGCGGACGCGCTGGAGCACGCGTCCGAACGTGGGGTGCTGCATCGCGACATCAAACCCGCGAACGTGCTGCTGAGCGCCGAGGGGATTCCGAAGCTGGCCGACTTCAACGTCAGCTTCAGCAAACGTGTCCGGGGCACCAGCCCGTTGGCGTACTTCGGCGGGTCGCTGGCATACATGTCGCCGGAGCAACTCGAGGCCTGCCACCCCGACCTGCCCGCGAGCGCCGTGGAACTGGATACGCGAAGCGACATCTTCGCGCTCGGCGTCATGCTGTGGGAGTTGCTCACCGGGCGCCGCCCCTTCGCGGACGAGACGTCGGCGGGCGATTCGCAGACGTCGCTGGCCCGCATGATCGCACTGCGGCGCCGGCCCATCGGTCCGGCGTTCCTGTCGGAGCTGCCCCCGGACTGCCCCATGGCGCTGCGGCGCGTGCTGTTGAAATGTCTGTCGCCCGACCGTGCGGACCGCTACTCGTCCGGCTCGGAATTGGCGCAACAACTCGACCTGTGCCTGGAGCAGCGGGCCCGCGATCTCGTCTATCCACCCCCGGACAGCTGGCGCGCACGGCTCGCGAGCAGGCCCACTCCGGTTCTGTGGTTGTCCTCGCTGGTCGGTGTCGGCCTGGCGACGAGCTACATGGCCGTGCACGTCCAGGACCTGATCAGAGAGCGCCTGCCCGATACGACAAACTCGCAGCTCAACATGGGTGTGTACGTCTTCGTCCTCATCGCCTGCCCGCTGTCCATCGTGATCTACGCGTATATGTCGCGTGATCTGCTCGCGGTTCCGCGCGGCTTGCGCGAGGGCAGACGCTACGACGAGGCACTGCTCGCGCGAGTGCGGTCGCGAACACTGTTCTGGGGGGACATGTGTGCGCTGAACACCTTTCAGACCGGGATTACGGCAACGGTGACGGGGGTGTTCCTCTGTCTCTGGCTCACCGATCTTCCGGCGCGACTGGTGATCCACGCGGCGATGACCGTTTTCATGGCGGCTGTCATCTCCGTCGCCTACACGTTCTTCCTGTCGACGTTCTACATCGTCCGCTGTGTCTATCCGATCTATTTGCGTTACAGCCGCACGACGGCGCACGACTTCGGCGTCATCCGCACGCTGCGCCGCAGAACCACGATCTATCTCGCGGTCACGGCGTCCGTGCCACTGGTCGGGGTGCTGGCCGGATTCAGCCTGCTCGAACCCGAGGAACTTCCGTTGGTGCGCGATTCGGTCCTCGGGTTGTGCGCGGTCGGCGGGCTCGCGTTCGTCGCCGTGTACTGGCTGTTCCGCACGCTGGACGCGGACTTGCGCGCGCTCCAGCGGGTGGTCCAGGCGTCAGCGGCGGACGTGGACTGATCCGCGCGCACGCCCACGACCGCTGTCCTACCGCTCACGGCAGATCACCACCGGGCTCGCGGCGTGATGCAGCAAGTTCTGGCTCGTCGATCCGAGGACGAGTCCGGTGAGGCGGTTGTGCCCACGACTGCCGGTCACCAGCAGTTGGGCTTTCTCGGCGTGTGCGAGCAGCGCCTGCGCGGGCGTGTTCTTCTCGACCACTTTGGTGACCGTGACGTCCGGGTATTTCTCGCACCATCCGGCCAAGCATTCGGACAGTAGTGCCTCCTCCTGCTGAGCCAGCACATCCCACGCGTCGGGCACCGGGGTCCACTGCAGCAGGTCCGGGTCGTTCCACGCGTGCAAGGCGGTCACTTCGACGCCGAGTGTGGACGCCAGCTCGAACGCCTCGCCGAGCGCCGCGGAACTACCTGGGCTCCCGTCGACGCCGACGAGCACGGGCCGCTCGTCCGGCTGTGGCCGGTCGAGCCTGCCTCGCCACACGGTCACCGGACAGGCCGCCTTGTTCGCGACCGTGAGCGCGGTCGATCCCAGCAACAGCGTGGAGAGCCGGTCCTGGTGTTTCGCCGCGACGACGACCATGCGCGCTTCCGCGCTGTGCTTGATCAACTCGCGCGCGGGCGAGCCGTCCTCGACGGTCCGGTGGATCTCGATGTCCGGCTGATCGGCGCGCACGGCGTCGAATGCCTCCTCGACCTTCTGCTTCGCCGCCGCGCGGAGTTCGGGTAGCAGATTGACCTCGGCCAGAGCGGAGGAGGTCATGGGGTGATCGAGGGCGGGAACCACGCCCAGCAGCACCAGCGTGGCGCGCTGCCGATTCGCGACGGCTCCGGCCCAGCGCGCTGCACCCACAGCGGTCGGGCTGCCGTCGATTCCGACGACGATCGACTGACGGTCGGCTGGTGTGCTCATTTCGTCTCCGTTTGCGGCTGCGACAGGGTCACTTCCACAGTCGCAGCGGGGACCCGGTCCGCACCGGGGGCGGTGGCCCCTGGTGATCGGGACTTAAGACCGTAATTGCAGTAGTCAGGGGAGTGGGTGTCCTCGTTGTCGGTAGTGGCATGGCGGGCTTGGTGTTGTCGGTGGCGTCGTCAGTTCGACTATCGGGGGCTAACGAGGACGCGGACGAGCCCTCGACCGCTCAGGAGCGGGGTCAGCGCCTTACCGATGATGGTGCCGAGCGCGCGGCTGGGTTCGGTCACGCTGCGAGCGTGACCTGCTGTTGCAGACGTGGTAAGTAAATTGCCTGGCTGTATTGGTGCGTGAGCAGCATCGGCGAGGCACCACACTTTGCCCACCAGCGCAACCGTCACACTGCGATCTTGGCGGTCGAGCACAATTGCCGGCTTCACTCCGCCCGCTCCTGAAACGATTCCAGCCACTGCTGGGTCGTATTCGTGTGTGCATGGACGAACGTCGCCGTCTTCACCGACTACCACGACAGTGCCTGCAGGGACATCCGGGTCCGTCGCCGTCAGTGCCTCCGCATAGTCGGCGCCTGCGAGAATGAGGTCGCCTGTTACCTCGATGTCGCCATGAACCACAACCTTTCCGTCGAACATACCGGCCGGATTTCCTTTTCCGAATACGCCCGGCCCGCTGTTCGTAAGGTGGAAACCCGCCACGGCAGCCTTACCCGCCCCGCTTGCATGGCCTTTCACGCCGTCGCCGCTTTGTTTGCCTTCGCCTAGAACGCCGGCAGCGCCTCCTTTCGTTTCGCCGTATACTCCGATCCAAGTTTCGCTGACGCCCGCTACGCCGGTTCCCTTCGATTCGCCGAGGACGCCTGTTCCGCCTGTCGTGGACTTCGACCGGCCGTATATGCCATGCCATGTCTCGCTTACTCCGGCGACTCCTGTGCCCAGCGCTTCACCCAGGACGCCGTGTCCACCAGTGGTGCTCTCCGACTTTCCGAAGACTCCCATCCAAGTCTTACTTTCTCCCCAGATAGCTGTTCCGTCGTCCTTGCTGATCACCGGGTCGTTCTGAAACGGAGGCATTGCGTTTTCCTTTCGGGGGTATCCACTTCACCGGATGCTGTGCCCGCCGAGAGTTCCTTATGGGCTGCCAATCGTAAGCTGACGTTTCAGTTACTTGCTTCTCCCTCCGGGATTGTCACCACTACACGGCGGGATCGTCTTCACTGTCATCGAGTACTCGGCGGGCTATATCGGCGACTCGCTTGTCTGCGAGCCCGGCGAGTTCTTGCATCTCACCACGTGTGTTCGGTATCCGGCTGAGTTCCTTGATCGCCACATGTCGTGCGCGTAGGTCGAAGTCGTCACCTTGGGCGATACGCATCAGGGGTCTGCGTGCGTCTCCTTCGATTTTTGCGCGAAGGATATCGACCGCCATTGGAGGGGTAAGTTGTACGGATTCGCCTCGCGCTGCAGATTCGAGTTCCTCGATGGAATATTTGTCCGGATCAACTGTCAGATATTCGCTCATGCCAGCCGTCCTTTCTATGCTACTCTAATGAGTCCGGGCAATATTTTGCAGTGCCCTAACATTTTCTGTTTATCTCCTGTGTTGATCGCAACCGCAACGAAGGGGTCGACCGTCACGTCGTCACTTTGAGTCATGAGACTGTTATCGGCCGGACTCGGGTGACTGACGCCGAGGAAATGGCCAATTTCATGGGCCAACGTACGGCCGGTGTTTTCACCACTTATTCCTATTACAGAGGACTGCATTTTTCCGGCGCCGGGGTTGCTGCATGGACCGGGTGTGGGAGATCGCCCCAGAGTAAATTTCACCGTTCCATCCGGCTGAGTTGTTTTGATACGTAGATCGGCTGGTATGACAACGGGCAGCGCGGTCCGATCTCCATCGGCCGTGTGTCCCGAGGTAGTTATGAAGGCATGATCGTTCGTCAGTTCTGCGCCCGCTTTCTCAGCACCTTCCTTGGAAGTGACCACCGTATGGCCTTTGGAGTTCGCGGCCGTAAGGTCTTGACGCAGGATCAGGCCGATGCCAATCCCTGCATTCGTGTAGATGTCCCGCAGGCGAAAAACTGCGTAGTCAACAATTTCCCTTTCGTTGGCGGTCAGCAGGTCTGAGCCAGCGACGATCACGCGAACGTGGATGTGCGATTGGCGCATGTTTCGGACGAAGGCATTCATGCTGACGCGGGCTGCTGGTCGGTTTGGGAAGAGCCCGAGCGGTGGTCGACCTGCCGTGAAGCCGAGTAGGTCCTGACATACCGAGAGCCGCTTGTTCCGTGGAAACCCTATATAGTCGGTTAATGTTCGTAGCTTGGCCATTGGTGGCTCCTTTCCGATGGACGCGTCGAAGGCGCGAGCTGGATCGGTGACACGGCAGCGGGCATCGCCGAGTTGGTGGGCAGGTCGCAGGGTCGGAGCGGATTGGTGCCCTCATCGAGGACGGTGCGATGTGGATCAGTCGTCGCCCATCGTCAATCCACAAGGCCATCTCGCTCGTGGTGTTTTCGCCACAAGGTAACGGTCATCGAGAACTCCGTCCGTCGCAGGAGCCGTGAATAGCCCAACCTTCAACGAGCTGAATTCGACCTCGAGAGAAGGATACGTCTACGGACTCGGGACGAAAACCTTTGCGGTGCAGACGGTTTGTCACAAGACAAGTGCCACCGCTGTAGGTTGCAACGCGAACGTTGCCATTTCTCATTACAACGGAAAACCAGCCAACGACTTCGGTAAGTTATCGCTTACAGCTCGTGTCGTCGCGTTGCCCCCAAAGTGTCTCGCAATCGCAGTCTCGAGACCCTCCGGGCGAAATTCTCGGCCGAGGCCGGAGCGGGCTACCGAGCGAACCGGGCGATCGCCCGCAGGACGGCGGCGCTCATGGCCGTGCTGCCCGTGTGCCCGGAATCGTCGATGACCTGTAGTTCCGCGTCGGGCCACGCCTGGGCCAGCTGCCAGGCGGTGTACAGCGGGGCGCTCAGGTCGAGTCGGCCGTGGATCAGCACGCCGGGAATGCCCGTGAGCCGGTGCACGTCACGCAGCAACTGCCCGTCCTCCAGCCAGCCCGCGTTGGCGAAGTAATGCGTGCAGATTCGCACGAAGGCCATTCGCGCCGCGTCCGGCTTCGCGCTGTATTGCCCTGGGCTGCCGAGGTTCTCGTGCGCGATCACCGCGTCCTCCCACGCGCACCACCGCCGCGCCGCCGATTCGCGGGTCGGCGCGTCGGGGCTCTCGACCAGTCGGTGATAAGCGTCGACGAGGTCGCCGTGGCGGTCGGCGAGGGGAACGCCGGTGCGGAAGGTCTCCCACTGTGCGGGCAGGAGTTTCGCGACATCGCGGTAGAGCCAGTCGATCTCCTCTTGCCGGGTCATGGTCACCCCCACCAGCACGATCTCGCTGACCCGCTCGGGGTAGCGCTGGGCGTAGGCGAGGATCAGCGTCGATCCCCAGGAACCGCCGAAGAGCAACCACCGGTCGATTCCGAGGTGTTCGCGCAGACGTTCCATGTCCGCGATCAAGTGATGCGTGGTGTTGTGCGTGAGGTCGACCGACGGGTCGGAGGCATGCGGCAGACTCTCGCCGCAGCCACGTTGATCGAACAGGACGATCCGGTAGGCGGCCGGGTCGAAACTCTTCCGCGAGCCGCGCCGCCCGCCGCCGCCCGGTCCGCCGTGCACGACCAACGCCGGTTTACCGTGCGGGTTACCGCTGGTCTCCCAGTAGACGCGCTGTCCGTCCCCGACGTCCAGAAGCCCGCGGGCATACGGCTCTATATCGGGAAAAGGCTGCGGCGCATCGGATTGCTGCTCGGGCGTGGACACGGTCGACCACACTACCGCCGAGCGACCAGGTGACCTGGTGTTCGGCAAGCGGGCGCTGCCGGGCCAGGGTAGGTCGGAATCGTGATCGGACCCGGCCGGATGATGCACGCCCCGCCGCTGGTGTTCGGCAAGTCGGGCCGGCTCCGGACACGGCGGCGGTGACGCACGTCACCCCGCGGTTTCGTTACGAAGAGCGGGTCGGCGACATCTTGTGTTCGTCCGGTGCGGCAGCACGGGACATCGGCAGTGAGGGGGCCTCCTCGCTGCGCTCGCCACTGCAGAAAGAACGGAAGGACATCATGAGCAAGGTCTGGTTCGTCACCGGCTCCTCTCGCGGTCTGGGCCGAAACTTCGTCGCGGCCGCGTTGTCTCGCGGCGACAAGGTGGCCGCGACCGCTCGCAGTACCGAACATCTCGCGGAATTGGTCACCGCCTACGGCGACGCGGTGCTCCCGCTCGAGCTGGATGTGACCGACAGGGCAGGAGTCTTCGAGAGCGTGAAGCATGCCCACGCGCATTTCGGCCGCTTGGACGTCATCGTGAACAACGCGGGTTACGGGCTACTCGGCGCGGTCGAGGAACTGACCGAGCAGCAACTGCGAGATCAGTTGGAAACCAACTTCTTCGGCACGGTATGGGTCGTCCAGGCCGCGCTGCCATATCTGCGGGAGCAAGGGAGAGGGCACATCATCCAGATCTCGTCGGTGGGTGGTCTCGCCGCCTGGCCGCTCGGTGGCGCGTACCACGCTTCCAAATGGGCGCTGGAAGGCCTGAGTGACTCCCTCGCCCAGGAGGTCGCCGGCTTCGGTGTCAAGGTGACCTTGGTCGAACCCGGCTCCTACGCGACCGACGGCGCCGCCGGAGCGGTCCACGCCCAGGCCGACCCGCGCTACGAGGGACTCCGCGCGGCGTTCGCCGCCTACGCGCAGAGCCTCGATTCCGGCGACCCGTCCGCCGCGGGCCGGGCGTTGCTCGAGATCGCGGACTCCGCCAACCCGCCTTTGCGCGTGTTCTTCGGTTCCGGGGGAAATCAAATCCTTCCGCAGGTCTACGCCGACCGGCTCGAGACCTGGGCCGAGTGGAAGGAGCTTTCGGCGGCGGCTCAAGGCCACACGCCCGCAGCCTGACTCGGTGCGACGCGACCGGCCTGCAGAACCCCACCTGGACACGTGTTCCGGGTGGGGGAGGTGCACCCGCGGCGTCACAAAACGGCGGGCACCCGCGTCTAGTGGGTGGAACAGCGGGGTCCACTCGACCCCATTCCGGTACGGCTCGCGAAGCGGCGTGAGCATCGAAGCGAAGGAGTGCGAATGTCGGTCGTCAGGTCTCCGCGTCAGCGGTTTCGATGGTGGCAGGTGCTCGTAATAGTGCCGGCTCTGCTGGTGGTGAACATGGCGGCGCCGGCCGGGGCCGAACCGAGCGGAGCCCGAACGCCCGATTCGACGTTTCTCGCAGAGGGGCAGTACGTCGAGACCGCGACGGCACGTTTCCACTACCGGAAAGCGGGCGAAGGACCGCCGCTCATTCTCCTGCCAGGCGGCTCGCTGTGGTCCTATACCTATCGCGACATCATTCCGGCTCTCGCCACCGCGCACACCGTGTATGCCGTCGACCTGCCCGGCAGCGGGTACACCGTGCCGCACGATGCCGACTTCGGATACGACGTGGGGGCCATGTCGGACGCGTTGCGGCAGTTCATGTCCGCGGTCGGGATTACCCGCGCGTCCATCGTCGCGCACTCACTGAACGGTTCGGTCGCAGTGGATTCGGCCGCACGGCATCCCGAACAGGTCGATCGTCTGGTCCTCATCGCGCCGCTCGTGTTGGACACCGACCTCAACATGAACATGCGGCTGATGCGCCAACCCGGTGCGGGCGAGCTCGCCGCCTCCGTCATGACCGAGGAGATCTACGTGGCGGGCCTGCGCGGGGCCTACGCGCACCCGGAGATTCTCACCGATGAGCTGGCGGACACGTATTGGACTCCGCTCAGCCGCACGGAGAACCGGACCGCGATGTGGAAGCAGCCGCGCACTCTCGATCTGGCTGTAGTACAGCGAGAATCGAGCGCGATCGAAGCCGACACGCTGATCCTGTGGGGCGAGAACGACCATGTCGTCGACCTGTCACAGGCTCGGCCGCTCGCTCAGCTGATCCCCCACTCGACACTGCGGATCATTCCGGGCGCCGGACACAATGTCCATGAGGACGATCCCGCCGCGGTCGCGCTCGAACTGACCGGATTCCTCGCACCGCGCTAGCTCACACCCGTGCCGGGCCGGTGGCGGCCCGGCACGGCTCGTCCACAGCGGTCAACGGTCCTCGGTGAGAACAGGTTTGAGATCGAGGATCGGTGTGCCGTGCACAGCTTCGAGGTTGCGGACGTGGATGCGGGTTCCGGTGACGGCCAGGACATGGACGCTGTGCAGACCGATCGGATTGGGCCGATGTGGGGCGCGGGTGACGAAGACGCCGGTGGTCGCGCGAGTCGCGTCACCACGCGGGTGGATGGTGAGTGTTTCGCGGTCGGCACGATCGAGCCAGGTCAATACCAAGATGTCCATGCCGGCGGCGAGTCCGTCGAGGGCGGGGGCATATCGGTCATCGATGACCAGCCAGGCCGGCGGGGCTCCTTCATCGGGTTGGCGGGGAGCGGTGGCGGGGTCGGTCAGCACGGATTCGACGTGCCCGATCGGGCGCAGCGTGTAATCGGTCATGATGTCCTTGCCGTTCTCGCAGGTGGTTCGAGCCCGTTGCCCTCGGGCGTCGAATCACCCAAGAGCGACGGGCTCGGCTTTCAGAATATTGCCGATATCAGGACTGCCGGATCACCGCGAGGTCGAACTCCAGCGTCACCTTCGGAGCGACCATGCCCGCGGCCGCCTTCCAGTGCACCCCCCAGTCCTTGCGGTTGATCGTGGTTGCGCCGGTGAAGCCGACTCGGAGGGCGCCGTTCGGGTCGTTCCGCACGCCGGCCAGTTCGAAGTCGACGGTCACCGGCTTGGTGACACCGCGGATGGTCAGGTCGCCGGTGACCTGGACTGTGGTCTCGTCGACCCGCGCAACTCCGGTCAGGGCGAAGGTGATGGTCGGGTGGTCATCGGCGGCGAGGAACTTTCTGCCCAGCAGATCATCGCGCCGCCGGTTGCGGGTGTCGATGCTCGCGGCCTGGATCCGCAGCCCGCCGCTGGACTTCGAGGGGTCGCCGAAGTGCAGATGCGCGCTGCCGTCGAATTCCCCGAAACTCCCGCGCACCCGGGTGGCCATGGTGTGCCGGGCGATGAAGCCGATTCGTGTGCGGGCGGTATCGATGACGAAGTCGCCGGTCAGGTCGGCGAGTTCGATGGTGGTTGACATGGTCGGTCACTCCTGGCGAGGTCGGATGGTTCGGGCGAGCCGGCCGCTCGAAGCGTGGTGCGGTAACGCGGGTTTCACGCCCGGCCGGGATCGCGGGTGATGGTGCGCGCGATGGCGAGGGCGGCGAGTTTGTCGGGGTTACGGATGCCGTAGCCGTTGACGATCACGTCGTCGACGATGTCCAGCACGAGAACGGCCTCCAGATGGTCGCCGGTGTAGATGGCGACCGCGGGCTCGCTGTTGCAGTTCACCGGCTCGATCCGCATGCCGGGCCTGCGGTGCACTGCTTGCAGCAGGCTCAGCAGAATCGTGGCAACTTGCTCGGCGCCGGTCATCACCAACTGGCGTACCGCGGTGATCTTGCCGCCGCTGTCGGTGGTCCAAGTGACATTCGGCGCGAGCATCGACAGCAGGCCCGCCAGGTCACCAGTGGTCGCCGCCGTCATGAATTTCTCGGTGAGTTCGGCGATGCGGGCGCTGTCGTACGGCCCGAACCGGTTGCGTCGCGACCGGACGTATTCGCGGGCGCGGTAGGCCATTTGACGCACCGCCGCCGCGGATTTGCCGACCGATGCGGCGATATCGTCGTAACCGAAGGCGAATACTTCGCGCAGCACGAACACCGCGCGTTCATCCGGGGTGAGCGATTCCAGCAGCACGAGCATCCCCATCGAAACCGACTCGGCGAGAACCAGATCACCCGCGGCATCGTGCTCGGTGAGCAGCAGCGGCTCGGGCAACCATGGTCCGATGTATTCCTCGCGGCGGCGAGCGCTGAGCCGCAGCGCGCTGAGCGCCTGCCGGGTCACCACCTGCGCGAGATACGATTTGGTGTCCCGCACCGTCGCAAGGTCCACCTGGGCCCACCGCAGGTAGCTGTCCTGCAGCACGTCGTCGGATTCGGTCGCCGAGCCGAGGATTTCGTAGGCGATCGTGAACAGCAACGGCCGCAACAGGGTGAACCGCTCGGCATGCTCATCGGTAGTGCTCACGAGTTGGCCGCCATCTCCGAATCGGACAGCGGGAGCCGCCTGCCGCCCTTGAGCCAGAACAGCGAGCCGGGCTTGCGGGCTTCCCATCGAATTCCCCACAGCGTCCACTTGGTAGCCGTCTCCTTGATCGGCGCGCCGACGCGGCCGGAGATATGGGCGTTCATGGGTGTGTCGTCCTTGTGCGCGAGCTGCACGACGCCCGCGCGGCGGCCGAGGCTGACGTTGGATCCGAGGAACGCCATGTCCAGTGCCGCGGGCGCAGTGCCTGCGATGCGGGCCAGCACCGTGTCGGCGGCGTGAGCGCCGAGCGGCCCGGCGGCTTGGCAGCTCATGCGCAGCGGCTGGTTCGACGGGGCGGCGGCGTCCCCGGCCGCGACGATACGGTTGTCGTCGACGCTGGTCAGGGTCTCGTCGGTGAGGAGCCGCCCGAGAGCGTCGGTGTGCAGGCCGCTGCGTGTGGCCAGCTCCGGCACACCGAACCCGGCGGTCCAGATGGTGACCGCGCTCGGCACCACGCAGCCGTCGGACAAGACGATCGACTCCCGCAGGACCTCGGCCACCCGCACATTCTCGAGCACATCGACGCTGTTGCGGGCCATCCACCGGGCCACCACCCGTCGCGCCCGCACCGAGAAACTCGGAGCCAATCGATCGCCGCATATCAGTGTGACGGCGCGCCCCTGTTCGGCCAGTTCGGCCGCTGTTTCGATCCCGGTGAGCCCGCCACCGACCACGGTGATCGGGGCCTGCGTCGGCAGCTCTTCGATGGCGGCCCGCAGGCGGTGAGCGTGCTCCAGTTCCGCTATGGGGTAGGCGAATTCGACCGCTCCCGGCACTGTGGTGGGCGGGGCCGCGGTGCTGCCGACCGCGTAGACGACATAGTCGTAGTCCAGTGCGCGGCCCGATGCCAGCTCTACGGTCCGCGAGGCGGTATCGATGCGGGTGGCGTCATCGATGACGAGGCGCACACCGTCGCCGAGCAGCGGGCCGTAGTCCGCCTCGGCCTCTCCGGTACCGGCCACCAATTGATGCAGCCGCAGTCGTTGGACGAAGGTCGGGCGAGAGTTGACCACGGTGATCTCGACGTCGTCGCGCTGTCGCAGTCGATTGGCTGCCACGGCGCCGGCATAGCCGCCGCCGATGACCACGACCTTGAAGCTGGTGCTGTTGTGCTCCGTCATGCCCACGAGACGCTGCCGACCACCGAGAAATAACAGTAGGTGATGCAGTTCACTGACCGGTCAGGCCTGCCGGCGAACTCACCGCTCGCAGTCGCGGTTGTGGTGCGGCGTCCAGGGTGCGGCCCGTCCCGCCGGAGGACCCGCGGAGTGGGCGCCGCCCGAGGTCACCGCCCCCGAATCACCCCGGCTCGCTCCCCGCTGGACGATCACAGTTCGCGCAGTTTTCGTCAGGCGGCCTGTGCCGCGGGGTCCGGCTTCGGGGCGACGACCCGTTCCCGGGTGCGCAGCGAAGCCCACAATGCGGCGGTGGCGGCGGTGCACGCCGCGGCCCCGCCCACGTGCACGACGACCAGCGCCGCAGGGACGTCGGTGAAGTACTGCACGATGCCGACCAAACCCTGTGCGCACACCAGTCCCAGCAGCACGAAGAGGCGGGTGCGCACGGCGGGTGTGATACCGACCGCGAACAAACCGAAGGCCAAGCCGATCAGCAGAGCGAGGTAGCCGACGAGCAGTTGCGAGTGCAGATGCACCAGGGTGACGATCTCCACCTGCAACCGCTCTACGGGACGTTCGATGCTCTTGTCGCCCGCGTGCGGGCCTGCGGCGGTCACCAGGGTGCCCGCGACCAGGACCGCCGCGAGCGCGACCCCCGCGAGCGCGGTCAGCCAGCGCAGCGGCGCGGGAGCCTGCACGGTGTCGATGCCGTCGTCGGGTTCACCGATCTTCGCGTACAGCACCACCGCGAGCCACACCATCACCATGGACGCGAGCAGGTGCGTCGACACGGTCCACCACAGCAGTCCGGTGCGCACCGTGATGCCGCCGATGACCGCCTGCACGACGGTGCCGCCGGGCATCAGCCACGCGTACACCAGCACCTCGCGGCGGCGGCGCGCCCGGGTAACGGCCAGCACGATCGCCGCCGCGCACAGCGTGACCACGAAAGTGAGCAGCCGGTTGGAGAACTCGACCGCCTGGTGGATGGCCGGGACCTCCGACACCGCGACCGGCGTGAAACTACCGGGGAAGCACTGCGGCCAGGTCGGGCAGCCCAGCCCGGACGCGGTGACGCGCACGACCGCGCCGGTCACCGAAATGCCCGCCTGGGAGAGGATGACCGCGAGCGCGATCAGGCGCTGCACCCGCGAGGAGGGCAGCGGCAGCTTGTCGACGAGTCGCAAGAACGCGCGATACAGCACGTCGAAAATGGTAGCCGGGCCGGATCCGGCGGTTTCATCCGGTCTACTACATTTCGTCGTTGAAGCTCAGTGGAAGCGGAACAGGCGGGTGGCCGCGACGCCCGACACCGCGCCCCACACCGCGAGCACGGCGATCCCGAACCAGTCGACGCTGGTGTGCATCGCGCTCTCCAGCGCTTCGGCCAACGCCCCCGAGGGCACCAGCCTGGCCAGTACGCTCACCACCGTGGGCAGGTCGTCGGAGGCGAACACGATGCTGGCGACGCCGAGCATGACGAACCACAGGATGTTCGCCAGCGCGAGCACCACCTCGGCCTTGAGAGTGCCGCCCAGCAGCAGGCCCATCGCCGCGAACGTCGCGGTGCCGAGCGCGATCACCGCCGCGCCCAGCAGCAACCCGAGCGGTTCCGGCCGCCAGCCCAGCGCGAAGCCGATGAGGCCGAGCAGCACGGCTTGCAGCACGACCACGATGAGCACCGCCGCGCACTTGCCCGCGATGACGCCCCAGCGCGGCAGCGCCGTCGCGCCGAGCCGCTTGAGCGCGCCGTAGCGGCGGTCGAAGCCGACCGCGATGGCCTGACCGGTGAACGCGGTGGACATGACGGCCACCATCATCACCGCGGGCACGATCTTGTCCACCCGGTCCGCGCCGAGGTCGCCGAACGGCAGCAGGCTGAGGCCGACCAGCAGGGTGATCGGGATGAACATGGTCAGCAGCAGTTGTTCGCCGTTGCGCAGCAACAGGATCAGTTCGAGCCTGGTCTGCGCGAGCAGCATCGCGGCGCGGGTGCTCGGACGCGGGGCGGGAGCGAAAGTGCCCGGCGCGAAACGGTTGGCGGTCCGGTCGTGCTCGCTCATCCGCGCAGGTCCCGTCCGGTCAGTTCGAGGAAGACGTCCTCGAGGCGGCGCTGGTCGATCCGGATGTCGGTGGCCAGCACGTCCATCCGCGCGCACCACGCGGTGACGGTGGCGAGCACTTGCGGATTGATCTCGCCCTCCACCAGATAGGTGCCCGGCGTGGTCTCCCGGGGCGTGAAGCCTTCGGGCAGGGCGTTGGCCAGCAGTTCCAAGTTCAGTTTGGGCGGGGCGCAGAAGCGCAGCTGCCCGGCCGCGCCGTGGGCGGTGACCTCGGCCGGGGTGCCGGAGGCGACGATGCGGCCGTGGTCGATGATCACCAGTTGGTCGGCGAGCTGCTCGGCCTCGTCCATCATGTGCGTGGTCAGCACGACGGTCACCCCGTCGCGGCGCAGGGCATCGATCAGCTCCCAGACGATCAACCGGGCCTGAGCGTCCAGCCCCGCGGTTGGCTCGTCGAGGAACACGATTTCCGGCTTGCCCACCAGTGCGCAGGCGAGAGCGAGCCGTTGCTGTTGTCCGCCGGAGAGGCGGCGGTAGGGGGTGCGGCGGTTGTCCTGGAGGCCGAGCGTGCGCAGCAACCAGTCGGGGTCGAGCGGGTCCGCGGAGTAGGCGGCCACCAAATCGAGCATCTCGCCCGCCCGCGCACCGGGATACGCGCCGCCGCCCTGCAACATGACGCCGATGCGGGGGCGCAGTCGTTCGGAATCGGCGACGGGGTCCAGGCCGAGCACGCGCACCGTGCCCGCGTCCGGCGCGGCGAATCCCTCGCACATCTCCACCGTCGTGGTCTTGCCCGCGCCGTTCGGGCCGAGCAGCGCGAGCACCCGCGCCGGTTCCACCTCGAACGTCAGGCCGTCCACCGCGGTGATCTGGTCGTACCGCTTGACGACGCCGTCCACGCTGACAGCAGGCCCGGAAGCTGTCGTCACGACGCCGCCTCGCCGGCGCTCGATTCCGGCGCACCCGGTGATGCTGTGTAGACGGCTCCCTCGCCACGCTCGGTCACGATGTCACACCGTAAGAGGTGGGCACCTGTGACGGAGCCGACACCCCCGTCTGCCCGCGCCAGGGCAGCGAATTGCGCGTGATCACGATGAACAGCACCCCGACGATCACGGTGGCGATCGCGGCGCCCACGATCTGGAACACCTCGAGATCGGCGCCGCGCGGCATCAGGATCACGCTCACGATCGCCGAGAACGCCACCGCCGGAACGCGGAACACCGGCCTGGTCGCCCACGCGGCCATCGGGACGATCGCCCACAGCAGATACCAGGGCTGCACCACCGGGAAAAGCAGCACGATCGCGCCGAGCGCCACGCCGAGCGCGCCGACCGGATGCAGCCGCCCGGTGCCGGTGGCGACCAGCATGCGCACGGTGAAGAAGCCCGCGACCAGTGCCGCGATCGGGCGGGTGATGCTCAGCAGCGCGGTGGTGTGATCGCCGAGCCCGAGCAGCACGCCGCCGAATCCGGTGATGATGCCCAGCACCGTGGGCAGCGACATCCAGCTGCGCACCACGCTCGCGGTGTTCAGCGTGTAGATCCAGCCGAAGCCGAGCCCGCTCACCGAACTGATGAAAAGCGTTGTGCCGATGGCTATCGCGCCGAGCATGGCGGCCGCGACGGCCACCGTGCGCAGTGAGGCTCCCCACCTGCGAGCCAGCGCCATGCCGACGAAACCGAGCGCGATGATCGAGGTGAACTTGATCGACGACGACAGCGTGATGATGACCGCGCCGCCGATCAGCCGCGCATAGGCGCGGCCGTCGAACGGGTGGGTGTCCTCGATGGCGCGCAGGCAGAACTCCAGGCCCGCCAGCATCAGGCCGAGCATCAGCGCGTCGTTGTGCACGCCGCCGACCAGATGGAACAGCACGAGCGGGTTGGCCGCGCCGAGCCACAGCGCGCTGACCGGCGCGACGCCGCAGCGCACCGAGAGCCGGGGCAGTGCCCAGACGATCAGCGCGACGCCGCCGAGCGCGAGGATCCGGTGCACCCACACGCCCGCGATGATGTTGTCGCCGGTGAGTTCGGCGATGCCGCGGCCGATCCAAAGGAACAGCGGGCCATAGGGCGCGGGGGTGTCACGCCAGATGGTCGGGACGTTGTTGGTGAGGACGTTGTCGATCCCGAGCCCCGCGACCGGGCCTTCCTCGTAGGGGTCGATGCCGCGCGCGGCGATCTCGCTCTGCGCCAGATAGGAGTAGACGTCGTTGCTGAACAGCGGAGGAGCGACGCTGAGCGGGATCAGCCACAGCAGCAGCGTGCGATCGAGTTGCGATCGGGTCAGCCGGTGCAGTGGTGAGCCGCCGATACCGCCCACCGCGAACCGGCCCAGCAGCAGCCAGGCCAGCACCACGACGACGGTGCCGGTCATGCACATGGCCAGCGAGCCGGTATGGGCGCGGGCGAAGATGCCGAGCACCCGGACGCCGGACGTGGGGTTCTGGTGCACCGGCTGCGCGCCGATGCCCAGCGCGCTGATCGCCATCAGCACCGTGCCGGTCGCGCCCATCAGGCGGATCCGGTCGAGCTGCGCCAGCTCCTTGCGATCGAGACCGGGCACCTCCGACTCGTCGCGATGCAACACCGCGATCGTGTGATCGGCCGCGGGCACGTCGAGTCCGAGTGCCCGGCGCCCGAACGCCAGTGTCCTGCGCCGCGCGCCCTCCAGTACCGCCACGCCACGAAGCCTAGTTCGAGCGGCGAGCACACACCGCGAACGGACCCCGGTCGTTCCGCCCGGGCCCGCCCCGCTCACACGGCACAATCGACGCATGGTTTCGGAGTCCAGGCGGCGGATCGAGGTGGCCGCCTCCGGGCTGCTGGCGCGGCACGGGTATCACGGGTTCGGTCTGAAGGCGTTGAGCGAGGCGGCCGAACTGCCGTACGGCTCGATCTACCACCACTTTCCGGGCGGCAAGGAGGAGATCGCGGTCGCGGCGATCACCGGGACCGGCGTGCTGACCGGCCGGATGATCCGGCAGGCGCCGACCGACGTCTTCGCCACCTTGGCCACGCTGTTCGAATTCATGGTGGGCAAGCTCGCGGATTCGGAATGGACCGATGGGTGCCCGATCGGGACGCCCGCGTTGGACGGCGGCAGCGACGTGGCGGCGGTGCGCTCGGCCTGTGTGCGCGCCTTCGACACGATGGAGCAGGCGTTCGCCGGGCTGCTCGCCGAACTCGGCCTCGGCGGGGAGGATGCGGCCGAACTAGCCGCCACGGTGGTCGCCGCCTACGAGGGGGCCACCATCCTGGCCCGGATCCGCCAGACGGACGCACCGCTGCGCACGGTCGCGAAGTCGATGGAGCGGCTGATCCGGGCGACCTTCGCGGCGGCGGGAATCGGTGGCGCGGTACCGACGGCGGAAGGTTCGGACGAAATCGAAGCCGATGCGGCGTTGCCCGGAAATTTTCCGGAAATGCGCGCCGAGCAGGGAGATTCGAAGTGAAGCAGTTGACTAGAAAGAACGTTCTAGCGACACTCGGGCGATGAAGCGACTAATGCTGACCGGCCCCGGTGCGATGCGCTGGGAAGACCACCCCGAACCCGTCCTCAGCGGACCCGATCAGGCGCTCGTTCGGCCGGTCGCGCTGGCCACCTGCGACATCGATCCGGCCGTACTGCGCGGCGCTTTCCCGCTACCCGGGCCGTATCCCTTCGGGCACGAGGGAGTCGCCGAAGTGGTCGAGGTGGGGCCGGGGGTCCGCGACGTCGCGGTGGGCGACCTCGTGGTGGTGCCGTTCCAGATCTCGTGCGGCGTCTGCCGGGCGTGCGCGCGCGGCCGGACCGGGAACTGCACCAGCCATCCGCGGCTGTCCAGTTTCGGCCTCGGTCCGATGGGCGGGCTGGACTGGGGCGGGTTGTGGGCCGACCTCGCGCTCGTGCCGCACGCCGACGCCATGCTGGTCCGGCTGCCCTCCGGCGTCGACCCGGCCGCAGTGGCCAGCGCCAGCGACAACATCCCGGACGCCTACCGCTCGGTCGGCCCCCAGCTGGCCGCCGATCCCGCCGCCGAAGTCCTGGTGATCGGCGGCCCCGCCGCGCCGTCGATCGGTCTGTACGCCGCCGGGCTCGCGGTCGCGCTCGGCTCCGCCCGTGTGGTCTATCTCGACGACTCCGACCAGCGGCTCGAGATCGCGAAATCGCTCGGCGCCGAGGCGATCGAAGGCCCGCGCGACGCCCGGGTGGGACGGTTCCCGATCGTGGTCGAGGCGGCCGGCGGGGCGAAGGCGCTGCGCGCGGCGATCGATGCGGCGGCGTACGACGGCTGGTGCACGAGCGTCAGCGTGCAGTCGCAGGATGTCGCCCTGCCGATCCTGGACATGTACACCCGCTGCTGCACCTTCCACACAGGTCGCGCGCACGTCCGCCCGGTCATTCCCGAGGTGCTCGATCTCGTCGCCGCGGGGCGCTTCGACCCGTCGCTGGTCACCACCGTGACGGCCGCGTGGGACGAGGCGGTGGACGCGCTGCTGGAGACGCCGATGAAACTGGTCGCCGTGCGCTGAGCGCCTGTGACGAATCGCACTGCGTGCCCTGTCCCCGACCCCGATAGGCGGGCTGTCCGCTCGGCGCTCGACGCCCGGAGTCGTGCGGACGCGGCTCGCCTGGTTCCGAGCGGCGTTTTTTCTGCGCAGGTCAGCCGGAAAAGTTGTGCTGTGACCCGGCATCGCGTCGGGTGGACACCTGTCCGGCACGGCGGCATGGGGCCCTCCACCGTGCCGGAATCGCCGCAGGTCGACGGGGCCGCTGACTCAGGGCACCCTTATTAGCTTTCGGGAACGAATTCCGCCACACTGATGTTGTGAAAACCGTGGGTTTGCGGAGGAACGACGAAGGAGCCGGTCGCAAGGCCGACGCCGGGTCGGTTGCTGCGCCCGCGACGGTCGGCGGCGAAGGGCATACCCGAGCGGCCATCGTCCAGCTGCTGCTGGAGGAAGGACCGATCACCGCCACCGCCATCGGGAACCGGCTCGGCCTGGCCCCGGCGGGCGTGCGCAGGCACTTGGACGCGCTGATCGATTCGGGTCAGGCGCGGGCCGGTCGATCGGCGCCCTGGCAGCAGAAAGGCCGGGGCCGCCCGGCCAAGCAGTACCAGCTCACCGCGGCCGGACGCGGCAAACTCGGCCACGCCTACGACGATCTGGCCGGAGCCGCCATCCGGCAGCTCGGAGAGATCGGCGGCGAACAGGCCATCACCGAGTTCGCCCGCAAACGAGCACGCACTATCGTGGCCGGGATCGAACCGGTCGGTGAGCACACCACGGAACAGACCACGGCCAAGGCCGAGGAGATCGCCGAGGCGTTCACCGACGCCGGGTTCGCGGCCACCACCCGCAAGGTGGGCACCGGCGTGCAGATCTGCCAGCACCACTGCCCCGTGGCGCACGTCGCCGAGGAGTTCCCGCAGCTGTGCGCGGCGGAGCTCGAGGCGTTCCGTGAGCTGCTCGGCACCCATGTGCAGCGGCTGGCCACGATCGCCAACGGCGATTGCGCGTGCACTACGCACGTGCCGCTGCTCGTCCTGCCCGCAGGCCGGACCGAAACTTCAGCACCAACCGCTGCACAGCCCGCAGCGGTACGAACGAACGACTCCGGAAGGAGTGCCGAATGACGACGACCACCGACCAGGTGCAACCGCTCACCCAGGAAGAGGCGATCGCCTCCCTGGGCAAATACGGTTACGGCTGGGCCGATTCGGATGTGGCCGGCGCCAGCGCGCAACGAGGTCTGTCCGAGGCGGTTGTCCGCGACATCTCGGCGAAGAAGAACGAGCCGGAATGGATGCTCGAACAGCGGCTGAAGGCGCTACGCATCTTCGATCGCAAGCCCATGCCGATCTGGGGCTCCAACCTCGACGGCATCGACTTCGACAACATCAAGTACTTCGTGCGCTCGACCGAGAAGCAGGCCGCGTCCTGGGACGAGCTGCCCGAGGACATCAAGAACACCTACGACAAGCTGGGCATCCCCGAAGCGGAGAAGCAGCGGCTGGTCGCCGGTGTCGCCGCGCAGTACGAGTCCGAGGTCGTGTACCACCAGATCCGCGAGGACCTGGAGGCCCAGGGCGTGATCTTCCTGGACACCGACACCGGTCTGAAAGAGCACCCGGAGATCTTCCAGCAGTACTTCGGCTCGGTGATCCCCGCGGGCGACAACAAGTTCTCCGCGCTGAACACGGCCGTGTGGTCGGGCGGCTCGTTCATCTACGTGCCGCCGGGCGTGCACGTCGACATCCCGCTGCAGGCCTACTTCCGGATCAACACCGAGAACATGGGCCAGTTCGAGCGCACCCTGATCATCGTCGACGAGGGCGCCTACGTGCACTACGTCGAGGGCTGCACCGCGCCGATCTACAAGTCGGACTCGCTGCACTCCGCGGTGGTGGAGATCATCGTGAAGAAGGGCGGCCGCTGCCGCTACACCACCATCCAGAACTGGTCGAACAACGTCTACAACCTGGTCACCAAGCGGGCCAAGGCCGAGGCGGGCGCGACCATGGAGTGGATCGACGGCAACATCGGCTCAAAGGTCACCATGAAGTACCCGGCGGTCTGGATGACCGGCGAGTACGCCAAGGGCGAAGTGCTGTCGGTGGCGTTCGCCGGCGAGGGCCAGCACCAGGACACCGGTGCGAAGATGCTGCACCTCGCGCCGCACACCTCCTCGACCATCGTGTCGAAGTCGGTGGCGCGCGGCGGCGGCCGGGCCTCCTACCGCGGCCTGGTGCAGGTGAACAAGGGCGCCCACGGCTCGAAGTCGACGGTGAAGTGCGACGCGCTGCTGGTCGACACGATCAGCCGCTCCGACACCTACCCCTACGTCGACATCCGCGAGGACGACGTGACCATGGGTCACGAGGCGACCGTCTCGAAGGTCTCCGAGGACCAGCTGTTCTACCTGATGAGCCGCGGCCTCACCGAGGACGAGGCGATGGCCATGGTGGTGCGCGGCTTCGTCGAGCCGATCGCCAAGGAACTGCCCATGGAATACGCGCTCGAGCTGAACCGCCTGATCGAACTGCAGATGGAAGGAGCCGTCGGCTGATGGCCGTGGAGAACGTAGCCGAAGCCGCCGAGGCTCGTACCCCTGCGATCAACAAGGGCGAGGTCTTCACGTCGTTCGACGTGAACGCCTTCGAAGTGCCTTCCGCGAAGGACGAGGCGTGGCGGTTCACCCCGCTGCGCCGTCTGCGTGGACTGCAGGACGGCACCGCGGTCCGGGACGGCCGCACGGGCGTCGAGGTCGCGGCGGCCGAGGGCGTCACGGTGGAGACGGTCGAACGCTCCGACGCCCGCCTCGGCGAGGCCGGCGTGCCGTCCGACCGCGTTGCCGCGCAGGCGTACTCGGGCTTCGAGCAGGCCACCGTCGTGACGGTCGGCAAGGAGGTCGAGGTCGCCGAACCGGTGACGGTCACGATCACCGGGCCCGGCGAGGGCAAGACCGCCTACGGGCACCTGCAGATCCGGCTGGAGCACTTCGCCAAGGCCACCGTGGTCATCGACCAGCGCGGCAGCGGAACCTACGCGGAGAACGTGGAATTCGTGCTCGGCGACTCCGCCAAGCTGACCGTGGTGGCCGTGCAGGACTGGGCCGACGACGCGGTGCACGCCACCGCCCACCACGCGAAGCTCGGCCGCGACGCCACGCTGCGGCACACCTCGGTCACCCTGGGCGGTGATCTGGTGCGCCTCACCGGCAACGTCCGCTACGACGGCCCCGGCGGCGACGCCGAACTGCTCGGCCTCTACTTCGCCGACGCGGGCCAGCACTTCGAGCAGCGTCTGCTCGTCGACCACGCCGTGCCGAACTGCAAGTCGAATGTGCTGTACAAGGGCGCGCTGCAAGGCGACCCGCACTCGCCCAAGGGCGACGCCCGCACCGTGTGGGTCGGCGACGTGCTCATCCGCGCCGCCGCCGAGGGCACCGACACCTTCGAGGTGAACCGCAACCTGGTGCTCACCGACGGCGCGCGGGCGGACTCGGTGCCGAACCTGGAGATCGAGACCGGCGAGATCGTCGGCGCCGGACACGCGTCCGCGACCGGCAGGTTCGACGACGAGCAGCTGTTCTACCTGCGCGCCCGCGGTATCCCGGAGGACGCCGCCCGCCGCCTGGTGGTGCGCGGTTTCTTCCACGAGATCATCCAGAAGATCGCGGTGCCCCAGGTCCGGGAGCGGCTGGAGGCGGCCATCGAGGCCGAACTCGCCGCCATCGGCGCCTGATCAACGACCCCATACCTGGCAAAGGAATTCGAATTCGATGACCACCCTGGAAATCAAGGACCTGCATGTCGAGGTCGCAAACCCCGACGAGTCCGGCGAGCCCATCAAGATCCTCAAGGGCGTGAACCTCACGGTGAAGTCCGGTGAGACGCACGCCATCATGGGCCCGAACGGCTCCGGCAAGTCGACGCTGTCCTACGCGATCGCCGGTCACCCGAAGTACACGGTGACCTCCGGCTCGATCACGCTCGACGGCGAGGACGTGCTGGCGATGTCGGTGGACGAGCGCGCCCGTGCGGGCCTGTTCCTCGCCATGCAGTACCCGGTCGAGGTTCCCGGCGTCTCGATGTCGAACTTCCTGCGCACCGCCGCCACCGCCGTGCGCGGCGAGGCCCCCAAGCTGCGGCACTGGGTCAAGGAGGTGAAGGAGTCGATGAGCGAACTGGAGATCGACGCCGCCTTCGCCGAGCGCAGCGTGAACGAGGGCTTCTCCGGCGGCGAGAAGAAGCGCCACGAGATCCTCCAGCTCGGCCTGCTCAAGCCGAAGATCGCGATCCTGGACGAGACCGACTCGGGTCTGGACGTCGACGCGCTGCGCATCGTCTCCGAGGGCGTCAACCGCTACAAAGAGCGCGAGAACGGCGGCATCCTGCTGATCACGCACTACACCCGCATCCTGCGCTACATCCAGCCGGAGTTCGTGCACGTCTTCGTCGGCGGCCGCATCGTCGCCGAGGGCGGCGCCGAGCTCGCCGAGGAACTCGACGCCAACGGCTACGTTCGTTTCACTCAGACCGCCACCGCTGGAGCTTGATATGACCGCTACGGTCCGCACCCTCGACGTCGCCCGTATCCGGGCCGACTTCCCGATCCTGAACCGCACGGTCCGGGACGGGAAACCGTTGGTGTACCTGGACTCCGGCGCGACCGCGCAGCGGCCGATCGAGGTGCTCGAAGCCGAACGCGACTTCCTGATCACCAGCAACTCGGCGGTGCACCGCGGTGCGCACCAGCTGGCCGAGGAGGCGACCGACGCCTACGAGGGCGCGCGGGCTGACATCGCGCGGTTCGTCGGGGTGGACGCGGGCGAGATCGTGTTCACCAAGAACGCCACAGAGTCGCTGAACCTGGTGACCTACGCCTTCGCCGACGACCGGTTCCCGCACCACGTGGGCCCTGGCGACGAGATCGTGATCACCGAGCTGGAACACCACGCGAATCTGGTGCCCTGGCAGGAGCTGGCCCGCCGCACCGGTGCCACGCTGAAGTGGTACGGCGTGACCGACGAAGGCCGGATCGACCTGGATTCGCTGGAACTGTCGCCCGCCACCAAGGTGGTCGCGTTCACCCACCAGTCCAACGTCACCGGCGCGGTCGCTCCGGTCGAGGAGCTGGTCCGCCGAGCGAAGGCGGTGGGCGCGCTGGTCGTGCTCGACGCCTGCCAGTCGGTGCCGCACATGCCGGTCGACTTCCGCGCGCTCGGTGTGGATTTCGCCGCGTTCTCCGGGCACAAGATGCTCGGCCCCTCCGGTGTCGGCGTGCTCTTCGCTCGCCGCTCGCTGCTGGAGGAGATGCCGCCGTTCATCACCGGCGGGTCCATGATCGAGACGGTCTTCATGGACCACAGCACCTACGCGCCGCCGCCGCAGCGCTTCGAGGCGGGCGTGCCGATGACCTCCCAGGTGGTCGGATTGGGCGCGGCCGTGCGGTATCTGGAGGAGATCGGCATGGACGCCGTCGCCGCGCACGAGCACACGCTGGTCGGCGCGGCGCTGGACGGGCTGGCCGGGATCGACGGCGTGCGGATCATCGGGCCTGCCGAGAACATCGATCGTGGCGGCGCGGTGTCGTTCGTGGTGGACGGCATCCACGCCCACGACGTGGGGCAGATCCTGGACGACGAGGGCGTGGCCATCCGGGTGGGCCATCACTGCGCGTGGCCGCTGCACCGGCGTTTCGGCGTCGCCGCGACCGCACGCGCCTCGTTCGCGGTCTACAACACGCTCGCCGAGGTGGACGCGCTGGTCGCCGCGGTGCGGAAGGCCCAGAGCTTCTTCGGGGTTGCATAGATCATGCGCATGGAGCAGATGTACCAGGAAGTGATCCTGGATCACTACAAGCACCCGCACCATCGGGGGCTGCGCGAGCCGTTCGGGGCCGAGGTGCACCACGTGAACCCGACCTGCGGCGACGAGGTGACCCTGCGCGTGCAGCTCGACGACAACGGCGACGTCACCGACGTCTCCTACGACGGCCAGGGTTGCTCGATCAGCCAGGCGGCCACCTCGATCCTCGCCGATCAGGTGATCGGGCTTCCGGTGCAGCAGGCGCTGAAGGTGGTCGACTCCTACAGTGAGATGATCTCCAGCCGCGGCACCATCGAGGGCGACGAGGACGTGATCGGCGACGGCGTCGCCTTGGCAGGCGTCTCGAAATACCCAGCGCGGGTGAAGTGCGCGTTGCTCGGGTGGATGGCGTTCAAGGACGCCGTCCTCAGGATCGGCCCCGAGCAGCCCGCGCCGGCCGCGGAAGAGAACTGAACCGTCCGATGGAAAACGGGGAAGCGTCATGAGTGACACACCGGCCACCGAGCAGACCGAACAGGCCGCGCCGGCCGCCGATTTGCCCGAGCTGTCCGCCGAGGACATCAAGCTGCTCGAGGACATCGAAGAGGCGATGCGTGACGTCGTCGATCCGGAACTCGGCATCAACGTCGTCGACCTCGGCTTGGTCTACGGATTGCGCGTCGAGGAGGACAGCACCGCGGTCCTGGATATGACGCTGACTTCGGCGGCCTGCCCGCTGACCGACGTCATCGAGGACCAGTCCCGCAACGCGCTGGTGCGCAGCGGCCTGGTGGAGGACTTGAAGATCAACTGGGTCTGGATGCCGCCGTGGGGTCCGGACAAGATCACCGAGGACGGCCGCGAACAGTTGCGCGCCCTCGGCTTCACGGTGTAATTCGCCGCAACTGACGCAGCCGCCGGTAGCGCCTGAACAAGGCGCCCGGCGGCTGAGTCGTATCCGCCGCATGCGCCTTCCCGGCGGAGCGCTCGGGGACGATCATCGACGCGTTCCGACCTGAGCGCGCACGGCCGAATCGACCGGCGCTCCGCTCTCGGCGAAGACGGACGCTCGAAAAAGGGGTTCGTCGCGCGGGTCGATCCGGCGCACCCGCCGATGGTGGGAAGTGCCCATTTCGACAAAAGCGCACGGGCCGAATGAAGATTTGAGCTTCGAGTCGTTCGGAACGGGGAGGATCCTCACATGTCGGTGCCGCACAAGGCTGCCCTCGGGCTCGCGGCGGTCTCCGCCGCCACCTGCGCCGTGGTCGGCGCTCCCGCGGGTGCGGCGCATGCGGCGACCTACTATGGCGCGCTGGCGCTTTCACCCAGCACCGGCGCGGTCACATCGGCGGTGGACTATGCGAGCGCGGCCGCCGCCGATGCCGCGGCACGCGCCCAATGCGGTGTCACCGATTGCCAGACGGTCGTGCAGTTCTGGAACGCCTGCGGGTCTGTCGTGCGCGGCGCCGACGGCAAGCACGGATGGGCGTGGGGACCCACCCGCGCCGAAGCCGAACGCCGGGCCATCGATGTCCTCGGTCCCAGTGCCCCGCCGTTCCCGAGTCTCGGCAGCGCGATTCCCCGGCCCGCGAGCGTGCGCTTGACGGCGTGCACCTCGACCGCCGGGTAGCTCAGCGGCGCAGGACTTTCCGCGCCAGCCAGTTGCCGAAGAACTGGATGCCCTGTACGCCCGCGATGATGATCAGCGTCGCGACGAGCGTGACCTGCCAGTCGAAGCGCTGATAGCCGTAGACGAGGGCGAAATCGCCGAGACCGCCGCCGCCGACGGTGCCCGCCATCGCGGACATGTCCACGATGGCGATCACCACGAAGGTGTAACCCAGGATGAGCGGCCCGAGCGCCTCGGGGATCAGCAGCGTCAGGATGATGCGCAGCGGTCCCGCGCCCACCGCGCGCGCCGCCTCGATCACGCCGGGATCGACCGTCACCAGGTTCTGTTCCACGATGCGCGCGATGCCGAACGACGCCGCGACGATCATGACGAAGGCCGCCGCCTCGGTGCCGATCGTGGTACCCACCACCTCCAGCGTCACCGGGCCGAGCGCGGCGAGCAGGATGATGAACGGGATCGGGCGCACCACGTTGACGAGCACGTTGAGCAGCAGGTTGATCGGCGCGTTCGCCAGCAAACCGCCCTTGCGGGTGGTGTGGAGCGCGGTGCCGAGCAGCAACCCGATGAAGCCGCCGACCACGAACGTGAGCGCCACCAGATAGAGCGTGGTGCCGATCGCTTCGTTCAGCACCGGCCGGAGTTTGTCCCAATCGGTATGCATGGCAACTCCTTTCAGGCCGACCGGCGCTCGAGTTCGGCGACCACCTTGTCGACGGCGTCGTCGGGGCCGTGCAGCGCCAGGGTGAGACTGCCGAAGGTCTTCTCCTGCAGGCTGCTCACCCCGCCGTAGACCACCTCGAACCTGACCTCGGCGTGCGCCGCGGCGGCCAGCGCCGCGCCGATGCCGCGCTCGTCGTCCACGTCGACGGTGACCAAACGGCCCCCATGGCGACCGGCGAGGCGGCGCAGTTCCTTCTCGGAGGGGCGGTTGTGCAGGACGGTCTCGACGAAGGAGCGGGTGGGGGCCGCCTGCGGCGTGGCGAACACCTCGAAGGTGTCGGCGAGTTCCACGATGCGTCCTTCGGCGAGCACCGCGACCCGGTCGGCCACCGCGCGGATGACGTCCATCTCGTGGGTGATGACCACGATGGTGACGCCCAGTTCGCGATTGATCTTGCGCAGCAGCCGCAGCACCTCACCGGTCGTCTCCGGGTCCAGTGCCGAGGTGGACTCGTCGGCCAGCAGCAAGGACGGCGACGTGGCCAGCGCTCTGGCGATGCCCACCCGCTGCTTCTGGCCGCCCGACAGCTGATCAGGGTAACTGCGCGCCTTGTCGGACAAGCCGACGAACTCCAGCAGTTCGGCTACCCGCGCCTTGCGTTCGGCGCGCTTCCAGCCCGCCACCTTCAGCGGATATTCGACGTTTCCCGCGGCCGTGCGGGAGCGGAAGAGATTGAATTGCTGGAACACCATTCCGATGTCGCGCCGCAGCCGCCGCACTTGGCGCTCCGGCACGCCGGTGATGGGTGTGCCGGAGATCTCGACCGTGCCGCTCGTCGGCTTCTCCAGCGCGTTGATCAGCCGCACCAGCGTGCTCTTGCCCGCGCCGGAATACCCGATCACGCCGAAGATCTCGCCCTGCTCGATGCGCAGGTCGATGTTGTCGAGCGCTACATTGCGCTGCGCGCCCTTGCCGAAAACCTTGGTGACCGAACGGAACTCGACGGCGGGAACGGCCGTGTCGCTCACTTGCCGTCGCGGATGGTCTGCTGCACCCGCTGCAGGATCTGCTCGAGTTCCTGGCCGCTGCGCCGCACCTCGACGGCGGTGCCCTTGGTCACCTCGTCGTGCGCCTTCTGCACCTCCGGGTCGTGCCACAGCTCGGCGAGCTGCAGATAGACCGGATTGTTCTTGTCCTCGGCGCGGGTGACCAGCGCGTTGATGTACGGCTCCGCGGCGGGATTCTTCGGGTCGTCCTTGTACAGCGCCGAATGCGGATCGATGCCGGAACGTTCCAGGAAGGTGTTGTTGATGATCGATCCGTCGACCGAGGCCAGCGACAGCGCGGTCTGCGCGGCGTCGACGGGGGTGACGCGCACTTTGGACGCGCCCTTGTCGATGTCGGCAGGGGTCGGCGCCTTGGTGTCGGACGACAGTTTCACCAGCCCGGCGGCTTGCAGCACGAACAGCGCCCGTGCCTGATTGGTGGGGTCGTTCGGGATCGCGATCTCCGCGCCCTGCGGAATGTCGGCCGGCGACTTGTGCTTCTTCGAGTAGAGACCCAGCGGCACGATGTAGGTGGAACCGATCGGCGTCAGGGTGTCGTTGTTCGCGACGTTGTAGGCGCCCAGGAATTGCAGATGCTGGAAGAGATTGATGTCGATCTGTTTCTGCGACAGCGCGAGATTCGGTTGCTTGTAGTCGGAGAAGTTGGTGATCCGCAGCGTGATGCCCTTGTCTTTGGCGCGCTGCTCGAAGACGTCCCAGGAGTGATCCTTGTCGGTGGTGCCGATGCGCACTACCTTGTCCGAGGAAGCGTCGTCACCGCCGCAGCCGGTCAGGGTCAAGGCCGCGGTCGCTACCAGGACCGGGATCGCCAGTACCCGATGGAATTTCACTCGTGCTCCCGATTGCTCGTCGCGATATGACCCGGTAATCCAAGCGACGGGGCGCAGCGGGCGACAACGGTTTCGATTGTGGTGAGCGAAACCCTCCGCATGAACTGAACGAGCGTCTAATTTGCTGATAATGCGCTCGCGTCTCCGGCTGTTGCTGATCCCGCTCGTGTCCGTATTGGCCGTCGCCGCGGTCGGCTGCGGTGGTGAAGACCGATCCGACGCGGTCCACATCGGGGTCAACGATCTGTCGCTGCCGCACTGGGAGGTCTACCGCAAGAAGGCGGCGGAGCAGGGCATCACGGTGGAGTTCACCAATTTCACCGACTACAACCAGCCGAATCCGGCCCTGGCGCAGGGGCGCATCGATCTGAACAAGTTCCAGCACGTGCGGTACCTGGCCAATTACAACGTCCGCAACAACGACACGCTGGTGCCGATCGGCGCGACCGAGATCTTCCCGCTGACGCTGTACTCGCGCAAGCACAAGTCGGTGGCCGACATTCCGAAGGGCGGCGAGATCACCTTGAGCAACAACCCGGCCAACCAGGTGCGGCCCCTGCTCGGCCTCGCCGCGGCCGGGCTCATCGTGCTGAAGGGCGGCGCGAGCTGGGACTCCAAAATCGAGGACGTCGACCCGGCCGCCTCCCGGGTGAAGCTCACGCCCATCGATCCGACCCTGACCGCCCAGTCGCTCGGCAGCGTGGACGCCGCGTTCGTCGACGACACCTTCGCCCGCCCCGCCGGACTGACATCCAACGAGGTGATCTACACCGACGACCCCGAACGTCCGGAACTGAAGCAGTACATCAACGTCTTCGCCGCCCGCGCCGCCGACAAGGACAACCCGACGCTGCTGAAACTCGCGCAGCTCTATCACGACCCAGAGGTCGAGGCCGCGGTCCGCGCGGAAACCGGGTACCAGGGCATCTTCAAAACCAACAGCGCGGCCGATCTCCAGGCGACGCTCGCCGAACTGGAAGCTCGGTTCCGGAAGTAGGAACCTGCCCGCGCCCGCTCGGCCTGCCGAACCACGAATCGGTCCGGCCGATGGGCCGGTCGGCGGAGCCACGGGCGACCGGTAGCGCGGTTTCGGATGTGCCTGAGCGGGAATCGCGTCGGGGAGCTGACACCGAGGAGGTCTCCGTGCCGGATGGGAACACTGCGAGCCCGCAGCGGGTCGTGATCGTCGGGAGCGGGTTCGCGGGGTTCACCTGCGCCCAGAAGCTCTGCCGCATCGTGGCGAAGGCGAACCGCGACATCGAAATCGTGCTCGTCACGCCCAACGACTACATGCTCTATACGCCGCTGCTGCCGGACGTGGCCGGTGGCCTGATCGACCCTCGGTTCGTCGCCATCTCACTGGCGGATTCGCTGCCGCGGGTCCGGTTGGTGGTGGCGAACGCCAAATCGGTCGATCTGCGGAACAAGACGATCACGGTGGAAGACGAGCATCATCCGCCGCGGCAGCTGTCGTGGGATCGGCTGGTGCTCACGCCCGGGTCGGTCACCCGCCTGTTCGACATACCGGGTCTGGCCGAGCACGCGCGCGGGCTCAAGACCGTCGCCGAGGCGCTGTACCTGCGCGAGCAGCTGCTGCGCCAGCTCGAACTCGCCGACGACGAGGAGGACCCCGAGGTGCGGCGGGCGCGCCGCACGGTGGTGGTCGTGGGGGCGTCCTACGCGGGCACCGAGCTCGTGGCGCAGTTGCGCGCCCTCGCCGACGCCTACGCCGCGCGCCGTGGGTTCGACCCCGCCGAAGTGCGTTTCCTTCTGCTCGACACGGCGCCGAGGGTGATGCCCGAGGTCGGCGAGCGGCTCAGTGACAAGGTGCTGAAGGTGCTGCGCAAACGTGGCATCGAGATCCGGCTGGAGACCTCGCTGACGAAACTCGACGAGAACTCGGTCGTGCTCACCGACGGCACGGTGGTGCCCACCCGCACGGTGGCCTGGGTGACGGGTGTGACCGGCGCACCGGTGCTCGGCACGCTCGGCCTGCCGCTGGAGAAGGGCCGCTTGGTCGTCGACGCGAAACTGAACGTGCCCGGCCACCCGGACGTCTTCGCGGGCGGCGACGCGGCGGCGGTGCCAGACCTCACCAAGCCGGGCCGGATCACTCCGCCCACCGCGCAGCACGCCACGCGACAGGGCAAGACGCTGGCCAGGAACGTCGCGGCGAGCCTGGGCATCGGCACGGCCGCCGACTACAAGCACCGCGACCTGGGTCTGGTCGTCGACCTCGGGCCGCGCTTCGCGGTCGCCAACCCGATGGGCATCCGCCTGTCCGGCCTGCCCGCCAAGGCGGTGACCCGCGCTTACCACACGTTCGCCGTGCCGCGAGCGGTCAACCGCTGGGCGATCACGGTCTCCTACCTGACCATCGCGGTCACTCCCCGCCCCCTCGCCCTGCTGGGGCTGGTCAGTCACGAGGAAGCCAGCTTCGGCGCCAGCGAGGGGATTTCCGCGAAATCAGGGTGAGCTTCGTGACAGCGCGGAGGTGACCGGCCGCTTCCGTGCCGAACCCGTGCGGTGGGGCGGCGGCAGCGGAGATGATTCGGTGGTGGACGAGATGACGTATCGGCGATCGCGCGTCGGGCTGCACGCGGTCGCGGAGTTGCTGATCGCCGGGCCGCAGTACCGAGAATTCGGCACCATTCGGTTGGCAGTCGTGCACCGGGGTTTCGCCGGTGTGCGTTGGCCGGTTTCGGTGGTCGGGGAGGAACTGGTGTGGCCGGAAGGGCGGGTGCGGCTGAAGGGGACGTATCGGGAGGTCGCCGAGGCCGCGGGTTTCGAACCCGGGCCGCCGGAAGGGGTGTACGCGGACACCACCGGCGTGGATACCGATTCGGCGATCGAAGTGGATCCCTCGGCGGCGGGGTTGATCGAGGACTGGTTCGCGCTGGGGGACAAGGCGTTGCGGTGCCTGGCGTCCGGCGTGACACCGGTGCTGTGGCCGGAGCATTTCGATCTGTCGAGCACGGTCGACGAGGTGAACTACGGGGTTTCGCCGGGAGACGACGCTCATCCCGGGCCCTACGCCTACATCGGGCCGTGGACCCCGCGAACCGGC
This sequence comes from Nocardia sp. NPDC003999, assembly GCF_053604885.1. Classification (NCBI taxonomy): domain Bacteria; kingdom Bacillati; phylum Actinomycetota; class Actinomycetes; order Mycobacteriales; family Nocardiaceae; genus Nocardia; species Nocardia sp. NPDC003999. The sequence goes on from NZ_JBSGIB010000003.1 coordinate 79,063, forward strand.
GACTTCTGGAACGCGCCGTTCGGCGCGCTCCGGCCCCGCACCGCGGTGAACACGGTCGCGGCCCTGCTGGAGTTCTTCGAAGAGGGCAGGCAGCGCGCGGCACAAGACTGATTCGGCGGTGGTGGCGGCCCCGCCGTAGGAAGATCAGGCGCCCTTGCGAGCCGGAGCCTTTTTGGCCGCCTTCTTCGCAGGCGTCTTCTTCGCCGCGCTCTTGGACGCGCCGCTCTTGGACGCCGTGCTCTTGGCTGCTCCGCTCTTTTCGGTGCTCTTGGCCGCGGCCTTCTTCGCGGTCTTCTTCGGCTCGGCCCCGTCGTCGCCCGCCGTCCTGCGCCCGCTGGCCTCCAGGCTGCGCTGCAACGCGGCGACCAGATCGACCACCTCGGCGTCCATCCCGCTCGGCGCGAGCTCCGGCTGTTCGGGCACCTTGCCGGTTCCGCTGGCGATCGCCTCGTCGAGCAGGCGTTTGAGCTCGATCTGGTACTCGTCGGTGAACTGCTCCGGATCGAAGTCGTCGGACATGGCCTCGACGAGCGTCTCGGCCATCTTGATCTCCTGCGGCCTGGGCTCGGCGACACCGTCGAGGGATTCGAACTCCACGGAGCGGACCTCGTCGGGCCACAGCAGCGTCTGGACCACCAGAATGCCCTCCCGTACACGCAGCGCGGCAAGCCGGGTCTTCTGCCGCAACGTGAAGTACACCAGGGCGGTGCGTTCGATCTGCTCCAGCGTCCTGGCCAGCAGGACGTAGGCCTTCGGCGTGCTGGAGTCCGGTTCCAGGTAGTAGCTCTTCTCGAACAGGATCGGATCGATCTGGTCCGACGGCACGAACTGCAGCACCGGTATCTCGTGCTTCTCCGCTACCGGCAATTTCGCGAAGTCCTCGTCGCTGAGCACCACTTTGTCGCCGTCCGGCGACTCGTAGGCCTTGTCGATCTCGGTGTACTGGACGGATTGGCCGCACACGCTGCAGACGCGGTCGTATTTGATCCGGCCTCCATCCTTGGCGTGCACCTGATGGAACCGGATGTCGTGGTCCTCGGTGGCGGTGTACACCTTCACCGGAACGTTCACCAGCCCGAATGCGATCGAGCCCTTCCAGATCGATCTCATACCCCCATCATGGCCGAAGCCCACCGACCGCGCGAGGGAACCGGAACTCCGAGTGTCGCGGTCGCGACACGCCGACGCAGCCGTCCCGGGAGCGCGGCGAACAGTGCGCTCATCGCCGCGACCGTGCCGGCGAGGTCGGTGCGGCCGGACAGATACGCGCGTTGCGCGTCCGGGGGAAGCGCGAAGAACGTGTCGAAGAACAGCGGGAGATCATCGGGCGGCAACGCCAGCAGCGCGCGCAGCCCGGCGCCGCGCAACCGGTGGACGACGCGCGCCGCGGCCGGCCATACGTCCCGGCCCGCGGCCACCGCGTCGGCAGCGGACAGCGCGGCGCCGACGCTGTACCCGGTCGCCGGATGCAGGAACCCGCCCGCGGCCCCGAACCTGCTCGACCCGGGACGGCCTCCTTGCACCGGAAAACGGACGTGCTCCACGGGTTCGTCACCGGTGAGCGGGACGTCTCTGGCGCGGAGGCGCGCCCACAAGCGTGTGCGCAGTTGCGCACCGGTCAAGGCCGGGCGGCCGGCCAGGCAAGTTTCCTCGAGCAGCACCCGCTCGTCGTCCAGCGGAACGGCGTAGAGGAACGAACGCGGCGCCTCGGGGGCGGCGCCGTTGTCCGGACGCCAGTCCATGAACAGCGGTTCGAGCCCGGCGCAGCGCCGGGCGTCCACGATGACGCCGTAGGCCGTCTGCTCGGCCCGGGCGGGCGAGCGGGCGAGTCCGCGCGCGTCGACCACCCGGCCGCCGGTGATCGTCGCGCCGGAGGCCAAGGTCACGCGCTCGGGGCCGACATCGATCGCGCGCTCGGAGACCACGCTCGCGTCGGCCAGGTGCAGCGACCTTTGCAGCCGGGCGGTATCGAGCACCACGTACGGGCGGTCCAATCGGTGAGCGCGCGTTCCCCAGGCCATCGGCCGGGGTACCGTCGCCGCGACGACCCGAGGCGACAGCCAATCAGGCAGTTCGTCGGCCCACACCGCGTAGGTGGCCGTCCACCGGCGCTCCGGCGCGGGATCGACCACGGTGACCGTGAGTCCGCGCTCCACTGCCCGGTGTGCGAGGGCGCGTCCGGCCGGGCCGAGCCCGCAGACGACCACGTCCGGCTTCATGCCGGGCTCGTCCGGATCCGCTGGAGCGTGTTGCGATGCATGGGTTCGAGCCTCTCATCTGCTCGCTGGAGCGTCGCGCAGCCACGGCGTCGAACACGTTCCGGCGCGGAGGTCCGGACTCGCGAAGTGAACGTTTCGCGAAAGCTGTCGCGGATTCCGGATCGCCCGCCCCGCGTGCGGAAATGCGTCCGGCCTGGCTCGGTTGCCTTCCCATGCCGGAGCGTGCAGGCAGGTGGCCGGACCGGGCGCACCGACGGAATGTGTTCGGGCTCACCGCACTTTGTCCCGCGTTGCTAGGATGCCGGGGCGCTGGCGTACGCATCCGGCTCCGGTGCCGAGTGTCAGGTGTCGGCGCACCGGCGTGCCGCGGATGGCACGCCGGGCAGGTTGCCGACCGGCGACCGCTGGAGTCCGAGCGCGAAAGCGGCACGACCGGAACGAGTTAGGGGTAGACGGAGTGTTCGAGCTGACCAGGCGGCGCAGCCGGTGGATCCTGGCCGTGTTCGTGGTGCTCGCACTGGCGATGGGCACGCTGAGCGCGACGCTGTTCGACAAAGTGCAGGGCGGCGGGTACATCGACCCCGACAGCGAATCGAGCCGGGCGACCGCGGTGCTGCGCGACACCTTCGGCGAGGCCACCCCGAATTTCGTGCTGCTGGTGCAGACTCGCCGGTCGGTGGACGACGACGCCGCGGCCACCGCTGCGACGAATCTGGTCACCGAGCTGAAGTCGGAGTCCGGCGTCGCGGGCGTCACGTCGTACTGGACCGACAAATCGCCCGCGCTGCGCAGCACCGACGGAACCAAGGGCTTGATCGTGGCCAGCATCCTCGGTGAGGAGGCCGACGTCGACAAGCGGGTGGGCGATCTCGCCGACCGATTCGGCGGCACCCACGGCCCGCTCGAGGTGCGCGTCGGCGGCTACGCCATGCTGCTGCACGAGACGGTGCAGCAGAGCGAGAAAGACGTCGTGCTGGGCGAATCCATCGCATTCCCGGTCACGCTGATCGCCCTGCTGCTGGTGTTCGGCGGCTTGGTCGCGGCCAGCCTGCCGCTGGTGATCGCGATGATCACGGTGATGATCACCATGGGCGCGCTGTGGCTGATCGCGAGCGTCACCGATCTGGCGGCCACCGCGACCAACGTCGCCACCCTGCTCGGCCTCGGCTTGGCGATCGACTACAGCCTGCTGATCATCAGCCGCTACCGCGACGAACTGGTCGCCGGTCAGCAGCCCGCCGCCGCGGTGGCCGCCACCATGCGCTCGGCGGGCCGGACCGTCGCGTTCTCGGCCGTCACCGTCGCCGTCGCGCTGTCGGGCCTGCTGTTCTTCCCGCTGCTGGCCGTGCGGTCGATGGGCTACGCGGGCCTGGCCGTGGCGGTGATCGCCGCGACGGTGTCGCTGACCGTGCTGCCCGCGATCCTGTTCCTGCTCGGCACCAAGATCGACAACGGTCAGTTGTGGTGGTTCCTGCGCGCGGCCCGTCCCGCACCCGGCGAGGGCGCCTGGCACCGCTTGGCGCGGTTCGTGATGATGCGGCCGGTGCCCATCGGCCTCGGGGTCACCGCCCTGCTGCTCGTGCTGGGCGCGCCGTTCCTCGGAGTGAATCTCGGCTTCCCCGACGAACGGTCGCTGCCGGAGTCGATGAACAACCGCCAGGTCACCGAGACCATCCAGCGCGACTTCGCCGCCACCGAGCAGAACGGGCTGTTCGTAGTGCTGCCCGAAAGCGCTTACAGCGCCGCAGGCTTGGACGCCTACGCTCGTGAGCTGTCGGAGATCGAGGACGTCCGCCGGGTCGACACCGTCACCGGCAGTTACAGCCACGGCGGTCTGCTCGTCGCGCCAACCGCGGCCGCCGACCGCTTCCGCGCCGAGAACGCCGCCTATCTGACGGTGGTCCCGGACACCACCGATCCCACGGTGCTGGATCGGATCGCCGCCGACGTGCGCGCGACGCCCGCCGCCTCGCCGGTGCTGGTCGGCGGCGTGGCGGCGGCCAACACGGACGCGATCGGCTCGGTCGTCTCGGCGCTGCCGTACGCGCTGGCCTTCGTCGTGCTGATCATGGTGGTGGTCCTGTTCCTGCTCACCGGAAGCGCCGTGCTGCCGCTGCTGGCCGTCGTGCTCAGCTTCCTGAGCCTCACCGCGACTTTCGGCGCGCTGGTCTGGATCTTCCAGGACGGGCACCTGTCCGGGTTGCTCGGCTTCACCGTCACCGGCGACCTCCCGCCGACCGTCCCGGTGATGCTGTTCGGCGTCGCGTTCGGTCTCGCCATGGACTACCAGGTGTTCCTGTTGGCCCGCATCCGCGAGGAGTACCTGCGCACCAGGTCCAACGCGCTGGCCGTCACGTCCGGACTGGAGCGGATCGGCAGGATCGTCACGGCCGCCGCCGTCCTGATCTCGCTGGTCTTCCTCGGCTTCCTCGCCTCGGACATCACCTTCATGAAGGCGTTCGGCATCGGGCTTCCACTCGCCGTGCTGGTAGACGCGACGCTGGTGCGCGGCTTCCTGTTGCCCGCGGCGATGGAGTTGCTCGGCCACTGGAACTGGTATGCGCCCGGCCCGCTGCGCCGACTGCACGAGCGGTTCGGAATCGAGGAGGCTCCTGCCGCTCCGGCGACCGCGGGGCGCGAGGACTGGCTCCAGCCCGTTCGGCTCTGATTTCGGGGCGATCGGGGCAGGCTCGATCGGGTAGGGTCGCTCGGGCGGCTCGGGGAGGCCCACGCGGGGTGGGACGGCTGCCGGGAGATGTGGGAGGGCGACCGCGATGACCTATCCGTCCGGGAAACCGGAGGACGCGCGGTACGCGCCGGACTGGGGAAGCATGTCCCCGCCGAGCGCGTACCCGATGCCGGCGTGGGAAGCGCCGCCCCTGCCGCCGCCGCCCGAGTCCCGAACGGGCGTGATCGTCGCGCTGGTGATCGGCGTCGTCGCCGTGCTGGTCGCGGTCGGCATCGGAGTGGCGCTGGCGCCGCGCGAGGAAGGGCACCCGCAAGCCGCGGTCGCCTCCGCCGAAGCGACCACCCGCGCGGGCGGCGGTACCAGCACGCGGCCGGCGAGCCCGTCGTCGCGCGGTGCGCGCCCTTCGGCGGGCCGGTTGAGTTACACGGAGTTCGCGAAGGACTGGGACTTCCGGTTCGATCGCGTCGAACTGCACGCCGAGTGGGTCGACGGCCGCGACCACGCCGACTGCCACCCCATCGAGGCGGCGGGCAAACTCACCGGTCTGGGCTGCGTCTACGCGGCGGAGCTGGTGTACCGCGCCGAGGGCGGCGCGCTGATGCTCACGCAGTTCGTGCTCGGCATGGCCGACGAGGGCCGGGCCGCCGCGGCGAAGGGCCGGTTCACCGACGCCGACCTCGCGCTGCGTCCGGGCAGTTACCTGAAGGGCTACGCCACCGGCAAGTGGAAGGACGGCAGCGAGAAGGAATTCGTGGTGGTGACGCTGGCGACGGCCACCGGCGCGGTCGACGCCACGGCCGTCGAGAAGTACCTGCGCTACCGGCACGCCGACACCATCGGCGCATTGGCGTTCCGCTAGCGCGGGCGGCTCCCGTTCGCGATCAGATTCCGCCCGTGGAGAGCAGCCCGCCGTCCACCCGGACCGTCTCGCCGGTGATCCACGCCGCCTCGTCGGAGACCAGGAATCCGATCAAGCGCGCCACGTCCTCCGGGCTGCCCAGCCGCTTCATCGGGTACACGCTCGCGGCGCGCTCCTCGTCGGTCGAGTACAGCGCGTCGGCGAACTTCGTCTTGATCACGCCCGGCGCGACCGCGTTCACCCGGATCTTCGGCCCCAGCTGCCAGGCGAGCTCACCGGTGAGATGGATCAGCGCGGACTTGGACGCGCCGTAGGCGGCGATCACGCCGGTCGAGCGGATGCCAGCGACGCTGGCCACGTTGACCACGGCGCCGCCGTGGTCGCGCATCCACGCCTTGTACGCCTCCTGGATGTAGCCCAGGGCCGCGACCACGTTCACGTCGAAGATCTTGCGCACGGCATCGAGGTCGGCGTCCATCAGGGAGCCGAAGACCGGGTTGATGCCGGTGTTGTTGATCAGGACGTCCAGCGAACCGAACTCCGTGACCGCGCGCTCGACCGCGGCGGATCGATCCTCGGCGACGCCCGAGTTGCCCGCCAGAGCGACGACCTGACCCTGGTGCCCCAGTTCGCGCAGCTCCGCGGCGGCTTCCTCCAGTGGATCCTTCTTCCGCGCGGTGATCAGCACGTTCGCGCCGCGGGCGAGCAACTCCGCCGCGACCGCCTTGCCGATGCCACGGCTGGCCCCCGTGACCAGAGCGCTCTTGCCCAATAGATCGGTACTCATGGCATCGCACGGTAGCGCAGGCCACCGCGGGGGCCGTTATCGCCGTCACATGCGGGGTGCTGGTATGCGGGCGCACCCTGCGCCCCGGGTAAAATCGGTGGTTCTTGTGCGCGTCGGGTCGCACAATCGAGCACGCGTCCAGCACCACGATCCGCTAGGAGAAGTTTGTGATCACCGCGACCGACCTGGAGGTCCGGGCCGGAGTCCGCACCCTGCTGTCCGCTCCCGGACCGGCGCTTCGGGTGCAGGCGGGCGACCGGATCGGGTTGGTCGGGCGCAACGGCGCGGGGAAGACCACCACGTTGCGCATCCTGGCAGGCGAGGGGGAGCCGTACGCGGGCAAGATCCTGCGCTCCAGCGATATCGGTTATCTGCCGCAGGATCCGCGCGAAGGCAACCTCGACGTGCTGGCCCGCGACCGGGTGCTGTCCGCGCGCGGCCTGGACACGCTGATCCGGGAGATGGAGAAGCAACAGGCGCTGATGGCCGAGGTCGCCGACGACAAAGAGCGGGAGAAGGCGGTCCGCAAGTACGGCCGGCTCGAGGAACGCTTCTCGGCGCTGGGCGGTTACGTCGCCGAGAGCGAGGCGGCGCGCATCTGCCACAGCCTGGGTCTGCCCGACCGCGTGCTCGGTCAGCCGCTGCGCACCTTGTCCGGCGGACAGCGGCGCCGAATCGAATTGGCGCGCATCCTGTTCGCCGCCTCCGACGGCAGCGGCGGGCGGTCGGACACCATCTTGCTGCTGGACGAGCCGACCAACCATCTCGACGCCGACTCGATCACCTGGCTGCGTGGTTTCCTGCAGAACCACGACGGCGGCCTGATCGTCATCAGTCACGACGTGGACCTGCTCGCCGACGTGGTGAACAAGGTGTGGTTCCTGGACGCGGTGCGCGGCGAGGCCGACGTCTACAACATGGGCTGGAAGAAGTACCTGGACGCGCGCGCCACCGACGAGCAGCGCAGGCGGCGGGAACGCGCGAACGCCGAGAAGAAGGCGAGCGCGCTGCGCGCCCAGGCGGCCAAGCTCGGCGCCAAGGCCACGAAAGCGACTGCGGCACAGAACATGGCCAAGCGCGCCGATCGCCTGCTGGCCGAACTCGACGACGTGCGCGTCGCCGACAAGGTCGCCAGGATCAAGTTCCCCGAGCCCGCCGCCTGCGGCAAGACGCCGCTGATGGCGGAGAACCTGACCAAGGTCTACGGCTCGCTGGAGATCTTCACCGGCGTCGACCTCGCGATCGACCGCGGTAGCAGGGTGGTGGTGCTGGGGCTCAACGGCGCGGGAAAGACGACGCTGCTGCGCCTGCTCGCCGGAGTCGAGCAGCCTACGGCGGGTGGTCTGGTGCCGGGGCACGGTCTGAAGGTCGGTTACTTCGCCCAGGAGCACGACACCCTGGACGACAACGCCACCGTGTGGGAGAACATCCGCCACGCCGCGCCGGACGCCGGTGAGCAGGAGCTGCGCGGCCTGCTCGGCGCGTTCATGTTCTCCGGCCCGCAGCTCGACCAGCCCGCGGGCACGCTCTCGGGCGGTGAGAAGACCCGTCTCGCGCTGGCCGGACTGGTCTCCTCGGCGGCGAACGTGTTGCTGCTGGACGAGCCGACGAACAATCTCGACCCGGTGTCGCGGGAACAGGTTCTCGACGCCTTGCGCACCTATGCGGGCGCGGTGGTGCTCGTGACCCACGACCCGGGTGCAGCGGAGGCATTGTCTCCGGAACGTGTGATCCTGCTCCCGGACGGGACAGAAGACCATTGGTCGGCCGAATATCTGGAACTTATTCAGCTCGCGTGAGATTCATCACAGGTACCCGTTGATCACGGCCTGCTGAGTGCTTAGCCTGGAAAGACGCTGCTCGGCGACTCGGAGGAAGCCATGAGCGACAGGCCACAGAGCAAGGCCACATTGGGTAAGGGCACACGCGTCACCGGCAAGTCACGCGATCGCCTACAAACCCAGTTGAAGAAACAGTACGAGGCCGGTGCGAGCATCCGGTCACTGGCGCGGTCTACCGGCCGCTCCTACGGTTTCATCCACAACGTCCTCGTGGAGTCGCATGTGCAGCTCCGCAGCCGGGGTGGAGCCAATCGCCGCAAGAGCCCATAGCGCCGCAACGGCGTGCTTTGCCGCCGGACGGCTACGCGGCCGCCACGGGCGGAGCCCCCAACCGGATCGACGTCGACGCCCCCGAACTGGATGTCTACCTCGCCGAGCTGCACGGCGGCGTCGATGCCAGGTCCTCGGGCGCATGTCGGCGATCGAGTGGAGCCGCAATGCAATTCAGCGGCGCTCGCGCCGTTGGTCGTCGCGCGGGACCCCGTCCAGCGACGGGCTTCGGCTGCTGTCGTCCGGTGGAGCGCCGCTGCGCGGCGAATGCGGGGCCGCCGTTGCCGCATACCGTGGCGTTTCCGGTCTCGATATCGTGCCGCCGGACCTGTGACCGGGTTCAGTAGCCCTCCACCGTGCCGTCACCGTCCACCAGCAGGTTGGCCAAGCTGCGAAAGATCGGCAGCCCGGTCTTGATCTCCAGGTAGGCGAACTGGCCCTGCGGGTTGACCTCCAGGAAGTAGTACTCGCCGTCACGGCCGAGCCGAATGTCGAGCACCCCGAAGGACAATCCGAGTGCGCCCATCAGCGTGGCCAGTGACTTGCTCACCGAGGCGGGCAGGTGATCGTGCGCGAAATCGACCGATGTGTCCAAGCGGGAGTCGACCTTGCCGACGCCCGCTTGGGAGTCGATGCGCACGGTCCATTCGACCCCGTCCACCCACACCACGCGCAGATCGCAGCTGGCGTCGACGTAGTCCTGGAAGGTGGTCGGCGCCGAACGGATCGCGGCCAGCCTGCCGAAATCGTCCCTGGAGATGATCCTGGTCTCGGCGAACTCCGCCCGGCTGGTGCCGGTGCGCTTGTAAACGACCGGACCGGGCCGGGATTCGACGAAGCTGCGCGCCTCGTCCGGATCGTTGGTGATCAACGTCTCCGGCACCGCGAACCCGGCCCGCAGCGCCGTCTCCAGCTGGACGATCTTGCGTGCCGCGGTGCGGTCGGCACCGGGGTCGTTGACCCAGTGAGCGGGGATGGACCAGAGCAGCCCTTGAATGAATCCGTCGCACTCGGCCTGGCGAAACTCGTTGTCCGAGGCGCGGACACCCGCGGGCACCCGCGCGGGATGCGGTCGCCGCCACCACACCGACCGCACGTCGTCGAGGCCGATCAGGTGCGACAGCGAGCGTGTGGTGCCGAGTCGGTCCAGCCGGAAGCTACCGGACTCCTGGGGGAAATCGCGCAGGTCGAGGTGGATCGGGCCGAGCCCGTGGTGTTCTCGCAGCGTCGCCGCCATCGCGGTGGCGTGTAGATCATCGGATTCGGACACGATCAGGACCGAACCGCGCCGGCGTGCGGCCATCCGCCTGCCGCTCAGTCGAGGCTGTCGCAGTTGATGCCGTCGTCGCTGCCGTTCATCGACTTGGTCTGGCAGTAGGTGAACGTCGCACCGCTCGCACCCGGGCAGTCGACGAGTTGCAGCCGGTCGGCCCAGGTTTCGGTGAGCCGGCGCAACTGCTCGTCGCCGAGCGCCTCCGACGGTGACTCCGGGATGGTCATCGGCCGATCGACCAGGTCGATCCGCAGCCTGCGGGTGAAATCGGCGGTGGCGCCAGCGCGAATGTCCACCAGCACCGGGCGCCCGTCCTGATCGGCGTGGGGCGCCGCGGAATCGACCACGCGCAGGACATCGGACCGACTGAAGGTCCACGTTCCCTCGGCGACGCGCACGCTGATCTGCCGGTCCGATTCCGCGACCAGCAGACCCTGGAGCGGAGGAACGCGGTCACCCCTCGGCGTCGTCCCGGGAAGGTGGATTGCGTCGGTCATAGCCGTTTCTCCGATCTGCTCGTGATTTGCCACGACCCCCAAGCGTGTGAGCGATCATATCGCGATGAGCGGCGTTATCGGCTCGGATCGCGAGATTTCTCGGCCTATGGCAAACCGAATTCCGATTCATAACGCCCGAGTACCGAAAGTTTTCCGGTAGCCTGGAAATGCTGAGATGGCAATCGGGAAGCTAATCTCCCGTGAGGCGCGGATGCTGCTCATAGCCCGATATTGGCGGCTGTGCATCTGTACTCTCGTCCTGCTGGGCGCAGGTGGCCCGCGACGACGGCTGCCGTGCGGCATCGTATTTCCTCCCGCGCCGCGCCGTGCTCGACTCGCTCCGAATTGATTGTCCGCGAGCGGATCCGGAAGGGGCGCCGACTTCACTTCCGGTTCGCGTTGCGCTCCGCCCACCAAGCGGGGGCGTCGACGAAGTGGTTGTCGAACTCGTCCTGAGCGGCGGCGAGATCGGTCATCGGGGATTCGCCCGCGGCGATTCGTTCCAGCAGCCGGAAGTACTCGAAGCGCTGCACGCCGGGCGTGAGCGCGATGAGGATCCGTGCCGTACTGTCCGGTGCGGCGCCGAAGGCGTGCGGCATGAATTTCGGGACCACGATCGAACCACCCGCGCCGACGGTGACGATGCGGTCACCTGCGAGCAGTTGCAGTTCGCCGTCCGCGACATAGAACAGTTCGTCGGAAAGCGTGTGATAGTGCGGCGCCGCGCCGTCCGCTCCACGGTCCATGTCGACCTCGAGTGTGCTCAGCCCGCCGCCCGCCTCCTCGGCGTCGATCAGCAGGCGCATGGTGACCGACGTGGTACGCAGGGTCTCCGCATCCTGCGGCTGACGGATCGCGACGTCCTTGCGTGGCGTGGGAATGGCCATCGGAGCCTCCAAATTAGTTCGGTGATTGATAATTCGCTACCGAACTATATCGTGCCGAATAAGATCCTGTCCATGACCGAGCGGAAAACGGACGCCGTGGACGCGATCGTGGCGCAGTGGCAGCGGGAACGACCCGACCTGGATCTCGAGGCGATGGCCGTGGCCGGACGTCTGGGCAGGCTGTTGGTGGTGGCGCAGCGTGAGATCGAGGCGGTATTCGGCAAGCACGGCCTGCAACGCGGCGAATTCGACGTACTCGCCGCGCTCCGTCGTTCGGGCGCGCCGTTCGAACTCAGCCCGTCGGTGCTCGCCGACACGCTGATGTTGTCCAGGGCGGGCATGACCGGACGGCTGGACCGGCTGGAGTCGGCGGGACTGGTGCGGCGCGTCGCGGACGCGCGGGACCGCAGGGCGGTGCGCGTCGGCCTCACCGAGGCAGGACGGGAATTGGTCGACACCGTGGTCACCGAGCACACCGCGAACGAGACGCGGATGCTGTCCGTGCTCACCGCGGGGGAGCGACGGGAACTGGACCGGCTCGCGCGAATCCTGCTCAGCAGCATGGAACCGGACGCGTAGCCGCGGTAGCTCACGCACCCTTCGATCCGCCGAATCGCGCTCTACTTGGGCGAACTCGTGCCGCGATGAGGTAGCCCGATACTCGTGCCGAGTGGGCGTCCCTGCTCTACCTTGAGATTCCGTACCGAAGGGGTCGGTGCGGTGGGCAAGGAGGCCACGATGATCGACATCATCACTCTCCGCGGCACCGGGGAGCCGCGCAACTCCGACGGAACGCCCGCGGGCATGCTGCACGACGTCGTGAAACTACTCGACACCGGGAAGTTCAGCTGCTTCGAACCGGATTGGCCCGCTTCCGTCGGCCCCGTGCCGGAGGTCTGGGGTCCTTCGCTGGAGACGTCGGTACGGCTCGGCATCGCCGCCGGCGTGCGGGCGATCCAGGACTCGCCGAACGTCTGCGGCCTGCTGAGTTATTCGCTCGGCGGCATCTGCGCCAGCCGGATCCTGGAGGGCGTGCGGTCCGGGAAGTACAAGAACACCGACGGAACGCCGCTGGAGATCGCCTTCGTGGTGAACATCGCCAACCCGCTGCGCCGAGCCGGGCAGTCGGTCGGAAACCTCTGCCCGGCGAATACGTTCGGCCTGCACGGGCAGCGCGGCGCGTGGCCCGCGTCGATCGACGTCCGCGAGTACGCGAATCCCGGCGACATCATCACCGCGTCGCCAGCGGATTCGCCGTTGCGCGTCATCGACGTGGGTATCTCGCCGTTCTCGTTCGTGGAGGGCGCTCGGATCGGCAACGTCGCGCCGCTGATCTTCGCCGAACTGCTCGAAGTCCTGCTGCGCGACCCGATCGCGAACCTCGAGCGCTACACGACGGCCGTACGCGGCGTCATCGGCTATCTGACCCCGTGGCCCGACGGTCAGCACGTGCTCTATTCCGGACGGAACATGCCGGGGACGAACGTGCTGTGGACCACGCACGCCGCGGAGTACCTCAACGCGGCGTACTAGCCGCTCTCACTGCTTGCGTCGGACCGACGCCTCGACCAGATCCAATACGGCGGACAGGTTCTCGTTGGTGTGGCCGGAGGCGATCCGGGCGATCAAACCGTCGAGGACGAGGTCGAGGTAGCCGAGCAGCACGTCGGTGGGCACGTCGTCGCGTAGCGCGCCCGCGGCCTTACGACGTTCCAGGCGGGCCAAGGTGGCGGCGGTGAGTTCGGCCGAACGCTGGGTCCAGCCCGCCCGGAATTCGGGATCGGTGCGCAGCCTGCGGGCGATCTCCAAACGCGTTCCGAGCCAGTTGAACTGCTCGGGGTGGGCGAGCATGTCGCGCATCACCTGCACGATGCCCTGATTGGCCGCGACATCGGCCATGCGTTCGGCGTCTTCCTGGGCGAGGGCGAGGAACAGCGCGTCCTTGTCCCGGAAGTGGTGGAAAATGGCTCCCCTGGACAGCCCGATCTCTTCCTCGAGGCGGCGCACGGTGGCGCCGTCGTAGCCGTACTCGGCGAAGCAGCGGCGTGCTCCGTCGAGGATCTGGCTGCGCCGGGCGGCGAGGTGATCGTCACTGACCTTGGGCACGGAATCCTCCAGCGGGGAAACACGGACCCCCGCGTCGGCGGTAGACCGACGCGGGGGTTGTCCGACACGAGACTTCAGTGGCGCGAACACGCGCCAGCGAAGGTGGCGCGATCAGGCACGGATCATGTTGCGCAGCACGTACTGCAGGATCCCGCCGTTGCGGTAGTAGTCGGCCTCGCCGGGGGTGTCGATGCGGACCACCGCGTCGAAGGTGATCTTGTCACCGTTCTCCTTGGTGGCCGTGACCTTCAGGGTCTTCGGGGTGGCACCCTCGTTGAGCTGGGTGATGCCCTCGATGTCGAAGGTCTCGGTGCCGTCCAGCTTCAGCGACGCGGCCGACTCGCCCGCCGGGAACTGCAGCGGGATGACGCCCATGCCGATGAGGTTGGAGCGGTGGATGCGCTCGAACGACTCGGTGATGACGGCCTTCACACCCAGCAGGCTGGTGCCCTTGGCAGCCCAGTCGCGCGAGGAGCCCGAACCGTATTCCTTGCCGCCGAGCACGACCAGCGGGACGCCCGCGGCCTGGTAGTTCTGCGAGGCGTCGTAGATGAACGCCTGCGGGCCGCCCTCCTGGGTGAAGTCGCGGGTGTAGCCACCCGAGACGTCGTCGAGGAGCTGGTTGCGCAGCCGGATGTTGGCGAAGGTGCCGCGGATCATCACCTCGTGGTTGCCGCGCCGCGAGCCGTAGGAGTTGTAGTCCTTGCGCTCGACGCCGTTGGCCTCCAGGTACTGCGCGGCCGGGGTGCCGGGCTTGATGTTGCCCGCCGGGGAGATGTGGTCGGTGGTGACCGAGTCGCCGAGCAGCGCGAGCACCCGGGCGCCCTTGATGTCGGTGACCGGCTCCGGGGTCTGCGGCATGCCTTCGAAGTACGGGGGCTTGCGCACGTAGGTCGACTCGGCGTCCCACTCGAAGGTCTTGCCCTCCGGGGTGGGCAGGCTGCGCCAGCGCTCGTCACCCCGGAACACGTCCTTGTAGTCCTCGAGGAACATGTCGCGGCTGATGACCCGGTCGATGGTGTCCTGGATCTCCTGCGGCGAAGGCCAGATGTCCTTCAGGAAGACGTCGTTGCCCTCGGTGTCCTTGCCCAGCGGGTCGTTCTCGAAGTCGAAGTCCATGGTTCCCGCGAGCGCGTAGGCGATGACCAGCGGCGGGGAGGCCAGGTAGTTCATCTTCACGTCGGGGGAGATGCGGCCTTCGAAGTTACGGTTGCCCGACAGCACCGCGGTGACGGTGAGGTCGTTGTCGTTGACCGCCTTGGAGATCTCCTCCGGCAGCGGGCCGGTGTTGCCGATGCAGGTGGCGCAACCGAACGCGACCAGGTTGAAGCCCAGCTTGTCCAGGTACGGCCACAGGCCCGCCTTCTCGTAGTAGCCGTTGACCACCTGCGAACCCGGAGCCATGGACGTCTTCACCCACGGCTTGCGGGCCAAGCCCTTCTCCACCGCGTTGCGGGCCAGCAGGGCCGCGCCGAGCATGACCGACGGGTTGGAGGTGTTGGTGCAGGAGGTGATCGAGGCGACCACGACGGCGCCGTGGTCGAGCACGAAGTCGCCGTACTCCTCGCTGCGCACCGTCACCGGCTTGGACGGACGGCCCTCGGCGCCGTTGGCGGCCGACACCAGCGACTCGGCGCCGTCGTCGGCGAAGGACAGCACGGCCGGGTCGCTCGCGGGGAAGGACTCCTCGACGGCCTCGTCCAGCTTGCTGTGCGGGGTGTCGGCGGCGGGGCCGCTCTCCGCATCGTTGGTGTAGTTGTGGATGTCCTTGCGGAACGCGATCTTGGACTCCGACAGCAGGATCCGGTCCTGCGGGCGCTTCGGGCCAGCGATGGACGGCACCACGGTGCTCAGATCCAGTTCGAGGTATTCGGAGTAGGCGGGCTCGGAGTCGGCATCGTGCCAGAGGCCCTGCTCCTTGGCGTACGCCTCGACCAGCGCGACCTGCTCGTCGGAGCGGCCGGTCAGGCGCAGGTAGTCGACGGTCACGTCGTCGATCGGGAAAATCGCGGCGGTGGAACCGAATTCGGGGCTCATGTTGCCCAGGGTGGCGCGGTTGGCCAGCGGCACCTCGGCCACGCCCTTGCCGTAGAACTCGACGAACTTGCCGACCACGCCGTGCTTGCGCAGCATGTCGGTGACGGTGAGCACGACGTCGGTGGCGGTCACGCCCGGCTGGATCTCACCGGTCAGCTTGAAGCCGACGACGCGCGGGATCAGCATCGAGACGGGCTGGCCGAGCATGGCCGCCTCGGCCTCGATGCCGCCGACGCCCCAACCGAGGACGCCGAGGCCGTTGACCATGGTGGTGTGCGAGTCGGTGCCGACACAGGTGTCGGGGTAGGCCTGGCCGTTGCGGACCATGACGACGCGGGCCAGGTGCTCGATGTTGACCTGGTGCACGATGCCGGTGCTCGGCGGGACGACCTTGAAGTCGTCGAACGCGGTCTGGCCCCAGCGCAGGAACTGGTAGCGCTCGCCGTTGCGCTGGTATTCGATGTCGACGTTGCGCTCGAAGGCGTCGGCCCGGCCGAAGACGTCGATGATGACGGAGTGGTCGATGACCATCTCGGCGGGGGCGAGGGGGTTCACCTTGTCCGGGTCGCCGCCCAGGGTGGCCACGGCCTCGCGCATGGTGGCCAGGTCCACGATGCACGGCACGCCGGTGAAGTCCTGCATGATGACGCGGGCGGGCGTGAACTGGATCTCGGTGTTCGGCTGCGCCGTGGGATCCCAGCTCGCGATGGCGCGGATGTGATCGGCGGTGATGTTGGCGCCGTCCTCGGTGCGGAGGAGATTCTCCGCGAGGACCTTCAGTGCGTACGGGAGTTTCTCGGTGCCGGGCACGGCGGAGAGGCGGAAGATCTCGTAGGAGTTGCTTCCCACCTCGAGGGTGCCCTTGGCGCCGAAAGTATCGATACTTGTCGTCACGTCAGCTCCACTCGTCTGTGCGGGTGGCCACCGGCGGGGCTGTGCCGGCGGCCGAGTCTTCGGAGGTGCTCCGGCGCCGCTCCGGCGCTGGTTCCTCGCGCCTACGACCTTAACAGTACGCTTGTCCTGTGAAACACCAGGGGGCGGTTCGGCGTGCCGCGCGCGCGAGATGCGACACTCCGTCGCGTACTGTGCTTTCGAGCCAGCAAGGGGGATCTTGCTCGCCCTGCAGTGTTGGATGCCCGTCGCTTCGGTTGCCGATGCGGCTCGACAGACCGGATGGAAGATGACCGCCCCGCACAACTCGGTTTTCACCCCTATGGCCGCCGAATTGCCGCCGAATGTCACCGCCGACACCGTGCGCTCGCTCAACGCCGATCTGGCCGACGATCACGTCGCGACACTGACCGGTAAGGACAAGAAGGAACTGGCCGCCATCGCCGCGGAGGCGCGATCGCAAGGAATCCCGCTGAGCATCGTGGTCGTCCCCGGCAATCCAGGACACGACTCGAGCCTACGGGACTTGGCCACCGAGGTGGGTAAGACGCAGCACGGCACCGTGGTCGTTCTCAGCGACGACTGGGTGGGCACCTACAGCGACACGATCAGCCGTGTGCGGCTGGAGTGGGCCGAGGACGCCGCCAAGGGCACGCAGGGTAAGAGCGGAGAAGCCGCGAGCATCTTCACCGCCCGCTTGGAGACGCCGGAGTCGATGTCCTGGACCGCCATCACCTGCGCACTGCTGGGTGGAACGGTGGCGGTCATCGCCGGACTGTACTGGGTCAAGGTCCGGCGGGCGGCGGCCGACGGTCCGGAGCGTGTGGCGAGCGCCCGGCGGACACCGGACGGCGAGTCGTCCGACGCGCGCGCCATCTGAGGTCGCGGCGCTTTTCTGCGAAGCCGGCTGCGGCCGATTCGACATTCTGGTGGTAACCCGCGCCTGGTAACGGCGCGGTTGTCCATCGCCACTCGGCCGCAGGCGCGGTACCTCTGCGCGTCGCAGGCGTGCGTCGCTGACACCGCCTTCGCTCGATGCGAAGCCGAGCTGTGTCCGATATGGGGCGAAATCGGGCCGTCAGCATTCATGTAGCTAATTTTCCGAACGGTTGGTCTGTTGTGTTCGAAGAAAGCGTGGCGCGCAGTACAGCAAATTTCTAGCAATGAAGAAGATGTGGGCGGCAACAAGGTCGATGCCGTTTTGTCGGTGACGTAAGTGTCGTACGGTTCGAATGGTCCCTGATGGGGAATAAGTGTTCCCAGAGGCCATCTGTCGACCACAGTGCATCCTGGTTCGCCTGATGCCCTCGAGGATTGCCGGAATCCGGTCCTTGGAGGTGTGATGCGCAACAACGGCGGGCTCACCAACCGGCGCCGACTATCGGTCGCTGTGGGGTTGCTGATTGCGGTCGTTGTAGTGGTCACGACTGGACCTGTCGCTGCTGTGCCACCTCCTCCGCCAAATCCCAGCGACGGCGAAATCGCCCAGGCGGGCGCGCAGGTGGACGCCGGTGTCGCCGAGGTCGGCACCCTGATCAACCAGGTCGCCGTGGTCGATCAGCAACTGGGGCAACTCGACGACGCCGTCGCGCAGCGCCGGGAGGACGTCAACCGAGCGCTGGTGGACCTGCAGACCGCGCGCGACGCCGCCGACGCGGCCGCCGTCGTGGTGGTGGACACCCAGCTCGACCTCGCCGATGCCGCGGCCAAGGTGGGCCAGGCGCGACGCAACTTCGATCAGTTCGCCACCCAGGCCTATACCAATCCGGGCTCCGGCTCGATGGTCACCTACCTCGCCGCGGCCACCCCCGCGGTCGCACTGGACCGGGCCCAGCTCCTCGAGCTGGTCTCCAAGAATCGTCAGCAGGTGCTGGACGGCCTGCGGCGCGCGCAGATCGATCAAGGCAACAAGAACTCCACCGCGCGGCGGGCGAAATCGGACGCCGACACGGCCGCCGCCGTCGCCGCCGCGCGCAGGGCCGACGCCGAGAACGCGGTCGCCGCGGCGAAGGCCGAACTCGACCGGCAGACCGCCCAGCGCGACGACCTGCTGCGGCGGCGCCAGGACGCGCAGGGCAGGCTGGATCAAGCGCGGCAGAACGTGGCCGGCCTGCAGGACCAGCGTGACGCGTACCTGGCCTGGGACGCCATGCGCAAGGTGGAGGAAGCGGCGGTGCGTGCCGCCGCGGCGGCGGCCGCCGCGCGCGCGGCCGCCGACCAGGCCGCTCGCGATCGCGCCGCCGAACTCGGCACCGGAAAACGCCCGCACACTCAGCTGGAGGACGCGCCGCCACCGCGGCGGAGCGCGCCACGACCGAAGTCGCCACCGGTCGAAGGCTCCGCGGCGATCGAGATCGTGGTCGATCGCGCCATGTCACAACTCGGCGTCACCTACGCCTGGGGAGGCGGCGACGAGGACGGGCCGACCCGCGGCATCCGGGACGGCGGCGTCGCCGACAGTTACGGGGACTTCGAGAAGGTCGGCTTCGATTGCTCGGGGTTGATGGTCTACGCGTTCGCGGGCGTGGGGGTCTCACTGCCGCACTACAGCGGCTACCAATACAACGCGGGCACCCGAGTGCCGGTCGGCGATCGCGAGCGCGGCGACATGCTGTTCTGGGGGCCGAACGGCAGCCAGCACGTGGCGCTGTATCTCGGCGACGGGAAGATGGTGGAGGCGCCGGAATCCGGCGACGTGGTGAAGGTGTCCCCGGTCCGCGAGGGCGGCATCATGCCGTTCGCGGTGCGCGTCGTCTCCTGATATCGGACATTCCGGGTGCCCCGCCCGGCCGGAGGACCGCGGAAATTCCCATTCTGTCGGGTCCGGTTGCGGCACAGGCGGTGATTACCTGGAATAGTTGTGGCAGCACGCACAGGACCAAGGCGAAAGCGGGGATGTTGGTGACTTCGACGGACGGTGTGAGCGGAGCGAACTCGGCGAAGGATGCGCCGGTCTCGACGCCCAGCACCCTCGAGCGTGACGTCCAGACCCTGGAGAAGGCGATCTACGAGGTCAAGCGGGTGATCGTGGGCCAGGATCGCCTGGTCGAACGACTGCTCGTGGGCGTGCTCGCACGTGGTCACGTTCTGCTCGAAGGTGTTCCCGGCATCGCGAAGACCCTCGCCGTGGAGACCTTCGCCAGGGTGGTCGGCGGCTCGTTCGCCCGCGTGCAGTTCACGCCCGACCTGGTGCCCACCGACCTCATCGGTACTCGCATCTACCGGCAGGGCCGCGAAGAGTTCGACACCGAACTCGGCCCGGTCGTCGCCAACTTCGTGCTCGCCGACGAGATCAACCGCGCGCCCGCCAAGGTGCAGTCGGCGCTGCTCGAGGTGATGGCCGAGCGGCACGTGTCGATCGGCGGCAAGACCTACCCGATGCCCGACCCGTTCCTGGTCATGGCGACGCAGAACCCGATCGAGAGCGAGGGCGTGTACCCGCTGCCCGAAGCGCAGCGCGACCGCTTCTTGTTCAAGGTCGTCGTCGACTACCCCTCCGTGGAGGAGGAGCGCGAGATCATCTACCGGATGGGCGTCACCCCGCCGGAGGCGAGCCGGATCCTGGAGCCGGAGGACTTGATCCGTCTGCAGAAGGTCGCGGCCAACACCTTCGTGCACCACGCCCTGGTCGACTACGTGGTCCGGGTGATCGCGGCGACCCGCAAACCGGCCGATTTCGGCATGCAGGACGTGGCCAGCTGGATCTCCTACGGCGCGTCGCCGCGCGCCAGCCTCGGCATCATCGCCGCGGCCCGCGCCGTCGCGCTCATCCGCGGCCGCGATTACGTGGTGCCGCAGGACGTCGTCGAAGTGATCCCGGACGTGTTGCGCCATCGCCTGGTGCTGTCCTACGACGCGCTCGCCGACGAGATCAGCCCGGAGGACGTCATCAAGCGCGTTCTGCAGACCGTCGGCCTGCCACAGGTCGCCCCGCAGGCCGTCGCGCCCGGCGTGCCCGCCGCGCCGCCGCAGGGCGCCCCGCAGCAGGTTCCCCAGCCGCCGTCGCCGCAGCAGGCCGTGCCCCAGCCGCCCAACGGGCAGCAGTCGCAGCCCGCGGGCACCGTTCCGCCGAAGTGACCTCGGCATCGGATCGGGTCGCGCCAGTGCCGACGTCGCCGTCCCACGCACCGCCGTCCTTCCACGCGGGGGAGTTGACCGACCCCAGGCTCACGGTCGCGCTCAAGACCCTCGAACTCACCGTGCGCCGCAGGCTCGACGGCGTGCTGCACGGCGATCACCTCGGTCTCATCCCCGGTCCCGGCTCCGAGCCGGGTGAGGCGCGCGCCTACCAACCGGGCGACGACGTGCGCCAGATGGATTGGTCGGTCACCGCCCGCACCACTCATCCGCACGTGCGGCAGATGATCGCCGACCGGGAGCTGGAGACCTGGATGGTGGTCGATCTGTCGGCCAGCCTCGACTTCGGCACGGCCGCCTGCCAGAAGCGTGATCTCGCCATCGCCGCCGCGGCCGCAATCACCCATCTGACCAGTGGCGGCGGCAACCGGATCGGTGCGGTCGTCGCCACCGGCGAACGGTTGACCCGCATCCCGGCGCGCGGCGGGCGCGTCCACGCCCAGTCGCTGCTGCGCGGCATCGCGACCACACCGCACGCGCGCGACGGCGTGCGAGGCGACCTGCGCGGCGGCATCGAATCGCTGCGCCGTCCGCAGCGCAAACGTGGACTCGCGGTGATCATCAGCGATTTCCTGGGTGACATCGATTGGCAGCGCTCGCTGCGCGCGATCTCGGCCAGGCACGATCTGCTCGCGGTCGAGGTGCTCGACCCGCGCGACCTCTCCCTGCCCGACATGGGCGACGTCGTACTGCACGACCCGGAGACCGGGCGCACCCGCGAGTTCAGCGTGACCTCCACGCTGCGCGCCGATTTCGCGGCTGCCGCGCAGCGCCACCGGCAGCAGGTCGAACAGGCCCTGCGCAGCTGTGGCGCTCCGGTGCTCACCTTGCGAACCGATCGGGACTGGATCGCCGACGTGGTCCGGTTCGTGTCCACCCGGCGCCACAGCTTCGGCGCCCCGACCGGGCGGGTGCCACGCCAGTGAGTATTTCGCATTTCACCGCACAGATCTGGCTGGGATTCCTCGTCGTCATCGCGCTGATCGCGCTCGGCTACGTCCTGGTGCAGCGCAACCGGCGCAAGCACATGTTGAAGTTCACCAACATGGCGCTGCTGGAGAAGGTCGCTCCGTCGCGGCCGAGCGCGTTCCGGCATGTGGCCGTCGCGCTGCTGCTGGTCGGCCTGGTGTTCCTCACCGTCGCCGCGGCCGGACCGACCGCGGTCAAGAAGGTGCCGCGCAACCGCGCGACCGTCATGCTGGTGATGGACGTGTCGCTGTCGATGGAGGCGACCGACGTCGCCCCGAGCCGCATCCAGGTCGCCAAGAAGGCGGGCAAGGAGTTCGTCGACGGACTGCCCGAGGGCGTGAACATCGGCTTCGTCACCTTCGCGGGCACCGCTTCGGTGATGGTCTCGCCAACGACGAACCACGAATCGGTCAAAGCCGCGATCGACAATGTGCGGTTGGCCGAGCGCACCGCTACCGGTGAAGGCATTCTCACCGCGCTGCAGGCGATCGAGACGCTCGCCACGGTGCTCGGCGGCGCCCAGGAGCCACCGCCTGCCAGGATCGTGCTGATGTCGGACGGTAAGCAGACCGTTCCGGATTTCAAGGACGTCGACAACCCCCGGCACGAGTACGTCGCCGCCCGGCTCGCCAAGAGCAAGAACGTCCCCATCTCGACCATTTCCTTCGGCACTCGCTGGGGCGTCGTCGAGATCCCCCGGGAGGACGGCAGCAAGGACCAGGTACGCGTCGAGGTGGACGACGACGCCATGCGCGAGATAGCGCGACTGTCCAGCGGGGAGTTCTACACCGCGTCGTCGTTGCAGGAGTTGACCAAGGTGTACGACACCTTGGAGCAACAGATCGGGTACGAGCTGACCAGAGGCGACGCCAGTCGTCCGTGGCTGCTGCTCGGACTGGTGGTCGTCGCGGCGGGAGTGGTCATCGGTCTGGTGTATCGCCAGCGTTTGCCTTAGCGCTGCGAACAGCAAGGCGCGCAGGCGATTACACGGGCCATAGCCGGGAAAGTGTGTTACCGTGCCCAGGACGGGCGGTAAGGGAGTGCCGCCCTCCATTTGGGGAGGAATCATGCGAATTTCTGCAATCGTCACCGCAATCGCGTTCGCCGCGCTGGCCTTTGTCGTGGCTCCGCTTCCGGAAGCTTCAGCGGCAGGCTGTCCAACCGGCAGTCTGTGTCAGTACTCCGGTGTCGGCTTTTCCGGTACGGCGAAGGTGGTCACGCTCAACACCAAGAACTTCCGGAACTACTGCGGACCCGCGGGAGATCCGAGCACCAGATCGGTGATCAACAACACGAACGTCGAGTTGCTGTTCAGCTCCGGTTCCAACTGTGGCGGCGGACAACCGTACCGTTACGTGGGGCCGGGTAAGCAGGTGGAGGATCTGGGGTTCGACGCGCTGTCCGTGACTTGGTGCCCCAGCTGCTGAGCAGCGCCTCTCGCGTCGCTCGCCGAAGGTGAGTGAAAGGCGGCGCATCGATCGAATGCCGACCGGCCGGTGGTGTCCTGCACACCACCGGCCGGTCCGCGTGATCGGGCTTCGTTTCGCGCTGTCATTGTGGCGTTTCACGAACGCGGCCGGGCTCGGATGGCGGTCGGACGAACGTGGCGGCCCGGTCGTTGCCTGCCGATTCGACCAGGTAGGTTGAACCCCATGTCGAACATCACATCCCGGTCGGTCCTGGTGACCGGCGGAAACCGCGGCATCGGACTCGCGGTCGCGCAGCGTCTGCTTGCCGACGGTCACAAGGTGGCCGTCACGCATCGTGGCTCGGGGGTGCCGGACGGCCTGTTCGGTGTGAAATGCGATGTGACCGACAGCGAATCGGTGGACGGCGCCTTCGCCGAGGTGGAGGCGCACCAGGGTCCGGTCGAGGTGCTGGTGGCCAACGCGGGCATCACCGACGACACGCTGCTCATGCGGATGAACGAGGAGCAGTTCACCCGGGTGCTCGACGCCAATCTGACCGGTGCGTTCCGGTGCGCCAAGCGCGCGAACCGCGCCATGCTGCGCGCGCGCTGGGGCCGGATGATCTTCCTCGGCTCGGTGGTCGGCATGAGCGGCCAAGCCGGTCAGATCAACTACGCCTCCTCCAAGGCCGGTGTGATCGGTCTGGCCCGCTCGATCACCCGCGAGCTCGGCTCGCGCTCGATCACCGCGAATGTCGTCGCCCCGGGTTTCATCGAGACCGACATGACCGCCGACCTGCCCGAGGACGTGCGCGACATGGCCAAGAAGTTCATCCCCTTGCAGCGGCTCGGCCAGCCGGAGGACATCGCGGCCGTGGTCAGCTTCCTGGCTTCCGAGGACTCCGCCTACGTCTCCGGCGCCGTCATCCCGGTCGATGGCGGCATGGGCATGGGCCACTGACCACACCGAACGCGTAGCGCGGCCGGTCCAGGCCGCCCGCAGCCAACCCCACATTCGAATTTCAGGAGAACCGAGAACTCATGGGCGGACTGCTCGAAGGCAAGACCATCCTGGTCACGGGCATCATCACCGACTCGTCGATCGCGTTCCACGCGGCGGCCGTCGCGCAGGAGCAGGGCGCGAAGGTGCTCATCACCGGCATCCCGGAGCGGCTGCGGCTGATCGACCGGATCGCCAAACGCCTGCCCCAGGAGGTCCCGCCGGCCATCGGGCTCGACGTGACCAGCGAAGAGGATCTCGCAGGCCTGGCCGACAAGCTGCGGGAACTGGCTCCGCAGGGGATCGACGGGGTGCTGCACTCGATCGCGTTCGCGCCACGCACCCTCATGGGGCCGGAGGCTCGGCCGTTCCTCGACGGCCCGGGCCCGGATGCCGCCAAGGCGTTCGAGATCTCGGCGTGGAGCTACGCGTCGCTGTCGCGCGCGGTGTTGCCCGTGATGAACGAGGGCGGCTCGATCGTCGGCATGGACTTCGATCCGCGCACCGCGATGCCGTTCTACAACTGGATGGGCGTGGCGAAGGCCGCGCTGGAGTCGGTGAACCGGTATGTCGCCCGCGAGGTGGGCGCGGCGAAGAAGATCCGGTCCAACCTCATCGCCGCGGGGCCGATCAAGACGCTGGCCGCCAAGGCGATCGCGGGCACCGCGACCGACGACGCCGCCAAGCTCAATCAGCTCAACGTCTACTGGGACGGCGCCTCGCCGATCGGCTGGGACGTCGACGACCCCACGGTGGTGGCGAAGTCGATCGTGGCGCTGCTGTCGGACTGGCTGCCTGGCACCACCGGTTCGATCATCTACGTCGACGGCGGAGCCAGCCACAACACCTGGTTCCCGGAGAACATGGCGATCAACTGAGCCGATCGGATGGGAGACACCGTGGTTCGAACCGCCGACGCGCTGCTGCTGCTGTCCTTCGGCGGTCCGGAGCGTCCCGAAGACGTGATGCCGTTCCTGGAGAACGTCACCCGGGGCAGGGGAGTGCCGCGTGAGCGCCTGGAAGCGGTCGCCGAGCACTATCTGCACTTCGGCGGTGTCTCGCCGATCAACGCGCTCAATCGCGACATCATCACGGCGGTCGAGGCCGAACTGGCCGCCGCGGGTATCGAGCTGCCGGTGTACTTCGGTAACCGGAACTGGCATCCCATGGTGGAGGACACCGTCGGGCGGATGGCCGCCGACGGTGTCGGCGCCGCACTGGTCTTCCCGACTTCGGCGTGGGGCGGCTACTCCGGATGCCTGCAGTACCACGAGGACATCGCCCGGGCGCGTGCGGCTTTCGGTGCGGGCGCGCCGGAACTGCTGAAGCTGCGTCAGTACTTCGATCACCCGCTGTTGATCGAGACGTTCGCCGATGCCATTCGCGCGGCGCGCGATCGGCTCCCGGCCGGGCAGCGCGCCGCGGCAAGGCTGGTGTTCACCGCGCATTCCATTCCGGTGTCGGCCGATGCCGCCGCGGGTCCGCCTGCCGACGGCGGTCGGCTGTACAGTCGTCAGGTCGCCGACGCGGCCCGATTGTGCGCCGCGGCAACCGGTTTCACCGATTACGACCTCGTCTGGCAGTCGCGTTCGGGTCCGCCGCAGGTGCCGTGGCTGGAACCGGACATCGTCGACCACCTGGACGATCTCGCGGCCAAGGGGGTCGAGGCCGTGGTCGTCTGTCCGGTGGGCTTCGTCTCCGACCATCTCGAAGTCATCTGGGATCTGGACAACGAGGCCGCGCGGAAAGCCGCCGAACTCGGTATGGGCTTCGCGCGGGCCGCGACGCCGGGAAGCGATCCGCGTTTCGCGAAGCTGGTCGTCGAACTGGTGTCCGAGCAGTTGCGCGGAGCCGAACCCCGGCGGCTCGGCGCGGTGCCCGGCTACGGCTGCACGCGCGACGGCGCGCCGTGCGCCGTCGGCTGCTGTGCGGTCACGCGCCGTCCCACTGCTGGGAATTGAGGAGGAGCGGTCGCGGATAGCATCGCCTGCGACCGATCGCCGAATCCGACTTTCTGGGGGGTACCTCTAGATGACCTATGCCGACATGCTGACCAATGCCGCCGTGCTCGATCCGCACGCCTGGTCCGACACGAACGTATGGACCGTGGCGCTCGACGTCACCGAGGCCAGGCGCCGTGGTCGCAGCGGTGGCGGCGGTGGTTTCTCGATCGGAGGTCTGCTGCTGTGCATCGGGGTCGTCGCCGTGGTCATCGGGCTCGTGATCTGGCTGAGCAAGCGGAACAAGTCGAATCAATCGAACCAGCCTCAGCAATATCCGCAGCAGCAGTACCCCCAGCAGTATCTTCCGCAGCAGAATTTGCAGGGACAACCTCAGTATCCGGCGCCGCAGTACCAACAGCCCTATCCGCCGCAGGGGCAACAGCAGTATCAGCAATATCCGCCGCAGCACCAGTACCCGCCGCAGCAGCCGCCGTACCCGCCGCAGCAGTGAAACTCGCCGTGCCTGTGACTCAGAAGCCCGGGCTGGTCAGGCGGGTGTAGACAGTGGGGAAGCCAGGGCGGGCCGCGCCTACGCCCCAGGATGTGAGACCGGCAAGTCGCCCGTCGACGAGAATCGGGCCGCCGCTGTCGTACTGGGCGGTGTCCGCGGTGGGAGTGCCCGCGCAGAGCATGGTGTACGGATCGAAGGCCGGACCATAGGCGGTGGCGCACTCACCATCGGCGGCCAGTGGGACGTTCGCCGCGCGCAACCGGGTGTTGGTCTCGTCGGTTTCGGAGGTCGCGCCCCAGCCCAGGATGGTCGCGTTGCCCGAAGTGGGCGGGGCGACGGTGATCGTCGGACCGGGCTGCGGCTCGTCCAGGGTGAGGATCGCCACGTCGTTGCGATACGCGGTCGTCATGTCCAGAACGGTTGCCAGGAAACCCGGATGCATGCGAATGTTCTTGACATGCACGGTTTTTCCGTCGCTTCCGCGAAGGTCGTCACGGCCGAAGGTGACGGTGAGCGTTTGGGTCAGCGTCTGTGCCAGGGCCACGCAGTGCGCCGTCGTGATCACCTGGTCCGGTGCGACGAGCGCGCCGCCGCAGAACTGCCCGGAGGCGCGGGTGAGTAACAACGGCGTGCCGATGGCCGCCAGCCACGGATACTCCGATGTCGTCGCGTCGGCGCCGCCCACGATCGCCGAGGCCGGGGCGTGCAGAGTGAGACCGAACAGAACAGTCGCGATGGTGACGGCGGCCATGCGGCAACGATGGGAAAAACGCATCTCACACCGCCCCGGCATGATGTCAGCGGCTTCCGCGCGCGGAGGCGTGCACGGCGACCAGGCGCGCGGCGCGGATCGCGTCCCACAGCGGCCGCAGCAGCGATTCCTGCGCACCGATCGCGCTGGCGGAGGTGGGCGCGGAAGCGGGCTCCCGCTGCGCCACCGTGAGGATGGCCGCGACATGATCGGCGGTGTCGAGAATGCGCCTGGCGCGCAATGAAATCGACTCGGGATAGTCGTGCCGCGAATAGTCGGCCAGTTCGGCTTCGATGAGCTCGCGGGGATCGGAGTCGGGCGCGCCCAGCGATGTGGTGTGCAGCTTCATCAGCGCGTCGGCGGCATCGCGAACCGCTTCGCGCATCGCGTATTCGGCTTCGCCGAGGGACATGTCGGGGCCGGGCGCCGAGGGGATGGGCGCACTGTAGACGGTCCATTGCAGCGTGTCGTCCTCGGCCCAGCGCGGGATGAGGCCGGTGCCCTCGGTGCCGGGTACGCCGATCAGCATGCCCTCGCCCGCCTCGATCGAGTCGGCGGCGAACGCCGTGCCCGCGGGGACGCCGCGGATGTCTCCTGGGACCGGGAGCACCAACCGCAGTTGCGCGCCGGGTTGCGCCATCGTCTCGCGAATCACCTTGAGCAGTGCCATGACTCCGCTCCCCGGCAGGTTGCCGTGGGCGGACCAGGGTAGGTCGGTGCGGCCGCCGGTGAGCGGATCACCAGCCGCGATGGTGTGCTTCGGCGCCCACGCGTGCAAGGCGGCCAAAACGTCGTCGGGCGCACTGCAGCCGGCCAGCCAGGAGCTCGCCCACACCGTCAGCGTCGCACTTGGAGAGCACATAATTATCGAGCATAAAGGGTGGGCGCTACCGGTGGGCATCCATACGCAAGGGCATTGGTGAGCAGCACGGAAACCGCGGGCGCCGCGCTGCCCGCGCCGAGCGAGTCCGTGCGGATACCGTCCGGCATCGGAGCGGAGCGCTCATCCTCCGCCGTCGCTAGTCCGGCTCGGTGACGAAATCTATGAGTCGCTCGACCGCGCCGATGAGTGGCGTCTCCAGGTCGCGGAAGGAGGACACCGCCTCGTACACCTTCCGCCAGCCGTCCTGCGGGGAGCCCCAGCGCAGGCGTCGGCAGACGCCGGTCTTCCAGTCCTCGTCGCGCGGCACCCGCGGCCACTCCGCGATGCCGAGGGTGGCCGGGCGCACGGCTTGCCAGACGTCGACGAACGGGTGCCCGGTCACCAGGACATGTGGCCCGAGGCCGGTGGTCAGCTGGGTCTCCTTCGATCCGGTCACCAGGTGGTCGACCAGCACGCCGACCCGCCTGCCCGGGCCCGGCCGGAAGTCCGCCAGCCGAGCGGCAAGATTGTCCAAGCCTTCCAACTGCTCGACGACGACGCCCTCGACGCGCAGATCGTGGCCCCACACCCGCTCGACCAGCGCGGCGTCGTGCACGCCCTCCACCCAGATCCGGCTGCCACGGGCGACCCGGGCGCGCAGGCCCTCCACCCTGGTGGAGCCGGAGGCCGAGCGGTTCGGCGTCTGCGGCGCGGCGGCCCGCGGCCGCACCAGCGTCACCGGCTCGCCGTCGATGAGGAACGCCGCCTCGCGCAGCGCGAACAGGCGCACCGTGCCGCGAGCGTCCTCCAGCTTCACGAACTCGCCGTCGTAGCTGCGATCGAATCCGACCACCGCGCCGCAGAATCCGGTGGCGGCATCCTCGACCACCAGGTCGCGTTCCGCGGTGACCGTCGGCACCGCCCTTTTCTTCGATCGAGGATGCCCGGAGAAGATGTCGCCATACCTGTCACGCCCGCTCACCTGCCTGAAGCTAGCACCGCCGCTGTGGCTTTCGGCGGACCAGGGGCACCGCGCGTCCACGCGTGGAATTCATCGGGAGTACTCGTCGATGATGCGCCCGAGATCATGATCCGCGCACTACAGTGGTCGTGTGGCCGCAATTTTTTGGCTGGTCGCGGGCATTCTGCTCGCGGCGGCGGAGATGCTCACCGGCGACCTCACCTTGCTGATGCTCGGTGTCGCCGCGCTGGGCACCGCGGGTGTCAGCGCGGCGGCGGATACCTCCGTCGTGGCCGACGCCGTCGTCTTCGCGGTGATCTCGGCGGTGCTGCTGCTCGGTGTGCGCCCGATCATCCGGCGTCGCTACGGAACTCCTCCGCCCACGCCGACGAACGTGGACGCCCTGCCGGGCAAGACCGCTCTGGTGCTCGAGCAGGTGGCGGCGCACTCCGGCCAGGTGAAACTGAATGGCGAGGTGTGGACCGCGCGGCCGATGGACACGACCGAAGTCTATGAACCGGGTACGACCGTTTATGTCATGAAGATCGACGGCGCGACCGCCGTCGTCTGGAAGGGGCCTTGATGGCTGTACTGATCGTTGCCGCCGTCCTCATCTTGCTGGTCGTGGTGGTGGTCTTCAAGTCGATCGCGCTGGTGCCGCAGGCCGAGGCCGCGGTGATCGAGCGGCTCGGGCGGTATTCGCGGACGGTTTCCGGCCAACTCACGTTCCTCGTGCCGTTCGCCGACCGCGTCCGCGCCAAGGTGGATCTGCGGGAGCGGGTGGTGTCGTTCCCGCCGCAGCCGGTGATCACCGAGGACAACCTCACCCTGCACATCGACACGGTGGTCTATTTCCAGGTGACCAGCCCGCAGGCGGCGGTGTACGAGATCAGCAACTACATCGCCGCTGTCGAGCAGTTGACCGTCACCACACTGCGTAACGTCGTCGGCGGCATGACGCTCGAACAGACTCTCACCTCACGCGACTCGATCAACGGCCAGCTGCGCGGCGTGCTGGACGAGGCGACCGGGCGCTGGGGACTGCGCGTCGCGCGGGTCGAGCTGAAGAGCATCGATCCGCCGCCGTCGATCCAGGAGTCGATGGAGAAGCAGATGAAGGCCGATCGCGAGAAGCGCGCCATGATCCTCACCGCGGAGGGACAGCGCGAATCGCAGATCAAGACGGCCGAGGGCTCGAAGCAGGCGCAGATCCTGTCCGCCGAGGGCGCCAAGCAGTCGGCGATCCTGTCGGCCGAAGGCGAACGGCAGAGCCGTATCCTGCGGGCACAAGGTGAGCGCGCCGCCTCCTACCTGCAGGCGCAAGGCCAGGCCAAGGCCATCGAAAAGGTCTTCGCCGCCATCAAATCCGGCAAGCCGACGCCGGAATTGCTTGCCTACCAGTACATGCAAACGCTGCCCATGGTCGCGCGCGGTGACGCCAACAAGGTGTGGCTGGTGCCGAGCGATTTCGGCAAGGCGCTGGAGGGGTTCGCGAAGAGCTTCGGCACGCAGGGCGAGGACGGTGTGTTCCGGTACGAGCCGCCCGCCTCCGACGGCGCGGAAGCAAAGCCCGAGGACGACTCCGATGTCGCGGACTGGTTCGACACCGCGCCCGACCCGACCATCGAGCGCGCCGTGCGCGCCGCCGAGGCCACGGCGCGGACCCCGGTCGAGGGGCTGACCCCGACACCGCCCCCGCCGGCGTTCGAACCTTCGCCGCACCAGCCGGTCATCCCTCCGCAGGAGGCTTTCCCGGCTCAGCAGCAGCCGCCGCAGCAACCTCCGGCCCAGCGCCCGGACGACCCGCACGGCCGTCCTTGGCAGCCGCCGGAGAACTTCACGAAATAACCTCGCGCCGGGCGCCGCCCCGGACTCCGCCCGAGTTCGGGGCGGTCGCGTCGGTGCGGCCGGATCACTCAGCCGGGCAGTCCGGCGGCGCGGATCGCCGGGACGACGACATCGGCGATGCCGCGCATGCCCTGCGGGTTGAGGTGGTAGGGCAGCAGCGTCTCGGTGGCGAGGACGGGCTCCATCCAGCGGACGCCGACGGGCGCGCACGCGTCGCGGCCCTCCGATGCGGCGCTGGTGTCCACGTAGATCGCGCCGTGCGCGGTGGCGACGCGGGACACCACGGAATTGAGATGATCGAAGGCGGCTTGGATGGGCGCGGCGTCGGACGGGCGGAGACCGACCAGCGCCGGGCAGCCGCCGTCGCGCACATAGCGCGGCCAGCCGTCGACGACGATCAGCGCGTGCGGCGCCCGGGCCGAGATCTGTTGCAATGCGGCCGCGTAAGGCGCCGCGATCGCATCGATGTCGACGTCCCAGTCCGGACCGGCGCAGGTACCGGCCCCGGAGAGGCCGTAGACGTGGCAGGCGACGATGTGTTCGGCCATCAACGCGTCGTTGGCGCCGATGTGCACGGTGACCAACCTGGTGGCGGGGCCGAGCGGATCGAACTGGGGCGGAATGCCCGGCTGCTGCGGGGCGGTGAGGTCCGCGATGAGGGCGGAGTTGCAGGTGCGGTCGTCGATCCGCAGGCCCAAGTCCCGGGCGACCAGTTGCGGTGTGTTCGCGGTCGAGCGAAGGCATCGGAACGGGGCCGAGATGTCGAAGTTCCGCACGCCCGTGGTGGCCGCCCCGGAATCGCCCACGGCGACGTATTCGGCCCCGCCGATGGGATCGGCCGCGGCGGGGGAGGCGGCGCCCAGGGCGATCAGACAGGCGGTGACCGCTGTGGCCCGCGCAAGATTCGTCATGTCGTTTCTGTCCGTCCATTCGTCGGCGCGCTCACGAAACATGTACGTCTCTCCGTGCCGAACGCTACTCGCCGGAGGCGTGCCCGCGGGTGGAATCGGGTGGCAGACTGCGAGGTATGACGACATCTGGATGGGCCGATGTGGACAGCTACCTGGTGGAGACACTGGTGGCGGATCCCGATTCCGACGCGGCGCTGGAGGCGAACAAGGCGGCCGGCCTGCCCGCGATCGACGTGTCACCGCCGCAGGGGAAGTTTCTCCATCTGCTGGCCAGGACGGTCGGAGCGCGACGCGTGCTGGAGATCGGCACGCTCGGCGGATACAGCACGATCTGGCTGGCCCGCGCGGTCGGCCCCAAGGGGCGGGTGGTCACGCTCGAGTTCGCCGCCCGGCACGCCGAGGTGGCGCGGGCGAATCTGGACCGTGCTGGCGTCGGCGACCGAGTGGAGATCCGGGTCGGCGCCGCGCTGGACAGCCTGCCCGTGCTCACGCAGGAGGATCCGGAACCGTTCGACTTGGTCTTCATCGACGCCGACAAGGTGAACAACGCGAATTACGTACTGTGGGCGCTGCGGCTGACCCGGCCGGGCTCGGTGATCATCGTCGACAACGTCGTGCGCGGCGGCACGATCGCCGACGAGCGGTCCGAGGACCCGAACGCGCAGGCCAGTCGCGAACTCGTCGAATTGCTCACCGCCGAACCGAGCCTGGACGCGACCGTGGTGCAGACCGTCGGTGCGAAGGGCTGGGACGGCTTCGCCTATGCCGTGGTGAACGGCGACAACGTGGAGTGAGTCAGGGCTCCAGCACCACTTTGCCGGTCGTCCCGCGCGTTTCCAGCGCGCGGTGCGCGACGGCCGCGTCGGCGAGCGCGAAGCGCTGGATGCCGGGTCGCAGCCGTCCGGCGATCGCCTCGGCCATGGCGAGGTTCTCCAGGACGCGCAGATCGCCGCCCGCGCGCGCCAGCATCGGCGGACCGATCACCGTCTCGGAGGTGATACCCCGTTCGGTGAGTTCTGCGGCGGAGAGCCGGACCGGCCCTTCGTCGTTCGATGTGCCGGACCAGCCATAGACCAGATGTTGGCCGCCCGGTGCGAGCAGATCGATTCCGGCGCGGGCGACCGCGCCGCCCACCGAGTCGAACAGCACGTGCGCCCCGCGGTCGCCGATTCGAACGCGGACCCGGTCCGGCCAATCCGGCAACAGATAGTCGACCGCCAGGTCGGCGCCATTGTGTCGCACCTGATCGACCTTCGCGGGGCCACCGGCCAACCCGATCACCGTGGCTCCGGCATTCTTCGCGAATTGCACCAGCAGCGTGCCGATGCCGCCCGCCGCGGCCGTCACCAGGACGACGCTGCCGGGCTTCAGTTCGGTGAACTGCAGGATGCCCATGGTCGTTCGCCCGGTGCCGATCATCGCCACCGCCTCCGCCGCATCGAGGTTCGCCGGAATCTCGTGCAGCCGGGCCGCGTCCGTCACGGCGAATTCGGCGTAACCGCCGGGCACCGGGCCGAGATGGGCCACCACCTGCGCGCCCAGCAGGCCCGCATCCACATCGGCGCCCACGCGGTCCACGGTGCCCGCGACTTCGCGCCCGGGGATGGTCGGCAACTGCGGCAAGGGAAACGGCCCGGGCTCGCCCTTGCGCAGGGCGGTATCGACCAGGTGCACACCGGCCGCCGCCACCGCGATGCGGACTTCGCCGGGGCCAGGCACCGGATCGGGAACGATTTCGTAGCGCAGGTTCTCGGCCGGGCCGAAAGCGTGGAGGCGGATGGCGTGCACGGTGGCTCCTGTTCGTTGGCGTCGCCGGTCAGCCTCCAGCATCAAGTTAGGTTGAGGTCAACCGGTCGCGCCGGGCCGCCCTGGCCTGGAAGCCGTCGCAGAGCGCGTCGAGCCCGTCGTAGAGCAGCTCCTCCTGGGTCAGATCGCGTACACCGCTGCCGGCGAGATCGGCCAACGCGGAGGGGACCGGTCCCTCTGCTGTGCCGTGCAGCAGCGTCCGCAGCCCGTTGTCGCCCGCGGGATCCATGCCTTTGCGCGCCATCAGCTCGGCGCTGATCTCGGGCAGCGTCGCGCCGGAGATGTAGTTCCAGACGGTGAAGGACATGCCGGTCGCCTCGCGGGTGGACACGCCGAGTTCCAGGAACCCGTCGACCAACCAGGCCAGGCAGGCCAAGCTCTGCGGCCCGAAGCTGTAGCGCGGAGTGGCGAAGGTGAGCAGCACCCACGGATGTTGCCGGTACAGGGCCCAGTCGACCTCGGCGGCGATGCGGACCCGGTCGCGCCAGGTCCACCGCTGTCCCTCGGGGGAGGGGTACGGGTTGCGCCGGGCCACTTCGTCGGTCATCAGCGCGAGCAGTTCGTCTTTGTTCGCGACGTGGCGATATAGCGACATGGCTCCCACCCCGAGCCGATCGGCGATGCGCCGCATGGACAGCGCGTCCAAGCCTTCGGTGTCGGCGAGCTCGATCGCGGTGTCGATGATGGCGGCGCGGTGCAGCATGCGTACACTGTACCCGGGATCATGCGTACGACGTACGCGTCATGGAGAGGATGTTCGGTGATGACAGACGTGCAGCCGGTCCGGACCGAGCCGGCCACGACGGGCTCGCGGCGGGCGTGGCTGGGCTTGGCGGTCCTGCTGCTGCCGGTGCTGCTGGTTTCGATGGACATCTCGGTGCTGTTCCTCGCGCTGCCGACACTGACCCTCGATCTGGATCCGTCCGCGGACCAGCAACTGTGGATTCTGGACATCTACGGCTTCCTGATCGCGGGCCTGCTGATCACCATGGGCAATCTCGGCGACCGGATCGGGCGGCGCAACATCTTGCTGACCGGCGCCGTGGTCTTCGGCATCGCGTCGGTGATCGCGGCGTTCGCGCCCAGCGCGGGCGTGCTGATCGCCGCGCGGGCGCTGATGGGCATCGGCGGCGCGACGTTGCTGCCGTCCAGCCTGGCGCTGATCTCGAGCCTGTTCCCGGACGCGCGGGAGCGAGCGGCCGCGATCGGCGTCTGGACGGCGTTCTTCGCGGGCGGCTCTGCTGTCGGACCGATCATCGGTGGCGTGCTGCTGCACCAGTTCTGGTGGGGTTCGGTGTTCCTCATCAACATCCCGGTGCTGCTGGTCCTGCTCGCGTTCGGCCCGTTCGTGCTGCCGGAGCATCGGGCGGGAGTGCGGGGACCGCTGGATCTGCCGAGTGTCGTCCTGTCGATCGGCGGCATCCTGCCGGTGGTGTACGGGATCAAACACGCCGCCACCAAGGGCATCGATGCGCACGCGATCGTCGTCGCGCTGGTCGGCGCGGTGATCCTGACCGTTTTCGTGCGCAGGCAGCGACAGCTGCGTGAGCCCCTGCTCGATCTGCGGCTGTTCGCCAGGCCCCAGTTCTCGGTGGCGATCGGCGCCAGCCTGACCGGCATGATGTCGCTGGCCGGCCTCAGCTATCTGACCAGCGTCTATCTGCAATCGGTGACCGGGCGCACGCCGCTGGCGGCGGCGCTGCTCGGCATCCCCATGGCGATCGCGGTCTTCGTCTGCTCGGTGGGCGGCGCCCGGGTCGGGCATCGCTTCGGCGCCCGCGCGACCTTCGTGTTTGCCTTGCTCGCCTCCGCGGCGGGCAACCTGATGCTGCTCGGTGTCGGCGCGCACGACGGACTCGGCTGGTACCTCGCCGGTTCCACGATCGCCGGAATCGGCTACGGTCTGGCCTTCACGCTGGTGTCGGAGGTCTCGGTGTCCTCGGTGCCGCCGGAGCGGGCCGGGTCGGCGGTAGGTATCTCGGAAACCAGCTTCGAACTCGGCAACGCGCTGGGTCTCGCGCTGCTCGGTTCGCTCGCGGCGCTCATCTTCCGGTCCGGGGGCGACTACGCGGCGACGCTCGGCGAGACCATCCAGCAGGCCGGCGGGAACGCGGCGCTGATCGAGGCGGCGCGCGGATCCTTCGTCGACGGCATGCACGTCGCGGTGGCCGTCGGCGCGACGGTGCTCACGGCGATGGCGCTGATCGCCCGCTTCGCCGCTCCACGTTCGCGCTGAGTTGTGCGGCCGGGATCAGTGGCCGAAGACGGAAGTCATGATCTCGGCCGCCCAGCGGTTCATCGGCCGGACGATCGTGCCGTGCACCCAGCGGACCGGGCGCACCACCACAGCGAGCCAGACGACGGCGAAGGCGGCGAACACCGGGCGCAGCACGTAGCGGTACAGCGCGCGGCACGGCAGCACCACGAGCACACCCACGATGAGCGTGGCCACACGCCACCCGTAGCGCGCGGTCACGCGCACCGCTTTCCAGAGCGGGTGCAGCACCCAACGCCACAATTGCGACAGGGGCCAGACGATCAGCCACTTGACGGTCTGGTGGCAGACCCAGGCGATGGCATACGCGATCGGATACACGACCCAGCGCAGCAACCAGGCCCCAGCGGGACGAATCACTTTGCGCCACAGGAAGATCTCCACCGCACGCCGCAGTGGTCGCAACAGGTGTTCCAGCAGGAGCGACAGCAGCGGCGTGAGCACCGAGCCCCACAGCAGATGCTGCACCACCCAGCCCCACAGGAAATCCTTCACGACGATCCACGCGGGCCGCAGCACCCAGTGCCGGATCAGCTCGGCCGCCGGGACCAGCAGATGTCGCGCGATGTACCCGAGCGCCGCCGCCGTGGCGCGGCACAGAAGCAGAACGCCCTCCCACAGCAGACGGATCGGAACCAGCACCACGATCGCGATCGCGCGCGCGATCCACTGTGCGGCAGATACTCGCGTGTCCGGCGTCGACACCTCGCCCCCTCGGTAGATGCACCGGGCGTAGCCCTGGTGAAGAATTCTGTGCGCCCGCAACATTCGAACACATGATCGCCGCCAGGTGCGTGAGTAGAAATGCTCGAGTCGCGCACCGGCGCGCCTCCCACGAGCCGAATACCGCTCGTGAGTGGTCACGCCCACGACGAGCCGGTGCGTCATGAGGGAGGAATTCATCGCCGCCGCTCGCGCCAGGGCGCACGGACTCGCCGCACCGCGCGCGACGCTGGCCACCCAGTCCACCATCGCGATCGGCGGGCACTGCTGGCTCAGCTCGGCATACTGGACGATGACCCTAGGCGACGCGCCCACCCTCGACCTCTACAGCGATTTCCCGGTCCTGCGCGCCGAGGGTGAGCTGAGCATCGCCGCCTACCTCGGCCGCCAAGACCTGCCGCGGCTCGTGCGGGACATGTCCGGCGCGGACCGGAACCTCCGCGAAACGACCGGGACATCCATCCGACACGCCGGGACATAGGATCGACGGATGCGCGAACCCGCTGCGATCGGTCCGGCCGCGTCCGGTCTCACGATGGTGCTCGCGCTCGCCGACTCACGGTTGCCGATCGGCGGCCACGTGCACTCCGGCGGTGTGGAAGAAGCCGTCGCGTCCGGCTTGGTTCGCGACGTCGTGACGGTCGAGCTGTATCTGCGCCGCCGCATCCGGACCTCGGGGCTGGTCACCGCGTCGCTGGCCGCGGCGGTCTGCGCGGGCGAACTGGATCCGGCGCGGGCCGAAGCGGAAGCCGACGCGCGCACGCCCGCACCCGCGGCGCGGGCCGCGTCCCGTGCCCAGGGCCGCGGTCTGTTGCGCCTGGCGAAACAGCTGTGGCCCCGGCACGATTGGTCGCCGCTCGCCACGACACCGCATCTGTCCACGGTCTTCGGAATGGTCGGCGCGGCCGCCGCGGTGCCGCCCCGGGAGATCGCCGGTGTGGTCGTCTACACGACCCTCACCGGCGCCGCCACCGCGGCCCAGCGTCTGCTGGCTCTGGACCCCGCCGCGATCGCCGCGTGCACGGTCCGGCTGGCCGACCTGTGCGATCGCGTCGCCGCCGAGGCCGTGACCGGTCTCGCCGCGATGTCGGACCCGCTGCAGGACGTGCTCGCCGAGCGGCATCGGCAGCGGGACATGCCCCTGTTCGCGAGTTGACGCCCCGGAAGAAGGAGACCGCCCCATGCCCCCGCATCTGATCGACGGTGAGCCGCACGACCACGGGCACGAGCGGCCGAAACGGGCCCGCACGCCCGGGGAGGCGCTGCGCATCGGCATCGGCGGC
This sequence comes from Nocardia sp. NPDC003999, assembly GCF_053604885.1. Classification (NCBI taxonomy): domain Bacteria; kingdom Bacillati; phylum Actinomycetota; class Actinomycetes; order Mycobacteriales; family Nocardiaceae; genus Nocardia; species Nocardia sp. NPDC003999. The sequence continues at coordinate 116,807 of NZ_JBSGIB010000003.1, forward strand.
CCGGTCGGTTCGGGCAAGACCGCACTGGTGGCCGCGCTGTGCAGGCAGTTGCGCGACGAGCTGTCGCTGGCGGTACTGACCAACGACATCTACACCACCGAGGACGCCGACTTCCTGCGCAGGCACGCGGTCCTGCCGGACGAGCGGATCACCGCCGTGCAGACCGGCGGCTGCCCGCACACCGCCATTCGCGACGACATCACCGCCAATCTCGACGCGATCGACGATCTGGTCGCCGCCAATCCGCCGCTGGACCTCATCCTGGTGGAATCCGGCGGCGACAATCTGACCGCGACGTTCTCCTCCGGCCTGATCGACGTGCAGATCTTCGTGGTGGACGTGGCGGGTGGCGACAAAGTGCCGCGCAAAGGCGGTCCCGGCGTGACGTTCTCGGATCTGCTTGTGGTCAACAAGACCGATCTGGCGCCGTTGGTCGGCGCGGACCTCGGTGTGATGGAGCGTGATGCGGCGCGGGTGCGTGCGGACCGGCCGACAGTGCTCGTCTCGCTCACCGAGGATCCCGCGGCGACGCCGGTGCTGGCCTGGGTACGCGAGCAATTGCGCGCGGTCGCCGAGCAGGACCGGGCGGGCGCCGGCGAATCCGCCGCCGCGCACTGAGTGTCGCCGGTGCGCACGCAGCTACGCCTCGTCGCTCGCCCAGGGACGCTTCCGGAGATTCATGCCAGCGGCGGGTTGTCGGCCCGCCGCACCGGACCGCGTGCGGTCCATCTGATCGGCACCGCCGCCACGCCGCTGGGCGGCGACGAACTCGACATCGTGATCGTGGTCGCGCCGGGTGCCGAACTGGTGGTCCGCTCGGTCGCGGCGACACTGGCACTGCCGGGCGCGGCGACGCCGCAATCGTGCGGACGCTGGCAGCTCGAGGTCGGTAGTGGGGGAGTATTGGATTTCGATCCCGAACCGATGATCGTCGCGGGCGGTGCGCGGCACCACACCGTCACCACGATCCGGCTGGATTCCGGAGCCCGGCTGCGAATGCGCGAACGCGTCCAGATCGGCCGCGCGGGCGAGGACGGCGGCATATGGCGCGGTGACCTGATCGCCGATGTCGACGACACGCCTCTGCTGCGCCACCGGCTGGCGCTGGGCGCGGACACAGCGGCCGATGACGCGCTGTCCGCGCCTCGCGCCCTGGAGAGCGAACTCGTCTATCCGGGCGAATGTGTCGCGGCGACAACGGGTTTGACGCAGACTCGGCTGCCGCTGGCGGCGGGTGGCAGTTTGTTCACCCGCACCGGGGCGCTGTTGGGCGTCTCCGGGGTGGAGCATGCCGAGCCGCGGCGCTGATCAATCGTTTCGTTCGACACAGGTGTAATCCGGCTGAGAGCTGGAGATAGAAAGGGTGGGAGCCCGACAGCGTCGTCGGGTTCCCACCTTTCCGGCTCGCTCCTCGGAAGCCCCATCCGATCAGCCGTTGGCCGTCTCCGGGGCCGTGTCTCCGGCCTCCGGAGCTGTGTCGGTGGCTTCCGAAGCCGGGGCGGTGTTCTCCGGGGCCGGATCGACCGCCTCCGGCGCGCCCTGCGCCCGGGGAGGTGCGCTCAGCGCGTGCACCGCACCGAGTCCCGCGCCGATCCCCGCACCGATGGCAGCCAACGGGGCGGCCATCAGGGCCGCGCCGTAAGCGGCCCCGATCGGGCCCGCGGCGAGACCGATCGGCGCGAACGGCAGACCGATGGCCAGGGCGAGACCTCCGCCGACGGCCGCTCCGAACAGCGCGAACGGACTCGCGAACGCGGCGCCCGCCGCGGCGCCGATGGCGGCGGCGCCCACGGTCTGGCCCGCCACCCGATCGGACCTCGTGCGTTCCATCCCGATCGAGTCGAGGTACGTCGCGATATTCGCCTCGGCCATCGCGGCGCCGTCGTTGAGCTGGATCGCCTGCTCCCGGTAGAGCCAATCCGGTGCGTCGACCTGCACGTCTCCGAAGCGGAGCTTGTGCGGCGGCGGCGCGATCGGCGGCACCGGCGCGACGGGAACGGGGCCGTGCAGCCCTTCCAGCGGGGCCAGATACTTCGGATTCGGCAACGGACGCGCCCACTGCAACGAACTCAGCGTGTCGTCCGGAATCCGCACACCTTCGTACGGGCGCACGTTCGGCGCCTCGGCCGCGGGCCACTGGGCCGGCTGATCGGTGGGATCCGTCCGGGTCACCGGAACGGGCCGATCGGGTGCCGCGTTCGCGGTGCCGGTTCCCACCAGCGCGAGAACGAGAGGAACCGTTCCCATGGCGACGAGAGGACCCAACTTCGCCCGGTGCGGTTTGGGTGCTCGGTGCTTGCCTGTGCCCATAGATCACCTTTCATCCGAAGGAGACGTCGACGCCCCACATTCGGATCTGCCGGTGACCTGGATTGGTCGAACGCGCTATTACGGCGGGATCAGCCGGCTTTCGCGTCGGTATGCGCCTTGTCCACCGCGACCCGGCTGTTGGTGGAAGCGCCGAGAGCGGCGGCCAGTTGTTCGGCGTCCTCGTCGTCGCCGTTGCTGATCGCCTCCAAGGCCAATCGTGCGAACACCCACTGCTCGGTGGCCGCCATCTGTCCGCGGCTGCGGCCGAGGAAGGTGACGAACCACTGGATGACGGTGATGATCCGGCTGCGGTAGCCGACCAGGTAGTACAGGTGCAGCGCCAGCCAGGCCAGCCACGCGATGAACCCGCCGAACTCCAGCTTCCCCACCTGGCAGACGGCGCTGAATCGCGAGATCGTGGCCATGCTGCCCTTGTTGAAGTACTTGAACGGCTTGCGCTCCTGCGGCGTCTGGCCTTTCAGCCCCGCGGTGATCTGCCGGGCGGCGTAAGTCGCGCCCTGGATCGCGCCCTGCGCCTGCCCCGGCACGTTCGGCACCGACATCAGATCGCCGACCACGAAGACGTTCGGGTGGCCCTTGACGGTGAGGTCCGGCTCGACCACGACCCGGCCCGCACGGTCGACCTCCGTGCCGTCGGACTGGTCGGCGATCAGCTTGCCCAGCGGGCTGGCCTGCACGCCCGCCGACCACACCTTGCACGCCGACTCGATGCGGCGGATCGTGCCGTCGGAGTCCTTCACCGTGACGCCGAACGCGTCGACATCGATCACCATGGCGTTGAGCTGGATCTCCACGCCCATCTTCTCCAGGCGCCGCTCGGCCTTGCCGCCCAGCTTCGGGCCCATCGGGCCGAGCACCGCGCCCGCGCCCTCGATCAGCACCACCCGCGCGTCGCGCGGATCGATGTTGTGGAAGGTGCCCTCCAGCGTGCGGTCGGACAGCTCGGCGATCTGTCCGGCCAGCTCGACGCCGGTCGGGCCCGCGCCGACGATGACGAAGGTCAGCAGCCGGTCGCGCTCCTCCTGGGTGGTCGCGAGCTCGGCCTGCTCGAAGGCGCCGAGGATCCGGCCACGTAGCTCGAGCGCGTCATCGATCGTCTTCATGCCCGGCGCGTAGGTGGCGAACCGGTCGTTGCCGAAGTAGGACTGCTGCGCGCCGGTCGCGACGATCAGGCTGTCGAAGGGGGTGACGGTGTCCTGGTCGAGCAGGCGCGAGGTGACCGTCTTGGCGGTCAGGTCGATGTCGGTGACCTCGCCGAGCAGCACCTGCGCGTTCTTCTGCTTGCGCAGCACCAGCCGCGTGGCGGGCGCGATCTCGCCGACCGAGAGGATGCCGGTGGCGACCTGGTAGAGCAGCGGCTGGAACAGGTGGGTCGAGGTCTTCGAGATCAGCGTGATGTCGACGTCGGCGCGCTTGAGGTGCTTGGTGCCGAACAGGCCGCCGAAGCCCGAGCCGATCACCACCACCCGGTGCCGGCCGTTCTCGACAGTCTGAGTGCTCATCGTCCTGCTCCTCGATGGACCTGGGGGTCGTCCCCGGCGGGGGTTCCTGACAGCTAAACCGTAGCCGTCGAGTCGGGCACCGTCACGACGAGATGTCCGTTCCTGGCGTGTTGCGGTGCGATATCTCACTGCCGCCGGGCCGGGGCGGGGAGGATCGTCGCGACCGAACCGGCCGAGCGGGCGAGGTCGAGAGCCTACGATGGTAACTGTCGCTCAGGGAGGATTGCCATGGTCGCCGGTGACCGTGCGATCGGCCGGAAGCCCAGCGTGCGGGCCGATTCGGAGAACATCGCGCTGATCGAGGTACCGCACGGCCATCTGATCGATCGGGCGCTGGGATTGTTGCCGGAACGGCGCCAAGTGCTGGCCACCCCGCCGCGGGGCAGCGACACCGTCGCGGTGCGCGGCGATGCCGGGCTGCCCTACCTGGGCCGGGCGTTGCACTACATGCGCTGGGGCCCGGCCGAGATGATGGAGCGTTACCGCAGGTACGGACCCGTCTCGCTGAACACATCGCTCGGTGTCGACCGGGTGCTGGTCGCGGGACCGGACGCACTCGACGAAGTACTCGGGCACCGGCGCCGTGACTTCGGCCAGGGCTGGGACTACTTCATCGGCCCGTTCTTCCGGCGCGGCTTGCTGCTGCTGGAATTCGACGAGCACAAATTCCACCGCAAGATCATGCAGCAGGCGTTCACCAGGGACCGGCTGGAAGCGCACCTGGCGGCGCTGACGCCGGTGGCGCGGGAGTACATCGCACGCTGGGTGCCGGTAGGGCGCGACGCCGAACGCACGGTGCGGCTGTATCCGGCGATCAAGGAGCTGACCCTCGAGATCGCCGGCGAGACGTTCATGGCAGTCGATGTCGGCCCGCGGCGCGGCCAGCTCATCAACGCGTTCGTCGACTGCACGCACGCGGGGCTGGCGATCATCCGGCATTCGGTGCCGGGCGGCAACTGGCGGGCCGGGCTGCGCGGCAGGAGAGTGCTCGAGGACTACTTCACCGCGATGCTGCCGGAGAAGCGCCGCGTCGAGACGGCGGACTTCTTCTCCGGGTTGTGCCACGCGCGCAGCGAGGACGGCGGCGTCTTCGGTGACGCCGACGTGGTGAACCACATGATCTTCCTGATCATGGCGGCGCACGACACCACGACGACGACCGCCACCGCCGTCGCGTACTACCTGGGCAAGCACCCGGAGTGGCAGCAGCGGGTGCGCGCCGAGGTGCTCGACATGGACGCGCGCCTCGGCGACGGGCCGCCCGCCATCGCGGACCTGGAGGCGCTGCACGATCTGGATCTGGTGGTCCGGGAAAGCCTACGGCTGATGCCGCCGGTTCCTGGACTGTCGCGCCGCGCCGTGCGTGACACCGAGATCGCAGGCCACTACATTCCGGCCGGCGCCCCGGTGGACCTCGCCTACCAGGTGAATCACTTGCTGCCCGAACTGTGGACCCACCCCGAACGCTTCGATCCGGAGCGATTCGGCGAACAGCGGCGCGAGGACAAGTCGCACCGCCTCGCGTGGATGCCGTTCGGAGCGGGCGCGCACAAGTGCATCGGGATGCACTTCGGCACGTTCGAGGTGAAGACGGTGACCGCCGCCCTGGTGCGTGCATACGAGTGGCGGATCCCCGAGAAATACCGCATGCCCTGGGGATTCACCACGATTCCCTTCCCCAGGGACGGTGCGCCGATGACGTTGCGCAGGCGCGCGGCCGCCTGAGCGGCCGGGCGGTCAGCGGCCCGCGAGCAGGATCTCCGCGAGCTTGGTGTCGGTCTCGGCGCCTTCGGTGTAGCCGCCCGCGTCACCCAGCGAACTCATGATGGCCAGGGTGTAGCGCTCGCCCGGTCCCGCGAAGCCGACCGAGTTGACCACCCAGCCGCCCTGTTCGGCCGACCAGCCGTTCTTCAGTCCGGGACGCATGCTCGCGCCCGCGCCCCACACGCCCCAGTGCTGGTTGGAGTCCACCGCGCGCATCCGGTCGACGAGGTAGTTGCGGTCGTCGGGGTGCATGCGGTTGAGGACGTTGTCCATCAGGCGGTCGAGGTCGGCGGCCGTGCACTTCTGGAACGACCAGTCCGGGAACAGCGCGGTATTGGTCGGCTGGGGAACCAGCGAAGTCATCCCGTTGGCGCGGAAGGCGTTGTTGAACGCCATCCGGTCGATGCCCGAGTACTTGGTCCAGAGCAGGTCGGCGGCGCCGTCGTTCGAGGTCGCGAGCATGCCCTCCATCAGACCGCGGTCCTCGGGAGTCAGGTTGATGGCGCCGACCCGCGCCCGGTTGAGCAGGTCCGCGGCGATCGCGAGCTTGATCGTGGAAGCGGTCCAGACCGCGTTCTCGGCGTTGGCGTTGCCGTAGACCCCGCCGGACACCCGGTCGCGCAGGACGTAGCCGGTGACACCGGGACGGTTGTTGAGGTAGGCGTCGGCCTTCGCGATGCGGCTGCTCAGATCGCAGTCGAAGCCGGGCAGGCAGCCCTGCGTGTGCGCGAGTGGCACCGCGCCCGCGGTCGGGAGCGCGGCGGGCAGGCTCGGAGCGATGATCGCCGCTGCGGCGAGGACACAGGCGGAAGCGGCCACGCGGGGAACGGTTCGGGTGGCGGGGGACGGATAACGCACGAGGGATGACGATCGCACATCGCGGGTCCGGACGCACGTCTTGAGCTCGGATCCAGGGTGTGCTAGCGCCCGTTCCGGCTGCTTGCGCCGCAGTGGAATTCGATCGTCACCGCCGGCCGGACACGTCAGCGGAAGGCGGCGCGCAGTTCCTCGACGGTGCGTCCGTTGAGCCGGTAGCAGTGCTCGAAGGCCTCGGTGTGCCGGTCCCTCGGCCAGGAATGCAGGACTACGGTGCGACCGTAGTGGCGCGAGTTGATCAGGTCCCAGCGGTCACCGATCCGGCGGACCGTGAATCCGCCTTTCGGAAGCAGGGGAATCACCATCGCATCCATAGAACGCGAACCAGCCTTTCGGTGCAGCTCTCTCGTTCCGCCCCGGTGCAAGCTCTCCTCCCCGGTGCAGCACTGTCGCACATCGCCGCGGCGGCGCCCGCGTGACACGTCGGAGTAATCCGTTCTGGTGTGGTCTATTTCACTGGACTCCGGATGGGGCGGTGCGATTGCACGTCGGTCGCTGGGCGTATAAACGTGCACGAAGTCCGAGGCCGGGCAGCCGGACACCACCGATCGAGAGGGCGCAGATGCCGCTGCACATCCACCGTGCCGAGCGCGCCGACGTCCTCGCCCGTGCGCTCGCCGGGGTGCTGGCGTCGCCGCAGGAAGACCCGTTCGCGGCCGAGGTGGTCGCGGTGCCGGCGAAAGGCGTGGAGCGCTGGCTGACGCAGACGCTCTCGGGAGTGCTCGGCGCGGGCGGAGCGGCCGACGGTGTGTGCGCCAACATCGCCTTCCCCTCGCCTTCCGCGCTGGTCGCGGAGGCGCTGGCCGCGGCGAGCGGGGTGGCGCAGGCGGAGGATCCGTGGGCGCAGGAGCGGGCGGTGTGGACGCTGCTGCGGGTGATCGACGCCTCGCTGTCCGAGCCCTGGTGCGCGGTGCCCGCCAGGCATCTCGGCGCAGGAGACGCCACGGGCGGCGAGCACCGCGCCGGACGGCGTTACGCGACCGCGGCCCAGGTCGCCGCGCTGTTCGACAGTTACGCCGCTCAGCGTCCAGCGCTGATCACCGAGTGGGCGGCGGGCCTCGACACCGATGGCGCGGGCGCTCCGGTACCCGACGACCTGCTCTGGCAGCCGATGCTCTGGCGCGGGCTGCGCGCCGAGATCGGGGCGCCGAGCCCGGCCGAGCGGCTCGACGCCGCCTGTGCCCGGTTGCGTGCGCGTCCGGATCTGGTCGCGCTGCCGCCGCGATTGTCGCTGTTCGGCGTGACCCGGTTGGCCGGCGACCAGTTGGCCGTGCTGTCGGCGCTGGCCGCCGGCCGCGACGTGCACCTGTGGCTCGTGCATCCGAGTCCGGTCCTCTGGTCGACCCTGAGCGAGCTGCCCCCTGCCCGCACGCGCGCCGAGGACCGCAGCGCCACGGCGGTCACCCATCCGCTGCTGGCGGGACTGGGGCGCGACGTCCGGGAATTGCAGCAGCGGTTGGCCGCGTCCGCCGTCACCGGAACCGACACCTATCATCCGATCAGCGAACTCGATGACGTTGCGGCACAGCATGATTCGTCCATGACATTGCTGCGTGCACTACAACGGGGTATCCGGGACGACCAGTGGCCACCGGCGGCGGGGCAGGTCGGCGCCGACGGCACCGTACAGGTGCACGCTTGTCACGGCCCCGCACGGCAGGTGGAGGTCCTGCGGGAAAGCCTGCTCGGGCTGTTCGCGGCCGACGAGACGCTGGAGCCGCGTGACGTGCTGATCATGTGCCCGGAGGTGGAGGCGTACGCGCCGCTGGTGCGCGCGGCATTCGGGCAGCGCGCGCCGGGATCGCCGGAGACGCAGAGCGATTCGGAGCATCCGGCGCACCGCTTGCGGGTGCGCCTGGCCGACCGGGGACGCGGGGTGACCAATCCGCTGCTCGCGGTCATCGCAGTGCTGCTCGAGCTGGCCGACGGCCGCGTGACGGTGACCCAGGTGCTCGATCTCGCCGCCGCCGAGACGGTCAGGCGCCGTTGCGGGTTCGATGACGACGACATCGAGCGATTGCGCGAGTGGGCGGCCGAGTCCGGGGCGAGGTGGGGCATCGGGCAGCGTCAGCGCCAAGCGTTCGGGCTCGCCGATTTCGCGCAGAACACGCTGAACAGCGCGGTGGACCGGATCCTGCTCGGGGTCACCGCTGGCGAGACCTCCGACGATTGGCTCGATCTCGCGCTGCCCTTGGACGACGTGGACAGCAACGACGTCGATCTGGCCGGACGCTTCGCGGAGTTCGTCGACCGGCTCGCGGTGTGCCTGCGCGACCTGCGCGGCCCCCGTCCCGCGCACGAATGGGCGGCCGCGCTCGGCCGCGCGCTGGATCTGCTGACCGACGTGCCGGACGCGCAGGCCTGGGTGCGTACCGAGGCCAGGCAGGAACTCGCCGCCGCCACCGACCACGCGGGCGAGGTGTCGTTGCGGCTGGCCGACGTCGGTGTGCTGCTGCGTTCGCGGCTGGCGGCGCGCCCCACGCGGGCCAACTTCCGCACCGGCGAACTGACCGTCTGCACGATGGTGCCCATGCGGTCGGTGCCGCACCGGGTGGTGGCGCTGCTCGGCCTGGACGACGAGATGTTCCCGCGCGCGAGCGCCGCGGACGGAGACGACGTGCTGGCCCGCGAACCCTTGTTGGGCGAACGCGATCCGCGCAGCGAGGACCGGCAGCTGCTGCTGGACGCCGTGCTCGCGGCGCGGGACACGCTGCTGGTGTTCCACACCGGCGCCGACCCGGTCAGCGGGGCGCACCGGCCGCCCGCCGTTCCGGTCGCCGAACTGCTGGACGCGCTGCGGGCCCACGTCGGCGCCGCGGCGATGCGCTCGGTGGTGACGCGGCATCCGCTGCAATCCTTCGATCGCCGGAATTTCCGGGCCGAGCAGCCGTTCAGTTTCGACACGGTGGCCCTGGCCGGCGCGCACGCGGCTGATGGACCCGCGCTGCCGCGTCCGGAGTTCTTGGCCGCGCCGCTGCCCGCCGCGCAAACGGCGGATGTCGCGCTGGCCGATCTGATCTCGTTCGTGGAGCACCCGGTGCGCGCTTTCCTGTGGCAGCGGCTCGGTCTGCGGGTTCCCGAGCACGACGAGGACATCGCCGACCGGCTGCCCATCGAGCTGGACGGCCTGGCCAAGTGGGAGCTGGGCGAACGCCTGCTCGCGGCCCGCCTGACCGGCGCGGATCCGGCCGGGCTGCGGGCGGCGGAGTGGCGGCGCGGCACGCTGCCGCCGTTCGGATTCGGCGCCGCCGTGCTCGACGAGGTGGAGCACACCGTGGACCGGTTGGTGCGCGCCGCGCAAGCGGACTACGCGGGCCCGGCGCGCGCGGTGGACATCGCGGTCGACCTGGGCAACGGGCGGCGGCTCACCGGCACCGTGCCCGAGGTGCGCGGCGACACCCTGGTCCGCACCACCTTCTCCCGGCTGGCCCCCAAACACCGGATCGGAGCGTGGGTTTCGCTGCTGGCGCTGACCGTCACCGAGGACCGTTCCTGGCGGGCGGTGAGCACCGGCCGCGGCCAATTCGGCCGTCCGACCTGGCGCTGCGAGCTCACCGCACCCGACGCGCCCGCGGCCGGGGAGATCCTGCGCAGGCTCGTCGCGCTGCGCGACGAGGGCCTGACCGAACCGCTGCCCGTCGCGCCCGCCGCCACCGCGGTATACGCCGAACGTCGTTTCCGCGGCGCGAGCACCGACGACGCGATCGCGGCGGCGGAGCGCGAATTCAACGGCGGTCCCAACGGTCCGGGGCCCTTCGGCGATCACACCGACCGCCACCTTCGCTACGTCTGGGGCCCGGCGCCCCGGCTCGAGGACCTCATGGCCGCGCCCGCCGCGGCGGGCGAACCCGGCGAGAGCACCCGCTTCGGCGCGCTGGCCCGGCGGATGTGGGCCCCGTTGCTGGCCGCGGAAAGCCAGGGCCAGCCGTGACCGATCGCGAACCGACGCGGCACGTGACACCGGAATACGCCGCCGCGGCGCGTGTCGGTCACCGGTGGGCGGCCGGGGGCGCGGCAGAATGTCAGCCCGGACAGTCGTTTCGGGTCCGTGTGACGTGGCCGGTCACCAGGACGAGCGCGACGTCCGCCGAGTGTGTGACCACCGGCCGCGCAAGAGGGAGGCGCGCATGACCGTGCAGGAAACCTCCTTCCCGGCAAACGCTTTCGATGCGGCCGCGTTCGAACCGTACGGACCGCTGCCAACCGGCACGACCGTGCTGGAGGCCAGCGCGGGCACCGGCAAGACCCACGCCATCGTCGGTCTCGCCGTGCGCTATGTCGCCGAGGCGGGTGTCGAGGTGTCCCAGCTGCTGCTGGTGACCTTCAGCCGCGCGGCGACCCAGGAGCTGCGGGAACGCACCCGCGACCGATTCGTCGCCGTCGCCGCGGGATTGACCGACCCGGTCGCGGCCAGGGCGCACGCCGACGAACTGGTCCGGCACCTCGCGCAGGCCGGCGAAGACGAGGTGCGGTCGCGGCGGCGACGGTTGCTGACCGCCCTGTCGGATTTCGACGCGGGCACCATCGCCACCACGCACAGCTTCTGCCAGCGCATGCTCGACGAACTCGGCCTCGCGGGTGAACACGACCCGGGCACCAGGCTGGTGGAGACCGTCGACGATCTCGTCGGCACCGTCGTCGAGGATCTGTATCTCAACCGCTACGCGCGCGGGCAACCGCCGTTCTCGGTGAAGGAGGCCCGCACGCTCGCGCTGGCCGCCGTGCGGGACCGGCATGCGGCGCTCCAGCCCGACGGCGAGACCGGCGAGCGGGTGGCGTTCGCCCGCGCCGTACGCGCGGAGACCGAGCGCCGCAAGCGGCTGGCCGGGCTGCGCGACTTCGACGACCTGCTGGTACTGCTGTACGACGTGCTCGCCGACCCGGAGCACGGCCCGCGCGCGTGCCGTCGCATCCGGGCGCGCTACCGCGTCGCCCTGGTCGACGAATTCCAGGACACCGACCCGCTGCAATGGGACATCTTGCGCAGATCGTTCCACGGGCATGCCACGTTGGTGCTGGTCGGTGATCCCAAACAGGCGATCTACGCCTTCCGCGGCGCGGAGGTGCTCAGCTACCTGGACGCGGTGGCGCACGCCGACGTCCGCAAAGAACTCACCACGAACTGGCGCAGCGACGCCGGACTGCTCGCCGCGCTGGATCACCTGCACGGCGCGGCGGCCCTGGGGCACGAGGAGATCCGCGTCTATCCGGTCGCCCCGACCAGACCATGGTCCCGGTTGTCCGGACCTTCCGAACTCACCACGCCGCTGCGGGTCCGGTGCCTACCGCGCACCGGCGCGGGACCGCTGAACAAATCCGGCTTCCCGGCCGTCGGGCGCATGCGGGCCAAGGTCGCCGACGATCTCGCCGCCGATATCGTGCGCCTGCTCGAATCCGGTGTGCAGCTGGATGGGAAAGCGGAAACGATACTGTCCGAAGCCGATTCGATCGCGGCGGTCGACACGGCGCGCAGGCCGATCGGGCCGGGCGACATCGCGGTACTGGTGCGGACCCGCTCGCAGATCGATGTGGTGCGTGCGGCGCTGGACCGCGTCGGCGTCGCCTCCGTGCTCGCGGGCGGTATCAGCGTCTTCGCAACCGACAGCGCCACCGACTGGCTGTGGGTGCTGCGGGCGCTGGAACAGCCGCATCGCGGCGACCGGGTGCGGCTGGCCGCGTGCACACCGCTGTTCGGTGTGACCGCGGCCGAGATCGACAGCGAGGGAGCCGATCTGGTCGGCCGGGTGAGCGCTCAGCTGCGTGAGGCGGCGCGGCTGTTCACCCGCGCGGGATTCGCGGCCGTGTTCGAGAAGATCGCCGCCGAAACCCGCCTGGCGCCGCGGCTGCTCGCGGTGGAGAACGGGGAGCGGCAGCTCACCGACCTGCGGCACCTCGCGCAATTGCTCGACCAAGTCGCGCTCACCGAGGGACTCGGGCTGACCGCGCTGACCCGGTGGCTGGCCGACCGCGTGCGCGACCCCGCCTCCGGCGCCGTCGCCGACCGCAGCCGCAGGCTCGACCGGGACGCCGCCGCCGTCCAGATCGCCACCGTGCACGCGAGCAAGGGACTCGAATTCCCGGTGGTGTACCTGCCGTTCGCCTGGGACAGCGCGAAGAATCCCTATCCGGCGACGTTGCTGTTCCACGCCGACGACGGTGCGCGCGTGCTGGATGTCGGCGGCGCGGACGCTCCCGGATACGCCGAACGCAAGGCGCGCAGCGAAGCCGAGGAGGCGGGCGAGGAACTCCGGCTGCTGTACGTCGCGCTCACCCGCGCCATGTGCCAGATCGTCGCCTGGTGGGCGCCCGCGATCACCACCGCGGCGTCGCCGTTGCACCGCATGGTCTTCGGTCGCGCCGATCGTGGCGCGGCCGTCGCCGCCCGAGCCGCGGTACCCGCGGACACCGTTGCCGCGCAAATGCTTACGACGTGGGCGCAGGACGCGGGCGCGGCGATCTCGGTGACGGCGGTGGCCGGGACCGGCGGCGTCGCGATCCGGCGAGCGCGCACCGGGCCCGCGCCCGGCGCACTGGCCGCGGCCCGCTTCGACCGGGCGCTGGACCAGCAGTGGCGGCGCACCTCGTACTCGGCGCTGACCGCCTCCGCGCACGGCCCGGCGGCGCCCGAACCCGACAGCGAACCGGAGGGCGCGCCGGGGCCGGGCGACGAGCCCGCGGGCGCCTCCCTCATCGGCGCGGCGGAGCCGGAACCGTCGGGCGCGGCGTCGCTGATGAACGCGCTGCCCTACGGCGCGGAGTTCGGCACCTTGGTGCACGGCGTCCTGGAGCGGATCGACACCGGTGGTCCGGATCTGGCGGCCGAGGTGCGCGATCGGTGCCGCGAGGCGGTAGGCGAACTGATGGCCGAAGTGGATACCGAAGTGCTCGCGACGGCGCTGCTGGCCGTGCTGCGTACTCCGCTCGAGGGCGGCTGCCTGGCCGGCATCGCCCCTGGCGACCGTCTCAGCGAACTCGAGTTCGAATTGCCACTGGCGGGCGGGGACCGCGTCGGCGCCACCGCGGCGACCCTGCGGCGCGTCGCCGAGTTGCTGCGTGAGCACCTTTCGGTCGACGACGACTTGTTCCCCTACGCCGAACAGCTGGCGGCGCTCGAAGACATACCGCTGCGCGGTTACCTGACCGGCAGCATCGACGCCGTGCTCCGCGTCGCGGGCGACGCGCACCCTCGATTCGTCGTCGTCGACTACAAGACCAACCGGCTCGGCACGGGTGATCTCACCGTCGCGCACTACACCCGCGACCGCATGGCCGCGGAGATGCTGCGTTCCCACTATCCGCTGCAAGCGCTGCTGTACTCGGTCGCGTTGCATCGATATCTGCGCTGGCGGTTGCCCGGCTACGACCCGGCCCGGCATCTCGGCGGAGTCCGATACCTGTTCGTGCGCGGCATGATCGGACCGGAGACGCCTGCGGGCTGTGGTGTCTTCGACTGGCATCCGCCCGCCGATCTGGTAGTGGCGCTGTCGGCGCTGCTGGCAGGGGAGGCGGGGCGGTGACCTCGATCCAGGTGGCGCAGCGCGGAACCGGTCTGCTGCGCACGTTCAACGAGGCCGGTGTGCTCTCGGCCGCCGACGTGCACGTAGCGCTGCGGTTGGGCCGGCTGGGCCGGGAATCGTCGGAGCCGGTGCTGTTCGCCGCGGCGCTGGCCGTGCGGGCGGTGCGCTCCGGCTCGGTGTGCCTGGAACTGCACCGGATGCGGGAGATCGGCGTCGACGCCGACGAGAACTGGGACGCGGGCATCGATCCGGCGACGCTGCCGTGGCCGGACATCCCGGCCGTGGTCGCCGCGCTGCGGGTGAGTCCGCTGGTGCGCGGTGGACCGGCGGGTCCGTTGCGGCCGCTGCGACTCGTCGAATCCCAGGGGCCGGGCGATTCCGGTCCGCTGCTCTATCTCGATCGGTACTACCGGCAGGAGCAGACGATCCGGCGGGTGCTCACCGAGCGTTCCGCACACCATCCGGTGGTCGCTCCCGGCATCGTGCGCCGCGAACTGGACCGGTTGTTCGACGCGTCGGCGGGCACGGCGCCGGATCGCCAGCGCCTGGCCGCCGCGCTCGCCGCGACACATTGGACCACCGTGGTCGCGGGCGGGCCCGGCACCGGCAAGACCCACACCATCGCGCGGATCATCGCCTTGCTGTCCGCGCACCGCGAGACCGAGCCGAAGTTGCCCGCGCTGCGCATCGCGCTGGCCGCTCCCACCGGGAAAGCGGCGGCTCGCCTCCAGGAAGCCGTTCGCGAGCAAGCGATTTCGCTCGGATTGCCCGAACTCACCGCCGCCACCTTGCACCGGCTGCTCGGCTGGCAGCGCGGCCGCGGTACCCGGTTCAAGTACCACGAATTCAACCGGCTGCCCTACGACGTGATCGTGGTCGACGAGACCTCGATGGTCTCCTTGACCATGATGAGCAGGCTGCTGGCCGCGCTGCGCCCGGACACCCGCCTGGTCCTGGTGGGCGACCCCGACCAGCTCGCCTCGGTCGACGCGGGCGCGGTGCTCGCCGACCTGGTCGCCGGACCCGTCGCGGCCACCCCGAATCCCGTGCTCGACGAGATCCTCGGTCCGGAGGCCACCGGCGAGCACGCCGAGGCCCTGACCGCGCTGGAGCGCACCCGCCTGCGCGGCGGCATCGTCCGGCTGACCCGGGGCCGCAGGTTCGGCGGACGGATCGCCGACCTGGCCGTCGCGGTGCGGGCGGGGGACGCGGACGCCGCGCTCGAGCTGTTGCGCGCGGGCGGCGACGAGTTGTCGCTCAGCGCGCCCGACGAGCTGACCGCGGTCCGCGCCGACGTGGTGCGGGCCGCGACGACGGTCACCGCCGCCGCCCTGGACGGCGACGCGACGGGCGCGCTGCACGCGCTGGAAACGCATCGCCTGCTGTGCGCGCACCGGCAGGGGCCGTTCGGCGTGGAGCGCTGGGACCGGATGGGCGCGGAGTGGGCCGCCGCCGCGGGGGCGGGCCCTGATTCGCAGCAGGCGCCGTGGTATCCCGGACAACCGCTGCTGGTCACCGCGAACGATCACGAGGCGCGGATCTACAACGGCGACACCGGCGTCGTCGTGCGGATGCCCGACGGCTCGCTGCGCGCGGCGCTGCAACGCGGCAGCGAACCGTACCTGGTGCATCCCACGCAGTTCCCCGCGGTCGTCACCGTCTTCGCCATGACCATCCACCGCAGCCAGGGCAGCCAGTACGACACCGTCTCCGTCGTCCTGCCCGAGCCCGAATCCACGTTGCTGACCAGGGAATTGCTGTACACCGCGATCACCAGGGCACGCCGCCACGTCCGGATCATCGGTACCGAGGAGTCCATCCGCGCTGGCATCGCGCGGCGGGTGCTGCGCGCCAGCGGGCTGTCGCGCCGGGAAGGGCCCCGATGACGGGATCTCACATTCGCGGCGCCCGCGGCGTCTACCTGGTGTGAGCCTGCCCCCGTTCGAGGAAATAGTGGCCGAATACGGCCCGATGGTGTTGCGCGTCTGCCGGGCGGTGCTCGGCCCGTCCGACGCGGCCGACGCCTGGTCGGAAACGTTTCTCTCCGCGTTGCGGGCGTTTCCCGGCCTTTCCCCGGACACGAACATCGAGGCATGGCTGGTCACCATCGCGCATCGCCGCGCGATCGACGTCGGCCGGGCGCTGACGCGCGCTCCCGTCCCGGCAGAGACGTTGCCGGAACGTCCCGCCACCGCCCCCGGACCCGCCGACTACGACCCCGACCTGTGGGCCGCCCTGCGGGCGCTGCCGACCAAGCAGCGCCAAGCGGTCGCCTACCACTATCTGGCCGGGCTTCCCCACGCGGAGATCGCCGAATTGCTCGGCAATTCTCCGGACGCCGCACGCCGCGCCGCCGCGGACGGCCTGAAGACCCTGCGCAAGCTCTACCCGAAGGACGAATCATGATGGCCACCCTCGATCACGGTGACGGGTTGTCGCGTGCGCTGACCCCGGACGCCGATCTGCTCGCCACGCTGCACGCGCGACTGACCGCCGAGGCCGACGCCGCGGGCCTGCTCGATGTCGCCTACCGCCTGCTGGAGACCCCGGTGGGGACGTTGCTGCTGGCCGCGACGCCCGCTGGACTGGTCCGCGTCGCCTACCCGACCGAAGACCACGACGCGGTACTCGCCACACTGGCCGCGCGGATCAGTCCGCGGATCCTCGCCGCGCCCGCCCGCTTGGACGTGGCGGCCCGGCAGATCGAGGAATACTTCGCGGGCCACCGGACGCATTTCGACCTGCCGCTGGATCTGCGGCTGGCCGCCGGGTTCCGCCGCCAGGTGATCGAGCACCTGCCCGCCATCGGCTACGGACAGCGCGCGAGTTACGGCGCGGTGGCGGCGGCCGTCGGGAACCCGCGCGCGGTGCGCGCCGTCGGCTCCGCCTGCGCGCGCAACCCGCTGCCGGTGGTGATCCCGTGCCACCGGGTGGTACGCGGGGACGGGTCCATCGGACAGTACGTCGGCGGCGTCGTCGCCAAGCACGCGCTGTTGGATCTGGAGGCGGCGGCATGAGCGAGCCGAGCACCGGAACCGTTGGGGCCGGTCACCGCGCGGAGCATCGTGCCGGGCCCGCTCCCGTCCCGGGGCGGGCCGAAGCCGCCGCCCTGGCGGATCGCGTCGACGCCCAGCCCTGGCGGACGCTGCTCGCGGAAGTCGACGCGCACGGCTGCGCGGCGACCGGGCCGATCCTCACTCCGCAGGAGTGCGCCGAATTCACCGCCATGTGGGACGACCTGACCCGGTTCCGATCCACCGTCGACATGGCGCGCTATCGATTCGGCGAAGGCACCTACCGATACTTCGCGCATCCGGTGCCCGAGCCGATCATGCGCCTGCGGTCGGCCTTCTATCGAAAACTGTTGCCGCTCGCCCGATCCTGGGCCGACCGTCTCGGCGACCCAGCGCCGTGGCCGGAGGAGTTCGGCGATTGGCTCGACGCCTGCCATGCCGCAGGGCAGAAAAAGCCGACCCCGATCCTGCTGCGCTACCACGCCGGTGACTGGAACGCCTTGCATCGCGACCTGTACGGCGAGCTGGTCTTCCCGCTGCAGGTCGTCATCGGATTGGACCGATCCGGGATCGACTACACCGGCGGGGAATTCCTGCTCGTGGAGCAACGCCCGCGCGCTCAGTCGAAAGCGACCGTGTCGGTGCTCGAACAGGGGCACGCGTTGGTTTTCACCACCCGCGATCGGCCGACGCCATCCAGTCGCGGCTGGTCCCGCGCCCCGATCCGCCACGGTGTCAGCCGCGTGCGCAGCGGTGTGCGGCACACTCTCGGTCTCGTGCTGCGCGACGCGGAATAGCCATCGTGTACACCTTGCTCGACGGCGACGGCCGACCGTATCGGAGCATCGTCCCCGGGCGATACGGCGGCCACCGTCGCAGCCGCATCTACGGCCGTCTGGACTGCCCTTCGGCGCTCCGTGCGCTCGCCAAGGGCGCCTACCGCACGCATCGCGTCTTCTTCGCGACCGAATCCGACGCGATCTCCGCTGGCTACCGGCCTTGTGCGGTCTGCGTGCCCGGGCGGTACGCCGCGTGGAAGAAAACGCGCTGATCGCGGATCGCGCCAGAGCCCGCAGCGCCGATTCGAACAGGGGCCGGCTGCTGTGCGGGTCCTGCCGCCGGCAACCCCAGGATCTGGTGCCGCTGGGGCGGAGTAGCTACGCCTGTTCCGGTGCGCCGGTACGCGCGGGCTCGTCGCGGACCCACGCGTCGGTCTGGGTGAGCCAGAACAGATAGGCCAGGGCGGGCAGGACCGTGACGGCAGCGACGGCGACGACGGCGAGCAGCCCCACCAGGGTTGCTCGTGCACCGGCGGCATCCGCGATGAGCATCTGATCGACGAGGATCCATGGCGTCTGCGCGACGGCCCACCCGATGACGATCGCGGCGACGGCTACCGTCGCGGGAACGCGCGCCCACCCGAATCGGCGGCGGTACACCAAGGTCAGGGTGAGCACCCCCGCGGCCGCCGAGACCGCGATGAGCGGAAGGGCGCGCCCCAGGAGTCCGGCACCGAGGGTAGGTGCGTCGTGACGGATCGGCGCGATCGCCGCGATCGCGACCGCCCCGGTCACGCCACCGACGATCAGTGTGCGCAGGCGCAGGTATCCGGCGAGGGCGTCGTCGCCCGAGCGCGCGGCGTCGGCGGTGAGGAAGACGCCGGCCAGGAATGCGGACGTCCCGACCGCCAGAACACCGCCGAGAATCGAGGTCGGATTCAGCCACGACCGCAACCGGTCGCCGTACCCGTCGGCGGGCACCCGGCCGGAGGCGATCGCGCCGACCGCGGTGCCGAAGAAGAACGGCGTGATGAGCGACGCGCCCGCGAACAAGGCGCCGAACAAGCGCGCCTGGCGCAGCGTCGCGGAGTACTTGCGGAACGCGAAATTCGCCCCGCGCAGCACTATTCCGAGCAGCGCCAGGCTCATCGGGATGAACAGGGTGGTCATGACGGCGGCGAACACCGCAGGGTAGGCGGTCCAGAGAAACACCAGAATATAGATCAGCCACACGTGGTTGGCTTCCCAGACCGGTCCGATGCTGTGGTCGATGAGCACTCGCAAGCGGCTGCCGCGCCGGGGTCCGCCCGCGGTCAGGTCCCAGAATCCGGAGCCGAAATCCGCGCCGCCGAACAGCGCGTAGAGCACCACCCCGGTGAACATCGCGGTCGCGACGACGTCCGAGAGATCCATCGGTCACGGCTTTCCGACGCTGCGGGCGCGCTGCGCCTGGTCGACCGGCGACGCGCCCGGTCCGTAGGGGGCGGTGATGGTCGCGGTGCCGGTGCGCCAGCGCCGCGCCATGGAACGCAGGACGACGATCGCGCCCACCGTCATCCCGGCATACACCAGCAACACGCTGACATAGGTCCACCACAAGCCGGTGCTCGTGCTGGCGGCGTCGGTGGTGCGAAGGACCCGCCAGACCGTCCACGGCTGACGGCCCACTTCGGTCGCGATCCAGCCGCATTCCAGCGCCAGGATCGCCAACGGTCCGGCGGCCACCGCCGCTCCCAGGAACCAACGTTCGGCCAACGGGTCGTGGCGCCGCCAGCGCAGCAGCCAGAACACCATCACCATGAGCGCGAGCAGGGTGCCGATGGCGACCATGGTCTGAAAGGCGAGGTGGGTGACGTTGACCGGCGGCCGATCCGCCACCGGCACCGAGTCCAATCCGGGTACCGGGGCGGTCAGCGAGTTGCGGGCGATGACGGAACCCAGCCGGGGGAGCTCGAGCGCTCCCCGCACCTCTCCATCGACGAGAACGCCGCCCAATCGCAGCGGGGCCGGCCCTTCGGTGGTGGCGGCCAGTTCGAACGCGGCCAGCTTCGACGGTTGCGTATCGTGCACCCGCATCCCCAGCACATGCCCGAGGAGTGGTTGGGCGAGCGCGGCGACGGTCGCGAAGACGAACGGGACCGTGAATCCGAGCCGGTGATGAGGGTCGCGACGTCCACGCAGCAGACCGGCGGCATAGACGCCGGACACGAGGAATCCGACGACCATGAAGGCTCCGACCCACATGTGCGCGAACTGCAGGTACACCCCGCCGTTGAACATCGCACGCCACGGATTCACCTCGGTCACCTCACCGTCGGCGAGCCGGAATCCGGTCGGGTTGTTCATCCACGCGTTGACGCTGACCACACAGAAGGTGCCGACCACCCCGGCGGCCCCCATCGGCACGAGCATGGCGAGGTGGCGGCGCGGCGGCATGCGCCCCCATCCGTAGAGGTAGATGCCCAGGAAGATCGCTTCGATGAAGAACGAAAGCCCTTCGAAGGCGAACGGCAAGCCCAGCACGTCGCCGAAGCGGCCCATCAGCCCCGGCCACAAGAGCCCCATTTCGAAACTGAGCACCGTTCCGGAGACCGCGCCGATGGCGAACAAGATCGCCGACACCGTCGCCCACCGCTTCGCCAAGCCCAGTGCCACGGGGTCGTCGTGAACGATGCCACGGCGATGCACGACGTAGATCATGGCGGGAAAGGCGACGCCGAAACAGGCCAGCACGATGTGCCAGCCCAGTGAGAACGCCATCTGCTGGCGTGCGGGCAGCAGGCCGGGCGGCCCTTCGCCCGACGCCTGGTAGAGCGCGACGAGCGTGCTCGACACGATGCGGGCCCCTTTCCCTCGGTCTCGACAGCCGCACGCCTGCGCCACGCGCGCTCGGCTCTCAGCCGGGGTATCCCCTTCGCGCTGTATCAAGCCGGTGAAGGCGTCGAGCACCGGGCGACGAACGAGAGGGGAAGAGGCAGGGGGTTGGGACTTGCGCGGATATCACAGCTCGGCGGGCTCCGAGCCCACCTCCCGAAACCGGAATTCACCTCGGAGGAGTGACGAATGACCACCATCTGCGCCCCCGGCTACAAGACACTCACCGCTGGGCAACCGGTCGTGTTCACGGCCGCCGACACCGATCGCGGACCCGAAGCCACCCAGGTGCTGACCTACACCCGCACCCACACCACCCCCGCGCCGCACGACCTGCCGCGACCGCATCGATCCAGCCGCCGATGCCGATTGCGGCTGCGGCTGGGGCGATAGCCACAAACCTTGTGGCTGCAACGGGGCCGCCCGCACCGAAGATTTCGACGGCGCGGGCGGGCGGGCCGTGTAACCGGATCGGTGCAACACCGTGTAACCGGATCGGTGCGACACCGCTTCGTCAGCCCAGCAGCGCCGGGTGTTCGCCCTCGGCGATCTGCTGAGCGGTGGCATATGCGAGGTGCAGGAAATCGGCGCCTGCCAAGGCGGCCGCGGCGTCGGTCAGCACGCGCGTCATCCGCGGCGCGAAAACGTGTCCGATGGTCAAACCGGTGATCGCCCATACGTCGAAACAGAACGGGCAGCTGAGCAACTCGCCGATGCTGTGCCGGATACCGTGGGTCGCCTTCGGCTCCTCGGCCACCTCTCCGGGCCCACCGTCAGCTGCGGCCGGTCGCGTGAACGCTGCGCGTACCGGAGCCGTCACCGCGGCCTTCGTCCCCAAGCGGGACAGCTTGTGCGTGGCGAACGCGGTGACCACCAGATCACGGATGGTCATATCGCGCGGAAGCTTGCGACCTGTCGCGTTTCCGAGCAGTGCGACGGCCGCCACTACAGTCGCGTACGCAACCATCGTGGCGGCATAGCCACCCACGGGACGAGAGTTGTCGGTCACCGCCGGAATTCCGCGGGCATATCGTGAACGATCAGAAGCGCGCGTCGCATCACAGCCTCCTCTTGGCACCCTGATGAATCTCTTCCGGCCTACCCTGGCCGCGTCCCGGCAAACCGCCGGTCGGAGTCGGGGGAGGGGTCTGCGGTCCCTCCCCCGATCAGGAGAAGAGTGACGTGACTACGAGAGGTTGTTCCTGCGGCGAGCTGTCATCCCTGCGTGCCACATGGTGTGGCGGTGCGCGTGGAGCAGATGCTCGCTGGTGCTCGCAAGCGCCTGGTACAGGGGGCGACCGCCTCGCCGCGGAACCGGTTTCTCAGTGGAATGCTGGCATCACCTCCTTCTTCCGAATTCCGTCACTGTGCGGTGGCGGTTGTGCGGAGGACCGCGTTCGGTGGCAGGCCCCGGCTTCGGGGTGCCACCCGTGCGTCCCGAGCGTGTCCCGGCCGGGACGGGGGCTCGAGGCGCGCCGCAGTCCCGGTGCCGGAATGGACGGGTGCGCCCGCCCGCGTAACCGGACCCCTGCCTCGCACAGGATCGCGTCCACCTCGGCGAACAATCGTTCGAGGTCGGGATCCAGCAGCCAGGCGTCGCACTCGTCGAGTGACCGCGGATGTACAGCCGAATCGGGCATGACGACGTCTCCCGTCCCGGGTTCAGGCGTCGATCGCCTTGTGCCCGTTGCCGCGAGCGACCTCGATCTTGCGCGGCTCGGGCCGGTCTGCCAGCGGGATCGTCAGACGGAGCACGCCATCGGCGTAGTCGGCGCGGACCTGGTCGACGTCGAGGTCGTCGCCGAGGAGCAGTTGGCGGCTGAACTCGCCGCGAGGCCGCTCGGTGGCCACCATCTCGCGACCGGCGTCGAGTTCCGGCCTGCGCGCGCGAACGGTCACGACGTCGCGCTCGACATTCAGGTCGAGAGAATCCCGATCGATGCCGGGCGCGTCGATCTCGACGACGAACTGGTCGCCCTCACGCCAGGCGTCCATGGGCAGGACGGCCGGGTGGGCCGCTGTGCCGAACACCTGCTGCGTCCAACGTTCCAAATCGCGGAACGGGTCAGTGCGCATCAGCATGGTCGTCACCTCCAACTCACTCTATTCTGCATAGAACGAATCAGATAAGTTGTGCCATTGGACACAGATTTCTTATAGCACTGATTTGAGTGTCGCGCAAGTACCCAGTCGAGAAACCCGGCAGATAGCCAGTTCCCGCCGGTTGCCGCACATCCGCAGGCGCGGCTCTGCGCCATTCCCGTCGGCGTGTCCGGCGTGTGGGACCCGGAGCCGAAGCCGCCACCGTCCACCCCATGTCGGCCGAACGCGTGGCTGGCGCAACGCAGGATGTGATGCGGCGCTGCGACGGTCCTGCCTTGCGGACCTGGGGCCGACGGCCCGCGAGGAATGTGTCGCCCTCGCCCCGCCGGTCCGAGTCGATGTAACGCCCTGATGCGGATCAGCTCGCGGCTCGGTCCGGGAAGCGGAGTACGAGACCCGCGTCCCAGGCGCGGTCGATGATGTCGGCGATATCAATGTCGCGTATGCCGCCGAACGCGGGGCCGGCGAACAGTTCGTCGATGTAGCGCAAGATGTGCTCGGCCACCGTGGATTCGACCCGGCCGATCCCTCCGGCGAGTCGGGATGTGAGGTCGCGAGCGCGCATCCTGATGGTGAGGTCATCGGCGTGGACCTCGTCGGTCCGGAGGAAGAGTCCGCAGGGTTCGCGGGGAATCAACGCGAGCCGGATCAGTACGCGGGCCGCGCCGATGTATCGCAGCGTTCGACCGGGCAGGCGGACGCGCAGACGCAGCAGGATCGGCACCGCGATCGTCATATCCCAGGGTCCGCAATCGCATCGCACGGCGTGTACGGGTCCGGCTTCGGCGATCGCGGTGGCGCGCACGAGTCCGTTCAAAGCTACCGGCACCGGCCCGATCTCGATGCGCTCACCCACGATCCGCGCGACGACGTCGGCGATTCGTTCCGGAGTTGCCGCGGCACGTAACACCCTGTCGGCGAAGTCCCTGCGCGACAGAACGTTTGCCGGCGCGCTGCCAGGTGCCGTGTCGTGATGTTCGGCCATGTCGCTACCTCCGTCGTGCGCGGTGACCGGAAGACGGGTGGATACACCGCAGGTACGTGGCATCTACCCCGTCGGCGCGATCTCAATCGAGCGAGCCGCCGCACCGGCTCCGGCGGCTGACCAGCCGGTGCCCGATCGTTTGGGCATGTGCGAAGGGGGTACGGCCCGAACACATTTGCTCGCTCCGCCGACACACAGGTAGGCAAGTGGCCTGGGCGGATCACATCGGCGCGAGACGGGCCGCTACCACCGAGGAATACCGGCCGAAGTATCGAAGGGCGTGATCACGACCATGGACGACCATGTACCGACTGTCGGTGTCGAAGAGGAATTCCTGCTGACCGACCCCGAAACCGGCGCCCCCGCACCGGCCAACATCCGAGTTGCCGAAGCGGCGAAGAAGGCGGACATCGATCTGCAGTTGGAGCTGACCAGCTGTCAGGTGGAAACCAGTAGCGGGGTGCATTCCGATATCGGCGACCTGCTCACGGAATTGCGCACACTGCGTAGGACCGTCGCCGAATGCGCGGCCGCCAATGACGCTCGGCTCCTCGCTGTCGCGGTGCCCCCGACCGTGCCCGAAGGGTTCCCGGTCACCGATACACCTCGATATCGGCGGATCGCCGACAGCTTCGGCATGATCGCCCATGAACAAGGGCTGTCCGGATGCCATGTGCATGTCGGTGTGCCCGATCGCGAGACCGCGATACTGGTCGGCAATCACGTGCGTCCATGGTTGCCGGTCTTCCTCGCGTTGACCGCCAATTCGGCGATCTACCGTGGCAGCGAGACGGGATACGCGAGTTGGCGCAGCATTCTGTGGCGGCGCTGGCCCAGTGCGGGACCGCCACCGTACTTCGCCTCCGTCGAGGACTACGACGCGATCGTCGCGACAATGCTCGCCAGTGGCAGCATTCTCGACAACAAGATGGTGTACTGGGACATCCGGCCCTCGGAATCGTTTCCCACCGTCGAAGTGCGGGTCAGCGACGTACCCGCCACCGTGGAGGAAGCCGCGCTGCTCGCCGCCTTGATCAGGGCCACCGTCACCATGGGGGTGCGGGCGATCGAACAGGGTGAACCCGCCCCGCCCGTCCCTGCCGAAGTACTTCGCGCCGCCTACTGGAACGCCGCGCAGTCGGGTTTGGACGGCGACGGACTCGATCCCGTCGAAGGGCGTGTGGTTCCACACCGAGATTTGCTGGACGAACTCGTCGCGCACATCGAGCCCGCGCTGCGGGACTTCGGTGACCAAACCTTCGTCACCGAAGCGATCGCCGACCTCGGCAAGCGTGGCAACGGCGCCCGACGGCAGCTCGAAGCGCTGCGTAAGCGTCATGAGATCGGCGACGTGGTCGATGAACTGGCACACGCGACCCTGGAAGGGTGCGCCTGACGGCGCTGATCGCGGATTGCCCCAGAGCCGCTAGCGCAGAACGGATTCGAACAACGGCCAGCTGTTGTGCAGGTCGTGCTGCCAGTAGCCCCAGGAATGGGTGCCGCTGGGCCGCAGATCGAAGGTAGCGGGGACGCCGAGTTCTGCGAAGCGGTCGCGCAGTGACCTGGTGCAGCGGTCGGAGATGGCTTCGAGCATGCCGCCGATGGCCAACTGGTCCGCCATCTTCGCGGGGTTGCCGTCGATTCCCGTGCTGTGCGGCTGGTCCAGCGGGCCCGCCTGCCCGTTTCCGGCGGCCACGTAGATCGTCGTGCCGCCCAGCCGATCCGCGTGCACGTAAGGATCGTTGGCCGCCCAGGCCGGATCGCCCGGCGGTCCCCACATGTTCGCCACCGTGCCGCCTTCCGCGGTGACGATCGTGGCCACCATGGCCTGTCCGGCGGGGTCGCTGGTGCGCACGCAGCCGCTGTAGGAACCGATCGCCTTGTACAAACCCGGTGCGGCCATGGCCAACTGGAACACCGAGGTGCCCGTCATCGAGACTCCGGCGATGGCGTTGGCGCCGGTGCCGCCGAAGGTGGCGTCGATGATCGGGGGAAGCTCGCGGGTGAGGAACGTGGTCCAGCGCGGACGGCCGAGGACCGGGTCGTCGGCGCGCCAGTCGGTGAAGTAGCTGCCCGCGCCGCCGACCGGGACCACCACGGTCACCTGCCGGTCGGCGAAGAATCGGTCGACGTCGGTCCGGTCGGTCCAGCCGTCGCCCGCGGTGCCGCCGTCGATGCCGTTGAGCAGATACAGCACCGGAGCCGGGCGGGACGGGTCCGGGCGTGGCAGCACGATGACCGATACCGGTGCGCCCATCGCGGGGGAGAAGACGGTCAGCTCGACAGCTCGCCCGTGTGCGGGTCGCATCGAGGGTGGCTCGGCGACCGCCGAGCTTCCGGAGCAGATCAGCATCAGCAGTGCGAAGAGCGTTGCGCGCCGGACTGTTCCGCGTGAGTCGCGGCACAGTCGAGGGAACGCCATGCGCTCGACGCTAGGTTCCGCCGCACCGGGATCGCAATGGTCGCGCGCCCGGTTTGGGAAATGCGGCAAATAGTCGACGAATCGAATTGGTAGGAAACCCAGGATCACTGGAAAATCCGGCGGGGGGCCGCCCGATGTTATTGACTGCGAATTCGAGCCCTCCTACCCGGGTCCAGGAGTAGACATGCCCGGATATTCGCATCGAACAGGCGCGGTACTCGCCGCGGTCCTCATTTTCACCTGCGTGATGATCGGCGCACAGCCGGTGGTCCGCGCCGATCCATCGCGACCCGTCGCGGCGGACGGCTCGCGAATAGCGGAAACCCGGGTCGAATCCGACCGGCAATCCGAACTCGAGGTGTACTCGGCGGCGATGAACAGCGCTACGCGAATTCGGGTGCTGCGCGCGGCCGATCCGGACACACCGGCGCCGACCTTCTATCTCCTCAACGGCGCCAACGGCGGTTCGGAGGGGAATTGGCTCGACGGCACCGATCTCGTCGACTTCTTTCGCGACAAGCAGGTGAACGTCGTGATCCCGTTCGGCGGTGCGGGAAGCTACTTCACCGACTGGCGCAGCGACGACCCGGTCCTCGGCAGGCAGCGCTGGTCGACCTTCCTCACCGAAGAGCTGCCACCGCTCATCGATGCCACCTTCAACGGCACCGGGACGAACGCCATCGCGGGCATCTCGATGGCAGGCACGTCGGTGTTCCAGTTGGCCATGGCCGCACCGGGTTTGTACAAGGCGATCGGTTCCTACAGCGGTTGCGTGCGCACCAGCGACCCCGCGGGGCAGGCGGTGGTTCAGGCGGTGGTCACGCAGCAGCGTGGCACCGTCGTCAACATGTGGGGGCCGCCGACCGATCCCGCATGGCGCGCCAACGATCCGTACCTGCACGCGGACCGGCTGCGCGGCACCGCCATCTACGTTTCCACCGGTACCGGGCTGCCCGGCCCGAAGGACGACTTCGAGGGCGCGCACGGCGACCTCGCGCACCTGCTCTACCAGCTGGTATTCGGGGCACCGTTGGAGGCGGTGGCGAACCTGTGCACGCACCAGTTGCAGGAACGGTTGCGTCAGCTGGGTGTCGCCGCGACCTTCGACTTCCGGCCCAACGGCACCCACTCCTGGGGTTACTGGCATCAGGACCTGCGCAATTCGTGGCCGATGATCGAAGCGGCGATCCGATGACCCGCAAAGAGGCCGCGGTGGCGCTCGGATCGTTCGGGGCGTGCCTGATCTCGGTCTTCATGCAGATGATCGATGTGACGATCGTCAACACCGCCCTCCCGGTCGTCACCGCGGAGCTGCGGGCGTCGCGGTCCGAGCAGTTGTGGGTGGTGGCCGGGTACTCGCTGGCGTTCGCCTGCGTGCTGCTCACCGCCGCTCGCGTCGGTGCGATCGTCGGCCGCCGCCGGATGTTCCTGTGGTCGGCGGTGGCCTTCACGGTGGCCTCGGTGTGGTGCGGGATGTCCACCACCGCGATGGAACTGGTGCTCGCCCGGATCGTCCAAGGCGTGGCGGGCGCGGGGATGGCGGCGCAGACCATCGCCATCATCACCGCGAGTTTCCGCCGTGAGCATCATCAGTACGCCTTCGCCGCGTACGGCGCGACAGCGGGCTTCGCGGGAATGCTCGGCCCGATCCTGGGCGGCGCGCTGATCACCCTTGATCCGTTCGGGCTCGGCTGGCACGCGATCTTCCTGATGAATCTGCCCTTGGGTGTGGTGGCGATCGCGCTGGCCGCGGTCTACTTGCGATCGGGCCCGGCGAGGGATCGGGAGCCATTGGATCTGCGCGGGGCCGTGGTGGCCACCGCGGCGCTGTTCGGGCTGCTGTTCGCGCTGTCGGACAGTCAACAGGCGGGCTGGCGGGCCCTGCACGGGGTGTACATCGCGGCCGCGGTGGTGCTCGGCGCGGTGTTCGTGGCACACGAGCGCGCGACGCGCCGCCGAGGCGGCCGCGCGCTGGTGCGGCTGGACCTCTTCGCCGACCGGGGATTCGCGATCGGATCGGCACTGGTGGCGATCTTCTTCGGCCTGTTCACCGCGTTCGTGTTCACCGTCTCGATCCTGTTGCAGGACGTGCTGCGGTTCTCCGCGCTGCGTACCGGGATCGCCATGACGCCGTTCGCTCTCGGTGCGGGCGCGGGTGCGCTGCTGTCACCGATCCTGATGCGCCGCTGGGGGACTCGAGCGCTGGCCGGCGGTATCGCCGTTTTCGGCGGCTGCGTCGCGGTGGGAGTGGGATACCTGTACGTAGGGGATGGCGCCGTGAACCTTCCGCTGGTGCTGGGTCCGACGTTTCTCGCGGGCCTCGGCGTCGGGGTCTTCGGCGTGCCGCTGCAACCGCTGATGCTGGCGGAATTGGACGAGCAGGCCATGGGCGAGGCGTCGGGCGTGCTGCCCACCATCGAGCAGATCGGCAATTCGGTCGGACTGGCGGTGCTCAGCGCGCTGTTCTTCCGCGCGCACACGCTGCCGGGCAGCATGATCATGCTCTCGGCCATCGCCGTCGCGGCTCTCGGCCTGGCCGCACTGGCGCTGGCGCTGCCGAACCGCGCGCGTGCGGCCACGAGTCCGTTCAGTTGGTCGATCGCGGGCTGACCGCGACAACTCGGCGAGACTCGCCCCCGGTGTCGGCCGCGCTCCACGCTGGGGGTGCCCCGGCCGTTCGAGAACTACGGGTGTTCGGCGCCGTGGACGGATTCGGTGTGTGGCTCCTCGGGTTCCGGAGACGTTCGGTGCGGCCCGCCGCGCCGCAGCCAGGACGGAGCCCACCAGCAGGCGTCGCCGAGCAGGCGCATGGTCGCGGGCACCAGCAGCATCCGCAGGATCGTCGCGTCGATGAACAGCGCCGCGACCATGCCGTAGGCGATGTACTGCATCATGACCAGATCCGACAGCGCGAAGGCTCCCGTCACCACCAACAGGATCAGGGCGGCGGCGGTGACGATCCAGCCGGTGCGGGCGATGCCCGTGCGCACCGCCTCGGTGGTCGTCGCGCCCGCGGCCCGCGCCTCCACGATGCGGGCGAGCAGGAATACCTCGTAGTCCGTGGACAGCCCGTAGATCACGGCGACGATCAGCACCAGTACCAGCGCCATGATCGGCTGCGGGGTGAACTCCAGCAGCCGCGCGCCGTGACCCTGAACGAAGATCCAGGTCAGGATGCCGAGCGTGGAGCCGAGCCCGAGCAGATTCAGCAGCGCGGCCTTGAGCGGCAGCACCAGGGAGCCGAAGGCCAGCACCATCAGCACGGTGGTGACCAGGAAGACGAGCGCGATCATCAGCGGCATCCGGCGCAGCAGCGCGTCGACGCTGTCGCGCTGAACCGCGGGCTGCCCGCCGACCAGCACCGTCGTTCCCTTCGGCACCGGCATGGAACGCAGATAGTCGATGGTCGCGTTCGCGTCGTGCGCGTCCCGCAGCACGGTCGAAGTGGTGAAGACGCTCGGATGCGCCGGTCCCTGCACCGCACGCGGGAACGGCGCGATGAGTCCGGGGGCTCGTCCGGCCAGCGCGACCACCGCGTCGATATCGGCGGTGTTGTGGGTGATCAGTACCAGATCGACCGGATTGATCTGCCGCAGCGGAAAGACTTGATCGAAGTGCTCTTGCGCCGTGCGGGCCGGATGACGGGGCGGCAGGAAGCGCTCGGAGATGCCACCGAAGGCCACGTCGCGCACCGGGGCGATGAGCAGCACCAGGACGGCCACCACGGGAACCGCCACGGCCAGAGGTCGTTTCATCACCCATCCGGCGACGCGGCCCCACGGATTGTCCGCCTCTCGATCGCCGGCGCGGCGCGCGTGGAACCGGTTGAAACCCAACCAGTCCACGCGGCGGCCCAGCACGGCCAGCATGGCGGGCAGCAACGTGATCGAGATCAGCGCCGCCAGCGCCACCGTCACCATCGCACCGAGCGCGAACGAGCGCAGAAAACCTTGCGGGAACAGCAGAATGGCGCCCGCGGCGACGACCACGATGGTCGCGGAGAACACCACGGTGCGTCCGGCGGTCGCGACCGTGCGCCGCACGGCCTCGGGTACCTCGCGGCCGTCGGCCAGCTCTTCGCGGAACCGGCTCACGATGAACAGACCGTAGTCGATGGCCAAGCCGAGGCCGACCATCGAGACCACCGGCGAGACGAAGGAGTTCACCTCGACGACGGTGGTCATGGCCCGAATGACCCCCCACGCCCCCAGCACGGTCAGTCCGCCGACAATGAGCGGCAGCGCGGCCGCCACGACGCCGCCGAACAGGAAGAACAGCAGCACCGCCACGGCGGGAACGGCGAACAGCTCCATGCGACGCTGATCGTGGGCCATGGTGTCGTTGAGGGCGGCCGCGACGGGTTGCCCGCCCGCCACCTCCATGTCTATGCCAGGTATCCGGAACTGGTCGGCGACTTTTCGGTAGTTGCGCATGATCTCCGTGTCGTCGCTGCCGCGAATGGCGACGGAGGCGAAGGCGTAGTCGCGGGCTTCGGAGCCGAAGATGTCCGGTAGGTGCAGCCCGGTGTCGGTGGGCCAGTAGGTGGCGTTGATCTTGTCGATCCGGTCCGGAAAGCGTTGCGGCAGGCTGTTCAAGTGACCCACGATCGTCGCGGCGAAGGCGGGGTCGTCGATCGTCTTGCCTGCCGGGGCGCGATACAGCAAGAGCACATCGGCGATGTGGTCGTGGCCGAACGCCTCGTCTTTGAGCCGGACCGCCCGCGCGGATTCCGAAGTCGGATCGTTCCAGCCGCTGACGCTGAGGTGCTCGTCCAACCCGAGGCCGTACGCACCGAGCGCGAGCAGTGCGGCGACGACGAACCCGATGACGGTGAACCGCCGCCGGACGAGCGTATCGGTCCAGTGCGTGAACTCGGCGAACAATGCCGCCTCCTAACCGGTGACATCGTATTTCGGCGAGGCCGGGAACGGTTGAAACCTAGCAATGCCAAGGCATTTCACCGGCAGTCGATCCGGAATTTCGAGATGCCACAACTCGGTTCGCAAGCGGATTGTGAAGTCTCCCTGAGCCCACGACGGCCGGTGTGGCGGCCGTTACGCTGGGCCGGACGCCAAGTGTGCACAGGCTGATTCGTGAATCGCCGGAAAAAGAATGGCGATCGAACTGGATCCGACCCGGAGGATGTGCATGTCGGATATTGCAATTGTCGGCATCGGCTGCAGGTTTGCAGGGGGCATCGACTCGCCCGAAACATTTTGGGAATTCGTCCTGGACAAACGGGACGGCGTGGTCGAAATGCCGGCCGATCGCTGGGATTACCGCCGCTACTACGATCCGGAACCGCGTACGCCGGGGCGCAGCTACACCAAGCGCGCGGCGTTCATGACGATCGACCCGTGGGAATTCGACCCGGACTTCTTCGGCATCTCCCCTCGCGAGGCGACCGTGCTCGATCCGCAACAGCGGCTGATGCTCGAGGTGACCTGGGAGGCGCTCGACGACGCCGGGATCGCGCGACGCGCGGCGGGCGGCTCGATCGGCGTCTACGTCGGCGGATTCGTGGTGGACCAGTCGGTGATCGGCGTGGTCGGCCCGGCTCTGTTCCACACCGACATGCACACCCCGGCCAGTGCGTCCTACACCATGCTGTCCAACCGGATCGCCTACGCGCTCAATCTGGTCGGACCCGCGCTCACGGTCGATACCGCGTGCTCGTCGTCGCTGGTCGCGTTTCATCTCGCCTGCCAGGCGCTGGAGAGCGGCGACTGCGAGGTGGCGCTCGCGGGCGGCGTGAACGTGATGCTGCAACCGGAGACCTTCGTCCTGATGTGCAAGGGTGGTTTCCTGGCCGCGGACGGCCGCTGCAAGTCCTTCGACGCCTCGGCCGACGGTTACGGGCGGGGCGAGGGCGCGGGCATGGTGGCGCTGAAGAAGCTCGACGACGCGGTCCGCGACGGCGACCGGATCTACGCGGTGGTGAAGGCGACCGGTTCGAATCAGGACGGCCGCACCACCGCGATCACCGTGCCCAGCGCCGAAGCCCAAGAGGCACTGGCGCGTTCGGTGTGCGGCCGCGCTGGCCTCGCGCCGGAGACGATCACCTACGTCGAGGCGCACGGCACCGGCACGCTGGTCGGCGATCCGGTCGAGTTGCGCGCGCTCGGCCGAGTGTTCGGCGCGCCCGCGGGGCGCACGGGCTCACTGGGCGTCGGCTCCGTGAAGTCGACACTCGGGCACACCGAGGCCGCGGCCGGTATCGCGAGCGTGATCAAGGCGGCGCTGGCGATCCGGCATCGCACCATCCCGCCGCAGGGCTGGCTGGACCAACCCAATCCGGACATCCCGTTCGACGAGTTGGGATTGCACGTCCAACTCGAGGCGGAGCCGCTGCCCGCCGACGCCGAGCCGATGACGGTCGCGGTCAACGGTTTCGGCTACGGCGGCACCAACGCCCACACCATCCTGCAGGAGTTCCGGCCGACGGCCGCTGAACCTGTCTCGCCCCCGCGGCACTTCGGCGTCCTGCCGATCTCGGCGCGCAGCACCGGCGCGGCGCGGGCGCTGGCCGGTCGATTCGGCGATCTGATCGCCGCGGGCGCCGACCCGGAACAATTGGCCGAGGCCGCCTGGACGCGCATGGCGCACCATCAGTACCGCACGGGCGTGCTCCTCGACGACACCGCCGACCTCGTCCGCGATCTGCGCTCGTTCGCCGCGGGCGAGGGCCGCGACGCCGCGCGGACGATCGTGGCGCGCACGGCCGAACCGGTGTTCGTGTTCTCCGGCATGGGTCCGCAGTGGTGGGGGATGGCACGCGAATCGCTCCGCAGCCGAGGTGTCTTCGCCGACACGGCCGAGGCGGTCGACGCCGAGTTCCGTTCGATCGCGGGCTGGTCGATCATCGAGGAGCTGCTGCGGCCCGAGCAGGAGTCCAGGGTCACCAGCACCGAGGTGGCGCAGCCGGCCAACTTCCTCGTGCAGGTGGCGCTGGCGCGGGAGCTGGCCGAGTACGGCATCCGGCCCGCGGCCGTGGTCGGGCACAGCGTGGGCGAGGTGTCGGCGGCCTACGTGAGCGGCATGCTGTCGCTGCGTGACGCGGTGCTGGTGGCCTACCACCGGGCCCGGTTGCAGGCGACGACCGCCGGATCGGGTGGCATGCTCGCGGTCGGGATGTCGCCCGAGCAGGCTCGCGAACTCGTCGGCGACGACCAGCGGGTGGATGTCGCCGCGATCAACAGTGCGAGTTCGCTGACCTTGTCCGGTGACGTCGACCGCCTCGACGAGATCGCCGAAAAGCTCACCGAAGACGGCATTTTCGCGCGCAGACTTCGCGTCGAGGTGCCGTACCACAGCCGGTTGATGGACCCCATCCTGGATGAACTGCGCGCGGCGCTGGCCGGGCTCACGCCGATGACGCCGACCGTGCCGCTGTACTCCTCGGTCACCGGCGAACAAGTTGTCGGCCCCGACTGGGACGCGGAGTACTGGTGCGCGAATGTGCGGCAGCCCGTCCGGTTCGCGGACGCGGTCGCGAAGCTGATCGGCGCGGACAGCCGGGTCTTCCTGGAGGTCGGCCCGCACCCGGTGCTCTCGGGCAACATCCGCGAAGCGCTGCTCGGCGCGGACGTCAACGGCACGACCGTGCCGACGCTGGATCGCAAGCAGCCGGATTCGGTGAGCATCCGCCGCACCCTCATCGGCCTCTACGGCGCGGGCGTGCTCGACCTGGACGAGCTGTTCCCGGCGCAGGCCACTCCGCACGTGCCGCTGCCGCGCTATCCGTGGCAACGGACCCGGCTGCACGCGGCGCTGCCGCTGTTCGAGCAGGCCCGGTTGGGCACCCCCGGCGCCTACGCCATGCTCGGTGATCCCGACGTCGAGGGCAGGCCGGACTGGCTGCTACAGGTCGGCACCGAGTTGCTGCCGTGGCTGGCCGATCATGTGGTGAACGGCGTCAAGATCATGCCGGGCGCGGCGTACCTGGATGCCGCCCTGAGCGCGACGGCCGCCCGTCTGGGCGTGGAACGCGTCGCGCTGGAACAGGTTCGGTTCGTGGCCCCGCTGATCATGGGCGCGCCGGACGTGCCGCTGGTGGCGCTCACCGTCGAGGAGGCCAGCGGCCGGTTCATGATCCGATCGCGCTCGGCGACCGGGACGGCCTGGACGGTGCACGCGTTCGGCCGCACGCTGACCGGCAGCCACAAGCCGACGAAGGTCACGGTGCCCACCCTGGACGTCGGTCTCGACATCGACCCGCGGATGTTCTACAGCGGTCTGGCCGCGGCAGGACTGCAGTACGGACCGGCCTTCCGTCGCGTCACCTCCGTGCGCGTCGGCGCGGACGTGGTGGTGGCCACCGTCGACGGCGCCATCGCCGCGGATTCCGGACATCTCGCCCATCCCGCGGTGGTCGACGCCGCGATGCAGTCGGCGGCCCTGCTGTTCGCCGACGCCAGGATCGACGAGGGCACGCTGGTGCCGGTCGGTGTCGCGGCGGTGCGGCTGGTCGCGCCGCTGCCCGAGCGGATCACCGTGGTCGCGCGCCGCGATCCCCGGGCCCGGCTGCGCGCCGAGGTGGATCTGCTGGACGACGAAGGCAGCCTCGTGATGCGGTTGAGCGGCCTGCAGATCGGTGCGCTCGCGCCGGGCCAGGATCCGCTGCACCGGATGGTCGACTTCTACTACGCCGAGACGCTCGAACCGCGCGATGCCCTCGATCCCGCCGCGCTGCCGCGGGATTCGGTGTCCACGGTGATCGTCGCGCTGGGCGGCGACTGCCGAAGGGCGGGGCAGCTGGCCGCCGCGATCCCGGGCTCCCGGCTCTACGTGGCCGGGGTGGCGAGCCGCGAACTCGCCGCCGATCTGGCCGCGACCCTGGCCGCCGCCAAGGCGGAAGGCGCCGACCGGCTGCACGTCTGCGTGGTCGCGGGTGCCGTCGAGGACGATGTCGCCGATCTGTGGACACTGGAGCGGATCGCGGTCGCTCTCGACGAGTTCGTCCACCCGGAGGCCACCGAACAGGGGCCCCAGAGCGTCTTCGGTGACGGCTGGTGCCATGCCACGCTGGTGACCGAGGGCGCGTTCGCGCTGCCGGACAGCCCGATCCCGCCGAACTCGAATCATGCCGCGCTGGCCGGTGCGCGCCGGGTGCTGCTCAACGAGCAATCGGCGCTGCGCTGGCGGCTGATCGACGTGGAACCCGGCACCGAGATCGGCGAACTGCTCGGAGAAATGGCCGTGCCCGGCGCGTTCTGGAACGACAACCTCGACGAGGTGGTGCTGCGCGCGGGCACGCGCTGGGCCCCGCTGGTGACCAAGCCGCTGCAGGCGCGCCTGGACGCCCTCGACACCGCCGAACCCATGACCGACCCGGAAGCCAACTTCGCGCTGGACTTGCCCCGGACCCGCTTGCTGTCGGCGTTGGCGTGGCGGCAGTGCCCGCGGCCCCATCCCGGACCGGGGCAGGTCGAGGTGCGGATGAAGATCATCGGCCTGAACTACAAGGATCCGCTCAAGGTCATCGGCCTGCTCGGTGAGCGCGAGTTGGCGCCCACCTATTTCGGCACCGTGCCCGGAATGGAGGGCGTCGGCGAGGTGGTGCGGGTCGGCGAGGAGATCACCGACCTCGCGGTGGGCGATCTGGTCGCGGTCGCCGCCAAGGGCATGATGCGGCGCTACGTCGTCGTCGACCGGCAACTGACCATCCCGCTGCCCGCCGACGCCGATCCCGCCTACTGCACCAGCACCATCGCCTTCGGCACGGCCGAGTACGCGCTGCTGGATCTGGCCCGGCTGGAACCGGGGGAGACGGTGCTGATCCACGGCGCCGCGGGCGGCGTCGGCACGGCCGCGATCCAGGTTGCCAAGGATCGTGGGGCACGCATCATCGGCACCGCCGGTACCGACCAGCGCCGCGCCCACGTGCTCGCCCTCGGTGCCGATCACGCGATCGACTCGCGCTCGCTCAACTTCGTCGACGACGTGCTCGAGCTGACCGGCGGCAAGGGCGTCGAGGTGGTGCTCAGCAGCGCGCCGGGTGAGATCCTGCGCCAGAACTTCAACGCCGTCGGGGAATTCGGGCGCATCGTAGAGGTCGGCAAGGCCGACATCTACACCGGCGGCCTGCTGGAGATGTCCAACTTCGACAAGAACCTGGCGTACTTCTCGATGGATCTGGACCGCCTGGTCGCCGTCGACGCGCAGCGGCTGGCTCGTTTGTTGCAGCGGGTCTACGAGAAGGTGCTCGCGGGCACCTACAAACCATTGCCCTACCGGCTGTTCGAGACCGACGAGGTGGCCAGGGCGTTCGAGGAGACCATCCGCTCGACCGGTCTGTCCCGGATCGCGCTGCGCCTGGATTCACCCGCCCCGGCGGTGCGGCCTTACCTACCGGATCTCGAGATCCGCAGCGCGGCGACCTATTTGGTCACCGGCGGATTCGGCGGGTTCGGGATGGCCATCGGGCGCTGGCTGGTGTTGCGCGGGGCGCGGCGGCTGGTACTGCTCGGCCGCGGCGGCGCGAGTACGGAGGAGGCACGCCGCCAGCTCGAGGCGTGGCGCACCGTAGGCGTCGAGGTGATCGAGGAGCGGGCCGACGTCACCGACCCGGAGGCGGTCGCCGCGATCGTCGCGCGGTCCCACGGCGCCGAGCACCCGCTGCGCGGAGTGTTCCACGCGGCGGGCGCGGTGGCCGACAATCGCCTGGACGCGATGCGATTCGAGGAATTGGACAAGGTATATCGCCCGAAGGTGCACGGTGCCCGGGTACTGCATCGAGCCGTGGCCGACGCCGGGATCGGGTTGGACATGTTCGTGCTGTGCTCCTCGGGCGGCTCGATGTACGGCATCTACGGGCAGTACAACTACTGCGCGGCCAATGTGGCGGTGGAGTCGCTGGCCGAGGAATGGTCCCGGGCCGGCGAGCGGGCGCTGTGCGTCGGCTGGGGTCACCTGTCGGGCGCGACGGGCGGCATGGCCGCCGACGAGACGGCCCTGAAGTACCTCGATCTGGTCGGCTTCGATCCGATCGACATGGCCGACGCCACCGCCTATCTCGAGCAGACACTGCGCTTGGGCGTGGCCCGCGCGGCGATCATCCCGACCGACTGGGCCAAGCTGACCGGCACCTTCCCGCAGCTGACCCGCACGGGCCGCACCACCGCGCTCGCGCAGGCCTCCGCCAAGGACACCTCCGAGCTGGCTCGGCTGCGCGCGGAGGTGGCCGCGATCGAAGAGGGCAAGCGCGGGGCCTTCGTCGCCCGCAAGATGGCCGAGGAACTCGCCGTCGTCATGGGCGTGCCGGTCGAGTCCATCGACATGACCGTTCCGGTGCCAGAACTCGGGCTGGATTCGCTGATGGCGGTGGAACTCGGCGCGCGGGTCACCAAGACCCTCGGTATCGACCTGATGTCACTGCAGATGGGCCGTTCGTTCAGCCTGGAGCAGGCCGGACCGAAGGTGGCGGAACTGATCCTGGCCGCCGATTCCGGTCAGGCGCAGCCGGTCACGGATCCGGTCGCGCCGACCGCTTCGAATGACGCTGCGGCCGAGCGCGTTCCGGCGCTGATGACGGCTGGGGCCAGGCCGTGACCGACCGCCGTCGAAACGAGGTGTCCCCGTGGTCCGTTTCGGGCTGATCGATGAATGGGAGCCGGGGCCGGGCCGGCTGGTCGGCTGGGCGGCGTCGCCGGAGTCGGTGGCGCGCGCCCGCCGGGCGCCGGTGCACCCGGCTCCGCCCTCGCACCAGCAGGAGCAGTATCTGCGGCTCGCCGATCGGCACGCCGACGCGGATTTCCGGTACTCGGGCCTGTGCCTGGTGACCGCGGAGATCCCGACCGGCGGCCTCGACCTGGCCGCGATGACGCGGGCGATCAACGCGTTCCTGTTGCGCCACGACACCTTCCGAACCTGGTTTCGAGTCGACGCCGCCGGTGCGATCGAGCGTCACCTGGTGCCCGCGGAGGACGTCGATTTCGTGCCGGTCGACTACGGCCACGTGGACGAGGCAAGGGCGATCCGCGATCACGTCCAGAAGACGACGCCGGGGCCCTTCGACTGGGACTGCTTCACCTTCGGGACGATCGAACGCGAGGATTCCACGACGGTCTACCTGGCGGTCGATCATCTGCACACCGACGGATTCGGCCAGTACCTGTCCGGGTTAGACCTCGCGCTGCTGTATCTGCGCGAGGTGTGGGAGGACGTCGGCATGCTGCATCCCGCGGCCAGCTATCTCGACTACTGCACCGCCGAACGGGAGTACACCGGCCGGATGACGCTCGCCTCGCCCGGCGTCCAGAAGTGGCTGGAGCTCATTCGCGGGAACGACGGCGAACTGCCCTCCTTCCCATTGGATCTGGGCAGGCGGACCGATGTGTACAACCGCAGTGCGCACCGCACGGTCACGCTGTTCGACGAGCACACCGCGCTACGGTTCGAGCGGGTCTGCCGTGACAACGGCGCGGAATTCGTCGGCGGCATCTTCGCCGCGGCGGCGCTGGCCGAGCGCGAGCTCATCGACAGCGACTATTACTTCGGCATGACACCGGTCAGCACCCGCGGTTCCGCCGCCGAACGCGCGTCGGTCGGCTGGTATGTGACGTTGCTGCCGGTGGCCTTTCCGATCGCGCCGACCACCACCTTCGCCCGGGCCGCGGCCATCGCGCAGCACGCCTACGAGAACGGCCTGCGCCTGGCTCCCACCTCGTTCCAGCGCGTGGTGGAACTGTTGCCCGCCGACTCCGATCTCGACCTGGAACCGGGCTGGTCCACGCCGATGATCTCCTACGTCGACGCCCGAGAACTGCTCGGCAACGAGGTGTTCGACCTGGCGTCGTGCGGGTTGTACGCCAATCGCGCCGCGTCCGAACAGGTGCTGATCTGGATCAACCGGCTCGCGTCGGAGACCACGCTGAGCGTCATCTACCCGGACACGCCGGTGGCGCACGGTTCCGTCGAGCGCTACGTGGCCACCCTCGAAGCGGTGTTCGCGGCGGCGGCCGAGGACACAGTGTGAGGAGGACATGTGCGCACCGCTTTTCGTGACCCGGGGATACCCGACGGAGAGAAGTCCGTCTACACCGTCAGCGTGACCGATCGGCCGCCGAAGCTCGATCTGATCAGCGTGGTATCGCACGACGGCGACGGTTACCGCTCGATGCTCGAGGTCGGCCTCGGACCCGCGAATTTTGCGATGACCATCGAGCAGCGATTCCAGCGCTCCGGAGATCGGTTGTCGGCCGAGCGCTATCGCGCCGAGACACGTTCGGGCACCACGGTCGTCAGCCGCGAGGAGGCCAACTTCGTCGGCACCACCCATCTTCAGTTCGGCGGCGGGATCGCGCCGTTTCCGGCCAACGTGATGCCGCTCGCCGGCGGCCTGACGCTGCTGCGCGGCCTGGACTTCGCCGAGGGCGCCGAAGAGTGCGTCGACCTGTGGCTCGCCTTCTCGGTGCACATCCCGCTCGGGGCGAAAGTGGAGCAGCGCACCGTCGTCGACGTACCCGCCGGTCGCATCACCAGCTGGCAGGTACGGCTGCGGCCGCGGCTCACGGGGCTGAACACGATGGTGGAAAAGGTGATCGGCGGGTTCCTGCCACCCGCGGTGGCCCACTTCGACGCGGTCGCCCCGCACCGACTGGTCCGGATGAGTTTCCCGACCGGGCCGATGCCGTGGGATCCACGCGGCCTGCTCGAACTGGTCGCTTAGCACCGCTGGATTCCGTCAGGCCGCGGACGTGCGTTCCCGGATGCGGGCGACGGTGGCCGGGATGATGCGGCGGCGCGGTGACCACCAGTTGGCCGGGCCCATCAGCTGGACCAGCGCGGGCACCAAGAGCATGCGGACGAGGGTGGCGTCCACGACGAGTGCGATGATCATGCCCAGACCGAGGAAGCGCATCGGGGTCAGCGGGGAGAGGGTGAACGCCCCGGTGACGATCACCAGCAAGGTTGCCGCGGCGGTGATCACGCGCGCGGTCTTGATGGTGCCCGCGCGCACCGACGCCGCGGTGTCGGCGCCCGCGTCGTGCGCTTCGACCATGCGGGAGAGCAGGAACACCTCGTAGTCGG
The DNA here is from genome assembly GCF_053604885.1 of Nocardia sp. NPDC003999. Classification (NCBI taxonomy): domain Bacteria; kingdom Bacillati; phylum Actinomycetota; class Actinomycetes; order Mycobacteriales; family Nocardiaceae; genus Nocardia; species Nocardia sp. NPDC003999. The sequence continues at coordinate 157,005 of NZ_JBSGIB010000003.1, forward strand.
TGGACAGGCCGAAGACGACCGCGATGATCAGCACGAGCATGCCCGCGGTGATCGGGCCGGTGCTCACGCCGAGTACGCCGGACAGATGCCCGCCGCAAAAGATCCAGGTGAGCACGCCGAAGGTCGCGGCGAGGCTCAGGAAGGCGAGGGCGACGGCTTTGAGCGGCAGGACGACCGAGCGGAACGCGGTCGACAGCAGCACCAACGTCGCGCCGACCATTACGAGGATCATCCACGGCATCCCGGCGACGATGGACCGCACGCTGTCCACGGTGGCCGCGGTGTCGCCGCCGACCCACAGTGCGGTGCCGTCCGGCGGCGTCAGGGCACGGATGCCGCGCACCGAGGCGCTCGCCGCTTCGGTGCGGTCGGTATCGCGCAGGAACGCGTGGAAGACGACGAAATCCTCGGCGCGACCCACCTGGACGACCTGCCGCACACCGTCGACCTTGCCCAGTGCCGCCGCGACGGCATCAACCGCGGCCGCCTGCGGCGGCCCGTTCGTGCCGTGCAGCACGGCGGTGGCTCCGCTGCCCGCCGCGGGAAACTGCGCGGTGAGCTCTTCGATGGTGACGCGCATGGCGTTGTCCGGGGGCAACGCGTGGTGGTCGATGTCGCCCAGCCGCAGCCCGGCCAACGGCGCCGCGAAGACCAGCAGGACGGCGCCGACGACCACGGTCACCAGCCCCGGCCGCCGCAGCACGCGGTCGACCAGGCCGCCCCAGAACCGGTCGGTGCGATCGATCGCGCGCGCGGTGCCGATGCGCGCGCCGAACAGGGCGAGCAGGGCGGGCAGCACGGTGAGCGAGAGTCCGGCGGCCAGGGCGACCGCGGTGATCGCGCCGATGCCGAGCGAGCGCAGCACCGCCTGCGGGAAGACGAACGTACCCGCGAACGCGCAAACCAGCAGCAGTGCCGAGAACGCGATGGTGCGTCCCGCGGTCGAGTAGGTGCGGGTGATCGCGGCGCGCACGTCGTGCCCCTCGGCGACCTCCTCGCGGAATCGGGTGACCAGGAACAGCCCGTAGTCGATGGCCATCCCGAGGCCGAGCAGGGAGGCGATGTTCACCGCGAACGTGCTCACCTCGGTGAGTTCGGCGAGCACGCGGATGGCGCCCAGCGCGCCGAGCACGGTCAGGCCGCCGACCACGACCGGGAAGGACGCGGCGACCAGACCGCCGAACACCAGCACCAGGATGAGCAGCGTCAGCGGAAGCGAGAGCGCTTCCGCCCGGACCAGATCGTGCTGGGACTGCGCGTTGATCTCCGTGGAGACCGCGCTGTAGCCGGACAGATCGGCCGGAACACCCGGAACGCGAAGCAGCGGTTCGATGTCGGGATACACGGCGACACGCTGGTTGGCGTCACCGGCGAGATAGACCACGGCGAGCGCGTGCCGTCCGTCCGCCGCGCGCAGGAACTGCTTTCGCGCGAACCCAGCGTTCCAATAGGTTTCGATCGGCCGTTGCAGCATCGCCGGATCGATCCGCGCCAGCGCCTCCTGCACCAAGGGGCCGATGTCGTCGAGCGTCTGTCCCTCCGGAGCGGTGTAGCGCACGACCACGTCGGGATTCTGCGGTCCGAAGTGCTCGCTCACGAGTTGATCCACGTGCGCGGACTCGCTGCCGGGATCGATGAACCCGGCAGCGGTGACCTTGTCCGACGCTCCGATGCCCAGGAGGCCGGACAGCAGCATCACCCCGGTCACGACGGCGAGCACCATCCGTGGCCGGGCGAGGACGACCCGGGCGATGGCGGTCATGCCACGGCCGCATCGTGCGGCGCGAGCTCGGCCTCGAGCCGCGCGGTGATCTTGTCCAGCAGCGCCTCCAGCCGGGGCTCGATGCCCGCGCCGTTGCGGCAGGAGACGGTCAGCTCCAGCTTCCCGCGCGATTCGACCATGGCGAACAGCAGCGGCATCGCGCCGCTGTGCTGCGGCAGCAACCGCATGGAGGTCGGTGTCCAGCCGGGCACGGCCATCTCGTCGAGATCGCAGGCGCCCATATAGGAGACGGTGGCCGACACCATGTTCCGGTTCAGCCGTGCCCCCAGCCAGTTGCTCCCGCGCAGCGCCGTGCGAATGACGGCGTCCGGGAACTTCGACAGCTTGCCGTTGTCCAATTCGTTCAGTTCGCGTTTCTCCCGCAGACCGACCCGCATCCGCTCCCTGACCGTCTCCCAGTCTTCGCCTGGCGCCACGTCGAGAAACAGGGGCAGCGCCAGGTTCGCGGTGGACCGCAAGCCGGGATCGTGCCTGCGCAGATCGACCGGAATCATGAAGCGCGACTTCGTCTCCGACTCTTCGGCCAGGATCGCCGCCACGCGCGCGACGATGCCCCTGCCGGTCGCCTCGATCGTGCGGTGGCGCAGCAGCCAGCGCGGGGCCGCCGGATCCTGGCGGCCGCGTCCGGACGGCGCCTGGAATGTGGGCAGCACCAAAGTCGGTCTGCCCGCAGCGCCGACCCGCGCGACGAGTTCGGCGTCCGCGACCGGGTCGGGAGCGCCGAGCGGACGCTGTCCCCGCAGGGCGCGGAATACGTCGTCCACCCACATGCGCATGCCCATGCCGTCCATCACGCCGTGGAAGGCGCGGAACAGCACGGTGGTTTGCGCACCCGTGAGCAGCAGCACCTCGGTGGTGCGGTCCGGCGTGGGACCGATCGGGCTGTCGAGCACCGCGTCGTGCTCCAGTGCGTCGTAGTTCAGCGACCATCCAGGCACTACGCGCACGGTGGCGGCCAGACCGCTGTCCACCCAGTCGCGGCCGTCGCGGACGAGGCGGGTGCCGGGAGCGGCCGCCGAGGCCACGTCGACGGCGGCCTGCACGGCGGCCGGATCAAGGCTGCCCTCGCCGTGGACGGCGATGTGCATCACGAACGGCGGAGTGACCTGTCGCGTGGAGAAATAGAGGCGTTCGGTGGGGGTGATCTTCCTGCGGAAGACGGGGGCGTTGCTCATGCTGGTCTCCGGTAACGGGGAAGTGCTCAGCGCAGATCGCGGGTGAGTTCGACCGCTCCGCCCTGGCCTTCCAGCCAGGTGAGGAAGGCGGTCAGCCCGCTGTCGCGGTCCACGACCGGCCGGTAGCCGAAATCGCGTGCGGCGGCGCTGGTGTCGTAGGTGGCGCTGCGGGTTAGCAGAGCGACGGCGTAGCGCGAGAGCGGAGGCGACCAGCGTGTCGCGACGGCGGGGATGCGCCAGATCGTCTCGATGACGCGCACCGCCGCGTCGATCACCTTGGGGTTGGGTTTCCTGGTCGGCGGCTGGTATCCGAGCCGGGCGGCCACCTGGCCGAGAAAACCCCAGACGTCGGTCTTCTCGGCGTCGGCGATGAAATACGCTTTGCCGCCCACCGTGTCCGAGGCGGCTGCTCGAACACAGGCCTCGACGATGTTGTCGACGTGGCACAGCGAGGCGTACACGGTGCGGCCGAACGACAGATCCGGCAACGTTCCCGCGCCGGCCCGCCCGAGCATCCGCACGATGGGACCGGACCGGTCGCCCGCACCCCAGATCGCGCGCGGGCGCAGCGCGCAGGTGCGGAATCCCTCGGTGTCGGCGGCCAGCACCGCCCGCTCGGCCGCGGCTTTGGTCTCCGAGTACAGGTTCAGGTAGCGCCGCGGATACGGCACCGACTCGTCGACGTCGATCTGGTCGCCGCCGTAGTAGTCCATCAGCGCACTCGGGCTGGAGATGAACACGAACCGCGCGGCCCCGCCGCGCCGGGCCGCCTCCAGCAACCGCTCGGTGGCCCGGACGTTCTCGTTCCAGAACTGCTCCCGGGTGCCGCGCTCGTCCACCCGTGCCGCGCTGTGGAACACGATGTCGACGCCGCGGGTCGCTCGCTCGAGCGACGCCGGATCGGTCAGGTCGCCGTAGACCAGCTGGATCTTGTCGAGGTCGGCGCTCAGGTCGGACAGATCGCTGGTGCGGCGCACCAGGATGGATACATGGTGCTCGCCGTCGCGCACCAGCCTGCGCACCAGCGCTCCGCCCAGAAAACCGGACGCGCCGGTCACCAGAACTTTGCTCATTGCCTTTTCTCCTTGCCGGGCTGGGTCCGCCACCAGGTCAGGCCGAAGATCTGCGTCAATATCGCCGTACGGAGGCGGCCGCTGCCGGATCCCTCGGCGGCGCGCAAGGCCACCGGGATCTGGGCCGCGTGCACGACGACGCTGAGGAACGCGTCGATCCACCAGACGGTGCGCAGGATCCGGCTGTCGGGGGCACGGCCGGTGGTCGCGGCGAGCGCGCCGCCCGCCAGATACAGCCATCCCAGGACGGGAACCGCCCGCAGTGCGGTTGTTTTCATGATCAGGTGTCCGTTCCGAGGCGCTCGGCCGCCCACCCTGTGAGCTCTTCGCGCCCGATCTTGGCGTTGTGCCGGATGTCCACCGGGAACGACGGATGGACAAGGAAGTCGGCGATCGTCCTGGTGAGGTCGAACTGCGCCCCGTGGGCCCGCAGCGCCGGCTCGACGACGGCCGGGTCGGCGCCCGGCTTCACTTCGACGCAGAGCACCGGTCGCTGCGCGCCGCGCCGACCGATCCCGACCAGCGCCGTGCGGGCCACACCCGCGACGGTGTTGAAGATCTGCTCCACCTGGACGGTGAACATCGGTCCCTGCGCCGTGACCACGCGCTGACTCTTGCGCCCGCAGAACCAGATCCGCCCTTGTTCGTCGATCCACGCGAGATCGCCGGTGCGATGCCAGATCCGATCGCCGTCGACGATCTTGCCCAACGCGTTCGCCTGTTCCGGCCAGTAATACCTGGTGCTGACGTTCGGCCCGCTCACCACCAGTTCGCCGATGCCACGAGTGTCCGCCAGGCCGCCCGCGAGTTCTTCGGCCCGCGCCCACGTCGGTATGGGGTCGTCGGTGATGGCGACGACGCGCGCCTGCACCTGGTAGGAGGGCCTGCCGATACAGGTTCCCGCGCCGCGGTGCGCCCGTTCGACCAGACCGCCCAGCAGTTCCCTGGACTCGATGGTGGACATCGGCAGCGCCTCGGTGGACCCGTATCCCGCCACCACCTTCGCGTCCTCGCCCAGCACCGCGCGCAGTCCGGCGATGCACCAGTCCGGCACCGGAGCGCCACCGGAATAGATGCTCTCCAGCGACGCGAGCGGAGTCGGGTGGGCACGCAGGTATTCCAGTAGCGGGATGAGTACGGCGGGGGAGGCGAACATGGTACTCACCCCGAACTTCTCGATCGCGTCGGCCACATGCGCCGGATCGGTCGCGCCCACCTTGCTCGGGATGAGCGGCGGCAGCACGCAACGCGAGCCGAGCAGCAGATCCAGCACGCCGACCAGCGGAAGGGTGATCAAGGAGGCTTCCGGCGCCACCTCCCCGCGTGCTACATGCACCTGCTCCACCATCGCGGCCAGGTTGCCGTGTGTCAGCTGCACGGCTTTGGCCGGGCCGGTGCTGCCGGTGGTGAAAGCGATGAGCAGCAAATCGTCCTCGGTGGCCGGGCGGCCCACGGGCATCGAGCCCGCGGGCGTGCGGCCCCAGTCCCGCAGCGACTCGCCGCGCCAGAACCAGCGTCTGCCGACCGTCACCACCGTGTGGACGGTGCGGAAGCCGCGCCGGAACAACACGCGCAGCGCATGCGCCTGCGGGATGCCGATGAACGCCTCGGCGTCCACGGCGCGCAAGCAGCGCAACATCTTTCGCACGCCCATGCCCGGGTCGATCACCACGGCCACCGCGCCGATCTTGAGCAGCCCGAACATGATCGCGTACAGCTCCGGGCTCGGCAGCACCAGCACGATGGTGCGCGTCCCGGTGCCGACACCCGACGCGGCGAGCCGCTGGGCGATCGTGTCCGACCACGCGTCCAGCTCGCGATAGGTCAGGTGCCGGTAGGCCGGCAGGCCATCGGGGCCGACCCCGTCCGCGTAGCGCACGGCCACCCGGGTGGGGTCGGTGCGGACGACCGCACGAAACCGATCGATGGCCTGCCAGTAGGTTCCCGTTGTCACGCAGGCGCCCCGGCGAAGACGGGCAGCCGGTAGAGCACCGCCGCCGCGGAGGGACCCGCGCCCGCCGCGACGAACAGCAGTTGGCGATGAGCGGCGAGGGTGTCGTCCGCTACCGCTTGGTCGTAGGCCGCGGTGAGCGTGGCCGTGTGCGGGTCGCCGTCGCGCAGATCCGGTGTGCGAACCGAGCTTTCGTCGATGCCGAGCGCGGCGGCCAGCTTCTTCGGGAACTCCGGGCTCGGCGTCGAGGCGATCAGCGCGATCTCGTCGAGCGAGGCGTGGTCGGATTCGGCGAGCGCCAGGCGCGCGGCGTCGACGGCCACCTCCAGCAGACGGTCCTCGAAGCCGGGCTCGCGTTCCACCGTCATGGCGCCGCGGCCGGTGTTGCCCATGGTCGTCACGTCGACGTAGGCCTCGACCGCGGGCGTGCCCTCGCCCGCGACGGTGTGCACCCTGCCGAAGCCGGTCGGCTCGTCGGTGTGTTCGAGCAGCAGCGCCGCGCCGCAGGTGGCGTACGGGAACCGGTCGTCGCCGACGGAACGCAGCAGGGACGGATGGGTGTCGCCGGAGACGACGAGCACGTGCTCGGCGCTGCCGGTCTCCAGGACCGACGTGGCCACCTGCATCGCGTTGAGCACGCCGATCGCGCCGTTCATCAGATCGAACGAGAACGTCCTCGGGTCGTCCTTGGCGTACTCCAGGCCGATTCCGGCCGCTTTCTGGATCAGCGCCGACACCGCGGGCTCGACGGTGTTGGAATCCCGGAAGATACCCGCGTTGATCAGGAGGCCGACCTGGTCGGGACGAATGCCGGCACGCTCGAGGCACCGCTTGGCCGCGCGCCCGTTGTGCTCCACGATGCTGTTGGTGTCGCCGCCGCGGCTGATCGCGCTGGACTTGATACGCACACTCATGACCGGCCTCAGACCTTCAGCGACGAGATGGTGGTGGACAGGAACCCGGTAACGATGCCGGAAGCCGCGGGCACCAGCAGCAACTTCGAGCCCGCGGGGATGCTCTGCTCGCTGAGCTGATCGTGCAGCACGATGAAATGCGAAGTGGTGGAAGTATTTCCGTACTTCTCGATGACCCGCAGGTCCGGCGGCATCGGACTGCCGAACTCGCGCTCGGCGATCGCGTTCATCCACGGAATGGCGGTGGCGCCGAACTGATGGTGGATGACGTAGTCGAACTTCTCGTCGGCGAAGGTCTTGCCCTGCGCCTCGAGGAATTTCCGCTGGGTATTGGTGCCGAGCAGGAAGCGATCCTCGTTGTGCATCCTGCGGTTGTCGGTGTACATCGCGATGCCTTGCGTCTTGCCGCTCGGCATGCCCAGACACAACTGCGCGTATTCCGCGGCGGTCATCATTTCGATGTAGTGGATCATGTCGTTTTCATCGACCGCGCGATCCAGCACGATCGCGCATCCGGAGTCGCCGACGGACAGCGAAGCGAATTGCGGATCGTATTTCTGGGAAATCTCGGCAACTGCGGTCTCGGCGATCGGGGTAATGGCTTCACCACTGACCACGAGGCCATTGCGAACGGCGCCGGACCGGATCATCCGATCCAGGATGTACGTGCCGGTGAGCATTCCTGCACAGGCATTTGTGATATCGAATGTGATCGCGTTCTTGGCACCGATAAGGCGGCTTATCGAACCGGCGAACGACGGCTCCATGTACACCCTGGTCGCGTGCTTGCTCCGCGTGATCGAGGCGGAGATGATGACGTCGATCTCCTCCGGCGCATACTGTGACCTGGACAGACAGTCTTCCACAGCTTGCATGGCCAGTGTGAACGAGTCCTCGTGACTTTCCGGCCTGGTATCGCGGACCCGGCGCTCACGTACGCCGGTTATTTTCTCAAGATCGAATGAAGGCGGTTCTTTCAGCCCGGAAAGAAGCTCCTCCGTGGTGACGACTCTGGAAGGCAGATAGGCGCCGATGGATTCGAAACGAGAATGGGGAGACACGAGCGCTCCTGAAATCGTGGGGAAATACGGTTCCGGATCGACTCTGATCGTCGGTGCAGTGAACACTACCCGACAGTAACAACGAATGGCTATATCACCTTCGGGCCTTCCGTCTGAGACGGAAATCACTGCCGATGGTATCTGTTTCGTGAGGTATCACCAACCGGTGATCGGCTGGCTATGGCGTTCGCAGTATTGCGATGTGAGCTGCCGTTTCGGCTTGTCACGGTGTTTCGCGGCGCGGGCAGTACGTGGCGCCCCGGGTGGGCGAATGCGTCGCTTTCGGAATGGCAACCGATCGGCTATTGCCGAATGGCGGCAATGTGCGAGTACTCGGGGAGGCGTCTCTCTCGTCGGATGTGAGTGACTTCACTGCGAACCGTGCGTCCGGTGCGGGATCGGAGCGATGCGGCCAGTGCTCCGATACGCGCCGAACATCGCTGTGGCGCAGAAGGTTTGCTCGCTACTGGACGCACCGAACGATCCGAGCGACGCCGCGGTGTGGGCGGTCGCTGCTCGGCGGGGGTTGTAGCTCGACGGTGGAGATGGTCAGGGCGCGATCCCGGTGAGGGAGAAGAACTCCTGGCGAGAGCGGGCGTCGTCACGCAGTGTGCCGAGCATGGTGGAAGTGACCGTGGTCGTGCCGACCGCCTGCACGCCGCGCAGGGTCATGCAGGTGTGTTCGGCTTCGATGACGACCCCGACCCCTTTGGGGCTCAAATTCGTCGCCAGCCAGTCGGCTATCTGTTTGGTCAGTCGTTCCTGTACCTGGGGGCGGCAGGAAAAGTGCTCGACTATGCGGGCGAGCTTGGACAGTCCGAGGATGCGGTCGCCCGGTAGGTAACCGACGTGGGCGACTCCGACGAACGGCAGCAGGTGGTGCTCGCATACCGACCGCAACGGGATGCGGCGGGCCAGTACGAGCTCGTCGTAGCCCTCGTCGTTGGGGAAAGTGGTCAGGTCGAACGGACGGGGAGTGAACAGTTCGGCGTAGGCGCGTGCCATGCGGCCCGGGGTGGCCTTCAGGTGTTCGTCGTCGAGGCCGACGCCGAGCGCGGAGAGGAACTCGCCGGCCGCACGCTCGGCGGCGGTCAGGTCGACGGTGGCGCCGGAGTCGTGGACGACTCGTAACGCGGAATGGGACATGAACGCTGGCTCCCCATGTCGAGGGCGGCCTCGTGGCGCACCGCCGTGGCTGGTCCGAATGCGGTCGGCTGATTACGACAATTATTATTGGTTAAATAGTCCGATGTGGTCAAGAGCTAGCCATATATCGCCTCGAAACATATTTCGACCAGTATGGTGAGTGCTATCGTGATCCTGTGACCAGCGATGCGGCGATCGGTGCAGTGGCCGCCCTCGACGACGAACTGCGGCGCGGGATGTATCGGTTCATCCGGCGCGCCCGTCGCCCGGTGACCCGGGACGAGGCCGCCGAGCAGGTGGGGATATCCCGCAAGCTGGCCGCGTTCCACCTGGACAAGCTCGTCGACGCCGGGTTGTTGCGGGCCCGCTACGAGCAGGTCGGCGGCGTCCGGCGGGTCGGGCGCACGCCGAAGGTCTACGAGCCCGCCGACACCGAGGTCCAGGTCAGCATTCCCGAACGCCGCCACCAGGTGCTCGCGGAGATACTCGCCGACGCCGTCCTCGCCGAGTCGGCCGACGAGACCTCGCGGGAGGCCGCGATGCGGATAGCCCGCGATCGCGGCGCCGAACACGGACAGGCGTTACGGCAACAGCTCCGGCCGGGACGCCTCGGCGCCGAACGTGCGCTGACCCTGCTGCAGTCGACGCTCACCGATCAAGGCTTCGAACCCGGCCGGGAAAGCGCGGGATGTCTGCGCCTGCGGAACTGCCCGTTCCATCCACTCGCGGCCAAGGCTCCGGACCTGGTGTGCGGAATCAACCACGCCTACCTGCGGGGCTTTCTGAACGGCCTGGAAGCCGACACTGTGACGGCGATGCTCGCGCCGGCGGCGGGCGAATGCTGCGTCGAGCTGCGTTCGACCGGCGGCCGCGTGTGATCGATCACCGGCCCGGAGCGGCCGGTCGGCCACGTTCACGTGGCGCCCGTCGAGCCGCATGGTCCGATCGGGCGCTCGGCGTCCGGAGCTAGGCTTCGGTGCTCAGCGAGGAGCGCGCTGTGGCGATCCGTTCGAGCACGTCGGACGTGTGCGCGTCGAAACGCTCTCGGGAGACCGGGATCTCGCCGTCGAGCCACGGGCGATAGAGATAGGCGAGCGCACCGAAGATGGCGCTGGCGTTGAGTTCGTGATCGTGCTCGTCGGGCATCGGCTCGGTGTAGTCGCCCGCGCTGATGACCAACGCGATCGGCGCGGTGAAAAGGCCGATGAGTTCATAGGCGCGCGGCAAGAGCACGGGCGTGGCCTGCGACTCGACGAACATGATCCGCCCGCGGCGGCGGTCCTCCAGCAGATAGTCGGTGAAGACGGCGACCATGTGGCGGAACATCGCGTCGCGCTCGACGGGTGCGTTGGGCAGCTCGTCCAGCAACCGGTCGCGCGCGCCCAGTACCACGGTGTCCAGCACGGTCGTCAGCAGCGCGTCCAGGTTCGGAAAGCTCTCGTAGAAGTAGCGCTCGGTGAGTCCGGCCTGACGGCAGACACCTCGCATGGACGTCTCGGCCGCGCCCACGGTGGCCATCAGTTCCGTGCACGCCTCGATCAGCTGTTCCCGGCGCGCGGCGACGCGATCGGCGGGGGATTGCCCGCGCCAGCGGCGCATGCCCGGAATCGACCCGTCGGCTTCGTCCATGGCCGTCATCCTCTCATAGCGGCCGAATTGACATCATGTGATGTTGACAGCATGTGATGTCACCAATACATTGCGAAGACCACCGATCGATCACGAGGGGTGCGAGATGGGTTCTGCCGTATATGCCGACCAGACACACGCCATCAACGCGCGGGCCGTGGAGTTCGACTTCGCCACGGTGCCGATGCATTACATCCCCGGCGAGGCGATGGCCACCCACATCATCAACGTGATGCACCTGGTGCTGCCCGAAGGCGAGCGCGCGATGGCGCAGGCGCTGGCCGAGGCACTGCCGCTGATCGACGACGAGCGGTTACGCGAGGAAGTCCGCGGCTTCATCGGCCAGGAATCCATGCACGCCAGTTCGCACGAGAAGGCGCGCGAACAGTTGGAGCGGCTCGGCCTGCAGGTCGGCCCGATGGTCGACCGGGTCACCTGGCTGGTCGACCGGATACTCGGCGACCACGGGCTGTCCGGCCGGGCCAAGCGGGAGTGGTTGTGCGAGCGGCTGGCGTTGTTCGCGGGCATGGAGCACTACACCGCGGTCATCGGGGAGTGGCTGCTCACCAACGACAAGCTCGAGGCCAAGGGCATGCACCCGGCGATGCTGGATCTGATCCGCTGGCACGGCGCGGAGGAGGTCGAGCATCGCAGCGTCGTCTACGACGCGTACATGCACGTCGACGGCGGATACGCGCGCAAGGCGCGGCAGGCGCTGCTGGCCAGCGCGGGCTTGCTCGTCTTGTTCGTCATCTCCGGGGGCTACCTGTTCCACAAGGACCCGTCGAAGCACAAAGGCCGATTCTGGCCACTCCAAATGGCCAGCGCCTCGGTGCGCGGTGTGGTGCCGAGCTTCACGACCTTCTTCACCGAGATTCCGCGTTACCTGCGGCCGGGCTTCCACCCGTCGCAGCTCGGCCCGATGGACAACGCCCTGCGTTACCTCGCGCAGTCGCCCGCGGCACGGGCGGCGCGAGGGTGACCGCCGTCGAGCGGTTCCAACCAGGGCCCGCACTGCGCCTGATCGGCTCGGCGGCCGACGCCTACAAGCGGCTGTTCGTGGAAGGCGACGCCGCGCGACTGCTCTCGCGCCCGGATCCGGTCCGCCGCACCGGCTACGAATTCGAGGTGGTCGTCGACCGGATCGGCCAGGAGGCCGACGGTGTGGTGAGCTTGTGGCTGCGCCACCCCGAGGGCGGCCCGCTGCCCGCGTGGACGCCCGGCGCGCATCTGGATGTCTTCCTGCCCTCCGGTCGCCAGCGGCAGTATTCGCTCACCAACGACCCCGCCGACCGCGGGTTCTACCGCATCGCGGTCCGTTTCATCGCCGACGGCGAGGGCGGCTCCGCGGAGATCCATCGGGATCTGCGGGTGGGTGACCGCCTGGGCGTGCGCGGGCCGCGCAACGCGTTCCCCTTCGTCGCCGCGCCGTGTTATCTGTTCGTCGCGGGCGGCATCGGGATCACGCCGATCCTGCCCATGGTCGCCGCGGCCGAGCATGCCGGGGTGCCGTGGCGGTTGATGTACCTGGGCCGTTCCAGGACGCGCATGCCGTTCCTGTACGACCTGGCCCGCTACACCGGCGGTGACGTGGTGGTGCGGCCGGACGACGAGTTCGGCGTACCCGACGCGCGGATGATCTTCGAGCAGACGCCGCCCGGCGCCGCGGTCTACGTCTGCGGGCCGCCGCCGCTGGCCGAGGCCGCGCGCGGGGTGCTCGCGCTGCACGATCCCTCGGCCTCGCTGCACACCGAGCGGTTCTCGCCGCTGCCCGTGCGGGACGGGGAGCCGTTCCGGATCAGGTTGCGTCGCAGCGGGTTCGACGTGGAGGTCGCCGCCGACGAGTCCGCGCTCAGCGCGATCCGCCGCGTGCTGCCCGGCGTGGCCTACTCCTGCGGGCAGGGTTTCTGTGGCACCTGCAAGACCCGGGTGCTCGCGGGCGCGGTGGAGCACCGGGACCGGTCGCTGCTCGAGTCCGAGCGCGCGGAGGCGATGCTGACCTGCGTCTCCCGCGCGCACGGCGGCGAACTCGAACTGGATCTGTGAGCTCGGCGGGCAACGACGCCCGCGGGTGGGAGGAGGACATGGCAGTGGCTGCGCATCCGGAGCATGTCCCGATCGCGGTGATCGGAGCCGGGATAGCCGGAATCGGTCTGGCGGTCGCGCTGCGCGAGGCGGGTATCGAGGATTTCGTGCTGCTCGAGCGCGCCGACGATCTCGGTGGCACCTGGCGGGCGAACACCTATCCGGGCTGTGCCTGCGACGTGCCCTCGCATCTGTATTCGTATTCCTTCGCGCCCAATCCGAATTGGTCGCGCACCTACGGGTCGCAGCCGGAGATCCTCGCCTACCTCCGCTCGGTCGCGACGCGCCACGACGTGGTGCGCCACATGCGGTTCGGCGTCGAGCTGCTCGAGGCGCGCTGGGACGAAGCGGCCACGCGGTGGCGGCTGCGCACCGATCGCGGCGATCTGACCGCGGACGTACTGGTCTCCGCCGTCGGGCCGTTCAGCGAGGCGCGGATCCCGCGGCTGCCGGGCGCGGAGACCTTCGAAGGGGCGCAATTCCATTCACTGCACTGGGACCACGAGCACGATCTCACCGGCGAGCGCGTCGCGGTGATCGGCACGGGCGCGTCGGCCGTCCAATTCATCCCCGAGATCCAACCGCTGGTGGGCGAGTTGACCGTGTTCCAGCGTTCGGCGCCGTGGATCGTGTCGCGGTTGGATCGCCGCACGCTGCCCGCCGAACGTGCGCTGCTGCGCCGGGTGCCCGCGCTCGGCCGCGCGCTGCGCGGCCTGTACTACACCGGCATCGAAGGGTTCGGTCTGGTCGGCTTCGTGGACAAGCGATTCCGCCATCCGTACGAGGCGCTCGGCAGACTCCAGCTGCTGCGTCAGGTGCGCGATCCCGAGCTGCGGCGCAAACTCACCCCTGACTATGTGATCGGATGCAAACGTGCGATCTTCTCCGACGCCTACTATCCGGCGCTGACCCAACCGAACGTCGAGGTGGTGACCGAGGGCATCCGAGAGATCCGCGCCGGGTCGATCGTCACCGCCGACGGCGCGGAGCACCCTGTGGACACGATCATCTGGGGTACCGGATTCGGTGTTCCCCCCGCCGTTTTCGATCGGGTGCACGGAATCGGCGGGCGCTCCATCGGTGAGCGGTACCGGGAGCGGCCGAGCAGTTACCTCGGCACGACCATGGCCGGGTTCCCGAACTTCTTCTGCACGCTGGGTCCGTTCGGGGCGGCGGGCAATCAGTCCGCCATCTATATGATCGAGGCGCAGGTGCGCTATATCGTCGATGCCGTGACCACCATGCGTGCGCAGAACATCCAGCGGATCGATGTGCGCGAGGAGGTGCAGCGTGCCTTCCTCGACGAGGTGACCGAGCGCAGTCGCGACACCGCTTGGCTGACCGGCGGTTGCCGCAGCTACTACCAGACCGCCGACGGCGGCAACGCGGGGCTGTACCCGAACTGGAGCTTCGAGTATCGCAGGCGCACAAGTCGTTTCGATCACGAGTCCTACCGGCTGCGGGCGGGGTGAGCGCCGTGGTCGTCGACCTGCTGCGTCAGCTTCTCTCCCCGCCCGCCGAGCACCTGGATGTCCGCGACCGGGTGGTGGTGATCACCGGCGCGGGCACCGGCATCGGCCGGGCACTGGCCGAAAAGCTCTACGCCTCTGGCGCTTCGGTGGCGCTGATCGACATCGACGAGGCCACCGCCGCGGCCGTCGGGCGCTCGATGGGGGAGCGGGCGCTGGTCGTGCGCGCGGACGTCTCCGATCGAATCGGGATGCGCGAAGCCATCTCCCGAGTGCGCGAGCGGTTCGGACGGATCGATGTCGTGGTGGCCAACGCGGGTGTGGTGCCCGAGCCCGCGACCATCCGGACGATGAATCCCGGCGACTTCGATCGGGTCATCGGCATCAACGTGACCGGCGTGTTCAACACTGTGCATCCGGCGCTGGACGACATCGTCGCCGCGAAAGGGCACGTGGTGGTGGTCTCCTCCGCCGCGGCGTTCGCGCCGGGCATGGCCGGTTCGCCCTACATGGTCAGCAAGGCCGCCGTCGAGCAGTTCGGGCGGGCGCTGCGGGTGGAGCTGGCCGCGGTCGGCGCGACCGCGGGCGTGGCGTACTTCGGCATCGTCGACACCGCGATGACCCACGGCACCCTCGATGAAGACGATCTGGGCGCCGATCTGGGCGCGTTGCTGCCGTGGCCGCTCAACCTGCGCATCACCGTGCGCGACGCGGCGGAATCCATCGCCGACGGCATCGCCCGTCGCGCCGCGCGCACCATCGCGCCGCCACAGTGGGAGCCCTACGCGTTGTTCCGCGGGGCGATCAACGTGGTGCTGGACAGCAGGCTGGCCCGGGACCCGCGCGTGCACGACCTGATCCACCGGGTCGAGCAGCGCGTCCTCGACAGCCGCCCCGTCACCCCGGTTCCGCGCTGACGCGCGGGCCGGGCTATGGCTCGGCGGGGAAGATCGTGGGCAGCGTCAGCGCGTATTCCACATCGGCTCGCGTGCCGAGCGTCGTGAGCAGCACCCGGATCATGGTCAGGCGTGCCGCCGCGACGGTGTCCGCGTCCGGCTCGGCGCCGGGTGCGGTACCGGCGGAGATCCGGTAGACGACGTACTCGCACAGGTGCAGCGCGGCGTCCAGGTCCAGCGGGCTCGGCACCGGACGGCCCAGCCCGGCGAACGTCTCGCGTACCAGCGCGCGGATGTCG
Organism: Nocardia sp. NPDC003999; assembly: GCF_053604885.1. Taxonomy (NCBI): domain Bacteria; kingdom Bacillati; phylum Actinomycetota; class Actinomycetes; order Mycobacteriales; family Nocardiaceae; genus Nocardia; species Nocardia sp. NPDC003999. Next base: position 172,486 of record NZ_JBSGIB010000003.1, read on the forward strand.
TCGAGCGCGCGCTCCCGGTATACCGACACCGGCGAGCCCGGATCGTGCAGCTCGGCGAACAGCGGCCGCAGCATGGGGCCGTGCCCGCGCGCCCAGCCCAGGTAGGCGTCGATCAATCGGATGCCCAGCTCGACCGGCTCGTCGGTGCCCGTCAGCGCCGTGCGGATGCCGCCGACCAACCCGTCGTTGGAACTGTCGAGCACCGCGAGCAGGGGTTCGTTCGCGTTGGCGAAGTAGCGGTAGAAGGTCGGCCGTGCCAACCCGGCCTGCTCGATGATCTGCGCGACGCTCAGCCCGCGGGAACCGCCGCGGGTGAACACTTCCGCTGTGGCCAGCACGATCCGCGCGCGCACCTCTTCGGCCTGTTCCGGAGTCTGCGGCGGTCTGCCGCGCCGCGCGGCCGTCGACTCAGCGGGCATGGTGCCACCTCACAAAGCGGCCTCCGGGATACCTGTGCGCCACGACGAACAGCTTGACACGAGCAGTGACATAGACATTAATCTAACACTACTGTTCATTTAATAGGGCGCGCACGCGGCCCACCGTCCTCGAGAGGGCCGAACATGACCACCGCCTCCCACCCGGTCACCGCCGACGCGCTGCCCTCCGCGCTGGTGCGGCCGTTGCTCGCGCACGCCGTCGCGGGCGGCGCCCCCGCGGTCGAAGTATTCGCGCCCGCGACCGGCGCGAAGATCATCGACCTGCCGCAGTCCTCCACCGCCGATATCGAGACCGCGTTCGCCACCGCCCGCGAAGCGCAGCGCCAGTGGGCACGGCGTCCGGTGCGGGAAAGGGTCGCGGTGCTGCGCCGGTTCCACGACATCGTGCTGGCCGAGCAGGACACCATCCTGGACATCGTGCAGACCGAGACCGGCAAGGCACGGGCGCACGCGTTCGACGAGGTCGGCGACGTGGCCGTGAATGCCAGGTACTACGCCTCGGTGGCCGGGCGGCTGCTGGCCACCCGCAAGCCGCGCGGAGTGCTTCCCGTGCTCACCCAGATCGACGTGCTGCACCGGCCCAAGGGCGTGGTGGCGGTGATCTCGCCGTGGAACTACCCGCTGGCCCTGGCGGTCTCCGACGCGCTGCCCGCCCTCGTCGCGGGCAACGCGGTGGTGGCGCGCCCGGACAACCAGACCGCGCTGACCGCGTTGTGGGCCATCGATGCCGCCGTGCGCGCCGGACTGCCGCGTGGGCTCTGGCAGGCGGTGCTCGGCCGCGGTTCGGTGATCGGCGGCGACGTGATCGCCCGCGCCGACTACGTCGACTACACCGGCTCCAGCGCCACCGGGCGCACCATCGCCCAGCAGGCGGGCGAGCGGCTGATCGGCTACTCCCTCGAACTGGGTGGCAAGAACCCGCTGCTGGTGCTCGCCGACGCGGACGTCTCCCGTGCCGCCAAGATCGCCATCCGCGCCTGCTTCGCCTCGGCCGGGCAGCTGTGCGAGTCGATGGAACGGATCTACGTACACGACAGCGTCTATGACCGCTTCGTCGCCGAATTCGTCGGGCACGTCGAGGCCATCGAACTCGGCGGCGGGCTGAACTACGACAGCGACATGGGTTCGCTGACCTTCCAGCGTCAGCTGGACACGGTGCTGGCACACGTGAACGACGCGGTGGCCAAGGGCGCCACGGTGCTGGCGGGCGGTCGCGCGCGCCCGGACCTCGGCCCGTACTTCTACGAGCCCACGGTGCTGGCGGGCGTGCGGCCGGGCATGACGGTGCATCGCGAGGAGACCTTCGGCCCCGTGGTCTCGATCTACCGTGTGAGCAGCGACGACGATGCCGTTGCGCAGGCCAATGACACCGCCTACGGCCTCAACGCCAGCGTGTGGACCAAGGACACCGCCCGCGGCCGTGCGGTGGCGGCGCGGATCAACGCGGGCTCGGTGAACGTCAACGAGGGCTTCATCGCCGCGTGGGGCAGCGCCGACGCGCCATCGGGTGGGCTCGGCATCTCCGGCACGGGGCGCAGGCACGGTCCCGAAGGCCTGCTCAAGTACATCGACACCCAGACCATCGCGGTGCAGCGGGTGCTGCCCATCGCGCCGCTGCCCGGCATGTCCGAAGCGCTCTGGGCCAAGACCATGACGCTGTACTTCGGCGTCATGAAATCGCTTCGGCAGAAGTAACTCGCAGGACTCACGGATCAGGAAGCGGTACGGATGAAACTGGACACGGTGGCGGGCAAGAGGGTCCTGGTCACGGGGGCCGCGATGGGCCTCGGCAAGCTGTTCGCCGAGCGTGCGGTGCGCGAAGGCGCCGCAGCGGTGGTGCTGTGGGACATCAACGAGGCCGCGCTGAAGGAGACCGCCGCCGAGCTGACCGGCCGCGGCAGCGCCGTGCATCATCACGTGGTCGACGTGGCCTCGGCCGAGTCGATCACCGAGGCGGCGGCAAGCGTGCGCGAGCAGGTCGGCGGCATCGACATCCTGGTCAACAACGCGGGCATCGTGCGCGGCAACAGCTACTTCTGGGAAACCGACAACCGCGCCGACATCGACAAGACGATGGCGATCAACTCGCTCGGACCGATGTACGTCACGCTCGAATTCCTGCCCGCGATGGTCGCCGGATCCACCGAGGCGCGAGTGTTGACCATCGCTTCCTCGGCGGGCCTGGTGTCCAACCCGCGCATGAGCGTCTACGCCGCGTCCAAGTGGGCGGCGCTGGGCTGGTCGGACTCCGTGCGGATCGAGCTGGAACAGGCCGGCCACGACCACGTGAAGATCACCACGGTCTGCCCGACCTACATCAACACCGGAATGTTCGACGGCGCCAAGGGATTCCTGTTCACGCCGATCCTGGACCAGCAGAAGGTGGTCGACACCTCGTGGCGGGAGATGAAGAACGGCGCCCCGCTGCTCGTACTGCCGTGGACCTCACGCTTGAACAAGGCGCTCTCCGGCCTGCTGCCGATCAAGCTGCGCGACCTGTTCCTCGACACGGTCGGCGTCTACCACTCGATGGACCAGTTCACCGGCCGCAAGAAGTAGCGCGGCATCCGGGTCGGAGCCGGGCGGTGCGCCGTCGTCACCGGGGGCGGGTGCCGATGACCACGGTCGCGTAGTGCTCGTCCGACTCCGCGACGCGCCCGGCGAGGCCGTGCTCGGCCAGCACGTCGAGCGCGATCGGCGCTTGGTCCTCGCTGGACTCCACGAGCAGGTGTCCGCCCGGGGCCAGCCACTCGGCAGCATCGGCCGCGACCCGGCGGAAGACATCCAATCCGTCCGGGCCGCCGTCGAGGGCGGTGCGCGGCTCGTGATCGCGTGCCTCCGGCGGCATCCGCGCGATCATCTCCGAGGGGACGTAGGGGGTGTTGCAGAGCAGGACGTCGACGCAGCCGCGCAATTCCTCCGGCAAGGGCTCGAAGAGGTCCCCTTCGTAGACCGGGGCGCCGAGCGGGGTGAGGTTGCGGCGGGCGCACGCGACCGCGACCGGATCGATGTCGGCGGCCGCCAGCGTGATCGCGCGGCCCGCGTCGGCGGCGGCCCGCGCCGCAGCGAGGCCGAGGGCGCCCGAGCCACAGCACAGATCGACCACCACCGGATGGCCGGTGCGGTCGCGGATCAACTCGACCGCGAGATCGACGAGGAACGCGGTGCGCTGCCGTGGCACGAAGACGCCGGGCGACACCGCGACCCGCAGTCCGTGGAACTCCGCCCAGCCGAGCAGGTGCTCGAGCGGACTGCCGGTGACGCGCCGGGCGACCAGCGATTCGAGGGGCACACCGGTCTCTGCGGCGGCGGCCGTGAGCAACCGCGCCTCGTCCTCGGCGAACACGCAGCCTGCCGCCCGGAGCCGAGCCACCACGTCGGTACTTCCCGCTGACGTCACCGGGCCATCCTGCCGCGCGCCCGCGTGACGCCGCCAACAAATTTCCCGGGCGAGCGGGACCGGCGTTTCGGACGCGGGTCCCGATCGGCCCGGAGTCAGCGTGCCGTGTCGAGCTGGAAGGTGCGGGTGGCGTCGAGGTAGATGCCGCGCTGGCCCGCTCGGCCCGGCGGCGGCAGCTGCGAGACCAGCTGTTCGAGCGAGGTCGTCGCGCCGACGACCCTGGTGCCCGCGACGATGAAATCCGCCACGGCGCGGCGGATGTGATTGGGCGAGGTGACCACGATCGCGCTCGTCGCGCCCACGTCCCGCAGCAGCCTCGTGCTGAACAGGGCGTTCTGCACGGTCGAGCCCGCGCGGCTCTCCACGTGGACGCGCGTGGGCGGCACGCCGTGGGTGACCAGCCAGTCGCGCATGCCCTCGGCCTCGGTGATGCCGTTCTGCGGATTGCCGCCGGTGACGACGATCGGCGACAACGGCGCGGCGATCGACTGCAACCAGGCCGCGGTGAGCCGGTTCACCAGTTCGGGACGCAGCGCCCCGTCCGGGAGCAGGCCGTAGCCGAGCACGACGATGCCGGTCTGCGGCCCCGCCAGCGCGGGCAGCGGGTTCGGCAGGGTGCCCACCGCGGCGCGGATGGCGCCGAGCACGTTGTCGGTGCCCTGTGCCAAGCCCGGATCGACCGCGTGCAGCCGGGCCATGGCGTCCACCAGCGCGGGCAGGTCACCGGCGTAGTCCGACCAGATCGCCTGCAGGGCCAGTGCTTCGGCGTCGGCGGGGTCGGCGCCGATCAGATTGCGCAGGTCGGCGCGGCCCGCGTTGTCGTCGCCGTTGGCGAAGTGCCGCTGGGCGGAGTTGTAGAGGGCGTCCGTTTCCGGCGCGGCGTGCGCGGGGACACCGGCGAGCCCGGTGAGCGAGAACGCGGCGAACGACGCCGCGACGAGAGATTTCCAATGCCTCGAGATCATCACTACAGTCGTCACCTTTCCGCTGCGGAACGGGTTGGCACGTGCTAGCAGTTAGCTGGGGCAAGCAGGAATTACCATACGGCCGAAGTTCCCGGCGATCCGGCAATTGGCGAACGGGTCATGCGCCGTCGTCACGGCTATGTGTGCTCGGCGGAACGACAGGTCGCGAAATCCGCTGTCGGCGATTTTCGATGCCGAGTCGGCACGTTTCGATCTTCGCTCGGTACCAAGAAGACGTTCAGTTCGGCGCAAGGCGGGCTGCCATGGCAATGCTCGTCCGTGTCGCTCCGCTCGACCCCTGGCGGCCCGAGGGTGGACGAGTGCCTTCCGGCGTGTCGAACGGTCTTCGTTCGGTTCGCCGAGCGTCCGCCCGCGGTTCGGCGTTCGATTGCCTTCCATTAGCTCAACTCGACGTGGGCGCGGGAGGGATTCGTCAGGCCGCGCCCGTTAGGCTGTGTCAACGTGGATACCGTTTCGCTGTCCGGCAAGGAACTCGCCGCCGCCATCAACGCCGACACCAAGGCCCGCGCCGCCGCGCGCACCGAAGGCGGCGCCGCTCCGCGTCTTGCTCTGGTCGTTGCGAACGACGACCCCGCGAGCGCCTGGTATGTGAACTCACTTCGCAAAGCGGCCGAACGACTCGGAATCGCTTGCGACACGGTCGATCTGGGTGCAGCGGCCGGTGCGGCGGAGATCCGTGCCGAGCTCGCCGCGCGCGGTGCGGATCCGGCGACCGACGCGATCATGCTGCAGACCCCCCTCCCGAAGGGCGTCACCCTCGACGACGTGAGTTCCGCGATCGTCGCGTCCAAGGACGTCGACGGCGTCAGCCCGTTGTCGCTCGGCCTGCTGGCGGCCGGGCTGGACGGCTTCGTCCCCGCCACCTCCGAGGCCGTGGTCGAACTGCTCGAGCACCACCAGATCCCGCTGGCAGGCCGCCACGTCGCGGTCGTCGGCCGGTCGAACGTCGTCGGGAAGCCGCTCGCTCAGCTGCTGCTGGCGAAGGACGCGACCGTCACGGTGTGCCATTCCCGCACCGCCGACCTCGCCGCCGTCACCGCCGCCGCCGACATCGTCGTCGCCGCGGCGGGCCGCATCGGCCTGATCTCCGGCAAGCACGTCCGGGAGGGCGCGGTGGTCATCGACGTCGGCACCAACGAGGCCCCCGACGGCAAGATCGTCGGCGATGTCGACGCGGACTCGGTACGCGGCAAGGCCGCCGGTCTCAGTCCCGTCCCCGGTGGCGTGGGCCCGGTCACCACAGCCCTCCTCATGCGCCACGTGGTCACCGCCGCCGAATCCGACTGACCGGGCGCTCTCGCGCCTGCGGAGAGCTGCCTAATGGGTGCGGTCGGACGTAGTCCGTCCTCAGCTCGCGCATGGCCGGAGCGAAGGCGGAGGTACGCAGTTCGCGCATGGCCGGAGCGAAGGCGGAGGTACGCAGTTCGCGCATGGCCGGAGCGAAGGCGGAGGTACGCAGCTCGCGCATGGCCGGAGCGAAGGCGGAGGTACGCAGTTCGCGCATGGCCGGAGCGAAGGCGGAGGTACGCAGCTCGCGCATGGCCGGAGCGAAGGCGGAGGTACGCCTAACCGCGGGCGATGGCGCTGATGAGAGTGCGCTCGCCGTCCTTGGTGGTGGTGACGATCTGCGGATTGTAGGTCACCGGTTGCTGTCCTGGGCGGTGCTCGGTGATCACCACGATGTACTGGCCCGCGAAGGCGCCGGGACTGATCGCGACACAGTGGGTGGTGCCCGTCGGAATGCTGTCGATGCCGCGCTGGATCGCGTCGGCTGCTTGTACGGCGGCGTCCGCGGTGGTGGTGGCGCGGACCTGCTCGCCGGACCGGTCCACGTAATAGGCGTGCTGAAAAGCGAAGATCACCGCGGGACCGGAGTCGAATCCGCCGACGCCGTTGCCCTGGATCCGGTTGCCCACCCGCTCGGCGGGGCACTGCGCGGTCGGTGCGGCGGGCGTGGTGGCCTGCGCGGACGGAACCGGTGCGGCGGCCTGCCGATCGGGGCCGCCGGTCGCGACCAGCACATAGGCCACGAGGGCCAGCGCGGCGATACCGAGTATGCCGAGCAGTGGCACCACCCATCGCCGTGAACGCGGCGCGGGCGAGCGGTCGATCAGCCCGGCGAATTGGTCCTCGTACAGCTCCGGTTCGGGTTCCGGCGGCTGCGCGGGTTCGGACGGCGGCACGGGCGGCCGATCCACCCACGCGGCCCACTCGCCGCGGTAGTCCTCGCCGGACGGCGCCTGTACCGGCCGCTCGGCGCTGTAGGGATGCCCCCGGTCGTATCCGGGTCGTGCGCTCATCTCCGGTCGATCCATCGCCCCACCCTTCATCAGGTCCCCGTCAGATTAACCGCATCGTCCCGAGCCGGGAACGCCCTGCCGCGTTCACAATTGAGCCGTCCCGCCCCTCGGAGGGTACCGCCCGGTACGTCGATCCGGCGCACGTGTGCCGCGCCGTCCCCGCCCGGCTCGCTGATTCGCGCCGACCGCCACCGAGTCGCACGACGCCGTTTCGCGGCGCCGAGAGTGCGAGCGCCGTTGCCCGAGAGACATTTCGGGAAGCGGTACTACCGCAGTAGATCCAGCCATTCGTGCTCGGGATAGTGGTCGGTCACGTAGGTCCGCACCACCGCGCGCTGTGCGGCGCTCAGCTCCGGCCAGGTCCGCTCGAGATCCACGCGGTCTTTCGGCCTGCGCTGCTTGGCCTTGAAGATCAGCACCAGCTCCGGGTTGAGGTATCGGATGCCGTCGTCGGCGATCCAGGTCACCTCGTCGAGCGGTGCGACCATGGAGCGATCGCGCCGGTTGACCCATGCCCCGTCCTGTCCCGGATTCAGCAGAAGGTCGATCAGCCACGGGGATCGAGCGTTCGCGCGCAGCCACACCTGATCGGCGCTCTCGGCTACGTCAGGGCAGCGCTCGTCGACGGGGCGGATGCCGTAGGGGCCCGCCGACCAGATGTGCAGGCGGCCGCGCGCGGCGGTGCGCAGGGCGGGCAGATCGGCACGGAACATCGCCACGTCCACGTCGCTGTGCCGCCGCCGGGTGCCGGTGCAGGCGTCGATCGCCCAGCCTCCCGCGATCCACCAGGGAGCGTCGATGTCGCCGAGTATCTCGCCGACATCGCCCGGCGTGACGAATGCCCACGGGCCCCAAAGATCTTGGAAATCGGCTTCTTTCGTGTCACGAGGCGGCGGGATCGGAAACTCGCGCAACGGTGGCCCTCCCTCGGGTACGTCTTCCGAACGCTACTCGGAGGAGGGCGCCGTTCACCAATGCGTGACGACCGGGTCGCCGACGCCGATCGTGTGATAGACCCATTCGGCGTCGTCGGGAGCGAGGTTGATGCAGCCGTGGCTGACGTTCGAGTAACCTTGCTGGTCCACCGACCACGGAGCCGAGTGGATGAAAACACCGCCCCACGTGAGCCGTTCGGCGAACTCGCCGTTGATGATGTAGCCTTCCGGCGAACTCAGCGGAATGCCGATGGTGCGGGAGTCGAACACGACGGACCGGAATTTCTCCAGAACCGGCCATGTGCCGGTGGGCGTTTCGTATCCGGGCTTGCCCATCGACGCGGGCATCGTCCGGACGACGGTGCCGCCGACGGTGAGCGTGAACGTGTGCGCCGACATATTCGCTTCGCCGAAAACGCCTGCGTTGGTGGTGAATTCCGTGCGCACGCCGCCGACCGAGACGAGTATGTTCGAACCTGCGGGCAGGAACCCGGTGGGCGTCCACGTCACTTCGCGATCGTCGGTCCACGCGAATGTGCCCGGCAGTGGCCGGGTCGTTCTGATGTCGATGGATTGTTCCGTCTGCGCGCGATTCGCGACAGGTGCGGCGAAACGAACGGTCACGGGCTGGGCCACGCCCACCACCTGGCCGTTCGAGGGTCCGATCGCCGCCACCGCGGGCGTCGACGGCTTTCCGATCATCGTCGCTGTCGCCGCGCCCGACCCGAACGCGGCCAGTGCCACGATCACGGTCGCGAGGAACAGGTACCGAATGGCGCTCCTCATGGCGTCCACCCCTTCGAGCTGGTGTGGTAGGCAAGAGACAGTCTAAGCCCCCATGATCAACTCGGCCACGGATAGAACTTGGTCCGTGGTCCAGTTGTGATCCGGGGACACGCCCACCACTGAGCGCTTACCCCGCGCGGTCGCGTCGAAACGGGCACACGTACCGGTACCAGGGCTCCGGCTAGGGTCAGCGCGCGCCGCCGACGGGCAGCGGTTCCGGCGCGGCCGCCGCTCGCGCGTCGAAATCCGCTCGGGCGGAGAGGATCCGGTCCTGGTGCTCGACGGCCCAGATGCCCATGGCATGCGTGATCGCGCCGATGCTCGCGCCGAGTTCGGTGAGCGAGTACTCCACGCGGGGCGGCACCGTGGGGTAGACCGCGCGGTGCACCAGCCCCTCGCGCTCCAGGGCGCGCAGCGTGCGGGTGAGCATCTTCTGGGTGATGCCGTCCAGGCGGCGGCGCAGCTCGTTGAAGCGGATCGGCCCGCCGTGGCCGCGCAGCACGCCGAGCACGAGCATCACCCATTTGTCGGCGAGCACGGTCAGCACTTCTCGTGCGGGGCAGCGGTGCAAGTAGTTGTCGACCAGGCTGCCGGCCGCGGGCCGGTCACAGGCAGTATCCATTGGGTACCTCGGTATCAAGAAGGTGCCTTCTTTCCGAAAGGTACCACGAGTGGCCAGAATCGGTGCATGCTCGCAATCACGCAATACGCGTTCGGTGGCCCGGAAGTGCTCCAAGTGGTCGAGGTGGATCGGCCGCGGCCGGGTCCGGAGGAGGTGCTGGTGCGGGTCGCCGCGACCAGCGTCAACGCCGCCGACTGGAAGGTGCGCGCCGGGCTGGTCGGGAGGCTCGGCGATCCACCGCTGACGCTGGGGCTCGACGTGTCGGGTGTCGTGGCCGAACTCGGACCCGGTGTGGACCGGTTCGCGGTCGGTGATCCGGTATACGGCATGGTCTTCGGCGGCGCGAACGCGGAATACGTTGTGGCACAAGCGCACGCCCTGGCGCCGAAGCCGAGGAACCTCGACCTGGTGCACGCCGCGGCGCTGCCGACGGCGGCGCTGACCGCGTGGCAGGCGCTGGCCGCGCTCGGAGCGGGGCAACGCCTGCTGGTGCACGCCGCCGCGGGAGGCGTCGGGCATCTGGCGGTGCAGATAGCCCGGCATCGGGGCGCCTACGTGATCGGCACCGCACGCGCGGTCAACCACGAATACCTGCGCGGACTCGGCGCCGACGAGGTGATCGACTACACCGCGGTCGATTTCGGCGCCGCGGTGCGCGACGTCGACGTCGTGCTCGACCTGGTCGGTGGAGCGTACGGTTCTCGCTCGGTCCCGGTGCTCCGGCCCGACGGCAGATTGATCGACACGCAGGGTTCGGATGCGGAAGCCGATCCGCGTTACGAGCGGTTCTATGTCGAACCGTCCGGGGTATCGCTGCGCGAGATCACCACGATGGTCGAGCGCGGTCATCTGCGCGCGACCATCGACCAGGTGCTACCGCTCGCGGATGCCGCGAAGGCGCACGAACTCAGCGAGTCCGGACGGGTGCGCGGCAAGATCGTGCTGGTCGCTTGGAACCCGCCCGCCTGACGGGGCCGGGCCGCGGCCCGCGCGAGCGAGTCAGCGGCGAACGGCGTGCACGACGTCGGCGTGCAGGGCGTCCGCCCGCGCGGTGAGCTCGTCGATCCGCACCAGGACCGCGGCGAACCGGTCGCCCTCGGCGGCGGGCAGCGACGCCACGTTGATCTCGATGTTGAGCTGCGAGGAGGTCGCGGCGGCGCGGCAGGCGTCGGCGGCCGCGCCGATGTCGGTGACGACGTTCGGATTCCCGATCGGGAACAGCTCCGCCGCCAGCGACAGCACCTCGTCCGCCTCGTCGACGACGGCGGCGGGCACGCGGGCGGCCTCGATCAGCGCGTCGTTGATCGCCGCGGTGCGGGCGGCGAGATCCTCCGGGGTGTCCTTGGGCAGCTTGTAGGCGGCGCCGACAGCCGTGAACGCGGCGGCGTCGGCGTCGGCCAGCGCGAGAGCGCGCTCGCGGGCCGCGTCGGCGGCCTCGATGATCCGATCGACCACCGGCCGGTTCTCGGCGTCCTTGGCGCGGGTGGTGTATCGCGCGACCATCGCGACGAGCGCGGCGGCCTGCGCGGCGTGCAGCGCGGCCACCGCGCCGCCGCCCGGTGCGGGAATCTTGGCGGCCAGATCGCTCAGGTACTGCGCCAGGGCGGCCCCGCCGAAGGACGGCGCAGTTTCCGTGGACGACGAGCTGGTCTGCGACACGAGGGTGTTGCCTTTCGTTTACGGCGAGGATGGTCTACGAGTAGACGCTACCCCGTGCCGCCGGTCGTACGGTCGTGACCACGCCTTGCCGGGCCTTCCCCTGTGGCCGGTGCGCGGCCCGAGCGTACCCGCCGTTATGTTGAGTGCCATGCGCATCGGATTGAGCATCAACTACTCGGGGGGCTTCAAAGAGGCGGCGGCCGAAGTCGCCGACCTCGAGCGGGCGGGCCTGGACATCGTGTTCGTGCCCGAGGCGTACTCGTTCGACGCGGTGAGCGCGCTCGGTTACCTGGCCGCGAAGACCACGCGCCTGCAGTTGGCCTCCGGCATCCTGCAGCTCTACACGCGTACCCCGAGCCTGACCGCCATGACCGCGGCGGGCCTGGACTTCGTCTCCGACGGACGGTACGTGCTCGGGCTGGGCGCGTCGGGTCCGCAGGTGATCGAGGGCTTCCACGGCGTGCCCTATGACGCGCCGATCGGCCGGACCAGGGAACTGGTCGAGATCTGCCGGAAGGTCTGGCGGCGCGAGCGCCTGGAATACCAGGGCAAGTACTACCAGATCCCGCTGCCCGCCGAACGGGGCACCGGTCTCGGCAAGCCGCTCAAGCTGATCAACCACCCGGTGCGTGAGCGCATTCCGGTGCTGCTGGCCGCGCTCGGACCGAAGAACGTGGAACTGGCCGCCGAGATCGCCGAGGGCTGGCAGCCGATCTTCTTCCTGCCGGAGAAGGCGAAGGATGTGTGGGCGGACTCGCTCACCGCGGGTCTGGCCAAGCGCGACCCCGCCTTGGGCGACCTGGACGTGTACGCGGGTCCGGCCCTGGCCATCGGGGACAACGTCGAACCGCTGCTGCAGTTCGTGAAGCCGCATCTGGCGCTCTACATCGGCGGCATGGGCGCCAAGGGCAAGAACTTCTACCACACCCTGGCCACCAAGTACGGCTACGGCGCCGAGGCCGACCGCATCCAGGAGCTGTATCTGGCGGGGGAGAAGGAGGCCGCGACGAAGGCGGTCCCGGACCAGCTGGTCCGGGACATCTCCCTGGTCGGCTCGGCCGGATACGTCAAGGAGCGGGTCGCGGCCTTCAAGGAAGCCGGCGTGACGGTCCTGAACGTCGTTCCGATGGCGGCCACCGCCGCCGAGCGCGTCAAGCTGATCGAACAGCTGCGCGAACTGGTCTGAGCAAGGCGCTGCCGCCGTCGACGGGTGCGACGGCGGCAGCGGCACGCGTCATCTCTGCTGGAGCGCCGCCAGCGCGGCGTCCAACGTCGAATGCAGCGCGAAGACCTGATCCAAACTGGTCATCTTCAGTTGCCGACTGGTCGCCGGGCCCTCGGCGACGACGGCGATCGCGGTGGTCGAGCCGGCGCGCTGGTGGGCCGCGACGAGCGTCGCCATGCCCGCCGAGGCGAGGAAGCTGACCGCGGTGAGGTCGATGATCAGGGCCGCGGGCTTGCCGCTGAGAATGGCATCGATCGCATTCTCCAGTGCGGGCGCCGTCGCGAGATCGACCTCGCCGGCCACCGTCAGCACCGTGGCGCCGTCGTGGGCCGCGACCGTGGTGGTCATCGTGTCCGCGAGGGGGTACGCGTCTCCGGAAGTGTTGGTCACAACTTCACAACACACAAATCGCGGCGGATTCGCAACCTTTGGGTGTTCATAGAGCTAACCATACCCCGTTTCGCCGATCGGCCTGCCGAGGCGACGGCTACGGTGGCAGCGCTCGCACGCCATCAGCTGGGCAGCCCCAGCCGATCGGCGATCGTGCCGAGGATGCGATGCAGGTCGGCACGCTCGGCGGCGGTGAGATCCGTGGTGGTCTCGGCGTCGATCGCCCGCGCGGCGTCGAGGCATTTGCGCAGTAGTGCGCGGCCGTGCGGGGTCAGGTTCAGATTCTGACGGCGGCGATCCTTCGGGTCTCGCAACCGTTCGATGGCCCCGAGGGACTCGAGGTGGTCGGCCAGCGCGACGACCAGACTCGGCGCGACGCGCAGTAGCTGTGCCATCTCCATCTGCGATGTCGGTCCGTTGGCCGCCAACACATTCAACATCCCGGCGTGCTTCGGCTTGAGCTCGAGACCCGACACATCGGCGCTGAAGCGGTCGGTCAGGAACGCGCCCAGCAGTCCGAGCCGGAAGCTGAGGGTCTCCGGCAGCTTTTCCGCCTTGACGTTCTTCATGGCGAGCATAATACTGAAACTAAATCAGTCACGGTCTGAATGATTTTTGGAGTGAAAGATGCAGGACGAGAAGCTCAATCGAACCGCGGTCGTTGTCAATGCGATCGGCGCGGCCACCGCCGTGGCATTCAGCGTCGCGGCACTGGTCGATCCGACCGCCGCGATCTCGATCGGCGCGGACTCGCCCGGGATCGATCTGTATGCCCAGGCGTACGCGGCCCGGGCGATCCCGCTGGGTGCCGCGCTGCTGTTCAGCCTGGCCGGCCGCCGCAAGAGGGCACTCCTACCGCTGCTCACCGTGTCCGGCGCGGTACAGCTCGGTGACGTCGCCATCGGCGCCGCGCAGGGAATTCCGGGCATGATGGCGGGCGGCAGCGCGCTCGCGCTCGTTCACCTCGCCACCGCGGGACATTTGGTTCTCCGCAGGAGCCGCTTCGCCACAGCCGCAGCCTGAGCTGAGACTTCGGCGTGAGTCGGACATGCTCCTCGAAGCCGAGGTCGGCGACGACGGAAATCTCGGTTCGGATGGCTCGTGTCAGCAATCTCCGAGGAAACTTCTGTGGCAGGGTGGTCGGCTGTGCAGACAATCCTGATCACGGGGGCGACATCGGGTATCGGGCTGGAGTCGGCTCAGCAGCTGGCGGCGCAAGGGAATCGGCTCGTGTTGGTGGGGCGGAGTCCGGAGAAGCTCTCCGCCGCGGCGAAGCTGGTCCGAGGCGCGGGGGCGGCGGGAGTCGACACGCTGGAGTGCGATTTCGCGTCGCAGTCCTCGGTCCGTCAGCTGGCGAAGGAGGTTTCGTCCGCCTACGACCGGCTGGATGTGCTGGCCAACAACGCAGGTGGCTACCACAAGGCCAGGAGCGAGACCGTGGACGGCATCGAGGCCACCTTCGCCGTCAACCATCTCGGTGGTTTCCTGCTCACCGAACTGCTGACGGATCTGATGGTGCGCAGCGCCCCGTCGCGCATCGTGTTCACCTCGTCGGTCATGCAATTCGGCGCCACCATGGATTTCGCCGATCTGGAGTTCCGGGAGAGTTATTCGGGAGAAAAGGCATACAGCCGGTCCAAGCTGGCGAACGTCCTGTACACCCGGGCGCTGGCGCGGCGTCTGGAGGGAACCGGCGTAACGGTCAACGCCTTTCACCCCGGTGCGGTGGCAACCGGGATCTGGGATTCGATGCCGTGGTTCGGGCAACCTTTCGTGGCGCTCGCCAAGCGATTGTTCATGATCTCCGCCGCGGAAGGAGGACGAGCGCTGACCTACCTGGCCGCCGACCCGGAGGTCGCCGCGGTCAGCGGCTGTTACTTCCAGAACAACCGCGTCAAGGCTCCGTCCCGTCTCGCGCAGGACGACGCACTCGGGCAGCAGTTGTGTGAAGTCAGCGCCGCTCTGGTCGGACTCACCGGGTAGGCGCACACGACCAGCGACACCGTTATCGCTGAGCAACACGACAATCGACGCCGACTGAAGCGGAAGGCAGGGGAGCATGATCCGTACTCGTTTCGAGTCGATCGGCGCGTACACGCCGACGACTGTCCGCTCCACCGAGGATCTGATCGCCGAGCTGGCCGTGCCGCGGTCGCTGGACCTGGAGCGCATCACCGGGATCAAGAATCGTCGTGTCTACGACTCGGATCCGGACCGGTACGAATCGTCCTTCGAGCTGGCGTTGCACGCGATCGAGGACTGTCTGTGGCATTCCGGGTATCGGGCCGACGAATTGGACGTCGTCATCTCGGCCTCCATCACGCGTACTCGCGGCGCGGGAATCTTCTGCTACGCACCTTCTTTCGCGCTCATGCTCGGCAATGCGATCGGCGCGAACGCGGCTCGGCACTTCGATGTCTCCAATGCCTGCGCCGGGATGATCACCGGAGTGATGGTGCTCGATCGCATGATCAAGGCCGGTGCGGTGCGCAACGGCCTGGTGGTCAGCGGCGAGCAGATCACGCCGATCGCCGAGACGGCGCTGCGCGAGATCAGCCGCCCCTACGACCCGCAATTCGCGGCGTTGACGGTCGGTGACGCCGCGGTCGCGGTTGTGCTCGACGACCGGGGCGACGACGAGGACGAACTGCACTATGTCGAGCTGATGACCGCGGCCGACGGCGCCGAGCACTGCATCGGAATGCCCAGCGACCGCACCGGCGGCATCGCGATGTACACCGACAACCGCGCCATGCAGAACGAAGCCCGGTATCGGCAGGGCATCGACCGTATGGCCGACTTCCTCGCCGAGACCGGACGCACCTGGGAGAGCGAGAAATACGACTACTGGATCCATCATCAATTCAGCGCGCCGGCCATCGAGTACATCTCGGATCTGACCGAACGGCATTTCGGCACGCCGATGCCGCAGGCCCTCAACGTGCTGCACGACTACGGCAATACCGCTTCGACCTCTCACTTCCTGGTCCTGCACGAGCATCTCGCACAACAGAGGGTTCCGAAGGGATCCAAGATTCTGATGATCCCCGCGGCATCGGGCATCGTCTCCGGGTATCTCGCCGCGACCATCTCGCGTTTGGCGGCATGAGCATGGCGACGACGATCGTCTCGGCCGCGACGAACCGCGACCTCGACACCGGCAGCTACCTCGAACTGGCCACTCGCGCGGCACTGGCCTGCGTCGAGCGCTCGGAGGTCGGCCTGCACGAGATCGGGATGCTGATCAACGGGGGCGTCTTCCGGGACAGCAATATCTCCGAGCCGGCCGTGTCGGCCCTCATCCAGAAGCGGATCGGCCTCGGGCTCATGTATGCGGCCGGGCGCGTCCCGGTTCTGTCCTTCGACCTGATGCACGGGGCCTGCGGCCTGCTGCACGCCATCGCGACCGCCGACACCTTCCTCGCCACCGGCACGGTTCGGTACGCGTTGGTCGTCGCGGGCGACACCCACCCCTCGACCGAGCGCCACGTCGCCGATTTCCCCTACAGCGCCAGCGGCGCCGCCCTGTTGCTCGGAACCTCGCCTGCCACAGGAGGATTCGGGCGGCTGCACACGCGCGACACCACCGGCCCGGTCGGCCCCATCGCCTGGGTGCCGCTGAACGATGTCGGCGCCGACGGTCGCAGCGCGATCCGCGTTCGTACCGGTGCGGAGGACCGGGTGGATTCGGCGGCCGAGGTGGTGCGTGCCTGTCTGGACTCCGAAGGGCTCGACGGCCGCCACTTCGCCGAAGGACACGCGCTGCTGCTGGCGCCCGACCAGGCCGCCGACTTCCGCGTCCGCTTGGCCGGCGCGCTCGCCATTCCGTCGCGGTCGGTCGTCGGTTTCGACGCCTCGATCGGAGATCCCTACACCGCGGGGCCGGTACACGCCTACCTCCATGCGCGGGAAACGGGCCTGCTCGACACCGCGCGCATAGTGGTCTTCCTGGCAGTGGACGGAGCATCGGCAGCCTGTCTGACCTACAGACCGCGGTCGGCGTCGCCCACGTGCGGCGAATCGGGCGGTGGAACCGCGCAGGCCGGGACACCGACCGGCTCCGGTACCGAGCCGGTTGTAGTCGCTCGGCAGTAGGACGCACATGAGCGATGCGCGGGTGTCCATGCCGTGGACGCGAGGGCGCGAACCGCTACATCCGAGGCTCGCGACGCTCGTGGGCCGCGACGGGCTCACGAATCCGCGATGCGGTGCGTCGGTGCGGCCGTCACCCCAGCCGACAGCAGTTTCTCGGCCAGCGCGCGGGCGCGGTGCGCGAGCTCGGGCGGGTCGAGTATCTCGAAGTCGTGCCCCAGCAACAGCACATGCATGAGCACGAAGTCCAGGCTGTGGTCGGCTCCGCTGCGGACCTCGCAGCGCCCGCTGCCGCACGGCCGTACGACGGCCGCCGACGCCGGAATCTGCGCGCGCACCGTGTCGGCGGAGGCGTGCACGAGGAATCGGGCCCGCAGTGGGTAGACCCGGTTCGCCACGCCTTCCTGTACGTAGGCCGCCGCCTCGGGCGCCGCGCGTGGTCGGAAGCGCCACGTCCGCGCGGCCACCTCGGTCATCCGGTCGACACGGAAGCTGCGCCAGTCCGCACGATCGAGGTCGAAGGCCAGCAGGTACCAGCGCCGGTCGGAGGCGACCAAGCGGTAGGGCTCGACCCGCCGCCGGCGCACCCGGTCTCCGGCGGGATAGTCGAAACCGGCCTCGACCTCGTCGCGGCAGGCTCTGGCCAGCGTCATCAGCACGTCGGGGTCGACCGGCGGGTGACCTCCGCCGAAGGACTCCACCGAGCCGGAGAGTGCCTGCACTTCGTGCCGCAAACGGGTGGGCAGCACCCGGTCGAGTTTCGCCAGCGCCCGGAGCGCGACATCCCCGGCGCCCGCGACCGCGGCGCCCGCGCCGCCGAGGAGCGAGACCGCGGTGACGATCGCTTCCTCGTCGTCGAGCAGCAGCGGCGGCAGCTCCTGTCCCCGGCCGAGCTGATAGCCGCCGCCGACGCCGTGACAGGCGTGCACCGGATAGCCGAGCGTGCGCAGGCGCTCGACATCGCGCCGTACCGTGCGCGGCGTGACGCCCAGCCGCTCCGCGAGCTCGCGCGCGGTCCAGACCTGGCGTTGCTGCAGCAGTCCGAGCAGGGTCAGCACCCGCTCGGTCGTGCCCCGCTCGGTACCGCTCGCCGCTTCCATGTCGCTCAGCCTGCCAGAAATAGCGGACCGATTCTGTCCGCTAGGGGTGCCAGGGTGGGCGGCATGAACGCAGACGCACTCGACTGGAACAGGACACTGCGCGAGCAGTGGGAAGCCCACTGGAACGATCAGCTACGCGACCGGCTCCACGGTCTCACCGACGACGAGTACTTCTGGTCTCCGGTACCGGACGCCTGGAGCGTGCGACCGCGCGGCAGTTCGACGGCGCCCGTGCAGGCGGGGGCCGGGGACTTCACGATCGACTACGCCTTCCCGAATCCGGTCCCCGCGCCGTTCACCACGATCGCCTGGCGGCTCGGTCACGTCATCGTCGGCGTGCTCGCCGCGCGCAACGCGACCCATTTCGGCGCGCCGGCGGCCGCGTACGAGACATGGGAATACGCGGGCGACGCGGCCACGGCGCTCGACCAGCTCGAAGCCCAGCTCGACATCTGGCTGACCGGAGTGCGTGGTCTCGGCGACGCCGGACTCCGGGTCCCGATCGGCCCGAACGAGCCTTTCCCCGAGGCGCCCATGGCCGATCTGGTGCTGCACATCCACCGTGAGCTGATCCACCACCTGTCCGAGGTCTGCCTGATCCGCGACCTCTATACACACTCCGAGGCTGTCAGGAAACCCATGATCACGAAGACGACCCACCTCGACCCCGAAGAACTGCATCACAACCCGGCCTTCACACAGGGCGTGATCGCGCCCGCTGCCCAGACGGTCTATGTCGGCGGTCAGCTCGGCACCGACGGCACGGGAGAACTGCTGGACGGCTTGGAAGCGCAGACCATCCAGGCCATGCGCAACGTACTGACCGTGCTGGCGTCTGCGAATACCGGTCCCGAACACGTCGTCAAACTCACGATCTACCTTGTCGCCGGGGCCGACGCACAGGCGGGATACGCGGCGGCGCGAAAAGTGTGGGGCGACCACCGCACCGCCATCACGGTCGTCTCCACCGCGGGACACGCTCGCCCCGGCGCGCTGGTGGAGATCGATGCGATAGCGACCGTCCCCGAATAGCCGCGCCTGTGGCCGATTCGCCGCGCGGTCGGGCATCGCCGCGCGGTCTCGGGTGCCGAACCGGGTCGGGCCGGTTCGGAGAGATGGGCCGCTTCGCGGACTCCGGCGTTCAGCGGTGCGCCGCGCGGTCGGCGCTGATCTGGGAGGCGACGATGCGGACCAGATCGCCCAGTGCGATCTCCACGTCCGCGAGGTGCAGGCCCCAGGTCGCGTCCGGGACGGCGTACAGCTCGGCGCTGCCGGGTTCCGGCGTCGCCAGTAGCGCCGTCGCGTCGCCGTCCCGGACGCATTGGAGCCGATACTTCTCGGCGGGGACCAGCCACGGAGTCGGCGCGGCGACGGCGGACGGCCCGTGGCGCAGCGCCAGTTCGGCGGCGAGTGGGCTGGGCACGGGACCGGTGCGGAGCACGGTGGCCGCGGTGCGGGACTCGTTGCCGCTCAACGAAGTCGGATTGGTGCAGGCGACCTCGTAGTCCGGGCCGTACGGACGCGGCAGCGGCTCAGGGGTCGTCGGGTTGCGGCCGAATCGGCTGTCCGGGGGCGGGGTCGCGCCGAAGGTCTGCCAGGCCAGGACGCACCGTGTCTGCTGTTCGCCGCGGCACAGCGGAAGGTGCTGGAAGTCGCCGCCGACGTCACCGTTCTTCGGCACCACCACATTGCCACCCAGCAGGATCGCCGACAGGATCCGCTCGCGCACCGCCTGCTGCGGGTCGATCTCCTCCCGGATCAGTTGGCGCAGCATGCGCGCACCCTGCGAATGCCCGAGAAGGACGATCGGCCTTCCGCTTTCGCGCTCCGCGAGGAACTGCCGCCACGCGCGCAGGACGTCCTCGTACGCGATCCGCGCCATCTCGGCGCGCTCGTCGGGGGAGTACGCCCGTTCCCGCGCCAGCGCGGTGAGGGTCCGCTGCCGGTACACCGGCGCGAAGACCTGACAGACCTGGGAGAATCGGGCGGCCTGCTGTTCGGCCACCGCCCGCACCTCTCGGGTCACCGCAGTGTCGGAGTTGGGCGTGGGCTCCAACGACACCGTCGGATACACATAGAAGCAGTCCACCCCGGAATCCTCAGCAGGCGTAGGGTCCTCCCGCACATCGGGTTGCCCCGCGTGCCGCACCGTGGTCGCCGAGCTGCCTCGGCAGGGGTCGTCCGCTCGATCCGGCCTGCACAACCACACGACACCGGTGTCACCGGCCGGGTCCGCCACCGCGCCGACCGACGATCCCGCCAGCACTCCGACTCCGCACACGACGGATGCGACCACCCGCCGCCACCGACTGTCCCGCATAGCGCATACCTCGCTTTTCCGCGCCCGACCGTTGAGGACGGCCTCGCCACACCGCGATCGGCCGTTCGGTCACCTTCGACGGCGTCAGCCTAATGGCGAACGCGTCGGTTCACGCACGCATCACCTCGGACGGCGGAGATCTCGCTCGCCGTGGCGGATGGCTCCGACAGCGGTCAGGCCCGCCGGGTAAGTCGGCCGCCGCCGTTGCGGAAACGCGCTCGGCCGTCACGGATGTCGTGGAAGGAGACGAGCAGCAGTCGCAGGTATCCGTCGAACGTCTCGAACGGGTATCCGGCGGGCGCGAAAAGGCCGGGCCGGATCGGCACGTACCGCTGCGGAGGGGCGGCGGTCGTGCCCCCGGCGAACTCGGTGAAGATCCGCTCCTGCGATGCGTCCGCCGGTTCGTAGGTCACGCGCTCCTCGAGTTGGCCGTCGACGACGCCGACCTCGACGCGCAGCTGATCGGAACGGTAGGTGCCCACGTAGGGTGTGAGATCGATGTCCTGCGCCGATTCGTTGATCAGGGTGGGGATCCGAACGCCGAGGTGTTCGCTCAGCAGCCAGCGCAGGATCTGGTCGTGCAGCATGATCGCCCCCGGGGTGTTGCCGAAGGCGGTGAACACGAGGTCGTGCTCGGGCACGACGCACAGGATGGACACGCCGCCGGGTGACGCGCCCGACATCGCGAGGACGATCGTGTCGCCGAACGGATACCGCACCCAACCCAGGCCCATCGGGGGGACGTTCGGGGTGGCCATGTCGTGCGAGACCTGTTGCATCAGTGCGGTCGACCCGGCCGAGAGGACGCGCGTTCCGGAGGGGGACACACCGCCCGCGAGATGGGTGCGTCCGAAGGCGAGCAGGTCGGCGACGGTGCCGATCGGCGTGCCGCCCGCCGGTCCCCAGGTGTCGGGCAGTGTGAACATTCCGGTGGGCTCGGCCGCCATGGTCTCGGGGTCCGGGAAGTGCCCGATGGCGGTGCTGCGCAGGATCGCCCGTTCGGCCGACGTGCTGGAGTCGGTCATGCCGACAGGTGCGTAGACATCGCGCTCGAGCAGGTCGGGGAAGGACAGACCGGTCACCACCTCCAGCAGGCGGCCCGCGACGATCATGCCGCCGTTGGAGTAGCTGAGCTGCTCGCCGGGCTCGAACAGGACACCGCAATTGCGCGCGAGACCCTCGACATAAGTTTTCAGGGAGTCGCGCCCTTTCGCATCGGGGAAGAACAAGTCCGCATCGATGCCGTTGGTATGCGAAATGAGGTGGCGAACCAGGATCTTCTCCGCGGCGCCCGGCGCGGTCAGGGCGAACTCGGGCAGGTACCGCACCACCGGCGCGTCCAGATCGAGCAGCCCGCGCTCGACCTGTTGGAGGACCAGCGTGGTGGTCAGCACCTTGGTCACCGAGCCGAAGAGGAACCCGGTGTCCGCGCGCATCGGCGCCCCGGTGGCGACGTTCGCGATGCCGTGGGCGACGACGATCTGCTCGCCCGCACGGTAGACGCCCGCGACGAATCCGGGGACTTCGTTGGACATGCAGTAGGCGGCGATCTGCTCGCGAATCCGGGCTTCGGCGGTGTGCAGTGCGTTGTTGTTCATGCCGACCACCGTCCAACCTTGCCCCGGGGGCAAGGTCAAGCCCGTGCGACGGAGTCCGTTCTCGCCTCGGCCTTACGTGGCGGGGTGCGGGGCGCAGATGGCGAGGCGCTCGCGCCGGTGGTCGACGCAATCGACGACATGTGCGCCGTGTCGAAACCGAACGCCGCCAACGTAGACGTGCGTGTCGTGGCGCATGTGGTGCGGGCGCAGTGTTGCACATCTAGAAGAATGTCCATCAACATGATCCGGGCGACAGGCTGCTCATATGGAGCTATTACCTGCTTGTATCCAAGTTGCCGGTCCGCATCTCTCGATACCCCTTCCGTAGATGGAAGAATATCGACTAACATACGGCGCGGATCTCGTTGACTGGCGCGTGCGGCCGGACGCCTCTTCCGGTGGTGTCCGATGCGTGTGCGGCGGCGTGGATCGAATCGAAAGGATGCATCGACGCATGCTCAAGAAGCTGGACCGAATACTCGGTTACGAGATGAAGGTCTCCGAGTTCCTCGGCACTCTCATCATCATTGGCGTTCCCTACGGCCTGGCCGGGGTGATCTGGACGCTCACGCACACCGGTCATCTGCGCGATATGCACGGCATCGATCTGCTGATGTCGTTCCTGGGATCGATCGTGTGCTGGCCCGTGCTGACCTTCTCGAATGTGTGCATGACCTGATGATGGCTATGGTGTGGCTCATCGACGTTCTCGTGATCGTGGTCAAGATCCTCGGTGGGCAGATGAAGGTCAATCCCGTGCTCCGCTTCGGGCTGTGGGTGGCCGTACTCGGTCTCTTCCTGGCCGGCTGCGCGGTGCTCGTCGCACTCGTGGTGCTGCTGCAACGTTGGCTGGAGGCCCTCGCCTAGCGGCTTCGCCGACTCGGCTCTGGTCGTCCGAGTGCAGAATAGAGGATTACTTACCATCGGGAGTCGCTTTCCGAAGTGGTCATCTATGTGCAGTGGTCGCACGTATGCGCAGGATAAAAGGGCGGTATCTGCCGAGGTCCTTGACATGGACCGTGCGCTTCGGCGGATGACGATGCCTGGAATAGTGAATCACTTGTAACTTGTCTGACGTCTGTGAGGTGTGCAACACTTCACCCGCTCCGCGCCATCGAAGGGGCGGCCGCCGGCGCGGTGGACGAGAAATCGGAAAGGAACGGCTACCGGTGACTGCCTCGCTGCGAACGCCAGCCGACAAGCAACCGCCACTGGAACCGGGCGAGCTCGGGAAGATGATCGACAGCGCTTCGGGTTTGTGGCGGCGCCACCCCCAGCGGTCGCTGGAAACACTGGGCAGGCAGGTCACTCTGGGCCGTGAAGCCTTCGTCCAGCTGTTCGTCTCACTGGTGCGGGCACGATTCCCGTACCGGGAATTCATCAAGCAGTGCGCCTTCATGGCCAACGTGTCGGCGGCGCCGACGGTATTCGTTGCCATCCCGATCGCCGTCGTGGTATCCATCCAGGTCGGCGCGCTCGTGAATCAAGTCGGCGCAACGACATTCATCGGCGCGGTCGCCGGATTGGGCATCATCCGCCAGGGCGCTCCGCTGGTGTCGGCGTTGATGGTCGCCGGTGCGGTCGGTTCGGCGATCTGTGCCGATCTGGGATCGCGAACCATCCGGGAAGAGATCGACGCGATGATGGTGATGGGCGTCGATCCGGTACGCCGCCTGGTCGCGCCCCGGCTCGCGGCGGCGGTGCTGGTGAGCGTCCTGCTCTGCGGATTCGTCGTGTTCGTCGGATTCGCCACCGCGTACATGTTCAACGTGTACGCCCAATCCGGTACGCCGGGCTCGTTCATCAGCTCGTTCGCGTCCTTCGCGGTGGCGAACGATCTGATCATCGCCTTGGTCAAGGCCGCGATCTTCGGGGTGCTGACCGCGGTCATCGCCTGTGATATCGGCTTGCACGCGCACGGCGGCCCTGGCGGTGTCGCCAACGCGGTGAATTCGGCGGTGGTCAGCTCGGCGCTGATGTTGTTCGCAACCAACATCATTCTCACTCAGCTGTACAACACGCTCTTCCCGGCGAAGGTGGTGTGAGCATGGCGAGCAGCTACACACCTCCGGCACTGCGGCCCCTGCATGCCGCCGGGAAAGTCGCGCTGGCGCCTGTGCACGCCAATCAGCGCGTGGGGCATCAGGCCATCACGTTCTTCCAGGCGCTGATCGCCATCCCGTTCGTCCTGAAGCACTATCGCCGTGAGGTGGCCCGGCTGACGGCCGATGTCGGCTGGGGCAACGGCTCGCTCATCGTGGGCGGCGGCACGATCGGTGTGGTCGTCATCCTGTGCGCGTTCGGCGGCATCATCGTCGGCATGGAGTCGTTCACGGCTCTGAATCTGCTGACGATGTCTCCGCTCACCGGAGCGATCTCCGGATTCGCGACCACTCGCGAACTCGCGCCGATCCTGGCGACCTTGGCTTTCGCCATCCAGGCGGGATGCCGGTTCACCGCTCAACTGGGCTCGATGCGCATCTCCGAGGAGATCGACGCGCTGGAATCCATCGCCATCCGCCCGCTGCCGTATCTGATCAGCACCCGCATGATCGCCGCGACCCTGACCATCATCCCGCTCTACAGCATCGGTCTCGCCACCGCCTACCTGGCCACCAAGATCACGGTGCTGTTCTTGGGCGGCACGGCGGCGGGCACTTACGATCACTACTTCTTCCAGTTCCTGATCGGCCCGGACGTCTTCTTCTCGCTGCTCAAAGTAGTGGTGTTCGTGCTGCTTTCGACGTTCATCCAGTGTTACCACGGCTACGTCGCCACCGGTGGCCCGGAAGGCGTCGGGGTCGCGGCCGGGCGCGCCATCAAGATGGTGATCGTCGTGATGGTGTTCGCGAATCTCTTTCTCACGCTGACGATCTGGGGCATCGATCCCGGATTCCGGATCTCGGGGTAAGGCCGACGATGATTCTTGACCCCAGTGGTCGCGGACCGACCGCGAGACAGCTCACCCTCGCCGGGTTGGCGGTGCTGACGACGGTCGCGGTCCTGCTGTACCTGCTCGCGCTGCGCTACACCGGCTACTTCGAGGACAAGGTCCCGGTGACCGTGGAGCTCACCAGCACCGGCGACGGCTTGCCCGGGCGGGCGGACGTCAAATTCCGCGGCATGGTCGTCGGCCGGGTGGCCGCGGTGGACGTGGTAGCCCGCGGCGCCCGGCAGCAGGCGCGCGTGGATCTGAAACCGGGTGTCGCCTCGACCATTCCGGTGAACGTGACGGCCAGGGTGATCCCGAACAACCTGTTCGGCGTCACGGCGATCGAATTCGTCGACAACGGCCCTGAACCGGAAACGCTGCGCGCAGGCGCCACCATCGCGGAGGACACCAGCAGCGAGACGGTGGCGTTGCAGACGACGTTGAATGTGCTGCGGAACGTGCTCGAGAACATCCAACCGGAGAAATTGGGCCGGGTGCTGGCCACTCTCGCGGCCGCCCTGGATCCCGCGGCGCGTGCGCCCGGCTCGACGGTGGAGCGCCTGGACAACTGGCTGACCGAAATTCGGGCGACGCCCGGCATCGACGCGCTCCTCGGCGATCTCGGGCGGGCATCGATCGCGTTGAGCCAGTCGGCTCCCGAACTGGTCGGGGTGCTGTCGGAGTCGGTGACCACCGCCCGCACGCTGGCCGAACGACGGTCGAAGCTCATCGACTTGCTGGCCACCGGTAACGCGACGGTCGACTCGGTCAACGCACTGTTCGCCCGCAACCCCGACGCGGGCAAGTTCCTCGTGTCCGGTCTGGACGATCTGTTCGGCGGGTTGGCCAAGGATCCCGAGGCCATCCCGTACACGGCCGCGAATCTGAACGTGGCCCTGCGACGGCTGGCGACCACGTTCCACTTCGGTCCGTCCAAACAGATGGTGTGGAAGATGGATGTCTCGTTCACGCCGTTCCAGCAGTACACGGCGAAGGACTGCCCGCACTACGGCGACCAGTACGGTCCCCGCTGCGGAGGCGCCACGGTGCCCGAGGTGGCGCCGGAGCAGAACTACCCGCCGCAGCTGATGCCGAAGTGGCTCGACGCGGCGGGGCCCGCACCCGTGCCGGTCGCGCCCGCGCCGCTGGGCGCGATGGGGCTGGTGCTGCCGGCCCTGCCTGCGATTCCCGGTCTCCCGTTCATCCCGGGTCTGCCGTCCGTCCCCGGCCTTTCGCCGAGCGCCGTGGCACCCGGCGAGCCCGGCCCGCAGAGTCCGGGCCCCGAGGCGCGGCCCATCGCGCTGCGCGGTTCCGACGCCGTGGCGGCGATCGTGGGAGCGCGGCCGACCGTGGCCCAGTACCTGCTGCTGACTCCGGTGCTGGCGGGCGGATCGGTCACCGTGACCGCCGCCGACGAGGGAGGGGCGCGCCGATGAGATCAGGCAAGGCGCTGGCGGGATTCAGCTTGTTCGCGGTGCTGGCGATCGCGCTCACCGTCACCATCTGGTCCACGTTGCAGCGATCGGTCACCGGGGATACCCAGCGCTACTCGGCGGTCTTCTCCGACGTGCTCGGCCTGCGCGTCGGGGACGACGTACGCATGGCAGGCGTGCGGGTCGGTCGCGTGGACAAGATCGACTTCACCGACGGCTACCGCGCCGAGGTGGAGTTCCGGATCGATGCGCGCCAGCATCTCACCACCACGACGAAGGCACTGGTGCGCTACCAGAATCTGATCGGTCAGCGCTATATAGCCCTGGCGCCGGGCAAGGAAGCCGGCGCCGTCGTCGCGGCGGGCGCGCGGATTCCGCTGGAGCGAACCGAACCGTCGTTCGACGTGTCCGCGTTGTTGTCCGGCTTCGAGCCGTTGTTCAGCGTGCTGCAACCCGATCAGGTCAATTCCCTGTCCGAGACGCTGATCCAGGCCCTGCAAGGCAACCAGGTGTCGCTCAGCAGCCTGATCACCCAAGCCGCGGATCTGGCGGGCACTTTCGGGCAGCGGGACAAGATCCTGGGGGAGGTCCTGAGCAACCTGAGCTCCGTGATCGGCGGCCTGGCCAATCGCAGCGGCGAGCTGGAGACGCTGCTCACCCAGGCCAGGGCGCTGGTCGAGGCGCTCTACTCGCAAGGCGAGAGTCTGAAGCAGTCGGTGGACCGCGTCGCGCACACGACCGACTCGCTGACCCAGCTGATCATGCAGGTCAAGCCAGGTTTGTCGAAGGCGCAGAACGATGCCACCACAGGTGTGGCGTTGCTGCTGCTCAACGGCGCTTCCTTGGACCGGGCTGCGGTCGAACTGCCCGCCGTACTCAACGGCGTCGCGCGCTTCACCAGCAACGGCGCCTACGGCAACGCGTATTTGTGCAGCCTCGACGTGTCGTTGTGGGGCGTGCTGTTGCCTCCTGGACTGTTCTCCCAGGTGGGCGGCAACTCGCATTCGGAGGTGTGCCGATGAGCAAGCGCATTCCGTGGCCGGGATTCCTGCGGAACCGGTATCTGCGACTCGGCCTGGTCGCCGCCGCGACGGTGGCCGCTCTGTTGATCGGCTCCAGTGTCCTGACCCAGGCCCGGTTGGGCGACAAGACGATTCACGCCGAATTCGCCCAGGCCGCAGGTTTGCGTCCCGGCGCGACGGTGGACGTGTCGGGAATCGAAGTGGGTGCGGTGCGCGCGGTCCGGCTCGAAGGCACCAAGGTCGTGGTCGATCTCAAAGTGCGTCGCGATCTCCGTCTCGGCCCCGACGCGCGTGCGGCGATCAAGATGTCGACGATTCTCGGCCGCCTGCACGTGGACCTGGTGCCAGGAGACGGAAAGGGACTGCCGGGCAATCGCATCCGCATCGAGAACACGTCGGTGCCGTACAACCTGAGCAAGGTCATCCAGGACCCGAAGTACAAGAACTCCTTCGAACGCATCGAACGCCTCGACCCGCAGAAGCTACGCCAGGCGCTCGACCTGGTCGACCAGCAGATGGGGGATTCCCCGCAGCTGGCGGTCCAGGCGCTCGACAGCATCGGCGCGCTCGCCAAGGTCGTGACCGATCGCCGCGACGAAGTGGACTCGCTGCTGAAGAGCATGGATGAGGTGTCTCAGCTGGTCTCGGACAACCAGAACAGCGTGCTGTTGCTGCTGACCCGCGGCGAGGCGATCGGCAACGCCGTTCAGCAGCGACAGGAGCTGTTGAAACAGTTGCTCGACAACGTCGCGGCCCTGTCGAGATTGCTCCAGGAGATGGGTCTGGAGAACAACGGCCAGCTCGGGCCGCTGATCCACGACCTGAACACCATGTCCGAGGGATTGGTCAAGAACCGCGACAATCTGGACCGGCTCTACGAGAACATGCCGATCGCTCTGCGGCAGTTCAACAACGCCGTCGGCAACGGTCCGTACGGCGACGTCTGGGCGCCGTGGTTCTTCCCGGACAACTGGCTGTGCTTCGCTCGAGCCGTACAGGGGTGCAATTGATGAGAACACGACGATTCGCGCAGCTCGGCGTGCTGATCGTGGCCGCGCTGGTCACCGCGAGTTGCGCGCTCGTACCGGACAGCCTGACCGCGCTGCCGCGGCAGTACCTCGGCGAGCGTATCCGCATCAGCGCCGATTTCGAGAACGTCGCCGGGCTGTACGCGGGCAACGAGGTCGCGGTGCTGGGCGTTCCGGTCGGCCGGGTCGACACCGTGGAGGCCAAGGGCAGCTACGTCCAGGTCACCATGAGCCTGGAACAGGGAACCAAGGTCCCGGCCGATGCCATCGCCGCCTTGGTGTCGCCGCAGCTGATCACCAATCGGCATGTCGAACTCGCCCCCGCGTACAGCGGGGACGGGCCGCTGCTCACCGACGGGACGCACATCCCGCTGGCCAGGACGCGCACACCGGTCGAACTCGACCGCATCCTGCAGAATTTCGACCAACTCGGCGCCGCGCTCAAAGGCGACGACCGGAACGGTCCGATGGCCAGCCGTGTCCTGTTCCCGCTCTTGGACGGCAACGGCGACAGACTGCGCGCGACCCTGGACGCGCTGTCCTCGGCGTTCGAGGTGACCTTCGCCAACAAGGACCAGATCTCGAACACGATCATCAAACTCAACGAGATCACGCAGATCATCGCCCAGAACGACCAGACGGTACGTGATTTCAGCGGCCGCCTCACCGAACTGGTGCAGCTGATGGGCGACCAGGCGCCCGGTCTGCAGGCGGTGCTGCGGCAGTTGGACCAGTTCGTCGCCAACACCGCCACGCTGGTCGGCGAGAACTCCGATCAGCTCGCCGGTGCGCTGGAGCGATTCACGACCATCACCGAACAGATGCGGGCCAACGCCCGCGGCCTCACCGAGATCGTCGACGTCGGGCCGTTGCTGTTCGAGAACTTGTCCAACGCGGTCAGCCGGGAGCACCAAGCGCTGCGCCTGCACGCGCTGACCGACAAGGTCCTGCTCGACAACGAGGTCGTGTCCCAGTTCTGCGAACGCGTCCAGATGCGCCTGGATGGCTGCCGCACCGGGAAGATCCAGGACTTCGGGCCCGACTTCGGCCTCACCGCGGCACTACTGGGGATTTCGAAATGACCGGAACGAACCCGCTTCGACGCACCGCGGTGGCGGCGGCGTTGGTCGTGGTCATGGGCACCGCGACCGGCTGCGGCGTGACGGTGGCGAATCTGCCGATGCCCAAACCGGGTATCGGAGCCCCCGGCTACACCATTCGCGCGGCCTTCCGTGACGCGCTCAATCTGCCCGATCACGCGCACGTGAAGATCGGTGGCACCGATATCGGCGTCGTCACCGCGATCAGCACGACCAACTTCATCGCGGAGGTGGAAATGCTGATCAGGGAGGACATCCAGCTGCCACGCGGTACCACCGCGGAGTTGCGTCAGGCGACGCCGCTCGGCGACATCTTCGTCGCGATGACGTTGCCCGCGGCCGCATCCGGCGGCGAGAATCTGCGCGCCGGTGACGTCATCGGAACCGAGCACACGTCGGCGGCCGCGTCCGTCGAGCAGCTGATGATGTCGGTCTCGATGTTGATCAACGGCGGCGGCATCAACCAGGCCGCGAAGATCACCTCCGAGATGGATTCGATGTTCGCGGGCCGCGCGCCACAACTCGCGCACCTGCTCAGCGAACTGACCGGTGTCATCGCCGCGCTGAATCAGCGCACCGGCGACATCGACAGCGTCCTGACCGGCCTCAACGTGCTCACCGGTGAATTGGCCAGGCGGAAGGCCGAGTTGGGCGACGCCGCGGATACCTTCCCCGGGCTGCTGGCTCTGCTCGCGGAGAACAACCAGTCCATCGTGGACCTGCTCGACAAAGTCTCGACCACGATGACCGCGCTCGGCGATTTCACCGAGACGACCGGCCCGCAGGCGGTCAGCTTGTTCGACAGCATCCAGCGGTTGATGGCGGGTTTCACCCAGATGGGCGACGACCTGGACGGAACGTTGAACGGCCTGCACACCATCTATCCCTCGCTGATGGCGAGCCTCGACGGGCCCGCCCTGGCCGTCGCCGCGACGGTGTCCTACCTCAGCGTCGGGGCCTTGACCGATCCCAGCGGCAGCAGGCTGCCCGAGATCGGCGACGTGCCCGCGTTCATCGGCAGCTTGGCGCAGGTGATCGAGAAGGTGATCGGCCGGGTCACCAGTCCGCCACAGCAACCTCAGCAGCCCCAGCAAGGAGGAGAGCGATGAATCCCCCCTTGTGGCGATGGCTGGTCCGCCGCCGTGTCGCGGTGGCGAACTTCGGATTGATCGTGGTGCTGATCCTCGGCGCGGCCTATCTCGGCGCCGAAGTCCTGCGGTTCGATCCGCTACGCGACGACTACACGGTGACTGTGGAGTTGCAGTCGTCCGGTGGCTTGTCGGCGGGCAACGACGTCACCTTCCGCGGCACCAGGGTCGGCAAGGTCCGCGAGGTGAAAGTCGCGGGCAGCGGCGTCGCGGCCGTGGCCGAGATCGACTCCGCTGCCGAGATTCCCGTGGGCGGCACGGTCGCCGTCGGCCGGTTGTCGGCGGCGGGCGAGCAGTACCTGGACTTCCGCCCGGATTCCGACACCGGCCCCTACCTCACCGACGGCGCGCTGGTGGAACGCTCCCAGACGACCGTGCCGGTGAGCGTGCAGTCGGTGCTGACCGATCTCAGCGGCTTCATCGGGGGATTGAACCCGGACCGGTTGAACGTGATCGTCGACGAACTCGACAAGGCGCTGGCCGGAGGCCCCGACCAGTTGCGCAACATGGTGTCGGGCATCAGTCGCGCCATGGCCGGGCTGACCGACCTGCTGCCGCAGACACGTCAGCTGATCGAAAACCTCGAAGTGATCGCGGAGACGACCTCGCATGCGCAACCGGACCTCGCGACACTCACGCGCACGGGCGGCGTGCTGTTCGAGCAGCTGACCGCGGCGGATCTGGAAGTACGTCACCTCCTGGACGAAGGGCCCGCCCAGCTCAGCACGCTCGGCGGCTTCGTGTCCCGCACCCAGGATCCCATCACGAACCTGGTGACGAACTTCGTCGCGATCACCAAGGCGGCCAAGCTGCGCGCCCCGGCGATCGCGGCACTGTTCCCCGCGCTGCGGGTCGGCTCGGAGGCGCTGGGCATACCCGCCCACGACAACGCCTTCTACACCCTGGTCGACATCTGGCCGCGCCCCACATGCGAATACGACACCATCCCGGTGGTGCCCACGGACAAGATGACCGACACCCGAGTCCGGCTCTACAACTACTGCGTCACCAACGATCCCGCCCTGCAGGTGCGTGGTTCGGCGAACGCGCCGCGTCCCGGCATTCCGGACAACGGGGCCGCCCGGCCGCCCGGTGTCCGTGGCGACGAACTGTCCCGCCCGGTCCCCGGCAACTAGGAGATTTCCGATGAAGAATGAAGACGTCGATCCGCCCGCCGAAACCGGCTCGCGCGCAACGCAAGCGGATGAGAAGGACGCCGAGTCCGTGCGCACCGACTCCGCGGGCACGACTGCGCCGGACGCGAATCCCGCCGGAACCGGCACAGCGAAATCCGGTGATCGGTGGCGCCGGCTGCGCGGTCTGCCGATCCGCCGTCCCGGTCCGATCGCCCTGCGTTCGGCGGCCGCGATCCTCGTGGGTGTGTCGGTGGCGTCGGCCGGTTACTGGTACGTCCAGGATCACAACAGCAAGAATCTGCTGGCGGCACAGGAAGACGCACGCGCCGCGGCCTGCCGGTACGCGCCCGTCCTGGCGAACTACGACTCGAAGAATCTCGACGCCTACTTCGCCGCCGTCAGCGACGGCGCCACCGGCGACTGGAAGAAACAGTTCGAGTCCACCAGCACGGAGCTGCGTACGGTGCTCGGCGAAGGCCAGGTCACTTCGGCCACGCGCGACGTGCAGTGCGCGATTCGCGCCGGTGACGAACACTCCGCCGAAGCGATCGTGGTCATCGGCCAGACCATCACCAGTCTCGGCACCAAGGGCAAGCCCGCGCCGGGGCAATTGTCGATGGTGATGCGCTTGGAGAAGGTCGGGGACAGGTGGCTGGTGAACAAGGTCAACTCGCCGTTGACATTACCCGCGCAACCGTGACGCCGGTGCCGTGAAAAGCGCGAGAACAGAATCCGCCGAGCCCGGCTCGGAACGGGTGGTGCGCAGGCGCCCGCGCAACCGGCGGGCGCAGATCGCGGCCACGTCCGCCGCCGCGTTCGGGGCCCTCGGCTATCACGGCGTCAGCATGGAGGAGATCGCGGCCAAGGTCGGGATCAGCTCCGCGGCGCTGTATCGCCACTACCCCAGCAAGTATTCGCTGTTCCGCGAAGAGTTGCTCCGCTTGGGCCAGATCACCGTCGACGCGGTGACACTTCCCGCCGAGGCCGAGAGCTGGAGCGCCGAGGCTCGATTGCGATACGTCATCGATGCCTTGATCGCCCAGGCCGTCACCAATCGCCCGACCGTGACTCTGGCGCGCTGGGAAGGCCGCTATCTGGATGACGAAGATGGCAAGACCCTCACCGATCAATTCGCGACCTCGATCACCGCGCTTCGCCGGCTGATCGCTGCGGTGCGCCCAGGGTTGAGCAAGCGAGACGAATTCGTCCGTGCGGTGGCGATACTCAGCATCGTCAGCAGCATCGGTGATCACCACGCCGCCCTGCCGACGAAATCCCTCGCGGTCCTGCTGGCCTCCGCCTGTTGGACGGCGGTGCACGCGGTGTTGCCGACTTTCGCCGAATCCCCCGTCGCGCAGCCGTCGACGGACCCGCCGACCCCTTTCAAACATCAGTTGTTGCTGGCGAAAGCCGTGGAACTGTTCCATGAGCGCGGATATCCGAATGTCAGCGTCGAGGACATCGCCGCCGCGGCGGACCTGGCCGCCGCGTCCGCGGTCTACCGCTACTACCGCAGCAAAAGCGACCTGTTGACCGCCGCTTTCCGTCGCGCCGCCGACCAGGTGGCGGACGCCATCGGTCCCGTCATCGCGTCTTCGGCCACTCCCTCCGTGGCGCTGACAGAATTGATCGAACTCTACGTCGCGGGCTCCTTCGCCGAGCGGGAACTGACATTCGTCTACTACACGGAGTTCTCGCACGTCCCGGCCGAAGACCGAGTCGTGTTGCGCAACATTCAGCGTCTGTCGGTGGCCGAGTGGGGCAAGCTGCTGGTCGCCGTGCGCTCCGATCTCTCCGCAGCGCAAGCGCGAATTCTCGTGCACGCCGCGTTCGGTCTGGTCGTCGACCTCGGCAGGGCCCTCGGCGACGGCAGGCACGGCTGTCCGCAGGATGCCGTGGCGCGCTTGATGCGGGTCATCTTGTTCGATACGGCGAGCCAACCGCCCGGCGTGCGGAAATGAGCGACCTGGCACGGCCATTCCGACGGCCTGGCGATCGGTGCGAGACTCAGAACATAGGACCACATATGATTCTATGCGCCCAGTAAATATCGCCTTGGTTACTATTTTTATTGCATCGGCAACTCGGAGTCGAGTAGAATCGTCAGTAACATAAGCACACGGGTGACCGGTCCAGGTCATCGAACGCAGGAGAGTCCGATGCCCGCCGATGTTCTCGTGGAGGAGCGACCGAAGTGGGAACGCGCCGGAGTCGGGCGTGCCCCGGCTTCGGAGTCCGCGGGGTGGCGCGACACGGTCGGGTCCGGACCGTCGACCGTCGGTCGGGTGCTGGGAGCGGAGTTGACCGTGTTCGAGTTCCTCGTCGTGCTCTCCGTCGCCGGGCTGGTGTTCGGCGGTGTTCGGCTGACGTCGGCGCGACTGGTTCGCCTGGTCGCGCGACGTATGAACGCAGATGGAAGGACATCCCGATGACCGCAGTCGCTCATCAACCCGATCGCGAACACAGTGCGTCGCTGACGAAGGACCGCACCCGCATCGGTATCAGCGTCACGCATCGGCCGTACACCAAGCGGCCGATCAAACTCACCGACGCTCTGGACTTCTGGTCCTTCGCCGGCGCCGCGGCCAACGTCGTCATGCAGATGGCCCGGCCGGGCGTCGGCTACGGCGTGGCCGAAAGCAAGGTGGAGTCCGGCTCGCTGATGAAGCACCCGTGGAAACGGGCGCGTACGACCACGCAATATCTCGCGGTCGCCATCCTCGGTACCGACGAAGAGCGCGCGGCATATCGCGAAGCGGTGAATGTGGCGCACCGGCAGGTGCATTCGGCCCCGGGCGCCGCCGTGAAGTACAACGCCTTCGACCGCAACCTCCAACTGTGGGTCGCCGCCTGCCTTTACATCGGTTTCGAGGACACCTACCAGTTGTTGCACGGGAGAATGAACGACGAGCAGGCCGAGGCGTTCTACACCTCGTCCTCCACTCTGGGCACCACCTTGCAGGTCACGGAGGACATGTGGCCCGCCACCCGCGCGGAATTCGACGAATATTGGAACACCGCGTGCGAGCAAGTCGTGCTGGACGACTACGTCCGGGGCTACCTCGAGAGCCTGCTGAATCTTCGCATGATCCACTGGTACCTGCGGCTGCCTTTCCGGAACCTGCTCCGGTTCCTCACCATCGGATTCCTGGCCCCGATTTTCCGGGAACAGCTCCGGGTCGAGTGGACCGACGCCGACCAGCGGAGGTTCGAGAACCTGTTCGTATTCGTTTCCTTTGTCAACCGCTTCATTCCGCGCTTCGTGCGGCACGGCGGATCGCACGCGCTGATGGTCGATCTGCGTCGGCGAATCCGCAAGCAGAAGAACCTCATATGAGTCCGAACAAGTTGCTCGTTGAACCATTCCGCCCCCGCGGAACCCGGGTTTGGTGATTTCGCGTACAGCCCGGTACATTCGTCTTGTCAAACTACCGAGCGATCGGTGGATAGGCGCGAATACCCCCGAGCGAGCCCCGAACCGATGTATACCGGTTCGGGGCTCGGTTGGTTTGTCCGCGCTTTCCCGTCAATCCGGCCGTAGTGCGGCCCCGCGGTCGGCGGCAAGAAAATCGCTGAGCAGCGACACCAGTTCCGTCGGTGCGTGCAGCGGGATGATGTGCCCGCAACCCGGAATCTCATGGTGGATCAGCACATCGGTGATGGGAGCCAATTGCCGGGCCAGCGCGTCACCCACCGGGTGTGCGCCGACGGCCATGGTCGGCACCGTGAGCCGTACGGTGGCCGCCGCGTCGTGTATCTGCCGGGCGCTGGCCGGCATCGCACGGTAGTAGGAGAACGCGCATCGCAGCGCCTCCGGGTTGCCGTAGGCCTCGACGAAGGCGTCCCGAATCGGCCCGGGGACACCGTGGCCCAAAGTGCCCGCGTCCAGAAACCAGTCGATATACGCCGCCTCGTTTCCGGCGACGACCTTCTCCGCGAGGCCCGGCACCGCATGGAACCCGAACCACCAGGGCGGCCCGGCGGACAGGAAATCCTCGGCGCCGGGCAGCGTGCCCAGCAGCGATTCCATCAGCACCAGTCGCCGCACCCGGTGCTGGTGCCGCATGGCCAGCAGAAAGGCGGGTGGCGTGCCCGCGTCGATTCCGACCACCGCCGCGGTCGGCTCGCCGAGCGCGTCCAGCAGTCCTGCGGCGTCGACGGCCAGATTCCCCGCGTCGTAGCCGTCGGCCGCGCGCGTGCTCGCCCCGAGGCCGCGCAGGTCCGGTGCGATCACTCGGTGCCCTCGCGCGAGCGGCCCGATCACCTCGGACCACAGCTGCCAGGTGTGCGGGAACCCGTGCAACAACAGGACCGCGGGCCCACGTCCGGCGATCGCGACATTCACCTCGATGCCATTGGTCGCGATGCGGCGCAACGAGATCTCGGAAGACAAGGTGGTCATCACCTACTCCTGGTCACTATTGGTTATCAGGTGACCGTAGGTAAGCTGAGCGGCGCTGCCAAGACCGCACCTTCGAATCAGGTGGTGAGCCCGAGGTGACTACCGATCCCCGGCGTAAGCACGTCGAAGCCGCCGGTGACCTGTTCGATCCCGCCTGTCCGACCCGGCGGCTGCTCGACCGCATCGGCACGAAATGGGTCTCCATGGTGGTGAAACTGCTCGCCGAGGCCGCGCCCGGCGAGATTCGCTTCGCCGAACTCCAGCGCCGCATGCCCGGTGTCTCGCAGAAGATGCTCTCCGTGACACTCCGGAATCTGACCGGGGACGGCCTGGTCGCACGGCGCGTGGAACCCACCGTGCCGCCGCGCGTGTACTACCGGCTCACCGAACTCGGTCTGTCGCTGGAAGTTCCGCTGGCGGCGCTACGCGCGTGGGCCGAAGCGCACATGGCCGAGATCGACCACGGCCGTCCGGACAACCACTGACACGACGGGGGAGTCGAGACCCCGACGACATCGGGTCAAGGGCAGCCCTGCACACGACGCTCGTCCGCGGTGAGCAGCACGTGGTCGAAGCGCGTGCGGGTCTGCACATCCGCACCGCCGAAATCGCTCAGCGCGGCCACGAGTTCCTCGGCCAGAACACGCAGTTTCGTATTCGTCTCTTGTGATCGCCAGGTGAGCACACGGAATGCCTGATCGGCCGAAATCCCATACACCAGCATCAAGGCGCCCTTCGCCTGCTCGATCACTTCGCGGGCGGCGACCATCTCCGGCAGCGTGGCGTCGATGATCTCCTGGCGCTCCTCGTCGACGGTGTCGGTGACATCGATGTAGTACCCCGCCGTGCCGACCACCGCACCGGTGGCGTCACGCATCTGATCGCCGACGACCAGCACGTGGTGCGTCACTCCCATGGTATCGACGATGCGGTGGCGGCCGCTGAACGGCAGCCCGGTCCGCACCGCCGTCGCCAAAGTGTCGGCGACCTCCGCTCGGTCGTCCGGATGCTTGTGCGCCAGGACCAGTTCCGTCGTCGGTGTCACCTCACCCGGTGCGTACCCGTGCAGGGCCGCGACCTCCTCCGACCACTCCCAGCGTTGATCGGCGAACCAGAATTGGAAACTTCCCGTTCTTTTGGAGACGGGGACCGTGGGCACGGCCCCCGATGGCGCATTGTCGTTCACTGGTCCGGCATTCCCCGCCGCGTAATGGGTATGCGTGTGTACCGCGCAGGCGTGAACCGCCTCACGACGCCGCGACGCATCCGCGGGCGGCCGGGCGTCACAGCTGTGGAAGCGCCTGCGCGACCATCGTGCCCTGGTGCGGGAAGACCGACCATGCGCGTCGTGGCTCCGGCAGCAGGCACACTGTGCGAGGCATTCGCGAATGTCACAGTGGCGTGGTCTGCTCCGTCTGCTCGGAGAGAACGCGGGGCGCGAGCGGCGAAGCAAGGATCGGGAAGTGGACCATCTGCCGTCGCCGCTCCGGCTGGCCTGTATCGTGCCGGTCGCGGTGGCCGCGATGGTGTGGGTGATCATGCCGCTGCTGTCCCGGTGGTTCGCAGGGTGGTTGTCCCGCTGAGGATGTCGGTACCCAATCGTCCGAATGTGATCGGCGCGATTGTCGCTGCGGAATTATGCTGGGGCCGTGCGGATCAGACTGCGGCGTCGGGTGTACCTGGGCGCCGAGTACGCGACACTGTTCTTCGGCGGAGCGACCGTCTACAACGCGGTGTCGCGCGGCAAGTCGCCGATTCCCGCACTGCTCGCGCTGGCCGCGGGCGCGGCGGTCTATCTGCGGCGTTCCTCCGATTTCGATCGCGCCGCGTTCTGGCGCAGCGAGGCACTGCGCGCCCAGGCGCGGTCGATGGCGGCGGGCGCGGCAGCGAGCGCGGTGGCGCTCACCGCGGCGGTCGCGGTGGTGCGGCGGGAGGATCTGTTCGATCTGCCCCGGCGGAATCCCGGGATATGGCTCGCGGTGATGGTGCTGTATCCCGTGCTGAGCGTGTACCCGCAGGAATTGATCTTCCGATCGTTCCTGTTCCACCGGTACGCGCCCGTCTTCGGGGAAGGCGCGGGGTTGGTGATCGCGAGCGCGGCCGCGTTCGGCTTCGTGCACATCGTCTTCGGCAGCTGGTTCTCGGTCGCCGCCAGCGGCGTCGGTGGCTGGATCTTCGCCTCGCGGTACTCGCGGACCCGGTCGCTGTTCACCGCGTCGGTGGAGCACTCGGTGTACGGAATCCTCGTGTTCACGGTCGGTCTGGGCAGGCACTTCTATCACGGCGCCGTGCAGGCGGCCCCCACCCGGATGATCGCGGCGACGCCGGCGTGACACGGCGCGAGCTTCGGCGTCGATGACGCGGGTATCCGCCGCCCTGTGGTGGATACTCTGCGACGGGCGGTGAGCACGCCTCTGCTGTACTTCTTCATTCTCGGTGACATCCTGGGCGCGGGCGTCTACGTGCTGGTCGGCAACATCGCGCGGGAGTCCGGTGGTGCGATCTGGTTACCGCTTCTGGTGGCCCTCGGTATGTCCTGCCTCACTGCCGGTTCCTATGCCGAGTTGGCGACGAAGTATCCCCAGGCGGGCGGCTCGGCCCACTACGCGGGCCGTGCGCTCGGGCCGGCCGCGGGATCGCTCGTCGGCTTCTGCATGCTCGCGGCCGGTGTGGTGTCGGTGGCCGCGCTGAGCAGGGCGTTCGCCGCGGACTACCTCCGCGCCTTGGTCACATTGCCGACCGCGCTGGTCGTGGTGGTGTTCATCGGCGCGTTGGCGCTACTCAACATCTATGGCATCAAGGAGTCGCTCGGCGCCAACGTGGCCGCGACCGTGGTCGAACTCGGCGGGCTCGTCGTGGTCATCGGGCTCGGCGCGTGGGTGATCGTTCGGGGAGACGCCGAACCGGCCCGGCTCGCCGAGGTGGGGACCGAACAGCACGGCGTCGTCGGCGCGACCCTGGCGGGCGCGGTGCTGGCCTTCTACTCTTTCGTCGGGTTCGAGACCTCGGTGAATCTGGCGGAGGAAGTCGCCGAGCCGCGCAGGTCCTATCCGCGCGCGCTGTTCGGGGCGCTGCTTACCGCCGGTGGCGTGTACCTGCTGATCGGCTTCGTGGCCGGCGCGGCGGTGCCCACCGATCGGCTGGCGAATTCGAGCGGTCCGCTGCTGGAGGTGGTGCGCCTGGCCGGTGGCGTCCCAGACGAGTTGTTCGCCGTGGTCGCCCTGGTGGCCGTCGCGAACGGGGCGCTGCTGACCGGCATCATGTCCTCGCGGCTGGCCTACGGCATGGCTCGCGAGGAGCTGCTTCCGCGCGCGCTGGGC
The DNA here is from genome assembly GCF_053604885.1 of Nocardia sp. NPDC003999. Classification (NCBI taxonomy): domain Bacteria; kingdom Bacillati; phylum Actinomycetota; class Actinomycetes; order Mycobacteriales; family Nocardiaceae; genus Nocardia; species Nocardia sp. NPDC003999. The sequence continues at coordinate 211,860 of NZ_JBSGIB010000003.1, forward strand.
CGGATTCTGCCGGGCCGCCGGACGCCGTGGGTGGCGATCGCCGTGACCGCGGCGGCGTCGTTGTCGCTCGCACTGACCGGCGAGGTGGCCTCCCTCGCCGAGACATTGGTGTTGTTGCTGCTGGTCGTTTTCGCGGCGGTCAATGCGTCGGCGCTGATCCTGCGGCGGGAGCCCGACGTGGCCGAGCATTTTCGCGTGCCGCGCGTCGTGCCTTGGCTGGGACTGGCCTCCTGTCTGTTCCTGTTCACCCGGATCGACGGGGTCGTGTGGTTGCGGGGTTGCGTTCTGATCGGTATCGGATTGCTGTTCGCCGCCGTGAACGCGGTTCGCGCGCATCGGTCCCAGCCGGACGGCCATAACACTTTCTCGGCCGGGCGCGGCGCATGACGATTCGCTCTCCATTGCGCGGCGACACGGACAGGTCGTTGCACCTGGATGCGCCCGGTGGTACTTCTTCACGGCGCCACAGCGCCGATCGCAGTACGGAGATTCGGATCGGTACCCCCTGAACTCGCCCCTGTCCCGGAGGTTCCACGCGATGACTTATCCAGTGCACGGCGGCTCCTCGCTCCGCAGCAGACTCCGCGGCTACACCCCGCGGCGGTACAACCGGCTCCCGGCGGCGCATCGCGTTCTCGCCGTCCCGAATCGTCCCAGCGAATGGCATCCGGGGATGCTGTGGTGGGACGCGAGCACAGTGCGCGTGACGTACCCACGGCCGGAGGCCACGGGGCGTTGGAACACCGTGCCGCATCTCGTGTTACCGGTCGACCACGGGCGTCTGGCCTTCTGTATCTCGTCGCATTCCAGCGAGGCTCGGCATCTGGCCCGCGAACCTCGGGTCATCGTGCAGGCCGCGGACTGGCGAGGTGCGCCGGCTCTCGGGTCGCGGCAGCATCAGGGCACGGCCGAATTGCTTCGTACCGGGCCACTGTTCCACCAGGTGCGGACCGGTATGCAGACCAAATACGGACGATGGCTCGGTCTGGCGCGTCTGGGCCACAGACTGGCCATGGGCGCGGCGCCCTACGGCGACATCGTGGTCGTCGTCACCGCGAGCGAGAACTCGCTGCTCGGTACGTGACCTCACCCCTCGGGAGTTCCGCGGTCCGGCGGTGACATCGCGTGAAGCCGATCCGAGAGCGGTTCGCTCGAACTGGACATGTGCACAGAGCACTGTCCATACGATGGGGTCGTCGTGTCGCGGAAAGCGTGACGCACCGGCACCGGCGGAGGTCGGCGTGAAGGTTCATGTGCAGGTCACCGGAGCGCCACCGCACGTCGCGGCCGACGCGCGAGCGCTGGCCGAGACCGGGGCCGACGGCCTGTTCACCTTCGAGGGCCCGCACGACGTGTTCTTTCCCCTCGTCGTCGCAGCCGGAGTGACATCCCTGGAACTGATGACGAACGTGGCGATCGCCGGGCCGCGTAGCCCGATGCATCTGGCCCACGCGGCCTACGATCTGCGGCTCTACAGCGAGGGACGGTTCCGGCTCGGGTTGGGCTCGCAGATCCGCGCCCATATCGAGAAGCGCTACGGCAGCAGTTGGGGCGCGCCCGCGGAGCGCACCGCGGAGAGCGTGGCGGCGGTGAAAGCGATCCTCGCCGCGTGGGAAGGGCGGGGCCCGTTGAACTTTCGCGGCAAGTACTACACGCACACGCTGATGCCGCCCACCTTCGATCCCGGGCCGAACCCGTTCGGTCCGCCTCCGGTGCTGATGGGCGCGCTCGGACCGGTGATGACGCGCAAGGCCGCGGAGGTCGCCGACGGACTGCTGGTGATGCCGTTCAACAGCGGGCGCCATTTCACCGAGCGCACACTGCCCGCCGTCGCCGAGGGCCTGCGCCGGGCCGGGCGGACCGCGGACGGATTCCCGGTGATCGCTCAAGTCATGGTCGCGCTCGGGCGCACCGAGGAAGCTCTGACCGCTGCGATGGGCGGCGTGGGCTCGCTGATCGCGTTCTACGGGTCCACGCCCGCGTATCGTCCGGTCCTCGAAGTCGAGGGATGGGCGGCGCTGCACCCCAGGCTCAACGCGCTGTCCAAGACGGGCGATTTCGCCGAGATGCGGGCGGCGGTCACCGACGAGATGGTGCGCACGATCGGGGTGGCAGGCACACCGGAAGAGTGCGCGTCGCAGATCAGGGCCCGCTTCGGCGCCGGGATCGAAGAGGTGTGCTGCTATTTCCCCGGCTACGCACCGGATGCGGCGGACGTCGCAGACTTGGTGCAAGCATTGCACCGGAGCGGTGAGGTGCGCCCGTCGCTCGACGCGGCCCAGGGCCGACAGCGAAGTTAGCAACCGCGGACCACCGGGTCATCCGTTCGGCGCACGGTGCGCGAAAGAGTGGTGACCCGGGCGAAGGTGGCTTTGACTGCACGAATGCCTGTTCCACCCCATGCTCGCGGCTATGACGACTTCGGCGGCTCCGTCGGCCGCACCACGGCAGATTCGACACCGGAGTGGAGCTATCCGCCCACCGCTCCCGAGGGCGCTCCCAACATCGTCGTGGTGCTGATCGACGACATGGGGTACAGCGACATCGGCCCGTTCGGCTCCGAGATCGAGACGCCGACGCTGGACCGCCTGGCCGCCGACGGCCTCCGGCTGACCAACTACCACACCACTCCGCTGTGCTCGCCGTCGCGCGCGTCGCTGCTGACCGGCATCAACGCCCACCGCGCCGGCTTCGGCTTCGTCGCCAACGCCGATCCCGGATATCCGGGGCTGCGCCTGGAACTGGCGGACGACGTGCTGACACTGCCGGAGATCCTGCGCGGCAACGGTTACGCCACCTATGCCGTCGGCAAATGGCACCTGGTGCGCGACGCCACGATGAACCCGGCCGCGCACCGGGATTCCTGGCCGACCCAGCGCGGCTTCGACCGCTACTACGGCTCGCTCGAGGGCCTCAACTCCTTCTACTACCCGAACCAGCTGGTGTCGGACTCCTCGGTCGTCGACATCGAGGAGTACCCGGAGGGGTACTACCTCACCGACGATCTGACCGACAAGGCCATCGCCTACCTCAAGGATCTGCGCGCGCACGACGCCACCAAGCCGTTCTTCTTGTACTTCGCGCACGTCGCCATGCACGGACCGTTGCAGGCCAAGCCCGCGGACCTGGCCAAATACCGCGGCCGCTACGCGAAGGGGTGGGACGATCTGCGCAGGAGCCGGTTCGCCGCCCAACTCGCCCAGGGCCTCTTTCCCGCGGGCACGCAGCAGAAGCCCCGCAACACCGAGCCGGGTTACGAAGCGGCGGAGTGGGATTCGCTGACTCCCGCGCAGCAGCGGCGATTCGCGCGGTACATGGAGGTGTACGCGGGCATGGTCGACAGCATCGACCAGAGCCTGGGGCGCCTCGTCGACACGCTCGAACAACTCGGCGAGCTCGACAACACCATCGTGGTGTTCACCTCGGACAACGGCGGCACCGCCGAGGGCGGGCCGGAAGGCACCCGCACCTACTTCGCGGAGTTCGCCCACATCACCGATCCGGACTGGATCGGCGACGTCCCGCACGACGAGGAGCTGATCGGCACCGCGAAGCTGGGTGTCCACTATCCGCGCGGGTGGGGCCAGGCGTCCAATACGCCGTTCCGCTTCTACAAGGGCCAGACCTTCGCGGGCGGCGTACGCGTGCCGTTCGTGATCTCCTGGCCCAAGGGGCTGCCGCGCGGCGCGGGCGACAACGGCATCCGGCACGAGTACACCTACGTCACCGATCTCGCGCCGACCTTGCTGGAACTGGCCGGATTGCGGCGGCCGGGCGTACGCAACGGGCTGCCCGCCAAGGAGTTCGACGGCGTCTCGGCCGTGCGGACGCTGCGTGACCCCCATGCGGTGTCCGAGCACACCGAGCAGTACTCGGAGATGGTCGGCAATCGCGGCTTCTATCGCGACGGATGGAAACTGCTGTCGCTGTACGAGCCCGGGACCGATATCGATGAGCCGAGATGGCAGCTGTTCGACGTTCGCGCCGATCCGACGGAGCTGCACGATCTTTCCGAGCGGTTCCCGGAGAAGGTCGCGGAACTGGCCGCCGCATGGGACGAATCCGCCTGGGCGAATACCGTGTTCCCCTTGCTCACGCGCCAGGATCTGGCACGGCGGCGGCCGGAGGAGCATCGATTCTCCGCGCCTGTCCGGCTGCTGCCGGGCACCCCGACCCTGGAGCGGTATCGCTCGCAGCGACTGATCGCCTATCGGGACTTCGTCATCGAGGCGGAACTCGCCGGGTACGCGTCCGGCGACGAAGGGGTTCTCGTCGCGCACGGCGACCCGCTGGGCGGCTATGTGCTCTACCTCGAGAACGGCCGGGTGACGTTCGGTGTCAACAGCTACGGCCGCTACGACAGCGTCACCACGCGTACCCTCGCGGAAGGAACGCGGCACATCACCGTGCGCGCCACGGTGCGGCCCCGGCTGCGGTGGGATTTCGTCATCGAGTTCGATGGCGTCCAGGTCGCGCGGCTGGTGGATCGAGTCCAGCTGGTCGGTATGTCACCGTGGACCGGGATTTCCGTCGGCGTCGACGCTCGCGGTCCGGTGGCGTGGGAACTGCGCGAACGCCGCGGCACTTTCCGCTACACCGGCGCGCTGCGAGCTGTCACCTACACGCCCGGTCCGATCCAGGTGCCGCGCCGGACCATCGAGGCGGTGGAGCGCGAGGCGGAGTTCGTCGCCGAATGAACCTTTGTGACCGGGCGTTGGTGCACCGGTTCGATCAACTGGCAGCGGCGAGCATGTGCTCGGGGAAGGTGGGTGCATTCGGAGGGGATCGAGCGCACCCACCCTCGCGCCTCGGCGACAGCTGAGCAGCGGGCACAGCCGACGCGGGCAGCGTCGGGACTGACCGACGGAAACGAATGCGAAAACCCCCGGAAACCCCGACCCGTCACCGACCTTAACGCCGTCGGCCCGACAATGACAGAGAAACGCTTGCCTGAACCGGTTTTCAGGCGACTTCAGGCTGTCTTAAGCCTTCGCTTGCGAAGGTGATCTTCGTCTTCGAGATCCCTATTCCCGCAGGAGGTTTTCCTATGAAAGTCGCTATTCGCCGCGTACTTCCCGGTCGGCGCGGGCTGCTCGCGGCGGCCGCCGTCGACGCGAACTGCGGGGCCGTGCTGGGCACGGTGCGGCAGGACTGACGGACATGGTTGTGCGCAAGATCGCCACGATATCGACGCTCGCTGTCGCGATTGCCTGCGTTCCGGCCGGAAACGTAGGCGCCGTACCACCGGAAGCCGGTGGGCAAGCCGTGAACTACACCGCGACCGCTTCCGCCGAGAGCGTGGTCGTCCGGATCGACTCCGGCTCGCTGCAGGCCGAGAACGGAGTGTTCGCGATCGCGGCGAACGACGGCACCGTGCTCGCGGGCACGCCGCTGGAATTCCGTGTCGACGACTTCGTTTTCCCGATCGCGGCCGACATCGGCGGCCGGACCGCCACGCTCACACCGTTGTTCGACCTCGAGCACGCGGCGTACCGCCCGGTCGCCCTGCCGTTCGAGGACTCGGCGCGTTGGCGCACGCCGTATGAGCGGGAGGTCGCGGCATTCACCCGGCTGAAGGACACCATCGCGACGGGCGCCGCGATCGGCACCGTCGCCGGTGGCCTCGGTGGCGGCCTGGTCGGCTGCGTGCTCGGCGGCATCGCGGGAGCGACCGTCGCGGCCGCGACGATCGTCGGCATGTTCGGCCCGTTCATCCCGGCCGCCGCCGTCGGCTGTCTGGGCGGAATCCTGGCCGTGGGGGCTCTGGGCACACTCGCCGGTCAGCTCTTCGTCACCGCGCCGATCGCCGTTGCCGCTCTGGTGCAGTACTTCACCACCGTCAACCAGCCCTTCGTCCCGCCGGCCCCGTAACTCTCCGGCTGGATCACCGAACACGTGCCGCGCCGGGTCGTCCTGCCGGGTCCTGGCGCCTCGAACTGTTTCGCCTGTCCAGGACAGGGCAGCTATGTGATGTGAGCATGCGATTGCGTCGTAGCCGACCGTACGACGGCGGACTGCGACGCGTCCGGCGTGGACGCGGGTTCGGCTATCGCACCGTGCACGGCGAACCGGTGCGGGACGACGCGACACTGGAGCGCGTCCGCGGGTTGGCGATTCCGCCGGCCTGGCGAAAGGTGTGGATCTGCGCGCACGAGAACGGTCACATCCAAGCCGTCGGCGTCGACGCCGCGGGCCGCCGCCAGTACCTGTACCACGAGCAGTGGCGCAAGGAGCGAGACGAGGAGAAGTTCGACCGGGTCCTGGCCTTGGCGGGGCGCCTGCCGGAGGTCCGCGCGCAGGTCCGGGAGGATCTCGCCCTGCGCGGCTCGGCCCGGCGGCGGGTGGAAGCGGTGGCCATCGATCTGGTGGATCGCGGAGTGTTCCGGGTCGGGGGCGAGGAGTACGCCGAGGAGCACGGCACCAGGGGAGTCGCGACATTGCTGCGCGAGCAGGTCCGGGTGTCGGGGGAGCAGATGCTCTTCGACTATCGCGCCAAGGGCGGTATCCGGCGACGAGTGAGCGTCCGAGACCCATTGCTGGCCAAAGCCGTTCGATCACTGCAGCGCGGCAGGACGGAATCCGATCGGCTCTTGGTGTATCGGGACGGCGACCGCTACGGCGAACTGCGCGCCGACGACATCAACGCGCGCTTCCAAGAACTCGCCGCCTGCGAGTGCAGCGTCAAAGACCTGCGCACCTGGCAGGCGACCGTCCTGGCCGCGGCCGCGCTCGGTTCGATGGAACGGCCGTCGAACCTCCGTGCGCGCAAGCGTGCGGTCCGGGAGGTCATGGACGAGGTCGCAGCCGCACTCGGCAATACCCCCGCCGTCGCCCAGGCGTCCTATGTCGATCCACGGGTGGTGACCGCCTTCGAGAACGGTACGACTGTCGCCGCGGCGCTGCGGCGCGCGAAGCGGGCCGGATCCCCCGACGCGGAGCGGGCGGTCATCGACAGCGCCGTCATCCGCATGCTGCGCCGGACACGGTGATACCGAGGTACCGGGAATGTGGCCGCCACCCGGTCTCGCTCATCGCTCGTCGAGTGAGGGCAGGACGGTCTCGCGCATGATCAACAGGACGGCCGCGGCGACGGGGATGGCCAGCAACGCCCCGATGATCCCGAGCAACGCGCCGCCGAGCAGCACCGCCACCACGGTCACGAGCGCGGGTACGTGCACCGCGCGGCCGATGATGCGTGGCACCAGAACGTAGTCCTCGAACAGGCGCAACGCGATGAAGAACGCGACGGTCGCCACCGCGACCGGCAGGGAGACGGTCAACGCGACCAGCGCGACGATCACCCCGGCGAGCGTCGAACCGACGATCGGGATCAGGTCGAGCACAGCTACCAGCACCGCCAGCAGCAGTGGGTACGGCACGTCGAAGATGAGCAGCCAGATGCCGGTCAGGACGGCGGTGATCAGCGAGATGACCAGGTTGCCCAGGATGTAGCCGCCGACCTTGGCGAAGATCTCGTCGCCGATCAGAATGGCGCGGGAGCGGCGCGAGTGGGGGAAGAGCCGGTAGACCGAAGCGCGCACGCGGGTGAAGTTCGCCATGAAGTAGGCGGTCAGCACCGCGATGACGACCGTGCTGCTGACGATCGAGAACACCGCGCGCCCGGCATCCAGCACCCCGGTGGTCAAGCCGGAGGAGTCCGATTCGAGCGTTCGCCGCAGCCGGTCTTGCAGGTGGAATCGCTGGTCGAGGCTGCCGATGTAGGGATAGCGGTCGGCGAGGTGAGTGACGTAATCGGGCGCGTTGTGCGCGAGCGCCTCACCCTGCGTGACCAGCGGTGGTATCGCCGCGGCGAGGAATCCGGCGAACAGGCCGAGCCCGACCAGGTAGACGGTCGTCACCGCGGCCCAGCGCGGGAACCGGGGCCGGACCAGCCGGGACACCAACGGCTCCATCCCGACGGCCAGGAACAACGCCACCACGATCAGGATCAGCGTCTGGCCCGCCGCGAGCACGGTGCGAATGGCGGCGTAGGTCACCGCGACACCGGCGGCTCCGGTCATCCCGATCATGAACGGCGAGCGCCGATCGAAGGGACGCCCGGGTCGGCCCAGGGGGAACTCCGCACTGCGCGCACGGGCGGCTTCGGCCTCGGCGGCGACGATCGGACCGGATTCGTCGGTGCCGTGGGGTTGTGCGATGTCGCCGCTGTGTCCGCTGTCCGCGGCATCGGGGGCGGGATGTTCTTCGTCGGGAGTGTCTCTTTCGGACATACCTTCCGTCCGATCCGTGGGTGTGCTGGCCCGGTATGGCAGTGCGCGATTTACCCGCTGTGCGGCCGCCCAAACACGGCGTCCGGAGCGGTGATGGCCGGTCTACGCGCCGAGGGTGTCGCACCGGCGCGGAATCGCACCGCGGCCACGGCACGCCCGCACGTCATCGGGGATCCGCGGCCCGATGGAATCGACACCGTCGGGTCGTTCGATCGGCACCAGCTGATCCCGCGCGTTCCCAGCCGTCGGCGAACACCGTGCACATCCGAAGCGGCACCCGAAAAGCGGCCTAAGCCACCGCTAAGCGCGGCCTGTCACCGCATCGAGCTGCCGGAATACAAGCTGCACAGTCGGTTTCCGCATTCTCGCGTGCCCTCATCCGCCCGAATCAGCAACGTCGCAGCCATCGGCAGCCGATACTGGTGTACAGCCCGTGCACACTCGCGGTGATCCCTACGAGCCGATCCATCAGCGACGCTCCGAGAATCGACAGGATCCGGCGATGCCCAAGATCGCAAACCTGAACCCGCTGCCGATGGCCGACATCGGAGGGTCGGATCTGTTCATCCCCTTCCGCATGCCGAGCGGTGAGATCGGGTACCTGCTCGGTGACACGTTCTCCGGCGCCGAACCCGCGGTGGGAGGGCCGAATTGGCGTTCCCCGATGCTGTGGCGCAGCGGCACCCACGACATGTCCGCACCGATCGAATTCCGATCGGCGGCGCGGGATGCCCGGCAACTCTGGGACTACCCGCACGACAATCCCCAGTACTCCACGGTTCTGCCCTGCGACGCCATCACCATCGGCAGCCGGATCTATCTGTGGGTGATGGTCACCCAGGGACTGGCGAACGAGCGGTGGTGCGAGATCCGGTATTCCGACGACAACGGCGAGAGCTGGACCGATACCGCCGTGCGGTGGTCGACCAGCGCCTACGGCGGTAAACGCACGATGATCTCGTGGGAACGCGGTGGCGACGGCTACGTCTACGTCATCTCCACCGGCGGACTGGCCAGGAACAAGAACATGCTGCTGTGGCGAGTACGCGAGAGCCATGCCGCGCTCATCGACCCGGCGGCCTGGCAAGGATGGGGCTGGAACGGACAGGATTGGGGCTGGGGCCGGGATCCGGGCGGCGATCCGCGTTTCGGCATCCTGGCCGACGACACGAAACTGGGCGAGATCGGATTGCGGCGGATCCAAGGGAATTGGGTGATGTCGGGATTCGACGCCGGGGCCTACGGTGCCTTCGTCAAGGTGGCCAGGAGGATCACCGACAACTGGCGCACAGCCTGGACCTACCGCCCGGTGAAAGGATCTTTCTGGGCGCCGGGCGGTCCCGATATCGTGCCGCGCCTCTATGGTTGTTATGTCCACCCGGACAGCAGGTTCGACGGCGCGTTCTGCATGATCGTCAGCGAATGGGCGGAATCCGGTAACCCGTATCGGGGCATGCAATACCGGATCTACGGAGTTCGGCCCGCCGCTGCGCTCAGCGCAAGGCGGGTCCTCAGCCGGGAACGCGCCGGTTCGTCCCGCGCAACGGATTGGCCACCGGGAAGGTGATCGCGGGCAGCGTCACCGACATCCGCACGGTCGTCCCCGATTCCGAATGGTCGATGTCGAGTTCCTCGGTCAGGGCGCGCATCATGTCGATACCGCGGCCGCGATACCCCGGATCGGATGCCCGTGGCTTCCAGCCGCCCGCGTCGGCGACCACGATGACGACGGTGTCGATGTCGCAGGTGGCCGACATCCGCACCCGGCCGGTGTCGTCGTTGCGGTAGGCGTGCTCGATGCTGTTGCTACACGCCTCGTTGGCCGCCGCGACCAGGTCGGCGGCCAGGTCGTGCGGCACCGCCGCGGCGGCCAGCCAGCCCTTCAGCGTGCGCCGCAGGGCCGCGAGCTCGTCCGCGCGCGCGGGCACGTCCAGCCGCAGCGGCGCGGGCGGCTGGCGGTAGACCACCATGGCGACGTCGTCGTCGTACCCCGCGGACGGCCGCAGGCGCGACAGCACCGCGTCGGCCACTTCGCGCGGCAGCCGTCCCGAGGTGTCGGCGAGGACCGCGGCGATCTTGGCGAACCCCTCGTCGATGTCGACGCCGCGCTGTTCGACCAAACCGTCGGTGAACAGCACCAGGGTCGAACCGGGTGTGAGCGCCGTGGTGGCCTCCGGCCTGCGCGGCGGATCGAAGGTCGCCAGCGGCACCGAGCGCCCGCCTTCCAGCAGCCTGCCGGTCCTGGCGACGTCCGCGAGGATCGGTGGCATGTGACCGGCGCTGCTGTAGCGGACCAGACCGCGCACCGGGTCCAGCACGGCGGCGCAGACGGTGGTGCACATGGCGCCGGGGATGCGAGCGGCGACGGTGTCGAGTTCGGCGAGCAGCTGCGCAGGTCCCGCGCCGCGCAGCAGCAGCGCACGGGCGGCGGTTCGCAGCTGTCCCATCACGACCGCGGCGGACAAGCCACGACCGACGCAGTCGCCGACCACGACGCCGATGGTGCCGTCGCGCAGCGGCACCACGTCGTACCAGTCGCCGCCGATCTCCAGCGGCGGCAGCGCCGGCTCGTAGTGCACCGAGAAACGCGGCGGCAGATCGATCGGGCCGAGCATGGCGCGCTGGAGGGTCAGCGAGGTGGCGCGGGCCTGGTCGAAGTTGCGCGCCCGCTGCACGGCGAGACTGAGATGACCGATCAACAGGGAGAACAGCGTCCAGTCCGCGGCACTGATCGCCCGGGGTGCGGCGAAGCGCAACCACACCGCCGCGTCGCCGGTCTCGCCGAGCGGAGCGACGATGCCCTCGGAGCTCTCGGCTCCATCCGGAATGGCCAGCAGGCTGCGTGGCGGCCTGCGTCTGGCCCGCTCCAGCAGGGCGCGCGACCCGTCGTCGAGGGACGCGGCGCCGTCGTGCGAAGTGCGGTCGGCGCCCGTGCCGGAGACGTACACCTCTGGCACGGCGTTGCGGCTGGGCCACACCGCCACCACCGCGGTTTCCGCGCCCACGGTACGGCGCAGCTCGTCGAGCCCGACGGCGAGCACTTCGACCACACTGGTGGCCGCGCCGACAGCCGTGGCGAGCCGGGACGCGGCCTGGTCGCGCGCCTGCGCGTCGTGTTCGGCGGTGATGTCGCGGAGCGTGCCGACGAAGATCCGCTCGTTGTCCTCCGGCTTGATCAGGGCGCTGGTGCTCACCGCGAGCCATACATTGCGCCCGTCGCGGTGCCGGATCGGGATGACGAAGCGCTGTGCCTCGGTACCGAGGTCGGGATAGCGCGGACCGTCCGGGCTCGACCACGGATGCGGCAGCGGATAGGGGATGCCTGCGGCGCCGTAGCCGGTCAAGGCGCCGAAGGCGGTGTTGACCTCGATGATGGTGCCCTGCGCGTCGGCGACGAAGAAGCCGTCCTGCAGCGATTCCACCAGCGCCGTGCGGAACGCGTCGCGTCCGGCCAGATCGTCGGCGCGGGTGCGCTGCTGCTCGTAGCGGCGGGTGCCGTCCAGATAGCCGCGGGTCGCGATGTCCAGCGGAACCAGGGTCTGCAACAGGAATTCCAGCGCGGTTTCCGGTAGGCGTGCCGCGAGTTCGCGGCCCTCGGTGGCCGCGTCCTTCTGTCGCTGTTCCTCCGCTTCCTGGACCACGCGGAAGTGGTTCTCCGTGAGGTCGAGCAGGCTGATGCCTTCGACCAGGGCCCGCCTGCCCAGCTCGTAGCCCTCGGCGAGACCGGCCTGGGTCGGCGAATCCATGTGCCGCCGTAGCGCATCGCCATAGTCGTCCAGGAAGTCGGCCAGCAGGGCGCTCATTTGGCCGTCCCCCCCGCACCGCGGTGCCGCGCCGCGAGCACCAGCGCGTCGTCGGTGTCCTTGGCGTGCCGGGCGAGCATGTCGGCGGTGATGTCGGCGGTGGACTTGGAAAGGTCGATGGCCGAGGCGGATTCGGTGACGATACCGTCGGTGGACATCAACAGCAGGTCACCGGGACGGACCGCGACCGACTGCGGCTGGAGGTTGGCCGGAAGGCGATAGCCGACGATGCCCGCGGTCAGCAGGACGGTGGCGTGCACCTTCAGGCTGCCCGCCGGACCCGCGGTGAGCACCTGCGATTCGACATTGCCGACGCCGAGCCAGCGCACCGTGTCGCCCTCGTCGAACAGGGCCAGCGAGATCGCCGCCCCCCGGGTGTCGGCCATCGCCCGATGGCACAACACCATCAGCACGTCCAGCGGTTCGGCGCGGTTCTCCGACAGCACCCGTGCGGCGCGATCGGCCGCGTCCGCCGCGGCGGCGCCGTGTCCGAGCCCGTCGAGGACCGCGAAGAGGACGGTACCGCCACCGGCGTCGAGGACGACACCGCGGTCACCGGAGACCTGTTGACCCGGCAGTGCGCGTCCGGCCACCGCCCACTCGATCCGGCCGATGAACCCGTCCTCATGCACCGTTCGGTACCCACTTCCACATCTCCACCAGCGTGCCGCGACCCGGCGCGGAATCCACGGTCAGCCGGTCCATCAACCGCCGGGCGCCGGGCAGACCGAGCCCGAGCCCGCGTCCGGTGGAGTAGCCGTCCTCCAATGCTCTGGCGATGTCGATGATGCCGGGCCCCTGGTCCTCGGCCTGCACCACCAGGGCCTGACGGCCCTCCCGGTCGTCGACGAGCAGACGGATCTCGCCGCTGCCCGCGTAACTGGTGATGTTGCGGGCGATCTCGGAGATCGCCGTGGAGATCATCGTGCGGTCGGTGAGGGTGAATCCGAGTTTCGCTGCCAGTTCGCGTCCGGCTTGACGTGCGGTCACGATGTCTCCGGACACCCTGACCGCGATCACCACGTTCTCAGCGGCCACTGTCACGACCGTCTCGCTGGCGACGGGCTGGGATCTTGCGGTCCAACCAGGCGAGTCCCTCTTCCAGATCGAGGGCGGTGTGCATGTCCTCGAAGGTGAGACCGAGCTGCACCATGGCGAACGCGACTTCCGGTTGCAGACCGACGATCACCGTTTCGGCGCCGCGCAGCTGCGTCATGTGCGCGATGGTACGCAACGATCTCGCGGCGAACGAATCCATCACGTCGATCGCGGTGACATCGACGATGATGCCGTGTGCCCGGTATTTGCTGACCTGTTTCATCAGGTCGTCCTGCAGGCGCTCGGTATCGGCGTCCGTCAGCGCCGACTGCACCGACGCGATGAGATACGTCCCTTGTTTGAGAATCGGAACCGGCATGTGGCGCGCCCGATCAGCGGCCGTCGCGTTCGGTGACCCGTTCGGTCACGCGGGAAACCTCGTAGCCCAGCAGCCGTTCCGCTTCTTCGATACCGCCCTGCAGGTCGCCGACCGCGTTCATCTTCGACAGATCCAGGCCGATGGTGACCAGGGTGAGCGCGATCTCCGAGGACAACCCGGTGATGATCACGTTCGCGCCCATCAGGCCGGACGCGTCGACGGTCTGCACCAGATGGTTGGCCACGGTGGAGTCGATCTGGGGGACACCGGTGATGTCGATGACGACGACCTTCGCGCGGTTGGCCCGGATGGCGCGCAGCAACTGCTCGGTGAGCTGGCGGGCGCGCTGACTGTCCAGCACGCCGATGATGGGCAGGATCAACAGCTGTTCGCGCACCTGCAGCACCGGCGTGGACAACTCGCGAATGGCTTCCTGCTGCTGCCGGATGACGCGCTCGCGCTCCTGGACGAAGGACACGGTCACGGTGTTGGCGATTCGGTTGGCGGCCGGTTCGTAGGCGTCGAGCACCTTGTTGAGGAGTTCGAAGTCCGACTGGTACTTCTCGAAAAGGCTGCGTGCGAGCACGTCGCGCAGCAGAAGCACGATGCCGATGACCTCGTCGGTCTCGACGCCTCTCGGGATGATGCGTTCGGACAGGTCCCGCGCGTACGCCTGCAGCGCTTCGACGCTACCGGTCTCGAGCACGTCGACGTAGCCGTCGTAGATCGAGGTCGCCTCGGAGAAGATCTCCTCCGGGGTCATGGCGGTGAGCAGTTGGGCGTCGGCGATGCGGCGGGCCCACTCTTCACGCAGCGCGGTGCGGTTCTGGCGCAGGTGCTCGACGAGTTGCGGGAGCAATTGATCGATCGGTCCCGCGGTCAGGGAATCCGCCGAAAGGCTCATGGACACCTCGGACATGGACTCCTGCCCCTTTCGACGGTTCAGTCGGGATCTGTGTGCATTCGGCGCGTGCCGATTCCGAGCCTAGTCATACCCCACCCGAGTCGCCGACGAAACCTGCCGGTTGTTCGCCTGATGTTCGAGTGCGGGAGTGCCTCACCGCACCGTAGCGAATCCGCGTTCCAGCGCTGCGAGCGCCTCGTCCAAATACACCGTGAGGTCCGCGTCCGCGCGGGTCAGCCAGGCGTCGAACGCGGCGCGCGCCGCCGCCAGCGTGGTCCGGCCGACGGCGAGCGGGATGAGCCCGTCCTCGGGTTCGCCGAGCCGGCTCGCAGCGAACGCGCTCACGGCGCGCTCCCAGGCGTCGTAGTGCGCGCCCGCGGTGGCGGCCAGCGCGGGGATGTTCGCGACCAACTGCATCCGGGTGCGCAGTTCCGGAACGTCCTCGGCGCGATACTTGTTGGCTTCGACCACGACTCGGCGCACCGCGGTCATCATCGGAACATCGTCAGGCACCGTCGCGAACGCGGCGCGCAGTGCGGCGACCTCATCATCGAACTGCGACCAGAGCACCTCCGCCTTGGTGGGGAAGTACCGGAAGAAAGTGCGTCCGCTGATGCCGGCGGCGACGGCGATCTGCTCGACGGTGGTCTCGTCGAAGCCCTGTTCGCTGAACAGTCGCATCGCGATCAGTTCGAGTTCGCGTTTGGTGGTGCCGCGTGGGCGGCCGCGCCTGGCCCGGTTCTCCAGCATTGTTCGATTGTGCTCGGCCGCCACGGCCCTTGATTTTGTCAGTGACTGACGATAATCTCGCCGCATGTTGGCGGATCTCACCTGGCCCGAGGCGGGCGTGCGCGCCACCGCGGGTGCGATCCTTGCCGTCGCGGTCGGCGCGACCGAGCAACACGGCCCGCATCTGCCGCTGTCCACCGACACCGACATCGCCGCGGCATTGTGCGCCCGGCTGGCCGCGGCGCGCGCGGACGTGCTCGCCGCACCGGCGATCCCGTACGGCGCCAGCGGCGAGCACGCGGGCTTTCCCGGCACGCTGTCGATCGGGCAGGCGGCGCTGGAACTGCTGGTGGTCGAGCTGTGTCGCTCGGCGACCGAAGCCTTCGAGCGGATCCTGCTGGTCAACTGGCACGGCGGCAACATCGAACCGCTGCGCCGGGCCGAGGATCTGCTGCGCGCCGAATCGCGTGACGTGCGCGTGTACCTGCCGCGCTTCGACGGCGACCCGCACGCGGGCCGCTCGGAGACGGCGCTGCAACTGGCCCTCGCGCCCGAGCGAGTGCACGCCGACCGCGCCGCGGCCGGGGACACCCGCCCGCTGGCCGAACTGCTGCCGCTGCTGCGTAGCGGCGGAGTGCGCGCGGTCAGCGCCAACGGCGTGCTCGGCGACCCGGCGGGCGCGACCGCCGCCGAGGGCGCGGCACTGCTCGATCACCTGAGCACCGACCTGCTCGACCGAACCCGGCACTGGTGGCCGGAGAACTCCCCGGAAAGGACCGCAACATGAACCCGTGGTTCGAGACCGTCGCCGAAGCGCAGCGGCGGGCGAAGAAGCGCCTGCCGAAATCGGTGTACGGCGCGTTGATCGCAGGCTCCGAGCGCGGCCAGACCATCGAGGACAATCAGCGGGCGTTCACCGAACTGGGTTTCGCGCCGCACGTGGCCGGGCCGATCGGCGCGCGCGACCAGTCCACGACCGTACTGGGGCAACAGCTTTCGATGCCGGTGCTGATCTCGCCGACCGGTGTGCAGGCGGTGCATCCCGACGGTGAGGTCGCCGTCGCCAGGGCGGCCGCGGCGCGCGGCATCGCCATGGGCCTGAGTTCGTTCGCCAGCAAGCCGATCGAAGAAGTGATCGCGGCCAACCCGACGACCTTCTTCCAGTTGTACTGGTGTGGCGGCAAGGACGCGATCCAGCAGCGGATGGACCGGGCAAAGCGGGCCGGCGCGGTCGGGTTGATCCTGACGCTGGACTGGTCGTTCTCGCACGGGCGGGACTGGGGCAGCCCGGTCATCCCGGAGAAGCTGGACCTGCGCACGATGCTGAAGTTCGCGCCGCAGACCCTGGCGCGTCCCCGGTGGCTGGCGACCTATGCGCGGTCGGGCAGCATTCCGGATCTCACCGCGCCCAACATGGCCATCGGCGACGCGCCCGCGCCGGGTTTCTTCGGCGCCTACGGCGAATGGATGGGCACGCCCGCGCCGGACTGGGCCGATGTGCGCTGGGTCTGCGAGCAGTGGGAAGGCCCGGTGCTGCTCAAGGGCGTCATGCGGGTGGACGACGCGCTGCGTGCGGTCGACGCGGGTGTGGCGGCGATCTCGGTGTCCAACCACGGCGGCAACAATCTCGACGGCACCCCCGCCGCGATCCGCGCGCTGCCGGTGCTGGCGGACGCGGTGGGCGCGCAGATCGAGGTGCTGCTCGACGGCGGCATCCGGCGCGGCAGCGACGTGGTGAAGGCCGTGGCGCTGGGCGCGCGGGCGGTCATGATCGGTCGCGCCTATCTCTGGGGGCTGGCCGCGAACGGGCAGGCCGGCGTGGAGAACGTGCTGGACATCCTGCGCGGCGGCATCGATTCCGCGCTGCTGGGTCTGCGCAAGACGAGCGTCGGCGATCTGGACCGCTCGGACGTGGTGGTGCCCGCCGGGTTCGAGCGAGCGCTCGGGCTGCCCGAAAACCGCTCCGCGGCAAGCAGTCCGGCGGACCACGCGGCCACGCCCGCCTGAGCGGTCAGTTCTCGGCCGCCGCCCGACGGTGGTGCGCGAGCAAGGTGTCGTAGATGTCGGCCAGGGCGGCGAGCTGCTGGCGATCGAGGATGTCGATCATGTGCCTGCGCACGCTCTGCACGTGCGCGGGCGCGGCGTCGGTGAGCACATCGGCGCCGAACGGGGTGAGCTTGGCAGCGGTGCGGCGGGCGTCGTCGGGGATCGGCTCACGGACGACCAGCTCCCGTTTCTCCATCCGGGTGATCTGGTGGGAGAGCCTGCTCTGCGACCACTCGAGCTTGGCCGCCAGATCGGCGAAGGTGAGCCGGTGGTCCGGCGACTCGGCCAGATAGGCCAGCACCGAGTATTCGACGTAGGTGAGGTTGGACTCCTTGGTGGAATCCCGCCCGACCGCCGCGGCGATGAGGTCGCGGGTGCGCACGAAGCCCAGCCAGGCGCGCATCTCGACGTCATCGAGCCATTGGGGATCGGTCACGACAGCGCTCCAAACTCCGATTTGTCCCAAGATCGTTCCGTGTCGCGATGTGCGGCGCGGAACGGTCCGCGCGCGGCCGGACTCGGCCGCCCGAACGCTTTCTCAGAGATGAGAGGTAGCATCACCGGGGTTGAACGTGCAACCTTTGCTGGCCAACTGTCCGAGATAGGGTTGCCTAACCAGCAGGGGCGTGCGCGGCGGTGACTAGGCTCGCTGTGCTCGTGACCAGCCCGGCCGTTCGCGGTGTTCGGGCCCGTTCGAAGGAGTGCGACTGGTGACCGCGCCGGAGTTCCGTTATTCAGACCTGCTGCCCATCGGCGCGGACGATACCCCCTACCGGTTGCTCACGACGGAGGGCGTCAGCACGTTCGAGCACAACGGGCGCACCTTCTTGCAGGTCGCCCCGGAGGCGCTGCGGCTGCTCACCGAAACGGCGATGCACGACATCAGTCACTTCCTGCGTCCGGCGCATCTGGGCCAGTTGCGCAAGATCATCGACGACCCCGAGTCCAGCGGCAACGACCGCTTCGTCGCGCTGGATCTGCTCAAGAACGTCAACATCTCCGCGGGCGGCGTCCTGCCGATGTGCCAGGACACCGGCACCGCGATCGTGATGGGCAAGAAGTCCGAGGGCGTGCTGACCGGCGCCGACGACGCGGAATGGATCAGCAGGGGCGTGTTCGACGCCTACACCAAGTTGAATCTGCGGTACTCGCAGCTGGCGCCGATCACCATGTGGGAGGAGAAGAACACCGGTTCGAACCTGCCCGCGCAGATCGAGCTGTACTCCACCGCGGGCGATCCGGCGAACCCCGCCTACAAGTTCCTGTTCATGGCCAAGGGCGGCGGGTCGGCGAACAAGTCGTTCCTGTACCAGGAGACCAAAGCCGTCCTGAACCCCGCGCGGATGCTGGAGTTCCTCGACGAGAAGATCCGCTCGCTCGGCACCGCGGCTTGCCCGCCGTACCACCTCGCTGTCGTGATCGGCGGCACCAGCGCCGAGTTCGCTTTGAAAACGGCGAAATACGCCTCCGCGCACTACCTCGACAACCTGCCCACCGAGGGCTCGCTGTCGGCGCACGCCTTCCGTGATCTGGAACTGGAGGAAGAGGTCTTCAAGCTGACCCAGTCCTTCGGTATCGGCGCCCAGTTCGGCGGCAAGTACTTCTGCCACGACGTGCGGGTCGTGCGCCTGCCCCGGCACGGCGCCAGCTGCCCGGTCGCCATCGCGGTGTCCTGCTCGGCCGACCGGCAGGCGCTGGCCAAGATCACCGCCGAGGGTGTGTTCCTGGAGCAGCTCGAGCGCGAGCCCGCGCAGTACCTGCCCGAGCAGACCGACGCGATCCTCGGTGGCGACGTGGTGCGCGTGGACCTGAACCGGCCGATGGACGAGATCCGTGCCGAATTGTCCAAATATCCGGTGAAGACCAGGCTTTCGCTGACCGGTCCGCTGGTCGTCGCCCGGGACATCGCGCACGCCAAGATCAAGGAGCGGCTCGACGCGGGCGAGCCGATGCCGGACTATCTGCGCGACATGGCCGTCTACTACGCGGGCCCGGCCAAGACGCCGGAGGGTTACGCGTCCGGCTCGTTCGGCCCGACCACCGCGGGCCGGATGGACTCCTACGTCGACCAGTTCCAGGCGGCGGGCGGCTCGTTCGTCATGCTCGCCAAGGGCAACCGTTCCGCGCAGGTCACCAAGGCGTGCAAGGAACACGGCGGCTTCTATCTCGGTTCGATCGGCGGGCCCGCGGCGCGGCTGGCGCTGGACTGCATCAAGTCGGTCGAGGTGCTCGAATACCCCGAACTGGGCATGGAAGCCGTCTGGAAGATCGAGGTCGAGGACTTCCCGGCGTTCATCGTCGTCGACGACAAGGGCAACGACTTCTTCGCCGAAACGCAGAAGCCGATCGCGCTGCGCGTGCGCACCCGCTCCAAAGAGCGCGTCTGAGTCGTTCTCCGGGCCTGCCTCGGCAGGCCCGGACACGACGATGTCACCCCGATCACCGGGGCGGTGGTGCGGTCGCAGCGGGCACGCTTAGCGAAGAACTTCGTCGATTTCCGCACAGATGCAGGTCGAGGAGAGCTATGAGCACGTCCAGGCCAGTACCGACGGCGTTGTGTATCACCGAGTCGGCCGCCTCCCGGTTGGCCGATCGCGCTGCCCGTGAGGGAACCAGCTGTACCACACTGCTCGATCGGCTGATCCACGAAGGCGTCGACCAGCTCGACCACCCCGGAATCGTTTTCCGCGGCCCGCTGCACGACCGGCGCGCCGCGCTGACGGCCGGTCCGGAGGTTTGGGAAGTCGTTGCGCGCCTGCGCGAATTGGACGGACCGCTGGAACGCCGGATCGCCGTGCTCAGCGCCAAATCGGACCTGCACGCGAGCAAGATCAGGCTGGCGCTCGCGTATGCCCGCGCGCACGGCGGCGAGATCCTGGAGCGGATCGCGCGCAACAGGGAAGCGGCGGAGTCGATTCGCCGGGCAGGTGTGCGGATGACCGCGCCGCCGTCGCGTCCGAGCGCGCTGGGCGGCCCGCCGGGAGTGTGGCCGGTCCGTATCGTCTGATGCGGCCGATCTTCACATGACTGGGGAGGGAATGTGAAATTCCCGACATCTGTGGATGATTCACCCGATTCACGGGCGGCTGGCGGCGCGAGCCACGGCCGCCCGCGGTGTGTCTAAGGCTCGAAATGGTTCGCCGCGCCCGGATCGCGGGGATTCGCGGAATATGTCCGTGCTGATGCCTTGGTCCGGGTATGCCTGACATACCGGCCGAAAGGGACACATCGCCTCGCGAAAGTTTCTCGCGGAACCTCGATCTCATCCCTCCGGTTGTCCACGACAGGGCACAAATCACCCAAAAGTCGCTTATCGGCGGCCAATTCGCGATTGGTAGCAGGTTGAATGCCGTAGTGATCCACAACACATCCACAGATTGTGGACATCACTCGTTCCAGGATGGGCGAAATGTTTGCCGCAAGAGGACAATTGGGCGCATAACGGACATAGCAGATGGACATTATCCCAAGTTGTGGAGTTTTCTGTGGAATTCGCTGACTGTTGTCCACACGTGCAGTGCGCTGCATGTGGAGTAGTGCGCTAGTTGGATGCCCCGGCTGAAGTCGATCTTGTGTCTCACAACACGCCGAGGCGGAAGCGGACGTTTTGTCCGCCCACGCACCGTTCGAAGCCGGAATGAACTTGTTCGCCTACCCTGAACCGTACGACTATGGCAGTAGATCGATATCTGCTTCATCGGTCGGACACAGGGGGGTGAAGTGTCGGAATTGCGGCGCGAAGACCGAGTTCGGTATCGCGATCTGGTCGCTCTACTGCGGCGGCACGCAAGGGAAGTCGGTGCCGGTGCCGTGCTGCTGTTGGCGGGTACCGGCGCGGGCCTCGTGCAGCCTTGGGTGACCATGCGGATCATCGACGCGGTAGCCGGTCGGCACGCGATAGCCGGGCTCGTGGCATTGCTCATCGTGGTGTTCGTCGCACAGGCGCTGTTCGAGACCTGCGGCGACTTTCTCGTATCGCGCACCAGCGAACGAGTGGTATTCGATCTGCGTGCGCGTGTCGTCGAGCGCTTGCTGCGGGTGCGAATGCCGGCACTGGACCGTATGCGGATCGGGGATCTGACATCCAGACTGGGCGCCGATACCTCGGCGATGCGCGAGCACGCGGTGACGAGCGTGGTGCAGTTGGGAATATCGGTGGTCTCGGCGATCACGGCGTTGGCGGCCATGGTCTGGCTCAGTCCGTTCATGACCGTGGTGACCCTGGTCACCATCGCCACGGCAGGATTGCTGGTGGCGGCTGCTCTGGCGGGGATCAGAACCGCCTCGGAGAGCGCGCAGACCGGTGTCGGAGAACTCGCCGCCGACACCGAACGAGCCCTGAGTTCACTGCGAACGGTGCGCGCGAATTCGGCTGAGGACCGGGAAGCGGCTCGCCTCACCGCGAAGGCGGCCGAGGCGTTGCACAGCGGTGTCCGCGCCGCGCGCATGGAGGCGATCATCCGCCCGGCGAGTTCGGCGGCGGTCAATGGGTCGTTCCTCGCTCTGCTGCTGATCGGTGGTATTCGCGTGGCAGGCGATCGGATGGAAGTCGGTGAACTGGTCGGGTTCTTGCTGTACGCCACATTTCTGGCCACACCGCTCGCCGGCGCCATCTCGCTGCTGGGATCGATACAGAAAGGGATGGGTGCGTTCCAGCGCGTCGCCGAAGCGCTTCGGGTCGACATCGAAGACGACACCGGTACCGAGGGTCCCGCCACGCTGACCGGTCTCGGGAAGGGGCAGGCGGTGGTGCACGATGGGCGGCGCAGACCGGCCACGGTAGAACTCCGTACGCTCACCTTTTCCTATGAGTCGTCACGCCGAGCGCTCGACGAAGTGTCTTTCACGGTGCCGGGTGGCGAACAAGTCGCGTTGGTCGGTCGATCCGGCAGTGGTAAAAGCACGGTGTTGTCCCTGATCGAGCGTTTCTATGAGCCCGCTGGTGGCGTGATCCTCCTCGATGGTCACGACGTGTCTCGCCTCCATCTGCCTCCCTATCGGCGTCGTATCGCCTTCGTGGAGCAAGGCGCTCCGATCCTGCACGGTTCGGTGCGGGAGAACCTCACCTACGCTCATCCGCACGCCACCCAGCGGCAGGTCGAGCGCGCGGTCGAGCTCGCTGGTTTCGAGGATGTCCTCGCCCGGCTCGACGGCGGCATGGACGCGCAGGTCGGCGAGCACGGACAGTCCCTATCGGGCGGCGAGCGGCAGCGTTTGGCGATCGCGCGCGCGTTGCTGACCGAGCCCGACCTGCTTCTGCTGGACGAACCGACGTCGAACCTGGACCCGATCAGCGAGGCGGCTGTCTTGCGGACGTTGCGCGAACTGCGCGGACGTTGCACCGTTCTCGTGGCCGCCCACCGGTATTCGACGATTCGGGACGTGGACAGTGTCGTGGTGCTCGCCGGCGGACGTGTGGAAGCGATCGGAACCCATGACGAGCTGATGGCGTCGAGCGAGTACTACCGCGAGCTCGCGAAGGACACGATCACCGCATCCGCGTGAAGCTCCCGCACCGCCCGGGCTGCCGAGCCGGCTCCGGTGCGGCGGCGACCTGCCTCCTGCCGTGCGCCGGTCACCGCGAAAGTCTTGCACCGGTAGCGCGGGAGCGCGTTGCGATCAGGGCATATCCGGCATAGGTGATCGCAAGCGATAGCATCGGCGCATGGTGTTCGGGAAAGCTGGGCGGAGTCGGGTGGCGGCGGGACTATCGGTGGCAGTGCTTCCGGCGCTGGTCGCGGTCGGTTTTTCGGCGGGGGAAGCGCAGGCCGACATGGCAGTCGCCATCGAGCAGCGCGAGTCGGTGGGCTCGGCGACGGGGACCGAAGGGCTCGATCCCAAGCTGGCGCTGGCCTACACCTTGGCCGAACGCGAGGCGCACGCGCAGGGGGTGCCGCTGTCCATCACGTCCGGGTACCGGACGCCCGCCGAGCAGCAGGCGCTGTGGGAGGACGGTGTGGCGACCTACGGGCCGGACAACGCGCGCCGCTGGGTCCTGCCGCCGGAGGAGTCCACCCACGTGTCCGGAGACGCCATCGATGTCGGTCCGCAACAGGGCGCGCGGTGGCTCGAGGCGAACGGCTACCGATGGGGGCTCTGCCGCTCGTTCGAGAACGAGTACTGGCATTTTGAGCTGCAGACCGCGCCGGGCACACCGTGCCCGCCCATGCTCCCCGACGCCAGCGTGCGGTGATCGGGTCGGTTCGGCAGAATACGACCACTTCGAAAACCATTGGCGGCGCTGCGAATCGCCCATCCCGTACGCGAGCTGACCGGCGTGGGAACCAGCCGCGCACGCTGACTGCCGCTGCTGCGGCGCGCTGGACCGCCGGGTCGGGAACGGCGGTGGGCAGACTGCCGTCGATGAGCAGATCCCGCCCGTGGTCGTTCCCTGCTCGACGCGGCCTGCTACGACCTCCCGGACCGAGCCGTCGATCAACCCGGCCCGGAGGCGATCAGCTCACCGGCGTGAGTTCCAGCGCGCCCTCGATCGTGGTGGGAAGCCTGCGCCGATCGGGGGAGCCGAGCGCGGCGGTGAGATCCGTTCCGTCGTGTTCGGCGAGCAGGTCGCCGCTGTCCCACACCAGCAGTGTCGCGCTGACGGTGTTCTCGGCCGCCGAGTGCGCCAAGTCGTAGTGCGCGCACGCCGGGACGTGCGGATAGGTGATCCACAGGTCGTAGCCGGTCATGAACAGATCGAGGTCGAATTGCACACTCAGTCCGAGCAATTCGCTGCGGCCGTTGTCGTCGACGCCCGCGAACGCCTCGTCCAGGGCCAGTAGGCGCGGGGCCTGCGGGTCGGCGGAATCGAGCATGACGTGCGCCGCGGCGAACAGCGGCAGGTGCAGCGACACCGACTGCTCGCCGCCGGACAGCGCGCTGTGCCTGGCCACGGTGAGCTTGTCCTCGCTGCCGTCGGCGGAGATCAAAGTGAACGAGAACACCCGCCAGGTGCGATAATCCAGGGTCGCGGCCAGGATCTCGGGGTAGGAGCGTTCCGGGTGCGCCGCCCGCGCCGCCCTGATCTCGGAGGCGAAGTGCGCCCGGATCGCCGCGAGATCCTCCGCCGTCAGCGCCGACGCGTCCCGGTCGAGCAGCTTGCACATCGCCCGCGCCGCGTCGGACAGGCTGTCGGCCAGCACCCAGTGCACGCCGATGGTGTTGCCCGAGGACATCCGCCGCTGCTTCATCTCCGCGCCCATCCTGGCGATGAGATCGCGCGCGTCGCTGGTGCGTTCGTGGATCTGCTGGGCCAGGCCGGTCAACAGGGCATCCTCCAGGATGCGGCGCTCGGCGTCGGTGAGCAGCAGTTCCTGATCCCGCCGGGCGGCGTCGACGCGGGCGGCGAAGTCGGCCAGCGCGGAAGCCCCGTGTTCGTCGTGCACCTGGACGACGGTGAGGCCGTCGGCGGCGTCCCATTGCAACCGGTAATCGCGGCCCGAGCCGGCCAACGCCGCGTCGAACTCCTGCAACGCCCCGGTCACCGCCGTGCGGGTGGACTTGCGCGTCGCCTCGCTCACGCGCACCGCTGCCGTGGCCGCCGAGAGGCTGTCGAACAGCGCGGCGACTTCGTCCGGCAGCACCCTCGGTGATGCCTCCGGCCCCGCCGTCGCGATCCGGTACAGCAGTTGCTCGGGCGTCGACCACGCGGCGTCGCTGCTGGGCCAGCGTCCGTCGGCGGGGGCGCCGAGCAGCGTGAGCAGATCCGGCTGAGCGTATGGCGCGAGGGCTTTCACCTCCGCCAGCACCTCGGTCAGCGCGGTGGCCAGCGACTCGTGCGCGGTACGGTAGGCGGCTTCGGCGTCGCCGACCGCCTCGATGGCCTGGTTGGCGGCCTTGCGCGCGGCCTTCTGCTCGACCTTGGTCGCCTCGATCCGCTGCCGGGCCTGCTCCAATTCGCGGTCGATGTCGGCCGCGCCTGCGCCGAGGGCATCGCGCAGGGTCTCCAGTTTGCGCAATTGCTCCTGGTATCCGGTGCGCGCGGCCTCGGCCTCTTCCGCGAACGCCTCGGCCAGGTCGGTGGCTTCGGTCAAGCGGTCGTCGGCTTCGCGTTCGCGCTCTCGTTCCCGCTCGTGGTCGCCGCGCAACCGCAACAATCCCGTGCCGGTGTTCTCGAAGTGCCGGATGGCGGCGGCGAGGGCGTCGATCTCGCGCGCCGTGCGCGGTGTGCGGTGTGCGGTGGCGGCGGCGCGCAGTTTCTTCTCCGCGGCGGACACGTCCGCGACCGCCTGGTCGAGTTCGCGCTCGGCGTGGGCGGCGGCCTCCGCACGCGACCGCAGCACGCCCGCGGCCTCGGACACCGCGCGCAGCGCCGTGGTCACCGCGGTCGGACGCGGAAGCGCTTTGGCGGCGGCGGAGATTCGCGCGAGTTCGGCGGTGGCGGCGGCCTCCCGCTGTCCGGCGGCGCTCCGGTCCGCCTCGGCGGCCGCCACGGCCGCGGTCAACTCGGCCGAGCGGAGCTCGCGGCGTCTGGCTCGCGCGGTGGCGCCGATGAATTCCGCGTCGGTCTTGCGGTGGCGGCCGACCTGCACGCCTTGCCGGAACGCGCCGTTCGCTCCGATCGTCACCGCGCCGCTCGGCTCGCCCGCGTCCTCGTGCAGGGCGATGGAAGCGAGCACATCGGCCACGACCTGCCGCGGCACCGTCAGCGTGTCCGAATCGTCTTCCACGATAAGCACGTCGGCGAGCGTGCGACCGGCCGGGCGGTCCGATGCGGGCAGCGGCAGCAGGAACTGATCGGATTCGTAGTCCGGCGGCAGCTCGCCTTCCGGGCACACCCAGGCGTCCAGCAGATTCGCGGCGTGCAGCGCGGCCTCGATGCCCGCGGCGGTCTCGGGCGGCACGTCGTCGGCGAAGCGCACCAGCCGCCACAGCGCGGCGCCGGACCGGTCACCGGTCCGGCCGGAGCGGCCCGCGAATACCGGCGGCGCGTCGTCGCGCCGGGCCGCGACCCGCTCGAGTTCGGCGGTCAGCTCCTCGACGTGTGCCGTGGCCGAGGCCACCTGGGCGCGTGCCTCTTGGCGGCGGGTGCGGATCTCCTCGAGCAGGGGTTCCGTGCGATCGGCCAGCACCTCGGCCACGGTGGGCGCATCCGAACCGGCCTCGGCCAGCGCCGAGTTCAGCGCTTCCAACAGGCCGGAGCGCACCGGGGTGTAGACCGCGCGGTGCTCGTCCCACCAGGTCCGCAACGCGGCCGCGGCCTCGGAACGGGTCAAGGCGACCGTCGCTTCGGCGTGCGCGACCTCCGCCGCGGCGGCATCACGCAGTTCCCGCGCGCGCTCGGCCAGTCGCTCGGCCCTGGTGCGTTCGGCGGCAGCGGTATCCACCGCGCCCACCGCCTTGCGCACCGCGCGCACATCGACGTCGCGCTCCTCGGCGTGCCCGCGCACCGCCGCGGTGAGCTGCTCGGCCCGCGTCGACTCCGGCAGCGGCGTCCATGCGATCCCCGCCTCCTCGGCGGCGGCACGCAGATCGTCCTCGCCGCGGGCGAGCGCGGCGGCGGCGGTGCGCACCGCGGTGCGTGCGCGCTCGGCCTCCTGGGTCCGCTGGTCCAGGGTCTGGCGGGACTTGAGCGCCTTGTCGGCGTGCACGCCCGCCGAGGTCTCCAGGCGACGCACCGCGTCGGCCAGGTCGTCGAGCTGCTGTTTACCCTCGTAGGCGCTGGAACGCTGGAGATTCTCCCGGTCGGCGATGGCCTGCTCGTAGGCGCGGTCGGCGTCCTCGGCCCGAGCCTCGGCCGTGGCACGCTCGGTCTCCCTGCGCTCGCGCAGCGCGGTGGCGGCGAACAGCGCGGTGCTCGCGTGGGTCACCGCGTCGAGCCGCGCCCGCACCTGGTCGACATCCGTCTTCGCTTGAACCGCAAGGTATTTGCGATACACCTCGACGAAAGCCCTGGTCGCCGTGTCGGCGTGCACCAAACCCTCCAGGGTCCTGCCGACCTCCTCCATATCGCTGAACGAGCGAGCGGCGTCCAGGATCAGTTGCTCGTCGAGCGGGCGCAGGCCGTCGGTGAGCGCCTGCGACAAACCGCGCGGGTCGAGGTTCTTGGCCAGCTGCGGGCGGCGCAGCGTGAGGATCAGATTGATCAGCTGGTCGTAGCGCTGCGTCCCGAGGCCGAACATGCGCGCGTCGATCGCGTTGCGATAGTCCACCGGCCGGTCGACGATCGAGTCGGTGCCGATCTGCTCGGCCAGCTGCTTGCGGGTGAACGGCCGATCGTCGGGGCCGATCAGGGAGAAGTCGATCCCGACCCGGCCGTCGGCGACGAAATACCAGCGGGTCACCTTGTCCGAGGAACGGGTGGCGCGCATGCCGATGCCGACGGTGACCGCCTCGGGGTCTTCCCAGCGACCGCGCGCGAACTCCATCCAGACATAGGAGTAGGCCGAGTCCTGCTTGCGGTAGAGGAGGTTCGACTTCATCGTGCGTTCCTCGCCCGCGAACGGGTTCAGCCTGCGCGGCTCGATCCGTCCGTCCAGAACGAAGGGGAACAGCACCTCCAGCGCTTTGGTCTTGCCCGACCCGTTCGGCCCGCGCAGGACCAATCTGCCGTCCGCGAAACAGAACTCCTGGTCGCGGTAGTCCCACAGGTTGACGATCCCGGCGCGGGTGGGGGTGAACCGCACTCCGCCGTGAATGAGCGACATTCGTCAGTTCCCTTCCGTCCCGGTGCCGCCGGGCCCGTAGGTGTCGGCCGCGGTGACGAACAGCTCCGCGGCCCGCTTGGTGCGGACCGTGACGACCGCGCCACGGTAGCGGGCCAGTGCGGGCAGCACGAGCAGTCCGTCCTCGACCATCCGGATCAGCCGCAGCCGTTCCAGCAGCGCCACCACCTCGGTGGTGAGGCGAGGAACGTCGGCCTGCCATTGCGCGGCGAACGTGGTGCCGTAGCGATCGGCCAGCGCCTGCACCGTCTCATACAGCCAGGCCCGGTCGATCAGCGGATAGCCTGTCGCGACGGACCGGTCTGTCTGCTCCGCTGCATCCGTCGCCGAATCCGGTTCGGGGGCGGACGGATCCGGCGAACGCGGCTCCGCGAGCGGCACGAACAGCGTGGATTCGGGAATGGCTTCATCGAGCTGGTCGGCCAGCGCCGCATCCGTGTCCGGGCCGGCGTGGCGCCGCGGCAGCGGGTGATCGATGTCCAGCACGCGGTCGGCGATCTCACCGGCCAGCAGCAAGGCGACCTGCGCGAGCGTCCCGGTCCCCGGAAAGCGGACGTCCGACAGCCGCCCCGAGGTGTCGATCAGCGCCACGCCCTCCGCGCGGCGTTCGGCGCGCAGCCCGGTGAACAGTTCGACCTCCGCGACGATCCGCTCCTGGGCGAGAACAGGACGCTCTTCGGGTGCGAGATCCTCTGCGTACACCACCGGCTGCTCCACCAGCGCCCTGCGTACCCGGCGGGCGATTTCGGCGGTGGTCGTCGCGTGCGCGGAAACACCGCCGACCATGGGCTCTTCGGTGAGCAACCCGCGCACGCCGTGCAGATGTTGCAGGGCCCGCGGCGGCCGGAACAGCGCGAAGACGACCGGCCGGTCGATGTCGTAGAGCGCCTCACCGGCCTCCGGATCGCTGGCCCAGCCGCCCGCGTCGCCGTCGGCCAGGCCCAGCGCGCCGCGCACGGTCAGCCAGCCCACCGCGTCGACGAACGCGTCGCGGTCGGCGGCCCGGTCGGTGGCCAGTTCCAGTCCCTCCACCCGGTTCGCGTAGGCGGCGACCTGATCGGCCAGCTCCGACAGCGTGATCTGGTCCCCGGCGCGCCCCAGCGCGGCCAGCGCGAGAGCCAGGTAGGCGTAGCGGCGGCGGTCGAAGACGCGCTCGGCGGCGGTACGCGCGGGCCTGCCCGCGTCCAGGCGGTCGGTGACCGGGAAGACCCGCGCGGTGGTCTCGGTGACTTCCAGGCGGTACCCGAACAATTCGGCGAGGTCCTCGCGCAGCTCGGTGGCCCAGCGCCGGATCAGCGGCAGTGCGATCCGGTCCGGATAGGCGCGGGTCACCAGGTGGTTGGCCAGGACGACTCGGGCGGCGCGTTGGTAGTTGTCCAGGGCGAGCGCATCGATGGTGTGTGCGTGCATCAGCCGTGCTCCCCGCGCGGGCGGGACCGTGTTCCGGCGGTCTGCTCGATCTTCAGTGACCGGTTGTTCAACCGCAGCAGTCCCCGGGTGGTGCGCACGACGGTCGGACCGTCGTGCTCGGACACCGTCAGGGTGACGCCGCTGTCGGAGCCGGTGGTGCCGGCCACCCGGCCGCGCACCGGAACCCACGCGGTGGACGCGGCGTCCAGCAGCCGCAGCAGCACCTCGGTCTCCCGGTCGTCCAGCACTCGTTCGTGCACGTCGCCGGACGCCAGCGACCTGGCGGCCTCCGCGCGGGCCCGCTGCGCGTCCAACTGCGCCTCGCGCAGACGCCGGATACCCGCGTCGTTGCGGTGGATACGGGCGGGCGCACCCGCGGAGGGCGGGCGTCCGGTCTCGGCGAGCGTGCGCGAGATCTCCAACGGCGGTGCGTCCCACCAAGATCGAATCGCCGGAATCACGTCGGCGTCCGGGTGCTCCATCGCCAGGTGCCGCGGCTTGCCCAGCCCGAACACCGCGTCGAACAGCGCATGGGCGCTGTCCACGGTCGGCGCCGCGGTGAACCAGCCGGCCAGATGCCGCAGCGCCGACTCCCGGCTGACCCCGCCGCGCCGCGTCTCGGTGACCCGCCGCAGCAGCGACAGCACCGCGGCGATCGCGCTCATGGTGGCCTCACGCAACCGCTCGGCCTCCGTCGTCCCCGCCTGTTCACCGCCGGACGCGACGAACCAGGTCCGCAGTCCGTCCCACCTGGCCTGCCAATCCGACCGGCGTTCCTCGACACTCAGCAGCACCCGCTCGTCGCAGCGCGCCGCCCGGCCGGTCAGGTCGTCGACGCCGGTCTCCTCGATCTCGGCGATCGCGGCCGCCAGCCGCGGGGTGAACCGGGCCAGGTCGAGGCTGAACTCCCGCATGTGCGCCAGCAGGGCGTCCTTGTGCGCGAGAAACGATTCCGGGGTGATCTCGGTGGTGCGAACCAGGTCGCCGAGCCCCAGATAGAAGTGCGCGGCGCGGGCGGCCAGGTCGGATAACGCGATGTCGAGACGGCGCAGCGTGCGGTAGACGCGTTCGGCGTCACCCGCCCGGTTGGCCTCGGCCAGGGTGTGCAGATCGGCCAGCAGTTCCGGCAGCACCAGGCGCGACAACGAAGCTTCGTCGAGGCGGGCGCTGAGCACACCGGCGACTGCCTGGTAGGCCTGGAACCCAGCCTGGGAGAACTGGTAAACGTAGTGCCGATTACGATATTCGGCCAGCGTCGCGGCGCGGGTTCCGTCGTAACTGCGCTCCAGCATGCCCCACTGGTGCAACTGGTCTAGCAACGGGCCGATCTCGGCCGCGGTCAGCGGGGGGGCCGCGGGTCGGCCGGGTGTCTCCGGGGACCGGTCCGGCGCACCGGTTTCCGGCTCGCCCCCGGGTGGATCCGACGGACGCGTGCGCGCTTGCGCCGGATCCACGCCGGCATTCGTGACCGGTTGGTTCGCAGTGACCGGATCGGGCGTGTGCGGCGTGTTCCCGTTGCGGTCGATCCACTCCGCGACGTCGTCCGCGTGCAGCAGCACCACGTATGCTGCCCGCGCGCCGTCGAACGCGCGCAGCACCCGGAGGTAATCGGCGCGCCGCTCGGCGGTGGCGAAAGAGAACAGCCGCAGCCGGTCGTCCCAGTGGGCGTCGGCCCAGCCGTCATCGGAGTCGGTCACCGGGAACAGGGTAGTAGCGGGCCGATCGCCACCCGCACGACGTTCCGGTGTTCGGCGTGGCCGCGTCCGGTTCGTCACCGTTCGCCGCTGCCGCGGCGCAGGTCGGCTCACTCGACGGACAGCGAACGCAACTGGTCCAGATAAGCGCGGGTGCGCGGATCGCCGGGGAACCGCTCGATGATCTCGCGCGCGACTTCCCCCGCGATCCACATCAGCGAGGGCAACGACCGCCTGCTGCCCGCGAACGCGCGCATGCCCTCGGCGACCGCGAGTTCCAGGTCACGGTCGCGCACCGCGACCACGGCCAAAGTCAGGTGCGCCTCGGAGACCCGCATCGGATTGCGCACGCTGCCGTCCGGGCGGGTGGCGTTGCGGATCACTTCCCGCGCGTAGGTTTCGGCGAGCCGATCCTCGCCCGCGACCCGGCAGCAGTCCATCGCGTAGAAGTCGAACTTGTTCGCATCGATGACGAAATGGTTGTCCAGATTGGCCGGATGATCGAGTCGCTCCAAGATAGCTCGGCCTTCGTCGAGCGCCGCCTCCACCTCGCGCGGGTTGCCCAGCCTGGCCCAGGCTTTGGCGCGCTGGGCGGCGAGCTGGACACCGACGCGCAGGTGCTGGCTTACTTCCAGCGTCGGCTGCACGGTCTCGATGACGCCGCGGTAGTTACCCTGGGTCAGCGCGAACCACGCGGTCATTTCCGCTGCCCATGCCGCGATCTCGATGTTCTCCGCCTCCTGCGCCAGCGACTGGGCGGCGCGGCGGGTCGCCTCCGCGGCGGTGCGCCTGCCGAGGTCGTAGTCGACGCAGCCGACCAGCAACGCCACCCATCCGGCGAGAACGAGGATTTCGCGGTGCTGCGCCAGGGTCAGGCGACCGTCCAGCAACGAGGTGATTCTGCGCAGCCACGCGGTGCCGTCGGCGTGCAGGTCGTGCGGGTCGGCGTAGGAGTATTCGCAGCACAGGCGTTCTGCGGTGATGCGGACGGCCTCCAGTGTCACGGAGGACACATCGGACATACGGAGTCGTCCGATGAACTCGAGCGTGTCCATGCCGGTGGCCGAGAGCAATTCGTCGTCCCGGTTCGGTCTGGCCTTGGGAAAGAACGCCGCGGTCACCGTGTCGAAGGTGGCGGCGATGATCGGCGCGTAGAAGTCGTCGGGGCGTGATTCGCCCGATTCCCAACGGCGCCAGTTGCGTAGGAGAGTACTGTCGGTCGGCAGGTTGTGCGAAGACTTTCCACGCATCACGCGAACAGCGTCGGCTTGCGACCACCCCCTCGCGTCACGCTCGGAACGCATTCGGACTGCCCAGACGGGTCGATCGTCGGTAGCGGCCACGTCTGTAGTATCGCACCAGTTAACGTTTGGTGGCCTTAAGAGGGCAGGCAGATGTCCGTGTGTTGACAGCTACTTTCGCGCCGCCGCGTTGTGCATGCTGAACATGGCGCTAGAAGTTAGCCAGCCCCTCCTGTAAGAGCAATTGCAAGTACATCTGCTCTTGCACGAAGCGCAAATACCCCGTAAAACGGGTGGATCCACATAAGAGAACAGCGATCCCAATCCAACGGAGGTTCGGGTGGAAGCGTTGATCTATGGATACTTGCGTGACGATCTGGCCGATGGCCATAGCAAGGAGCTCGAGGCCGCGATGAGCAGCCTCGCCCGCGAGGAAGGGCTGTGCTTCGCCGCAACGTTCCATGAATCGACCGGCGGTGACGGGGCGGCTTTCGCCGAGCTCACGGCGGAACTCAAGCGCGCGGACGCGCACCATGTGGTGGTTCCCTCACTCGATCACTTTGCCGGCCAGACGATTCCGCGCGACATCTTGATAGCCAAGCTGGCTCAGGAGGCGGCGGCGCGGGTGTGGACGGTGGAGAGCTGATCGCCGCGACCGAACTGCCCGGTACCGCCCCGAACCCCAGCGTCGCAGCCCGGTCACCGCGCCGGTGACGAGTACACCCGCTGCCAGGGAAGCGAGCAGCCCCGCGAGCCGGTGCTGTTCGAACAGCGGGTATACCTGCCAATGCAGCAGATAGACGAACAACGAGCCGTCGGCCAGCACCGCGGCGCAGACGGCGACGGCGGCGGGAACCCGGACCGCGGACAACCACACCAGTGCGAGCAAGCCCGCCATGATCAAACGTTCCCGTTCGGGAACGCCGAAATAGCCAGGCACCGTGATCAGTACGACGGCACTCACCGTCATCCGCTGCCACATCGACGTCGCCTTCGCCGCCGCCCAGCCGAGCGCGAAGAGCCACACCGCCAGCGGAGAGAACGGGATGTCCTTCGCCGAATACAGACCGAACGCTTGGTATCGAAAGACGAGGCTCAGCGCGACCAGCGCCATCGCGAACCAGAACGGCTCGGCCCGTTGCCACCGGTCCACCACGGGGATCCGGATCAACAGCGCGGCGGCCAGCATGAAATACACGAGCACCTCGAGGAACCAAAGGTGCCCGGCGGTGGCGCTGTCGTGCGGGCCGAGAATCTTGTTCAGTAACAGGACATTCTGCCAGCCGTAGTAGTCGGTGCGAGTCATGGTCAGCGCGACCCAGAGTGCCGTCGGCACCGCGATGTATGCCACGGTGCGCAACGTGTGGCGCAGTCGCTCGGCGGCTGGGGCCGTGGTCACCCCGAACCGCGCGAAGTTGAAGCCGGCCACGCCGAGCAGCACGTGCGCCGCGCCCCAGAGCACGTACACTCCGGCGTGCGAGCTGACGATGAGCACGATGCCGACCGCGCGCAGCAGCGTTCCGGTGTCGAGTGCCCGTCCGAAACGCCTGCGGCCTCGTGGTATCCGTTCCAGTTCCGCCACGGACGTGTTCGGCCAGTCGGTGGGCAGGCGGCCGATCGCCCGCTCCAGCCGTGCCGCGGTGGTCACGTAGGTGAGCGAGTTGCCGCCGAGGTCGACGAACGTGCTGTCCGGGTGGACCCGCGCGGGATCGATGCCCAGCGTCGTGGCGTAGAGGGAGCGGATATCACGTGTCTGCGGCGCGGATCCGGCCAGTCGCCGGATAGCGGGGTAGTCGGGTTTGCCGTTCGGTAACCGCGGGATCCGTTCGACCACGTGGACCCGCACGGCGGCGGCGGGCAGGCCGGACAGTCGCGCGGCGAGCTCGGTGAGATCGGACCGCGGGGTCTCTACGGCCACGACGAGGTGCGCGTCGTCGTCCGCGCACCGTGCCGTGAATCCGGCCTCCGCCAGCCCGGATTCGAGACGCTCCAGATCGATGCGCAGTCCGAAGATCTTGGCGAACCGGCTACGCCTGCCGACCACCTGGTACAAGCCGTCGGGTGTGCGTCGTGCCAGGTCGCCCGTGCGCAGGGCATCGACCGTACGGCCGAGGGCGAGGTCTGCGGCGGACTTCGCATACCCCATCATCACATTGGACCCGCGATAGACCAGTTCACGCGGTTCGTCCCCATTGTCGTCGGCTTCCTCGACCGGCTCGAGGGTGAATTCGCCGCCCGGAATCGGGATCCCGATGCAGTCCGGGTGCGCGCTCGCCAGATGCGCGGGCAGATAGGCCATTCGCGCGGTGGCCTCGGTCTGGCCGTACATGACCACGAACTCCCAGCCGTGTTCCCGGCCGAGCGCGGCGTATTCGCGTACCCGCTCCGGCGCCAGCCTGCCGCCCGCCTGGGTGACATAACGCAGGTGCGGCAGGTCCATACGGGCGAAACCGATGCGGTCCAGCAGTTCGATGGTGTAGGGAACCGCGGCGAACGACGTTGCGCGGCAGTCCCGGAACGCGTGCCAGAACTGCGTGTCCAATACCGACTGGTCGGTGAGCATGAGGCTCGCCCCGCGCCACAGGTGGCTGTGCACCACCGACAGCCCGTAGCAGTAGAACATCGGCAGGGTGGTGGCCGCGCAATCGCCAGGACCGATGGCCAGGTACTCGGCGATGGCCGCCGCGTTGGAACGCAGGTTCGTCGCCGAGAGCCGGACCAGTTTGGGCGACCCGGTGGAGCCCGAGGTGCTCAGCAGCAGCGCGAGCTCCGGATGCAGGCGATGCGCCGAGCGTTCCCGGACCACCTCGGCGCGCCCGTCTTCGACGAGCACGTCCGGGTCGTAGGCGTCCCGCAACTCCGCAGTGATCTGCTCGGTCAGCAAGACCACGCATCCGGCGCTGAGCGCTCCGAGGTACGCGACGAGCGAGGAAAGATCGTTGCGCGCGGCGAGCGCGACGAGGCGACGGGCCGGGCCGAGTTCGGCCGCGAAGGACTCGACGAGCGCAGCAAGCCGAGCGTAGGTCACCTGCCGGGTGGGCGGGGATCCGCCGCCGTCCGCGCCCGCACGGTCGGGGCAATGGACGGCGATCCGCTCGTCGAAGGTGCGCAGACGCTCGACGATCGGATGGACGGTCACCGGCGAAAGTGTAGGAGGGGGTCGTTTCCCGACCTGAAGGTGGCCCCCCGGCGAACTTCCGGTGAACCCCGCGGACGCCGGCCGCCCGCACCGAACGCGCCGACGCGCAACCGATCAGAGACCGAAGCTGCCCGGACCCCGTCTGCGCAGGTACTTCTCGAATTCGGCCGCGATGGCGTCGCCGTCGATCTTGGCCATCGCCTCGTTCACGTCGACCGCGGCGTCGCCGCGTTCCTCCAGCGAGCGCACGTACTCGCTGATCTCCTCGTCGCCCACGGTCATCTCGTTCACCGCGGTCTCCCAGTCCTCGGCCTGCTTGGGCAACTCACCCAGCGGCACCTCGATGTCGAGCACGTCCTCGACCCGGTGCAGCAGCGCGATGGTCGCCTTCGGATTCGGCGGCTGGGAGACATAGTGCGGAACGGCGGCCCAGAACGACACCGCCGGGACCCCCGCCTTCACGCACTGGTCCTGCAGCACGCCGGTGATCCCGGTCGGTCCCTCGTAGCGGGTCTGCTCCAGGCTGAACCGCTCGGCCGCTTCCTTGCTGTATGCCGAGCCGGTCACCGGTACCGGACGAGTGTGCGGAGTGTCCGCGAGCAGTGCGCCGAGAATGACCACGGTCTGCACCCCGAGTTGCTCGATGAACTCCAGCAGGTCGCCGCAGAAGCTGCGCCAGCGCATATTCGGTTCGATACCGCGTAGCAGCACCACGTCGCGGTCGCTGCCGGGCGGCGAGCACACCGACAACATCGTCGACGGCCACTGGATTTCCCTGGTCACACCGTCCACCTGACGCACCGTCGGCCGGTTGACCTGATAGTCGTAGTAGTCCTCGGAGTCGAGCTCGGCCAACGGCTCGGCGTCCCAGATCAGTTCCAGATGCTCGACGGCGCCGCTGGCCGCGTCACCGGCGTCGTTCCACCCCTCGAAGGCGGCGACCAGTACCGGATCCCGCAACGTCGGCAGTTCCGGATCGGGAGTTTCACTGGCGTTCACTCGGTCAGCCTACGGTGTGCGGCGATATGGCGTGTCGTAGAACGGCCGGACGGGGTGGCGTGTTCCGGCGCGCGGACGCGGCGGCTCCGGGCCGCGCGTGTGGTCCAGGACACCGAGCCTCCACGCCGTGGCCTGGATCGTCAGCCCCGCCCACTACGCTGGAACGCATGTCTGCGTCCGTCCCCGCCGAGTTCGACACCACGCTACTCGACACGCTGCGCCGCCGTGTCGTCATCGGCGACGGTGCGATGGGCACCATGCTGCAAGCTGCCGATCTGACCCTCGACGATTTCCGCGGGTTGGAGGGCTGTAACGAGATCCTCAACGACACCCGCCCCGAGGTCCTGCGCGGCATCCACCGCGCCTATTTCGAAGCGGGCGCCGACGCAGTGGAGACCAACACCTTCGGCTGCAACCTGCCCAACCTCGCCGACTACGACATCGCCGACCGGATCCGCGACCTCTCCGAGCGGGGAACCCGGCTGGCCCGTGAGGTCGCCGACGAGATGGGACCGTCTCCCGACGGTACGCCACGCTACGTGCTCGGCTCGATGGGGCCGGGCACCAAGCTGCCCACGCTCGGACACGCCCCGTTCGCCGCGCTGCGCGACGCCTACACCGAGGCCGCCCTCGGCATGCTGGACGGGGGCGCCGACGCCATCCTCATCGAGACCTGCCAGGACCTGCTGCAGGTCAAGGCGGCGGTGACCGGCAGCAAGCGTGCGATGGCGAAGCTGGGCCGCCGGATCCCGATCATCACGCACGTCACGGTGGAGACCACGGGCACGATGCTGGTCGGCAGCGAGATCGGCGCGGCGCTCACCGCGCTGGAGCCCCTCGGCATCGACATGATCGGCCTGAACTGCGCGACCGGCCCGGACGAGATGAGCGAGCACCTGCGCCACCTGTCCCGGCACGCGCAGGTGCCGGTCTCGGTGATGCCGAACGCCGGGCTGCCGGTGCTCGGCGCGGACGGGGCGGTCTACCCGCTCACCCCCGAGGAACTGGCGGTCGCGCTGCGCGGGTTCGTCACCGAGTTCGGCCTGGCCCTGGTCGGCGGCTGCTGCGGTACCACGCCCGAGCACATCCGCCAGGTCACCGCCGCGGTGCGCGAAGTCGAGCCGGCCCTGCCGCCGATCGCGCAGCGGCGCGCGCCGGTGCACGAGCCGAGCGTGTCCAGCATGTACACCGCGGTGCCGTTCGAGCAGGACGCCTCGGTCCTGATGATCGGCGAACGCACGAACGCCAACGGCTCCAAGGCATTCCGTGAGGCCATGCTCGCCGGGGACTGGCAGAAGTGCTTGGACATCGCCAAGGACCAGACCCGTGACGGGGCACACATGCTCGACCTGTGCGTCGACTACGTCGGCCGGGACGGCACCCGCGACATGTCGGAGCTGGCGAGCAGGCTGGCCACCGCTTCGACGTTGCCGATCATGCTCGACTCCACCGAGGCCCCCGTACTGCGGGCCGGGCTGGAGCACCTCGGCGGGCGTTGCGCGGTCAACTCGGTGAACTACGAGGACGGCGCCGGTCCCGATTCGCGGTTCCAGCAGACCATGCG
Organism: Nocardia sp. NPDC003999; assembly: GCF_053604885.1. Classification (NCBI taxonomy): domain Bacteria; kingdom Bacillati; phylum Actinomycetota; class Actinomycetes; order Mycobacteriales; family Nocardiaceae; genus Nocardia; species Nocardia sp. NPDC003999. Next base: position 249,701 of record NZ_JBSGIB010000003.1, read on the forward strand.
CCTGGTCGCCGAGCACGGCGCCGCCGTGGTCGCGCTGACCATCGACGAGGAGGGCCAGGCCCGCACCGCGGCGAAGAAGGTGGAGATCGCCGAGCGGCTGATCGCCGACATCACCGGCAACTGGGGGCTGTCGGAGAGCGACATCATCATCGACACGCTCACCTTCACCCTGGGCACCGGCCAGGAGGAGTCGCGCCGCGACGGGCTGGAGACCATCGAGGCCATTCGCGAGCTCAAGCGCCGGCATCCACGGGTGCAGACCACCTTGGGTCTGTCCAACATCTCCTTCGGCCTCAATCCGGCCGCCCGGCAGGTGCTCAACTCGGTCTTCATGCACGAATGCGTCCAAGCCGGTCTGGATTCGGCGATCGTGCACGCCTCCAAGATCCTGCCGATCAGCCGTATCCCGGAGGAGCAGCGCGAGGTCGCGCTGGATCTGGTGTACGACCGCCGTGCGGAGGGCTACGACCCGCTGCAGAAGCTGATGGCGCTGTTCGAAGGCGTGTCCACCTCCTCGTCGAAGGCGTCGCGGGCGGAGGAACTGGCCGCGCTTCCGTTGTTCGAGCGGCTGGAGCGGCGGATCGTCGACGGGGAACGCGCCGGGATGGAAGCCGACCTGGACGCGGCCATGACCGAGGTGCCGCCGCTGCAGATCATCAACGAGACCCTGCTGGCCGGGATGAAGACGGTCGGCGAGCTGTTCGGGTCCGGTCAGATGCAGCTGCCGTTCGTGCTGCAGTCCGCCGAGGTGATGAAGGCCGCCGTCGCGTACCTCGAGCCGCACATGGAGGCCACCGACGACAGTGGCAAGGGCCGCATCGTGCTGGCCACCGTGAAGGGCGACGTGCACGACATCGGCAAGAACCTGGTCGACATCATCCTGTCGAACAACGGCTACGAGGTGGTCAACCTCGGCATCAAGCAGCCGATCGCCACCATCCTGGACGCGGCGGTGGACAAGAAGGCAGACGTCATCGGCATGTCGGGCCTGCTGGTCAAGTCGACCGTGGTGATGAAGGAGAACCTCGAGGAGCTCAACGCCAAGGGTGTGGCCGAGCAGTTCCCGGTGCTGCTGGGCGGTGCGGCGCTCACCCGCTCCTACGTGGAGAACGACCTGACCGAGGTGTACGAGGGCGACGTGCACTATGCGCGCGACGCGTTCGAGGGCCTGCGGCTGATGGACGACATCATGACCCGCAAACGCGGTGGCGACCTCGACCCGGACAGCCCGGAAGCCATCGCCGAGCGGGAGAAGGCCGCCGAGCGCAAAGCGCGCCACGAGCGCTCCAAGCGAATCGCGGCGGAGCGCAGGGCGAACGAGGCGCCCGTCGTGGTGCCGGAGCGCTCCGACGTCGCGGCCGATCTGCCGGTGCCGGTGCCGCCCTTCTGGGGCACACGGGTGGTGAAAGGCCTCGCGCTGCACGAATATTTGGGCCTGCTCGACGAGCGGGCGTTGTTCCTGGGGCAGTGGGGCCTGCGTGGGCAGCGCGGTGGCGACGGTCCCGGCTACGAGGAACTGGTGGAGACCGAGGGCAGGCCGCGTCTGCGCGCCTGGCTGGACCGATTGAGCACCGAGGGTGTGTTGCAGCACGCCGCGGTGGTGTACGGCTACTTCCCCGCGGTGTCCGAAGGCGACGACGTCATCGTGCTCACCGAACCGGAACCCGATGCGCCGGAGCGGTACCGGTTCACCTTCCCGCGGCAGCAGCGCGACCGGTTCCTGTGCATCGCCGACTTCATCCGTTCGCGGGAGTACACCCGCTCGACCGGTCAGGTGGACGTGCTTCCGTTCCAGCTGGTCACGATGGGGCAGCCGATCGCCGACTTCGCCAACGAGCTGTTCGCGGGTGACAGCTACCGCGATTACCTCGAGGTGCACGGCATCGGCGTCCAGCTCACCGAGGCGCTCGCCGAGTACTGGCACCGCCGCATCCGCGAGGAGCTCGTCCTCGACGGTCACGCGGTCGCCGACTCCGACCCGGCCGACGTGCTGGAGTACTTCAAGCTCGGCTATCGCGGCGCCCGCTACTCGTTCGGCTACGGCGCCTGCCCGGAGCTGGAGGACCGCGCCAAACTGGTCGACCTGCTCGAAGCCGATCGCATCGGCGTCGTGCTCTCCGAGGAGCTGCAGCTGCATCCGGAGCAGTCCACCGACGCCTTTGTCCTGCTGCATCCGGAGGCGAAGTACTTCAACGCGTAGCCGTTCGCCGATGCGGCGCGGCGCCGACGCCCGAGGGTCTCGGCGCCGCGCTGTCAGCGCGAACGCGGCTGCCCGATCGTCAGGCGCGAGGCTTTGGAAGCCGTATCGGTACGTCGCCTTTGCCGCAGGTCGGGCATCGCTGCTTCCGGACGCTCTCGACCGGCCGATCGGTCTGCCGAGTGCCCGGGGCGCGCCATCTTCGTCTCGCGAATCGGGCGTAGGCGCGCGGAGTGCAGCGGACGTGAGCGCCTTTCTCGGCCTGTCCGTCCGTTCGTGGTCCGCAGCGGGCGTCGCGGCCGGACGGCGATCAGTGGTGGACTGTGAGCAATAGCGAGATGCTCTCGTGTGAAGGGCCTTTGCTACCTGCCCGGATGTCATGTCTCGCGTGCATCGGGGCGCTCGTCGGCGCGTCACAGTGGCGGGCGCGCGCGGTTTACCTGGGCGATCGTCCGTGCCCGCACCGGGAGGTGGCTGTGTGTCGGGTGGATGTGCCATTGTCGAAGGCGTTGTAACTGCATCCGGGGCAGTCGGCGGATGCGTTCGCGTCCCTGCTCAGTGGTGCAAAGCACCTCGGCGCGTACGCTTTCGGAATTCTTCCGGGCTTGCGTGTGGAGTGCGAGACGGCTAGGCGCGCAAGTAGGAAGAGGCACACCACGATGACGGCGGATCGATTGATCGCGGGACGTTACCGGCTCACGGATCCGATCGGCACCGGCGCCATGGGTGTGGTGTGGCGGGCCACCGACGTCCGGCTGCAGCGCACCGTCGCGGTCAAACAGGTGCTCCTCGGTCCCGGACTCACCGGATCGGCTGCGCTGGAGGCGAAACGGCGTGCCATGCGGGAGGGGCGGATCGCGGCGCGGCTGCACCACCCGAACGCCATCACCGTGTTCGACGTGGCCGAGGAAGACGGCCAGCCCTGGCTGGTCATGGAGTACCTGGACGCGCCGAGCCTGGCGACCAAGCTGTCGGGCAACCGGACGCTGCCGCCGCTGGAGGTCGCCCGGATCGGCGCGCAGGCGGCGAGCGCCTTGGCCGCGGCGCACGACGCGGGGATCATGCACCGGGACGTGAAGCCGGCGAATCTGCTGGTCGCCGACGACGGCACGGTCAAGATCACCGACTTCGGCATTTCCCGCGCGGTCGGCGACGTGACGGTCACGGCCACCGGGTTTCTCGCCGGGACGCCGGCCTACCTGTCGCCCGAGGTGGCGCGCGGCGAGGACCCGGAACCGGCTTCCGACGTCTTCGCTCTCGGTTCGACGTTGTACGCGGCGGTGCAGGGCGCTCCACCGTTCGGTGAGAGCGACAACCCGCTGGCCCTGCTGCACGCGGTGGCGCGGGGCGAAATCCCGCCGCCGGAGGCGGCCGGCGCGCTGGGGCCGGTGCTGATGTACCTGCTCGCCCCGGCTGTCGCCGACCGCCCGACCATGCGGGAGGCGAAAGCGGTCCTCGAAGCCGTCGCGGCGGGACGGGATCTGGAGCTGCCCGCATCGGTGACCAAGGTGATTGCCGCCCCCGCCGCCACGACGACCGTGCTGCCCGACCCCGCCGCTGCCGTATCGCCGGAGCAGTCGGACGACACCGGTGTCACCGCGGTCGTACCCGCCGCTGTGCCGGGTCCGGCCGTGCCGCAAGGAGTTACGTCACGGCCGGTGCCGAGGCGGGCCGGGGTGGCGACGACGTTGCGGAGTGTTCTGAGCGGCCGGCAGCGCCGCCGACTGATCGCCGTGGAAGTCGCCGCGGTGGTCGGGGTGCTGATCCTGGTCGGCATCATCGCAATGCTGGCCGGCGTGGACGGCGAGGGCGGCGACGCGCCGACGTCGTCGGTCGCGCCTCCGGCCGCCGTGGCGCCCGAGAACACGCAGGCGCCGGCCGACGCGGCCGGAACCGAGCCGCGACAGGCGCCGGTACAAGCTCCCGCTCCAGCCCAAGCGCAAACATCCGCCTTCTCGGCGCCCGCGCCCACTTCTGGGCCCGTGCCGGGGCCCGCGCCCACTTCGGCGGGTGCCCCGCTGCCCCCGCCTGTCCCGGGAACCACCCCTCCGGCGCAAACGACGAACCCCGCGCCGAGCACCACTCCGCCGCCCAGCACCACGCCGCAGTCCACGTCGAGCCCTGCCCCGACCACCACGGGCCCGGCCACCACCGCGACGACGACCCCGTCCGGTCCGCCGACACCCGACCGGATCGCCTCGTTCATCCAGGGCTACTACGGCATGCTGCCCACCAACGTGTCCGGCGCCTGGACGCAGCTGGCCCCCGGATACCAGGCCAAGACCGGCTACGACTCATACGTGAACTTCTGGGGCACGATTCGTTCGGTGAGCGTGGGCTCGGTTACGCAGAACGGCGCGAATCGGGCGGTCGTCGCGTTGACCTACACCTTGAAGAACGGCACGACGACTTCCGAGAGCCGCTGGATCGAGGTCGTCGGCGACAGTGCCAAGTTGCAGATCGCCGCATCGGGTACCTAGGGACACGGCCGAGCCTTGGCCTGCGCCATCGAGTAGCCCAGCCATCCGAGGGTGAGCAGGCTCGGCTGCGGAGCGGCTCCGTCCCGGCGGTACGGTTCGTGCGGCGGCCGGGTGATCTCGGAAGGTTCGCAACGGTGCCCGCGACATGGACGAGAGCTGGGAGAAGGACCGAAACGTGACAGCGCGACTGGCCGGAGTGCTCTGGGACATGGACGGCACGCTCCTCGACTCGGAGAAGCTCTGGGATGTCGCGGTGCGGGAACTGGCACGTGAGCACGGTCACGAGATGACCGATGCGATCCGGCACGCGCTGATCGGGGCGTCCGGCCCGAACGCGCTGCGGATCATGTTCACCGGCTTGGGTATCGAGCCCACGCCGGACTCGTTGCGTGCGGCGGGGGAGTTCCTGGAGCGGCGGGTGACCGAATTGATGACCGGCCCCATCCCGTGGCGGCCTGGTGCGAAGGATGCGCTGGCCATGGTACGCGCGGCGGGGCTGGCCAGCGCGCTCGTCACCAATACCAAGCGGTCGCTCACGGAGTTCGGTCTCGACACGCTGGGCCGGGACTTCTTCGATGTCTCGGTCTGCGGCGACGAGGTGGCGCACGGCAAGCCGGAGCCGGATGTCTACCTGCGCGCTGCCGAGCTGCTCGGGCTCGATCCGGAACAGTGTGTGGCGGTGGAGGATTCGCCGACCGGTACGCGTGCGGCGCAGGCCGCGGGCTGCGCGGTGGTGGTCGTCCCGTGCGAGATTCCCGTGCCGCACGCGCCAGGGCGGGTGTTCCGGGATTCGCTGATCGGGTTGACCGTCGCGGAACTCGAAAACGCTCTGCGCGTGCGGGGTTGAGCCATCCGGGTGGCCGGGTTGCGCGACATCGGCGCACCGGCCATGCCGAGAGTTACTGTGCCGCAACGGGTGTGCGTGCAGATGATAGGTGTGACCGTGATCACCGGCAATCTCGCCGAATCCCGGGCGTGTCGGCGACCGCTCCACCAAAATGACGCCATGGCAGCGTTGGGCGTCCTCGACGAGATCGTAGATACCGGACGGTATCCCCTGGCGGACCCGGAAGGACCCGCGCTGCGGGAAGCGGTTCGGCGCGCCCGTGCCGAACTGGCCGACACCGGCTGCACCGTGCTGCGTGGCTTCATCCGTCCGGAACTGACCGAGACGTTGCGGGCACAGGGCGAGCTGATGGCCCCGCACGCGCACTACGAGGTCGAGCGGGTCAACGCCTACAACATTCCGCTGGACGCAGACCTGCCGGAGGATCATCCGGGCCGGATCGTGCTCGAGCGGGGCAACGCCTTCGTGCCCCGCGACCGCATCCCCGCCGACGCGCTGATCCACCGGCTCTACACCGACGAGCTGTTCCAGCGATTCGTCGCCGACTGCTTCGACCTGTCGGAGTTGCACGAATTCGCCGATCCCCTCGCGGGACTGTGCCTGAACGTCGTCGCGCCGGGCATGTCGCACCCCTGGCATTTCGACACCAACGAATTCACCGTCTCGATGCTGACCCAGCCCGCCGAGGAAGGCGGCGTCTTCGAGTACTGCCCCAACATCCGCACACCCGAGGCGGAACACCTCGACGACGTCCGCGCCGTGCTCACCGGCACCGGCGAGCGCTTCGTCCAGCGGCTCGAACTGCGTCCAGGCGACCTGCAGCTGTTCCAGGGTCGCTTCTCGTTGCACCGCGTCTCACCCGTCGACGGTGCGCGTCAGCGCCATTCGGCCATTTTCGCCTACACCGATCGTCCCGGGATGGTCGGCACGGTGGAGCGCACCCGGCAGTTGTTCGGCCGCGTGCTACCCGACCACCTAGCCGCCGCGGCCGACGCCGTCCGGGGCGATCGACTGCTCGACTGAGCCGAACGGCTCGACTGACCGAGCTCGACCCGAGAGGACCGACAGTGCCAGTGCCGTTAGACACCACCGGGAAAGCGTCTTTCGACGATATCTACGTCCGCCCCGATCCGCGCGCCTACTACGCGCGCATGTCCGAATTGGACTACCGCATTCCGGAACTGGCGAAACCCTTCTTCCAGCAACAGATTCGGGAATACCGCGCGTCCGCCCGGGTCGCCGTGCCGACCGTGCTCGACCTCGGCTGCTCCTACGGCGTGAACGCCGCGCTGCTGCGCCTCGACACCACGATCGGCGAGCTGGCCGAGCATTACGCGGCCGCCGACACCGATCGGGCCGGTCTGATCCGGCGCGACCGAGACCGCGTGGCGGGGCGGGCCGCGGTGGAGGACGTCCGCTTCCTCGGCATGGACGCCGCCCGCCCAGCCCTGGAGTACGCGCGGGAGGCCGGGCTCCTGCACGACGTCGTGCACGCCGACCTCGAGTCCGGCGAGCCGACCGACGAGCAGCGCGCCCTGCTCGCGACCGCCGATCTGGTCGTCTCCACCGGCTGCGTCGGGTACATCACCGAGAAAACCTTGACCCGAGTGGCCACCGCGCACCCGCGCAGGCGGCCGTGGATGGCACACTTCGTACTGCGCATGTTCGACTTCGCACCGATCGAGGCGGAACTCGCCGCGCTCGGCTACCGGACCGAGCACGCGCCGGGGTTGTACGAGCAACGCAGGTTCGCCTCCGCGGCCGAACAGGCGCAAGTGCTGAACACCCTGTCCGCCAACGGGATCGACACGACCGGCCGGGAAGACCAGGGCTGGCTGTATGCCAACCTGTACGTGTCGAGGCCGCTGCCGAAACATCACGCCGACACCGAGGACTCGCATTGACCGAACGCACCTTCGCCGCCGACGACCACCTTCCCCGGGTGCCCCTGCCGACGCTGGAGGACAGCTGTGGCCGGTTCCTGCAGTGGTGCGAGCCGCTGCTGACCGCCGACGAGATCGCCGCCACCCGGGCCGCGGTCGACGACCTGTTGCGACCCGACGGTCCGGGGCGCACGCTGCACGCGGCGCTCGCGGAGTACGACGCGACGCCCGGCGTCGGCAGCTGGCTCGACCTGTTCTGGCCGTCGCGATACCTGGGCAGGCGGGACCGGATCGCCCTGAACGCGAACTTCTTCTTCCTGTTCCGGGACGACACCCCACTGGCCGCCTCCACCGCCGCGACTCAGGTGGACCGGGCGGCGGGCATCATCTCCGCCGCCGTCGACTACAAGCTGGCCCTCGACCGGGAGGCCATCCCGCCGGTGACCCAGCGCGGGCAGCAGCTGTCCATGTGGCAGAACAAGTACCTGTTCTCCGAGACCAGGATTCCCGGCGTGGAGCAGGACACGGTCCGGGTCCCCTACAGCGCGGAATGGCCGGGTCACTCGCAGGCCCGGCACATCGTGGTGTTCTTCCACGGCAGCACGTTCCGGATGGACGTGGTCGGCCCGGACGGAGCGCCGTACTCGCCGGAGGATCTCGCCGACGGGCTGCGCGCGGTGCTGAAGGCGGGCGCCCGCCCGGCCCGCACCGACACCGCCGTCGGGCACCTCACCACCAAGGCCCGCGCGGAATGGGCCCAGAGCAGGCAGCGGCTGCTGGCCGAGCCCGCGAACGCCGCGGCGCTGGACACCATCGAGACCGCGCTGTTCGCCGTCTGCCTCGAGGACTTCGCCCCGCGCGACGAACTGCACGCCTGCGACGAGTTGCTGCACGGTGACAGCGCGAACCGGTGGTTCGACAAATCGGTGTCCTTCGTCGTCTTCGCCGACGGACAGGCGGGCATCAATGTCGAGCACTGCGGACTCGACGGCACCACCATCCTGTCGTTCGTGGACACCCTGCTGGAAACCTCGGTGCCGGAACACGCCGCCCACTCCGGCGCACAGGCGCAGGGACTGCCCGCGGTGGAGCCGGTCGAGTTCGTGCTCGACGAGGCGCAGCGCGGCGATATCGCCGCGGCGGCCGCCGCCTTCGCCCAGTACGCCGCGGCGAACGCCACCCAGACGGTGTCGTTCCCGGACTTCGGCACCGCCAGGGCCAAGCAGCTCGGCATCTCGCCGGACGCGTTCGCGCAGTTGAGCTACCAGCTGGCCCATCGGCGCAGCAAGGGGCTCACCGGCGCGACCTACGAGTCCATCGCGACCAGGCAGTACCGCAACGGCCGCACCGAGGCCATGCGGGTGATCACCCCGGAGATGATCGCCTTCGTGGACGCGATGCAGGACCAGGACGCGAGCGCCGCGGCGAAGCTCGCCGCGGCGCGGACGGCCGCGTCCGCGCACGTGGAGCGGGCCAAGCAGTGCCAGGCCGGTGACGCGCCCGAGCAGCACCTGTGGGAGCTGCAGTGGATCCAGCGCCGCCGCGGCGCGGAACTGGGCGTCATCGACCCGATCCCGCTCTACGACAGCCCCGGCTGGACGATCATGCGCGACGACTACCTGAGCACCAGCTCGGCGCCGTCGGTCAACATCCGCTACTTCGGTTTCGGCTCCACCAGTCCCCGCTGCATCGGCATCGCCTACGTCCTGCTGCCGGACCGCTGGAATCTCTACCTGGCCACTCCGAAACCGGTCGCCGACCAGATGCACGCGTTCGCCGACCACCTCCGCACGGCGGTCGCCGACCTGCAGGCGCTGCTCGCCGGGAACTAGCCGCTTTCCGCCCGGTTCCTCCGCCCCCGGTCAGGGGTGGAGGAACCGGGCGGTCGCCGTTACCGGCCATCGTGGGCCGGAGCAACAGACCCGCATCCGGGTCTGAAACAATGGCTCATCGTGAAGAACTTCGAATCCCTGTTCGCCGAACTGCAGGATCGTGCGGTCAACCGCCCCGAGGGGTCCGGAACCGTTGCCGCGCTGGACGCAGGCGTGCATACCCAGGGTAAGAAGGTGCTCGAGGAGGCCGGTGAAGTGTGGCTGGCCGCCGAACACGAGAGCGACGAGTCGCTCGCCGAGGAGATCTCCCAGCTGCTGTATTGGGTGCAGGTGCTGATGGTGGGTCGCGGGCTGAAGCTCGAAGACGTGTACCGACATCTGTGATGACGGCCGTCCGACACCCCGTTTCTCCTCCCGAAAGGACTCCCTCCATGCTGCGCGTCGCAGTCCCCAACAAAGGCGCCCTCTCCGAATCCGCCGTCTCGATCCTCGCCGAGGCGGGCTACCGCAAGCGCACGGATTCCCGCGATCTGACCGTGCTCGACCCGGCCAACCAGGTCGAGTTCTTCTTTCTGCGACCCAAGGACATCGCGATCTACGTCGGTTCCGGGGAGCTGGATCTCGGCATCACCGGTCGTGATCTCGCCCTCGATTCCGGCGCACCGGTGCAGGAACGGCTCGCCCTCGGCTTCGGCCGCTCCACCTTCCGTTACGCCGCCCCGGCCGGACGGGAGTGGAAGGTCGAGGACCTCGCCGACAAGCGCATCGCCACTTCCTACCCGAACCTGGTGCTCGACGATCTGCGCGGCCGCGGCATCGAGGCCGAGGTGATCCGCCTCGACGGCGCGGTGGAGATCTCCATCCAGCTCGGCGTCGCCGACGCCATCGCCGACGTCGTCGGCTCCGGGCGCACGCTGCGCCAGCACAACCTCGTCGCGTTCGGTGAATCGCTGTGCGACTCCGAGGGTGTGCTGGTCGAGCGCAAGGACGCCGATCGCGGCGACCGGGCACGGAATCAGCTCGTCGCCCGGATCCAGGGCGTGGTCTTCGCCCAGCAGTACGTCATGCTGGACTACGACTGCCCGAAGAATTTGCTCGACGAGGCGTTCGTCATCACCCCCGGGTTGGAATCGCCGACCGTGGCGCCGCTGGCCGACACCGGCTGGGTCGCGGTCCGCGCACTGGTGCCGCGCAAGCAGAGCAACGAGTTGATGGACAAGCTGGCCGATCTGGGCGCGAAAGCCATCCTGGCCACGGACATCCGCTCCTGCCGCGCATTCTGAACGCCGGATTCGTCCGATACGCCTGATTCGTTCAGGCTGAGCGCAATCGGTGTGCCCTGTGACCGGGGGTTGCTACCGTGCGGCCTCTCGATGAGGAAACGCAAGGAGCCCCCGTGTCACAGTCACCACCCGAGGAGCAGTCGGGCAGCACATTCACCTGGAACGAGGACTGGCTGGCGGCGATCGCCGGGCTGATCCTGATCGCGCTGGTCCTGCTCGGCGCGATTCCGGATTGGCTGGTGCCGTGATGGCCGAGACCGGCGCCGAATCGGCGAAGGAATCGAAGGCTTTGGCGGACAAGGATTCCGGCGTGGCCGCGCCCGGCGGAATCCCGTCATCCGAGACGGAAGCGGTGCAGGCGACGTCCCGGCCGACCGCCGGGACCATCGCGGCCGGTATCGCGGTCGTGATCGTGCTCGGCGCCCTCACCCGCTACTTCGAGACACACGTCCCGCAGTGGGCAGTGGGCACTCCGTTCCAGCGTGTCGCCAAGTCCGTCGAATACCCGGTGTACGCCATCGCCCTTGGTCTGCTCGGCAATGTCGTGCTGAGCAAACTCGCACTGCGCGACCGGCTTTCGGCGGGATTCCGCACCGAATTCTTCATCAAGACCGGCGTGGTGCTGCTCGGCGCTTCGATCAACCTGAAGGTCCTGGTCACCGCGGCGGGTCCGTCGATCCTGCAAGCGCTGCTGCTGATCACGGCCGTGTTCGGCTTCACCTGGTGGCTGGGCGGACGCCTCGGGCTGGACGACAAGCTGCGCGCGCTGCTGTCCTCGGCGGTGTCGATCTGCGGTGTCAGCGCGGCTATCGCCGCGGCGGGCGCGGTGCAAGCGCGGCGCGAGCAGATCGCCTACGCGGCCTCGCTGGTAATCGTCTTCGCGTTGCCCTCGATCTTCCTGCTGCCGTGGCTGGCGGAGGTGCTCGGCTTGTCGGACGCGGTCGCGGGCGCCTGGATCGGCGGCAATATCGACACCACGGCGGCGGTCGCGGCCTCCGGCGCGATCGCGGGGGAGAAGGCGCTGCAGATCGCCACCATCGTCAAGACCACGCAGAACGCGCTGATCGGTGTGGTCGCCATCGCGCTGACCGCGTACTTCACGCTGCGCGTCGAGCGGGCGCCCGGTGCGGTACGGCCCTCGCCGCGCCAGTTCTGGGAGCGGTTCCCGAAGTTCGTGCTCGGCTTCATCGCCGCCTCGGTCATCGGCACGCTGTACCTGCAGGCGGTGGACAAGAAGTCCGGTGCGGCGCACATCGCGATCATCAACGATCTGCGCACCTGGTTCCTGATCTTCGCGTTCGTCTCCATCGGCTTGGAGTTCTCGCTGCGCGGACTGCGGGAAGCGGGCTGGCGGCCGGTCGTGGTGTTCGGGTCCGCGGCGGTCGTGAATCTCGCGGTGGGCCTCGGACTCTCGGTGCTGCTGTTCCACAATTTCACCGCCTGAGCGTCGGCCCTATGGATACGCAGCCGAAACTCGGGCACGCGATGTCGCCCGGTCCTGGACATCGGGGCCGGGCGGCCCGCCGTTCGGGAAATGTTCACCGGCCGAATACGCGGGTCGGCTCGAAACCACCGGCCTCATCGGGAAGACTGTCGGGCGTGTCGGACAGGATCAACGACGAGAAGGCCGCGGCGGAGCCGGGCCGACGAGCGACCACCCCGGCGGCCGACGGTGTCCCCGCGCGCGGCACGGCGTGGACGCGGATACGAAACCTGTTCATCATCGCGGGCGACGCGGTACTGGTCGTGGTCCTGATCGGAGCGGTTTTCCTGCTCGGCGAGCGCGGGACGTCATTGGACTTCCTGGTGGCCGCGCTGGGCCACTAGCTCGTCAGTCCGAGACGGCTTCGGCCAGGGTCTCGTCCGGGGATTCGGTGACGCCGCCGCTCGGCCAGCCAGGGTAGGGCGGCGGCGTGCCGCCGAATGCCGGGCACAAAGGCTTGTAGTCGCAGTACGAGCACAGCCAGCTGGTGTTCGGCTGGAAGTTCCCGGTGCGGCCCGCCTCGAGAATGGCCGCCCACAGTGCCGAGAGCGTGCGCTCGAAGCGCAGCAACTCCTGCTCCTCGGGGGCGTAGGTGAGGATCTGCTCGTCGGCGAGGTAGATCAGCCGCAGCTGGGCGGGCACCAGGCCGCGGGTGCGCAGTACGACCAGCGCGTAGAACTTCAACTGGAACAGCGCTTTGGTCTCTTGCGTCGGCCCCGGCGCACGGCCGGTCTTGTAGTCCACGACGCGCAGGGCGCCGCTGGGCGCGAGGTCGATCCGGTCGACGAACCCACGCAGCGGCGCGCCGTCGGCCAGTTCCACCTCCACCCGCGCTTCGCGCGACTCCGGATCGAACCGGGTCGGATCCTCCAGCCGGTAGTAGCGGCGCACCAGCGCGCGCACCTCCTCGAGGAACGCGTCGAGTTGCCCCGCGGCGACCAGTTCCGCCACCTCCGGCTGTTGGGCGTGCACCCGCGCCCACGCCGTCGGCACCAGGGCCTCGGCGCGCTCGGGCACCCGCTCGGCCGCGGGCAGCCCGTAGAGGTCCTCCAGCACCGAGTGCACCACCGTGCCGCGCACCGCGTGCACCGAAGGCCGCTCCGGTATCCGATCGATCGCGCGAAAGCGGTATTTCAGCGGACACTGCTTGAAATCCATTGCCCGGGAAGGCGAGAGCGCGGGCCGGGCGCGGGTGGCCGTCGGATCGGGCCGGGCGGTCCGCGCGTCGTCGGCAGGGGGCGTGGACACGGGCGAGCACATACCTGGCAGGCTATCCGGCGGCACCGACACGCCGGTGCGTCACAGCACGATTCCGACAAGTGGAACGGAGATTCATGACGGCCAGACGGACCGGGCCATTCACCATCGGTGACCGGGTGCAGCTGACCGATGCCAAAGGACGCCTGTACACGGTGGTCTTGGAGCCGGGCAAGGAATTCCACACCCATCGCGGCGGGATCAAGCACGACAGCCTGATCGGTGCCGACGAGGGCAGCGTGGTGCATTCCACCAACGGCACGCCCTATCTCGCACTGCGTCCGCTGCTGATCGACTACGTGCTGTCCATGCCGCGCGGCGCCGCGGTGATCTACCCGAAGGACGCCGCGCAGATCGTGCACGAGGGCGACATGTTCCCCGGCGCGCGTGTGCTGGAAGCCGGCGCGGGGTCCGGTGCGCTGACCTGCTCGCTGCTGCGGGCGGTGGGGCCGCAGGGGCAGGTGGTGTCCTACGAGATCCGCGCCGACCACGCAGAGCACGCGATCCGCAACGTCGAGACGTTTTTCGGCGAGCGGCCGGCGAACTGGTCGCTGACCGTGGGTGACGTGGCCGACTACACCGGAGAGCCGGTGGATCGCGCGGTACTGGACATGCTCGCGCCGTGGGATGCGCTACCGGCGGTGTCCAAGGCGCTCGTGCCGGGCGGCGTGCTGATCGTCTATGTGGCCACCGTCACCCAGCTGTCGAAAGTGGTCGAAGCGCTGCGCGAGCAGGAGTGCTGGACCGAGCCACGCTCCTGGGAGTCGCTGGTGCGACCGTGGCATGTGGTCGGCCTCGCCGTGCGGCCCGAGCACCGCATGCAGGGTCACACCGCCTTCCTGGTCAGCGCCCGCAGGCTCGCCGAGGGCACCGTCACGCCCAAGCCGCAGCGCAGGCCCTCGAAGGGCTGAGCGCGGCCGGGCGGGCGAGGTGGTGGCCGACTCAGGCCGGGACGCAGGGCGCCTGCGCGAAGCCGAGCAGCAGACAGCCGCTCGCGTCCGTCAGCTTCCAGGTGCCGTCGACGTTTTCCCAGCTCAGCGGCACGGCGGGGGCGGCGCCATGCGGGGAGGTGATGGTCACCTGCGCGTTCGCGGTGTTGCCCTGGGTGGTGATGTCGGCGACGGCGAAGGTGAGCGCGTAGCCCTGCAGGCCCTTGTTCATCTGGTCGATGTTCGCTGTGCGCTTTTCACCGTTGACGATCAGCTTGGCCTTCTCGGGGGTGGGTACAGTCGGATCGGTGAGCTTTACCAGCACGGCCTGCAAGGTATCGGCGGTCGGCGCACCGGTCGCATGGGCGGAGTGATCGTGGGTACCCGACGCGGCGGTGCTGGTGGCGGCCGAGGTCGCCGCGCCGGTGGAGTCGTCGTCGGAGCCGCACGCCGCCACCGCGCCGGAGATGGCCAGCGCCGCCGCGGCGGTGACGAGGGAAAAACGCAGGGTTCTCGCGGGAAGGAGCATGGTCGGCAACCTTTCGGCTCGAGCGGCGAGGAGGCTCGCCAGGGTCGGGTTAGGGCAGGCTAACATGGTGATCCGGCCGCCGATCGCGGCCCAGATGTGATCACCACGAAACCATGTCGGAAAGCGAGAACGGGTCGCGCCCGGTAGCGTTGATAGACCGGGACTGGGAGGAGCAGCACATGAGCCCCATCGAGAATTCGGATTCGGCGGCCTGGAGAGAGCTCGAGGCAGTGCGCGCCGAGGCGGCTGCACTCCGAAGGCAACTCGCCGATTCGCCGGATCGCACACGGGAATTGGAAGCCCGCATCGATTCGCTGACCATTCGCAACACGAAGCTGATGGACACCCTCAAGGAAGCGCGCCAGCAGCTGGTCGCGCTGCGTGAGGAGGTCGATCGGCTGGGTCAGCCGCCGAGCGGATACGGCATTCTGATCGGTGTGTACGACGATCAGACGGTCGACGTGTTCACTTCGGGTCGCAAGATGCGGTTGACGTGTTCACCGAACATCGAGACCTCGACGCTCGAATACGGTCAGACCGTCCGCCTCAACGAGGCGCTCACGGTCGTCGAGGCCGGGCACTACGACGCGGTCGGCGAGATCGGCACCCTCCGGGAGATCCTCGACGACGGTCGTCGCGCCCTGGTCGTCGGCCATGCCGACGAGGAGCGTGTGGTGTGGCTGGCAGGCCCGCTGGCGAAGGTCGCCGAGATGGACGACCTCGACGATCCCGATTCCCCCATCCGCAAGCTGCGGCCGGGCGACTCGCTGCTGGTCGACACGAAGGCCGGTTTCGCCTTCGAGCGCATCCCCAAGGCCGAGGTCGAGGACCTCGTGCTGGAAGAGGTGCCCGACGTCGACTACAGCGACATCGGCGGTCTCGGCAGGCAGATCGAGCAGATCCGCGACGCGGTGGAGCTGCCGTTCCTGCACAAGGACCTCTTCCGCGAGTACGCGCTGCGTCCGCCGAAGGGTGTGCTGCTCTACGGTCCCCCCGGCTGCGGTAAGACGCTCATCGCCAAGGC
Organism: Nocardia sp. NPDC003999; assembly: GCF_053604885.1. NCBI lineage: Bacteria > Bacillati > Actinomycetota > Actinomycetes > Mycobacteriales > Nocardiaceae > Nocardia > Nocardia sp. NPDC003999. Next base: position 265,445 of record NZ_JBSGIB010000003.1, read on the forward strand.
GGTGGCCAACTCGCTGGCCAAGAAGATCGCCGAGGCGCGCGGTGAGGATGCCAAGGAAGCCAAGTCGTTCTTCCTGAACATCAAGGGCCCCGAGCTGCTCAACAAGTTCGTGGGTGAGACCGAGCGTCACATCCGGATCATCTTCCAGCGGGCCCGCGAGAAGGCGTCCGAAGGCACGCCGGTGATCGTGTTCTTCGACGAGATGGATTCCATCTTCCGCACCCGCGGCTCCGGCGTCTCCTCCGATGTCGAGACCACGGTGGTGCCGCAGTTGCTGTCGGAGATCGATGGTGTCGAGGGCCTGGAGAACGTCATCGTGATCGGCGCCTCCAACCGTGAGGACATGATCGATCCCGCGATCCTGCGGCCGGGCCGCCTGGACGTGAAGATCAAGATCGAGCGTCCGGACGCGGAGTCGGCGCAGGACATCTTCTCGAAGTACCTCACCCAGGAGTTGCCGCTGCACGACGACGACCTGGCCGAGTTCGGCGGCGACAAGGTCTTGTGCATCAACGCCATGATCGAACGCGTCGTCGACCGGATGTACGCCGAGAGCGAGGACAACCGCTTCCTGGAGGTCACCTACGCCAACGGTGACAAGGAGGTCCTGTACTTCAAGGACTTCAACTCCGGCGCCATGATCCAGAACATCGTGGACCGCTCCAAGAAGTACGCCATCAAGGCGGTGCTCGACACGGGCAACCCGGGTCTGCGCATCCAGCATCTCTACGATTCGATCGTGGACGAGTTCTCCGAGAACGAGGACCTGCCCAACACCACGAATCCGGACGACTGGGCACGCATCTCGGGTAAGAAGGGCGAGCGGATCGTCTACATCCGCACCTTGGTCACCGGCAAGAACGCCAGTGCCAGCCGCGCCATCGACACCGAGTCGAACACCGGTCAGTACCTGTAAAGGTTCCGCCGACCACGATGGGCCGCGTCTCCCCGGAGACGCGGCCCTTTCACTGTCCAGAGCGCAGGTGACGGTGCACGGCGACGGCCGCACACCACTCGTATCCGGATGACTCTCGACGGCGCTCCATTCGGCGTCGTCGCTCATCAGCAGGCCTACAGTCCGCTCGTGCTAAAATTTGACCATGCGGCCAGAAAACAGTACGAGTGGCCAACGGCGGTCTTTTATCGAAGAGGCGCGACGGCGGCAGATCATCGCCTCCGCGGTGGAGGTGATCTCCGAGGTCGGGTACGCGAATGCTTCGCTGGCGCGGATCGCCGAGCACGCGGGCATCTCCAAGGGCGTCATCTCCTACCACTTCGAGGGCAAGGACGATCTGATGACGCAGCTGGTGGTCCAGCTCTACGTCTCGGCCGCGGAGTACATCGCGCCACGGGTCGGAGCGGCGGCCGGACCGCGCGCGAGCCTGCTGGCCTACCTCGAATCGAACCTCGGTTTCATCGATGCGAATACCACGTATGTGGCGGCGCTGGTCGAGGTGGTGACGAATCTGCGGGACGCGGAAGGCAACCCGAAGTTCGCCTCCGCCGACGGTGAACGCGACATCATCGTGCCGCTGGTCGACATCCTCACCGAAGGGCAGCGCACCGGCGAGTTCGGCGAGTTCGATCCGCTCTTGATGGCCAAGTCCATCCGCGACGCCATCGATGGCGCCGCCGGACGGGCGGTCCGGGAACAGGACTTCGCGATGGACGCGTACGCGGCACACGTGTGCCGGTTGTTCGACACGGCGACCCGGAAAGCGGGTAAGGATGACTGAGGTACTGGACACCCCGCGGCGCCGGGACGATGCCACGACACCGTTGCCCTCGTTCGCCTTCGGCGGAGTCGGCGCGGTGGCGGCGCTGGGTGCGGTGGCGCTGCTGGTTTCCATCGGGCGGTACGGATTCTTCGGCGACGAGCTGTATTTCGTCGCGGCAGGCCGCAGGCTCGCGGTCGGCTACGCCGATCAGGGGCCGCTGCTACCCGCGATCGCGCGGATGACGGATCTGCTCGCCCCGGATTCGCTGGTGGCACTGCGTCTTCCGGCCGTGCTCGTCACCGTGGCCGCGGTGGTGGTGACCGCCCAGATCGCCAGGGAGTTCGGGGGCGGTCGCCCGGCGCAGGTGCTGGCCGCGGCCGCGTATGCCACCTCGCCGTTCCTGCTGGTGCAGGGTGATCAGCTGGCCACCAATACGCTCGACACGGCGTTGTGGGTGGTGGTGAGCTGGCTGGTGATCCGCTGGGTCCGCACCCGCCACGACGGTTTGCTGCTGGCCTCGGCGCTGTTCACCGCGGTGGATATGCAGGTCAAGTGGCTGATTCCCTTCTTCTGGCTCGCACTGGTGATCGGGGTGGCGATCTACGGACCGCGTGAGCTGCTGCGCCGCCCCGCCCTGTGGTGCGGCGCCGCGATCGTCGTCCTCACCTCGGTACCCAGCCTGGTGTGGCAGGCGGCGCACGGGTGGCCGCAGCTGCGTCTGGTTGGTGTGGTCGCCGCGGAGCAGGCCACGATCGGCGGGCGCTACATCTGGCTGCCGCTCGCGCTCGCCTCCGCCGGATTGATCGGTGGATTGCTGCTGGTGTACGGGGTGTGGACCCTGTTCCGTGCCGAAAGCTTGCGGCCGTACCGTTTTCTCGGTGTCCTGCCGTTGGTGCTGATCGTGGTCTTCATCGCGACCGGTGGACGACCGTACTACGCGGCGGGTTGCTACGGAGCGCTGATCGCGGTCGGTGCGGTGCGGTGGATGGAGAACCGGCGGCGATCGCGTGTGACCCTCACCGTTGCGGTGGCCGCGATATCCGTTGCGCTGGTGATTTTCTCGCTGCCCCTGCGCCCGGAATCCGACATCGACCCGGTCGACACCCAAGCCCAGGCGGGGCTGGAGATCGCGGTCTACGGTCGGTTCGGCTGGTCCGAACTCGCGGCCGGGACCGCGGCGGCCTACGCGGCGCTGCCGGAGCCGGAGCGGGCTTCGGCCGTGGTGATCGCCGATTCCTATTGGCAGGCAAGCGCCTTGGACCTCGCGCGCGCGACCCATGGCCTGCCCGCCGTCTTCAGTCCGAATCGCGGGTTCGGCTACTTCGGCACCCCGCCGGACACGGCGACGACGGTGCTGTGGGTGGGTGGCACTGAGGCCGATGTGCGCGCGCACTGTGCCGAGGTGACCGCGATCGGGCAGGTCGACGCTCGTCTCGGGTTCCCGGGGGTCACCCGCGGCGTCACTGTCTGGCGTTGCGCGCGACCGCTCGTGCCGTGGTCGCGAGCCTGGCCGGGCATGCTGCGGCTGAACTGATCCGGTTCCGGCTCACCACCAGCCGAGGATCGGCGACAACTGTCTGCCGAGTTCCGGTGCCAGCGACCGCGAATAGCTGGCGGTGAGGTGATGCTCGTCGTGGTAGATCAGGACGTTGCCCTCGGTGACCGCGCATACGTCGCGTTCGCACAGCGCGTCGGACAGGTCCAGCGGGAACACGTTGGGGAACGAGGCGGCGAACTCCAGCGCCGGATCGACCGCGTTCAGCGCCTCCGCGCGCGGCATCCCGCAGCTGATCCGGTCGCTGTGCTGGGCGAGGCAATCGATGGCCCGGTACCGCACGCCGTCGCGGCGCAGCCACGGCGTGTCACGGATGGCGAGCACGTTGAGTCCGCGGTCGGCCAGGCGGGTCCAGACGTCCAGATAGTCGGCCGGGGTCTCGTCACCCGCGCCGTCACGAGGGCGGGTCGCTGTCGTGAACACCCACTCCGGGCGTTCGACGCCCAGGCGGTCGATCACCTCCACAGACCAGTCGCGGCAGTCCGGATTCGCTTCACCCTTGTACATCGGTTCCGCCGCCACGGTCAGCGGGCAGCCCATCTTCAGGTAGACCTCGACCCGGAAGGAGTGCTCGCGGGCGAGCAGGTCGAGCGCGGGCACCCAATGCTCGGCATGCGAGCTGCCCACCACCGCGATGGTGCGCTCCGCGGCGGCGTCGCCATAGGTGCAGGTGATGACCTCGCGGGTATCCCAGTCCGCGATGCAGCCGTCGCGCGAGGGGTAGGCCGCGTCCGCCGGCGCTTCGTACATGCTCGGCCGCATCGGAGCCTCGGGCGCGCTCACGCCGTTGACCAGTGCTTCCGCGCCGGGATAGCGCGCCGAGTCCAGCCCGGCCACCGCTCGCGGCGGATTCGCCTTGGTCACCACCTGCTCGCCCAGCGCCGCCGCGAGTACCGCGATGCCGAGCGCGGCGACCAGCCGGCCGGTGCGGCGTCCGCGGGCGGGCGTCTTTCCGGCCGGACGACCGGACCGCACTCGTAGCGGCTCCTCGATGAACCGGTTGGTCAGGTAGGCGAGTACCAGCGACGCCCCGACGACGCCCAGACCCACGCCGAGTCCCGCGGTCGCGGCTCCCGTCCGCGCCAGGACGAAGATCAGAATCGGCCAGTGCCACAGATACAGCGCGTAGGACAGTTCGCCGAGGCGCACCGCGGCCGGTGCGCCGAGCAGCCGGTTCGGTAGTGGCTGATCCGCGGCGGCGAGATCGCCGCCCGCGACGATCAGCGCCAGTGTGGCCCCGACTGGCACCAGCGCGGCGGGACCGGGGAACCGATCGGCGCCGTCGATCAACCAACCGCACGTGAGCACCGCGACCGCGCCGAGGACGGCGGCCGCGACCCGCACCGAACGCGGCGGTGACAGCCAGGGCGCGACGATCGCCAGCAGCGCCCCGGCGAGGAGTTCCCAGGCGCGGGCGAAACTGTCGTAGTAGTTCCAGCCCTGATGCACCGCGGTACCGTGCGCGGCGTAGACGAACGAGGCCACCGCGCCCGCGGCGAGCGCGATCGCCAAGGCCGGACGCACTGCCCCCGGGCGAGCGAAACGCAGGCACAGGCCAGCGACCGACGCCACGACGATCAGCGCGAGCAGGTAGAACTGCATCTGCACCGCCATCGACCACAGATGCTGCAACGGGCTCACCGACGGATCGGCGGCCAGGTAGTCCGACCAGGACAGCGCCAGATACCAGTTCTGGTAGTACAGCAGCGACGCCAGCGTCTGCGCCGCCATCTCGCCCCACTGGGTGAACGGGCGAAGCAGCACGGTCGCCGCGACCACGGCCGCCAGAAGCGTGACCAGGGCGGGCAGTAATCGGCGGGCGAGCCGGCGAGCGGTGTGCGCGACACGGACCGTGCCGGTGGCCGCCACGCCGCGCAGCAGCGAGCCGGTGAAGAAGAACCCGGACAGCGCCAAGAACACGTCCACGCCGCCCGACACCCGGCCGAACCAGATGTGGAACGCCACGACCAGCGCGATCGCCACGCCGCGCAGCCCGTCCAGATCGTGCCGGTACCCGCCGGCGCCCGCCCGCGGCACGGCCGCCGCGGTGGCGACCGCACCCGGCCGGAGCAACCGATTCACCGCTCGGGCGACCGTCACCGGACTCGCGCGGCGCGGTCGTCGCGGAAACGGAATCCAACGGCTCGGCGACGGAGGCATGAACGGGACACGTCATTTCTCTTACCACGGGCGGTGAACCGTGGTCCAACTCGCAAGGCCGGAGTGGCGTGCGGAAACGGCGAGAAATACGGACAATTCGGTCACCCGTCGACGGGTCGTAATGGGTGGGTCGATAGGGTGGGGTCGTGAATGTTGAGGTGACACCCCTGCCGGGTATAGGTGTGCGCAAGGATTTTCCGCTGACCAATACACGACGCCGGATAGGGGTGATCGACCATCGCGACGGCACGATGGACCTCATCGTGAGCAAGCCGGACAACCCCGACGAGACCGAACAGGTACCGCTGTCGGGGAAGGAGGCGGCCGTGCTGGCCAGCCTGCTCGGCGCGCCGCAGCTGGTCGAACAACTGCGCGAGGAACACCGCGAGTTCACCGGACTGACCACCCGGCAGCTGTCCATCCCGGACCGCTCCCGCTTCGACGGACGCAGGTTGGGCGAAACTCAGATGCGCACCCGGACGAAGGCGTCCATCGTCGCCGTGGTCCGCAGCGGTCAGCCGATTCCCTCGCCGGGGCCGGACTTCACCTTCACCGCCGGAGACGTGCTGGTCGTCGTCGGCACAGTGGAGGGCCTCGAGGCCGCCGCCAAGATCCTGTTAGACGGCTGAGCGCATGGTCGCACACGAGACCGCGCTCGCGCTGATCCAGCTGGGCGCGGTGTTCTTCGGCCTCGGCCTGCTCGGGCGGATCGCCGCGCGCATCGGCATGTCGCCCATCCCGCTGTATCTGATCGGCGGACTGGTGTTCGGCACCGGTGGCCTCGTCGAGTTGCGGCAGGTGGACGACTTCATCCATCTCGCCAGCGAAATCGGCGTCGTCCTGCTGTTGTTGCTGCTAGGCCTGGAATACAGCGCGCCGGAACTGGTCACGGGCATGCGCCGATCGTGGGCCGCGGGCGTGGTGGACATCGTGCTCAACGCGACGCCGGGTGTGCTCGTCGCGCTCGGGCTCGGCTGGGGGTTCACCGGCGCCATCGCGATGGCCGGGGTCACCTACATCTCGTCCTCCGGCATCGTCGCGAAGGTGCTCAACGATCTGGGCAGGCTCGGTAACCGGGAAACGCCGGTGATCCTGTCCATCCTGGTGTTCGAGGACCTGGTGATGGCCGGATACCTGCCGGTGCTGACCGCGGTGCTGGCCGGAGTCGGTTTCCTCGCCGGACTGAAGACGCTGGCCATCGCCCTGGCGGCGGTCACGGTCGTGCTGATCGTCGCGCTGCGCTACGGCCGCTACGTCTCCGCGATCGTCGACAGCGCCGACCGCGAGATCTTCCTGTTGAAGCTGCTGGGTTCCGCGCTGCTGGTGGCGGGCGCGGCCTCCGCGGTGCAAGTGTCCGCGGCGGTCGGCGCGTTCCTGCTCGGCATCGCGATCTCGGACTCCACCGCGCACAACGCCACCAAGCTCCTGGAACCGCTGCGCGACCTGTTCGCCGCACTGTTCTTCGTGCTGTTCGGCCTGAGCACCGACCCGACGAGCATTCCGCCGGTGCTGGGCTGGGCGTGCCTGCTGGCACTGGTCACGACGGCCAGCAAGATCGCCACCGGATGGTGGGCGGCCAAGCGGGCCGGTGCGGGCCGCTTGGGCCGGGCGCGCGCGGGCACCGCCCTGGTCGCTCACGGCGAGTTCTCGATCGTCATCGCGGGTCTCGCGGTGGCCGCTGGCGCGGTCCCCGCCGAATTCGCCGCGCTGGCCACAACCTACGTGCTGTTGATGGCGGTGCTCGGGCCGGTCGTCAGCCGGTTCGTCGAACCGGCGATGGCGCTGCTGCTGCGTCGGCGCGCCGCGGTGTCCTGACCGATTCGTTCGAGCCGGCCCCGCTGACGGCCATGGTGGCGGCGTCCGATCGTCGCCGCCACCATGGTCGTCCGGAATTCAGTTGCGGACGGCGACGGAATCGAGCACCACGTCGGCGGCCGGTGCGCCGTCGGACGAGCCGTCCTTGACTCCGGCGGCGGCGATGGCGTTCAGCACGTCCATGCCCGCGGTGACCCGGCCGAACGGGGTGTAGTTCGGCGGCAGCGGCGCGTCCCGGTAGACCAGGAAGAACTGGCTGCCGTTGGTGCCGGGGCCCGCGTTCGCCATCGCGATCGTGCCCGCCGGGTAGGTCGCGCCCGCCAGGTTCTCGTCGGGGAATTGATAGCCGGGCCCGCCCATGCCGGTCGCGGTGGGGTCGCCGCACTGCAGGACGTAGATGCCGTCGGTGGTGATCCGGTGGCACTTCGTGTGGTCGAAGTACCGTTCCCCGGCCAGGAACGCGAACGAGTTGACGGTGCGCGGTGCGTGGGCGGCGTCCAGGGCGACGGTCACGGTGCCGCAAGTGGTGATCAGCGTCGCCGTGTATTGCGCGTTGGGATCGATGGTCATGCCGGGTTCGGCGGGCCACTGCTTACCGTTCGGCTGCCCCGCGGTCGGTACGCCACAGCCGGCCGGGCCCTGCTCCCGAGCAGGCGACGGGGTCGCCGAGACGACACCGGTCGCGGACGCGACCAGCGCCGCGCCGACGACGAGGACCCCGAGGATCCGCAGCGATCGCCACGGCACGCCCCGGCGCCCCGTGCGCCGGCCGTTGACGAGTTCTCGCGCTTGCACTTCGCTGCTCACCGCTGAAAATCTCCTTCACTCGGGGTTGCGCACCGGACGATGCAGCGCGAATCATTCCATCTCGCCCGACCAAGTGGGGGAGTACGGCTCGATTACTCAAGCACGGGCAGGTCGGGATGCCGCCGTAACCGCGGTTGCCACGGATTGGCTACAAAATGCCTCCAGGCACTCGTCGGACAACGGAACAGGTTCCCGGTGACGTATAACGAGGCATGGGAATCGTTCGAGCGGCGCTGGTCCAAACGAACTGGACCGGTGACAAGGAGTCGATGCTCGCGGCGCACGAGAACTACGCGCGCCGCGCCGCCGCGCACGGAGCCGCGGTGATCTGCTTCCAAGAACTGTTCTACGCCCCGTATTTCTGCCAGCGGCAGGACACGGAGTTCTACGACTACGCCGAATCCGTCCCGGGGCCGACGACGGAACGATTCGCGGAACTGGCGAAAGAATTGCGCCTGGTGATGATCCTGCCGGTGTACGAGCAGGAACAGCCGGGTCTGCTGTACAACACGGCGGCGGTGATCGACGCCGACGGCAGCTATCTCGGCAAGTACCGCAAACACCACCTTCCGCACGTGCACGGGTTCTGGGAGAAGTTCTATTTCCGGCCGGGCAACCTGGGCTGGCCGGTGTTCGACACGGCGGTGGGCAAGGTCGGCGTATACATCTGCTACGACCGGCACTTCCCGGAGGGGTGGCGCGCGCTGGCCCTCGCCGGTGCGGAACTCGTGTTCAATCCGTCGGCCACGTCGCGCGGCTTGTCCGGTTACCTCTGGAGACTGGAACAACCGGCGGCCGCGGTAGCCAACGAGTACTACATCGGTGCCATCAATCGGGTCGGCGCCGAGGAGTACGGCGACAACGACTTCTACGGCACCAGCTACTTCGTCGACCCCGAAGGCAAGTTCGTCGGCGAGGTCGCCTCCGATACCGACCCCGAGCTGGTCGTCCGTGATCTGGACATGGACCTGATCAAGGTGGTGCGCGACCGCTGGGCCTTCTACCGCGATCGGCGCCCCGACGCCTACGGGCCGCTGGTGGCCCCCTGAGACCGGGGAGAACGACATGGCGCGCACCTTCATCCACGGTGGCACGGTGGTCTCCGCCACCGGAGCGCAGCCGCTCGACGTGCTCGTCGACGGCGAGACCATCGCCGCCGTCCTGCGGCCGGGCTCCGTCGCGCTGGGCGCGGATCTCGCCGCGTCCGCCGATCGCGTGCTCGACGCGACCGGCAGATACGTCATCCCCGGCGGCGTGGACGGTCACACCCACATGCAGATGCCCTTCGGTGGGACCGAGGCCTCCGACACCTTCGAGACCGGCACCCGCGCGGCCGCGTGGGGCGGCACCACCACCATCATCGACTTCGTCGTCCAGCGGCAAGGGGAACGGGTCCAGGACACGCTGGCCGCCTGGCACGCGAAAGCGGCCGGGCAATGCGCGATCGACTACGGCTTCCATCAGATCATCGGCGACGTCGACGACGAATCCTTGAAGGGCATGAGCGAATTGGTGGCCGAGGGCGTCACCAGCTTCAAGCTCTTCATGGCCTACCCGGGGGTCTTCTACTCCACCGACGGCCAGATCCTGCGCGCCATGCAGTCAGCGGCGGAACTCGGCGCGCTGGTGATGATGCACGCGGAGAACGGGATAGCCATCGATGTGCTGGTCGAACAGGCGCTCGCGCGAGGGGACAACGCGCCGTACTTCCACGGCACGACCCGACCGTGGCAGCTCGAGGAGGAGGCCACCCACCGCGCGATCATGCTGGCCGAATTGACCGGCGTGCCGCTGTACGTCGTGCACGTGTCGGCCGAGCAGGCGCTGGCTCAGATCGCCGCCGCCCGCGACGCCGGGCGCAACGTCTTCGGCGAGACCTGCCCGCAGTACCTGTATCTCTCGCTCGAGGATCAGCTCGGCGCGCCGGGTTTCGAGGGCGCCAAATGGGTGTGCTCCACACCGCTGCGATCGAAGGCCGAAGGGCATCAGGACAAGCTGTGGCGCTACCTGCGCACCGGCGACGTCACGGCCGTCGGCACCGATCACTGTCCGTTCTGCATGAAGGGCCAGAAGGAGATGGGGCTCGGCGACTTCAGCAAGATCCCCAACGGTATCGGCGGCGTCGAGCATCGGATGGATCTGATGTTCCAGGGCGTCCGGTCCGGCCGGATCCCGCTGGAACGCTGGGTCGAGGTCTGCTGCACCACACCGGCCCGGATGTTCGGCATGTACCCGCGCAAAGGGGTGATCAGCCCGGGAGCGGACGCCGACATCGTCATCTACGACCCGGACGGCCACACCAGCATCGGTCTCGGCAAGACCCACCACATGAACATGGACTACTCGGCCTACGAGGGATTCGAGATCGACGGTCACGTCGACACGGTGCTGTCCCGGGGCCGGGTCGTCGTGGACGACGGCGGCTACCTCGGGCACGCGGGGCACGGCCGGTTCGTCGCGCGTGGACTCGCGCAGAACCTGATCTGACTTTCGATCCTCGGAACGGAGAAGTGCCGCATGGACATCGGTGTGGTGCTGCAATGCACGCCCCCGGCCTCGCGTGTGATCGAACTGGCCAGGCTCGCGGAGACATATGGGTTCTCCCACGTCTGGACCTTCGACTCGCATCTGCTCTGGCAGGAGCCCTATGTCATCTACAGCCAGATCCTGGCCGCCACCCGCAAGATCATGGTCGGTCCGATGGTGACGAACCCGGCCACTCGGGACTGGACGGTGACCGCGTCGGCCTTCGCCACGCTCAACGAGATGTTCGGCAATCGCACCGTATGCGGGATCGGCCGCGGCGACTCGGCCGTGCGCACGCTGGGCGGCAAGCCCGCCACGCTGGCCACGCTGCGCCGATCGATCGAGGTGATCCGCGAACTGGGCAACGGTCGCGGCGCGCGAGTGGACGACACGGTCGTGCGGTTGCCGTGGGCGGCCGACTCCCGGTTGGACGTGTGGGTGGCGGGCTACGGGCCACGCGCACTCGAGCTGACCGGTGCCGTGGCCGACGGATTCATTCTGCAACTGGCCGACCCCGACATCACGGCATGGACCGTCGCCCGGGTGCGCGCCGCGGCCGAGCGCGCGGGCCGGGACCCGGCGGCGGTGCGGATCTGCGTCGCCGCACCCGCTTATGTCACCGACGGGACGGACGCGGCGCAGGCGCACGCGCGGCAACAGTGCCGATGGTTCGGCGGGATGGTCGGCAACCACGTTGCGGAGATGGTGGCGAGATACGGTACGGCAGGCGACATCCCGGCTGCCCTCACGGACTACATCGAAGACAGGCGCGGCTACGACTACAACCTGCACGGACGCGCGGGCAATGTCCATGCCGAGTACGTGCCCGACGCCATCGTGGACCGCTTCTGCCTGCTGGGCACGCCCGACGACCAGCTGTCCCGGTTGCGGGAGCTGGAAAGGCTCGGTGTGGACCAGTTCGCCGTCTATCTCCAGCACGACGCGAAGAACGCGACTTTGGCGGCGTACGGTGAATCGGTGCTGCCTCGTCTCGCTTCCCTCGTGACCACGACCAAGTCGAGCGAAGGGAGCGACTAGCGTGGCCGATCATGTCTTCTATCCCTGGAGCGCACAGGCCGAATTGAACCCGGCTCCGATCACCGGGGCGTTCGGCTCCTACTTCTGGGACGACACCGGCAAGCGCTATCTGGACTTCTCCTCCCAGTTGGTCAACGTGAACATCGGCCACCAGCATCCGGACATCGTCGCGGCGATCGTCGCCCAGGCGCAGCGGTTGGCGACCATCTCGCCGACGGTCGGCAACGACGTCCGCAGCGAACTGGCCCGGCTGATCGTCGAGCGGGCTCCCGGCGAGCTGAACCGGATCCTGTTCACCACCGGCGGCGCCGAGGCCGTCGAGCACGCGGTGCGTTTGGCGCGAAGCTACACCGGGCGGACGAAAATGCTCGCCGCCTACCGCTCCTACCACGGCGGCACGGGCGTCGCGATCGGCCTGACCGGGGAACCGCGCCGCTGGGGCGCGGAACCGACAAACGTCGACGCGGTGCGGTTCTTCGGCCCCTACCCCTACCGGTCACCGTGGGGCACGACGACTCCCGAGGAAGAGACGGCCGCCGCGCTGCGGCACCTGCGGCAGGTCATCGAGCTCGAGGGCCCGCAGCACATCGCGGGGTTGATTTTGGAGACGGTGGTCGGCACCAACGGTGTGCTCGTCCCGCCGCCCGGTTATCTGGCCGGCGTGCGAGCGCTGTGCGACGAGTTCGGCATCGTCTACATCGCCGATGAGGTGATGGTCGGATTCGGACGGGTGGGCGAATGGTTCGCGGTACAGGCGTTCGGCGTCGAGCCGGACATCATCACCTTCGCCAAGGGGGTGAACTCCGGCTACGTCCCGCTCGGTGGCGTGCTCATGGCCGAGCGGATCGCGCAGCGCTACGACCATGTGGTGTATCCGGGCGGTCTCACCTACGCGGGTCATCCGCTGGCCTGCGCGGCGGGTGTCGCCTCGATCGCGGTCTTCGAGCGTGAGGGCATCCTCGATCACGTACGGGCGGTGGGCGCCGATGTGCTCGGAAAAGGCCTGCGCGAACTCGCCGGTCGTCATCCGAGCGTCGGCGAGGTCCGTGGACTCGGCTTCTTCTGGGCGCTGGAACTGGTCCGGGACCAGCGCAGCAGACAGCCGCTGATCCCGTTCGCGGCGGCGGGCGCGGACGCCGAGCCGATGGCCGCGGTCACCGCCGCGGCCAAGGCACGCGGGCTGTGGCCGTTCAACGCGGGCAATCGCCTTCAGATCGCGCCGCCGCTGACCACGACGGCCGACGAACTGCGCACCGGCCTCGAGATCGTCGACGAAGTGCTCGACGTGGCCGACGGCTACGTCGCGAGCTGACCGGCCGCTCAGTGCCGCGTCAGTTCCACCACGACGCCGCCCTGCTGCCAGGTCTGGTAGATATCGGCCTTGGAGGGTGAGCCGTCGGCGGTGAAGCCGATGCCGTTGTACTTGGCGTTCTGCTTGTTGTCCCGCGCGACGATCTCGTAGAGCCGCAGCACGTCGGCCTCGGAGGTGTGGACCACCGGGTCGAACGTGCGCGGCTCGCCGCCGAAGGAAGCCCGCACCGGATCGCCCGCCCGCAGGTTCTTCACCCACGGGCGCAGGGCGGTGCCGATCAGCAGAGTGTCGCCGTGCCGGGTGTAGGCCAGCGGCACGTCGTAGACCTTCCCCGACTTGCGCCCGACGACGTGCAGGATCATCAGCCGCTTGCCGACGACGCCGGACAGCCCGGGTACACGCAGCAGCGCGCGGACGACCCGATTCATCACGCCCTGATACGAAGGGATGCGCTCGGGACCGGATGTGGTCGGTGTGCCGTAGGGGTTTTCGGGCGACGCGTGCTCAGTCATGGCTTCCAGTATCGGAGCACACGCGGCGCTCGGCGGCGCGACGTCCGAGATCCGCCAGTGGGCGCCGGGCGGCCCGGGTGCACGTCCTCGGTACCCTGCGTACATGACTTCCGGGCAGACCGAGATCTGGCACAACCCGCGGTGCAGCAAGAGCCGCAACGCCACCGCGTTCCTGAACGACGCCGGTGTCGACTACACCGTGCGCAAGTATCTGGATCAGCCGCCGACGGCCGCCGAGCTGCGTGAGGTGTTGCGGCGGCTGGACGCCGAACCCTGGGACATCACCCGCACCGGCGAACAGATCGCCAAGGACCTCGGCATGGCGAGCTGGGCGCGGACCGCCGCGGACCGGGACCGTTGGATCGAAGCGCTGGTCGAACATCCCGGGCTGATCCAGCGGCCGATCGTGCTCACCGCCGACGGCGGGGCGGTGGTGGCCCGAGACGACGACGCACTGCGCGATCTGCTCTGACACCCGTTCCCGCCGTGTGGGATTCGGCGGTAGGGTCGGCGGACATGAAAGTACAACTGCGCCACAGTCCCGCCGCCGCCGTCGCGCGGTGCTTTCTCGCCGGGGGCGAGCCGATGCGGGTCGAGAGCGGCGCCATGGTGGCTCATTCGGCGGGAGTCACGTTGCAGGCCAAGGCCGAGGGCGGCATCCTGGCCGGACTGAAGCGGTCGGTGCTGGCCGGGGAGTCGTTCTTCGTCTCGACTTTCACCGCGCCGCCGCAGGGCGGGTGGGTCGACGTGGCGCCCGCGCTTCCCGGCGACATGTTGAACTTGCAGATCACGCCGGATCGGCCTTTCTTCATCAGCCGCGGGGGATGGATCGCCAATTCGCACGGTGTGCAGGTGGAGAGCAAGTGGGGCGGGTTCGCCAATCTGTTCGGCGGCGAAGGCGGATTCGGTCTGCGCGCGCACGGCGAGGGTGAGATCGTGGTGGGCGTGTTCGGCGCGATCGATGTGATCGATCTGCAACCGGGCGAGCCGATCACGATCGACACCGGGCACGTGGTCGCCTACGACCTGGCGATGAATTTCAGCATCCGGCGAGCGGTCTCGGGTCGATCGATCCAGTCGTTGAAGTCCGGCGAGGGTTTCGTCTTCGATTTCACCGGCCCCGGCCGGGTGCTGTTGCAGACACGCAATCCCGGCGCGTTCGCCGCCTGGGCCGCCTCCGTCGCCTCGTCCAGCTGATCAGGGCCTCGTCCCGTCATCTGCCGCTGACCGGGCGCCGATCAGCAGATCCGTGATCAGCAGGCGGGTGTCCGGGACGAACGGCCAGTCCGGATCGGCCAGACGCGCCAGCAGTTCGGCGTCGGTCCACCACCATCCCGCGGCGATCTCGTCGGGTTGGTGGCGAACCGGCCCGTCGTAGCGCGACTCGTACGCGAACAGATGACACCGCATCGGCCGACCGGCCCATTCGCCGTCCCAGGAGACCGTCGCCAGCGGTTCGGGCGAGACGGCGGCGGGGTTCGGCGTGACGCCCAGTTCTTCGGCCAGTTCGCGCAGGGCCGTCTCGCGCGGCGCTTCGCCCGGCGCGACCACACCACCGGCCAGGCAGTCGTGCATGCTCGCGAAAACGAGCTTGGTGTCGGTGCGGCGGTGCACGTAGACGCGCTCGCCGTCACCGGAGCGCAGGAGCACCCCCGCGCTGGCGTGCCACAATCCGTCGCGGTAGACCGTGGCCCGCTCGGCGGCCCCCACCGGGTTGCCCGCCGCATCGTAGATGGCGATCGTTTCCGCGCTCGGATCTCCGGTGTGGGGCGGCTCGCGATGAGGCGGCGGAGCGGACATGGGTCGAGAGTAACGTGAACACCGCAGGCCACAGGGAGAGAGGATCGCCGCCCATGGTGCTTCCGCACGCACTGGCGAATTTCAACCGGCATGTCACCAATCCGACCGCGGGCCTGGTCGCGGGACGCGCGCCCGGGTTCGGCATCGTGCTGCACAAGGGCAGGAAGTCGGGCCGGTCCTACCGCACCCCGGTCATGGTCTTCGAGCAGGACGGCGCTTACCGGATCGCGCTGACGTATGGCCGGAATGTCGACTGGGTCAAGAACATCTGCGCGGCCGGTGGTTTCGCCCTGGAAACCCGCGGCCATGTGGTCGAGCTGACCGATCCGGTCGTGCGGCACGACCCCTCCGCGGTATGGGCGCCACTCGGCGTGCGGCAGATGCTGAAGACGATCTCGGCGGACTACTACGTCGAGTCCCGTCCGGCGGACTGATACGGAAGGCGAGCCGTCCCGGCCGCTATGCGTCCGGGACCGATTCGCTGGTGCGGCTGAGCACCGATGGAGACAGCCCGAACGTCCGGCGGCAGGTGCGGGTGAGATCCGCGCCATCGGAGAAACCGGCCGCGTGCGCGGCGGTCGTGAGGTCGTCTCCGGCCAGCGCGCGGGTCCGCGCTATGTGCAGCCGCAGCCAGAGGATATAGCGGCGCAACGGAATTCCCATCTGCTCGGTGAACAGGTGGGACAGTCGGGGCGCGGGAATACCCAACTGTCGTGCGACATCCGCGCCCCGCACCGACCCGGTGCGCACCAGTGCGGGCAGCAGTTGCAGGGCCGCCGTGATCACCGCGTGCCGCTCGCTCGCGCCGGACGCGCCGTCCTGGGGCAGCAGATCGTCGACGACGGCGGTGACCTGCGCGGTCAGGTCTCCACCACCGGCGGTGATGCCGAGGGCGTCGGCGCTGTCGACCCAGCCGTTGAGGTGCGCTCTGCGATCCGCCGCCGCACCGGCGGCCGTCTCGGGGTCGAGGTAGACGGCCGTGCCGTGCGCGGCGCCTACGTCGATCCGGTGCGGCGCGTCGGTCGGCACGATGACGTGGGTGCCCTGCTTGCGGACGCCGCTACCGTCCACCACCACGATCGGCGTGCTCGCGGCGACGATCTGCACCGCGTGATGCGCGTGTAACTCCGTCGGACCGACCGATCCGGCGAAAGCCAGCACCCCCGGCCGGAGCAGCGCGACACCCGCTCGCGCCGGTTCGTCCGCCGCGCCGCCAGGCGCCATCGAGAAGCCGTTGGTGACCAGAGCCTTCATCATGGGATGCTCCCGGCTGAGACACTCGCGCTGAATCCTGGGATGAGCGTATCGGTTTCGCGCAGGCGGTATTCCCGATTCCTCCGATTGCCGCCGTTCGCCGGGGCAGTGCGGTCCGAGCCGCCGCCCCGGCCCGCCGATCACCGCACGGCCGCGCCTACGACCGGATTCCGGCATCGATCATGAGTTCGCCACTCGATTGCTCGCAGCGAAAGACGCCGCTCAGCTCTCCGTCACCTCGACGCCGCGCCAGAACGCGACATAGTCCTTGATCTGCGCGGCCTTGGTCTTCGGCTCCGGGTAGAACCAGGCGGCGTCGGTGTTGCTGTCTCCGTCGACCACTACGGTGTAGTAGCTGGCGGTGCCCTTCCACGGGCAGTAGCTGTGCGTGTCGGAGGGCTGGAAGAACTCCGGTCGGATCGAGTCCGGCGGGAAGTAGTGATTGCCCTCGACGATGATGGTGTCATTGCTGGTCGCGAGGACGCGGCCGTGCCAAGTTGCCGTTGCCATCCTTCGATTCTGCACCGATCCCACCGGTGGGCGGCGGCCGAGTATGTGCGGCCGGCCGCCTACATCACTCGGGACGCTCCGGCCGGTGGAGTTCGACCGCCAATGCCACCAGTTCGCTCAGGTGCTCGCCGTCGGATCCGGCCCGTCGCATCGCTTCGGCTACGGGAAAGGTGCGCACCTCGAGGATCTGCTCGGCGTCGTCGGGATTGGTCGGGGCGGATTCGAGCACCACGTCCGCGGTGCACCACAGCCACGCCTTGTGCGGATGGGGCTGCCACTCGCGATACGGTGCCGGACCGTTGCTCGTCGCATGGTGCGCGCCGAACCATCGGATCGGTCCGACCGGGCGTGCGCCCGCCTCCTCCCGCAGTTCGCGGCGCACGCAGGCGTCGATCGACTCGCCGCGTTCCCTGGTGCCGCCCGGAATCAGCCAGACGTCGCGATCATCGCGACAGAGCACGATCTCGTCGCCGACGAAACAGACGACGTGGATATTGGTGACCAGTTCGTCGGACGGGAGTGTGGTGGAGAACCGGACATCCAGGTCGCCCCACGCCCAGTGAGCCGGTGTGTGCAGCAAGGGGTAGCGGTCGGCAAGCGTCACAGCACGACGGTAGCGGCTGCCGCGCGCCGGGGCCGCCGGCCTTCGCGGCATGTGCGGGTACGACAAGCCCTGCGCCACAACGGAGCCGACGGCATGGGCACGCCGTATCCCCGGCCCTGGGATACGGGCATCATGGCGTTTCAGCGTTCCCGCGCCAGCGTTCGGAAACTCACGTTCCAGAACCACTCCACCGGCCCGCGCTCGAAGCGTCGTAGCCACAGGTGCGCTCCGCAGGCGATGATCAGCGATACCAGCACGTAGACACCGACGGTGAACGGGACACGGTCATCGGGCGAGACGCGCGCCGCGAGTCCGAAACCCCAGCCGTAACAGAGGATCGATGCCACCAGGTTCTGCAGGATGTAGCAGCTGAGCGCGGTGCGGCCGATCTCGGTGAACCGACGCCCGGCGAACCCGGCGCCGGGACGCCGCAGGTACCACTCGGCGACCGCGGCCAGAATGCCCAGAGAGACGAACGGCGCGCTGCCGTACCGGGTGAACAGGATGAGGTCGCCACCGCCCAGTATGCCGACGCCCAGGTCGATCGGCGCGGCGACGCCGAAGCCGAGGATCATCAGCCGCTTGCGCAGTCGCGCGCCTTCCGGGCCGAACACGCCCGCCCGGAACAGCCGGGCGCCGGTCAGGAACAGCGCGACCGACATCGCGAAGACGAAGATCGTCTCCATCCGGAACAGCCCGGCGTTGCCGAGCCGGAACGCCGCGAGCTCCCAGAACGAGCCGTCCGCATACGGATTCGGGTCCAGCGCACGACGCGCCTGCGCGTCCTGGCTCGGCGCGAACGCCAGAGCGAGCCCGATGAGCGTCAACAGCGACACGTGCACGGCCGCCGCGCCCACCAGCCAGCGCCGCCGCGCCCGCGCACCGGTGGCGAGCACGAACGCGACCACGAGTCCGGTCACCGCGTACCCCATGAGGACGTCGAACTCGGCGACGAAAACGAAGTTGACCAGACCGTCCAGGAACAGCAAGCCCGCCCGCCACGGGTACTTCCCCGGCCAGCGGCGCCCGGCCTCGGTCGCGGAGCGTTGCTGGATGGCCAGGCCGATGCCGAACATGACGGTGAGCAGCCCGAGGAACTTGCCCTGCGCCAGCTGCTGGAGCACGCGCTCGGTCCACGTCCATCCGCCGGCCTCGCCACCCATGTCGTGCAGATACCCGACCAGCCCCTCCGGGTTGGTGATGATCCAGATGTTGGTGGCGAGGGTGCCGAGAATCGCGATCCCGCGTAGCACGTCCAATGCGACGAGCCGGGCGGGCGCGGGTGGTGGGGGAGGCGACGGGCGATGCTGCTCGGCGGTCTCCAGGCGGCGGGCTGCGATCGATTCGGACATGTCCCGACTATCGCGCCGACCTGCGCCGCGAGGGGTCCTCCGGAAGTACCACCTGCGGTATGACATTGGACTCCGCCGGTCGCGGGGGGTCGGGCCGGGTGCGTGACTTAGGCTCGATGCCATGCAGCGCATCATCGGAATAGAGGTCGAATACGGCATCTCGACCCCGACCGAGCCGTCGGCCAACCCGATCCTCACCTCGACCCAGGCGGTCCTGGCCTACGCCGCGGCGGAGGGCGTGCCGCGCGCCAAGCGCACGCGCTGGGACTACGAGGTGGAGTCGCCGCTGCGCGACGCCCGCGGATTCGACCTGAGCCGGATGAACGGTCCCGCGCCGGTGATCGACGCCGACGAGGTGGGCGCCGCGAACATGATCCTCACCAACGGCGCCCGGCTCTACGTCGACCATGCCCACCCGGAATACTCCGCGCCCGAGGTCACCGACCCCCTGGACGCGGTGATCTGGGACAAGGCGGGCGAGCGGGTGATGGAGGCCGCCGCGCGGCACGCCTCGAGCGTGCCGGGGGCTCCGCGGCTGCAGCTGTACAAGAACAACGTCGACGGCAAGGGCGCCTCGTACGGCACCCACGAGAACTACCTGATGAGCCGGGACACCCCGTTCAACCAGATCATCGTCGGGCTCACGCCGTTCTTCGTGTCCCGCCAGGTGGTGTGCGGCTCCGGCCGGGTCGGCATCGGCCAGTCCGGCGACCACGCGGGCTTCCAGCTGTCCCAGCGTTCGGACTACATCGAGGTCGAGGTCGGCCTGGAGACCACGCTCAAACGGGGCATCATCAACACCCGCGACGAACCGCACGCCGATGCCGACAAATACCGCAGGCTGCACGTCATCATCGGTGACGCCAACCTGGCCGAGATGTCCACCTACCTCAAGGTCGGCACCACCGCCTTGGTCCTCGACCTGATCGAAGCGGGCGAGGACCTGTCGGATCTGCAGCTGGCCCGCCCGGTCACCGCGGTGCACACCATCAGTCACGACCCCACGCTGCGGGCGACGGTCGCGCTCGCCGACGGCCGCGAGCTGACCGGTCTCGCGTTGCAGCGCGTCTACCTGGACCGGGTGATCAAGTTCGTCGACCGCACCGGCAACGACGACAAGCGCGTCCAGGACATCATCGAGAACTGGGCGATGGTCCTGGACCTGCTCGAACGCGATCCGATGGAGTGCGCGAACCTGCTCGACTGGCCGGCCAAGCTGCGCCTGCTCGAGGGCATGCGCAGCCGCGAGGGCCTCGGCTGGGCGGCCCCCAAGTTGCACCTTATGGATCTGCAGTACTCCGACGTGCGCCTGGACAAGGGGCTCTACAACCGCCTGGTCGCCCGCGGCTCGATGAAGCGGCTGGTCACCGAGCAGCAGGTCCTCGACGCCATGACCAACCCGCCCACCGACACCCGCGCCTACTTCCGCGGCGAATGCCTGCGCCGCTTCGGCGCCGACATCGCGGCGGCCAGCTGGGACTCGGTGATCTTCGACCTGGGCGGCGACTCCCTGGTCCGCATCCCCACCCTGGAACCCCGCCGCGGCACCAAGGCCCACGTCGGCAAACTCCTCGACGGCGTGACCACCGCCGCGGACCTGGTGGAGCAGCTGACGACATAGTCCACCTGCGCGAGACCAACACCGCCACACAAAATAGGCACACTGTCGGTGCTGGTAGGTAGTGTTGAGGGACGAGCACGGACAATGCTCATGATCGGGACCGTGCTCACCATGGGTCCCGATCATGGTGAGGACAGAGGAGGTCGGCTGCCATGGCACAAGAGCAGACCAAGCGCGCCGGGGGTGGCGACGAGGACGAGGGCCCCGACGGTGTAGACGCCGCCGGTCAGGAGCGCCGCGAAAAGCTGGCGGAGGAAACCGACGACCTGCTCGACGAGATCGATGACGTGCTCGAGGAGAACGCCGAGGACTTCGTCCGCGCGTACGTGCAGAAAGGTGGCCAGTGACAGTCGGTGACCCCTCGCGTCTCCACCTGGGGTACGCCCTTTCTTCCTTCTCCGACTATCTCCGCATGCATGCTCCGGATCTTTTGCCCAGCAACAGGTTCGGACAGGGTGCCGCCGGAATCCCCGGCGGCACTTCCGCGAAGGAGATCGCTCCGCACGGCACCACCATCGTGGCGGTGAGTTATCGCGGCGGTGTGCTGATCGCCGGTGACCGCCGTGCCACCCAGGGGAACCTGCTGGCCAGCCGGGATATCGAGAAGGTCTACATCACCGACAGCTATTCCGCGGCGGGCATCGCAGGCACCGCGGGCATGGCGGTGGAGATGGTGCGGATCTTCGCGGTGGAACTGGAGCACTACGAGAAGCTCGAGGGCGTGCCGCTGACCTTCGACGGCAAGGCCAACAAGCTGTCGAAGATGGTGCGCGAGAATCTGCCCGCGGCCCTGCAGGGTCTGGCGGTGGTGCCGATGCTGGTCGGCTACGACCTGGACGCCACCGATGCCGACAAGGCGGGCCGCATTGTTTCGTTCGATGTGGTGGGTGGACGCAGCGAGGAGCGATTCGGGTACGCCGCGGTCGGTTCCGGCTCGATGTTCGCGAAGTCCTCGCTGAAGAAGTTGTACGCCAAGGGAATCGATCAGGATCGCGCGTTGCGCATCGCTGTCGAGTCGCTGTTCGACGCGGCCGACGACGACACCGCGACGGGTGGCCCGGATCTGGTGCGCGGCATCTTCCCGACGGCGATCGTGATCGATGAGGAGGGTGCGGTCGAGGTGACCGAGTCGCGGCTGGCGGAGATCACCCGCGGCATCGTCGCCGACCGCGAGGCCGCCGAAGAAGGGAGCGCCTGATCATGACGTTGCCGTACTACGCGTCGGCCGAGCAGATCATGCGCGACAAGACCGAGCTCGCGCGCAAGGGCATCGCTCGGGGGCGCAGCGTCGTGGTCTTGACGTATGACAAGGGTGTGCTGTTCGTCGCGGAGAACCCGTCCGCGACGCTGCACAAGGTGAGTGAGCTCTACGACCGCATCGGGTTCGCCGCGGTCGGCAAGTACAACGAGTTCGAGAATCTGCGCAGGGGCGGCATCCTGCAGGCCGACATTCGCGGGTATCAGTACGACCGCCGCGATGTCACCGGCCGGGCGCTGGCCAATGCCTACGCGCAGACGCTCGGCACGATCTTCACCGATCAGCTCAAGCCGTACGAGGTGGAGATCTGTGTGGCGGAGGTGGGTTATCCGGAGCAGGCCGCGCAATCGGTGCTGTACCGGATCACCTTCGACGGGTCGATCGTGGACGAGCGCGAGTTCGTGGTGATGGGCGGCACCACGGAGCCGATCGTCACCGCGCTGAAGTCGTCGTACCAGCCGGGTCTGGACCTGGCCTCCGCGGTCGGCGTCGCGGTGCGCGCGTTGCAGGCGGGCGTTCCGGAAGGCGCGGAGAAGGAGAAGCGGGTGCTGGGCGTGAGCTCGCTCGAGGTCGCGACCTTGGAGCAGGCGCGTCCGCGCCGGGCGTTCCGGCGGGTGCCCAACGCCACGCTGGAGCGTCTGCTGAGTCCGGCGGAGGCGGTCGAGAAGCCCGCGGTGGTGGAGACCGGCTCCGAGCCGAAGGATGAGAAACCGTCGGCGAAGGAGACTCCGTCGGCGGAGTGATCCGCCGGGCCGACGACCTCGACGGCCCGCGAACGACGCTTGGTTCGCGGGCCGTATCGGCATGTCCGGGGCCGGGCCGAACTGTGCATCCTCCGGCGAAACCGGCGTTTCACCCGGGCAAATTCCGACAAAGCGGGCCAAATCGTTGTGAAGACGTATGCATACGGGTTGTTCGGTGCCCCACGCAAGACCTCGACTTGGCTGTAATGTCGATGGTGTGCAGCGACGAATTATGGGGATCGAGACCGAGTTCGGTGTGACATGCACCTTCCACGGTCACCGTCGACTGTCCCCCGACGAGGTGGCCCGGTATCTGTTCCGCCGGGTGGTGTCCTGGGGCCGTAGCTCGAACGTGTTCCTCCGCAACGGTGCCCGGCTCTACCTCGATGTCGGGTCGCATCCGGAGTACGCGACCGCGGAATGCGACAACCTGGCGCAATTGGTGACCCACGACCGTGCGGGCGAACGGGTCCTCGAAGAGTTGCTGATCGACGCCGAGCAGCGTCTGGCCGAAGAAGGCATCGGCGGCGACATCTACTTGTTCAAGAACAACACCGACTCGGCGGGCAACTCCTACGGCTGCCACGAGAACTTCCTGGTGGTGCGCGCGGGCGAGTTCTCCCGGATCTCCGACGTGCTGCTGCCGTTCCTGGTCACCCGTCAGCTGATCTGCGGCGCGGGCAAGGTGCTGCAGACGCCGAAGGCCGCCACCTTCTGCCTGTCGCAGCGCGCCGAGCACATCTGGGAGGGCGTCTCCTCGGCGACCACTCGCTCGCGGCCGATCATCAACACCCGCGACGAGCCGCACGCCGATGCGGAGAAGTACCGCCGCCTGCACGTGATCGTCGGCGACTCCAACATGTCCGAGACCACCACCATGCTCAAGGTCGGCACGGCCGCCTTGGTGCTGGAGATGATCGAGGCGGGTGTCTCGTTCCGCGACTTCGCGCTGGACAATCCGATCCGCGCGATCCGCGAGGTGAGCCACGACCTGACCGGTCGGCGCCCGGTGCGCCTGGCAGGCGGTCGGCAGGCCAGCGCCCTGGACATCCAGCGCGAGTACTACGCCCGCGCCGTGGAGCATCTGCGCAATCGGGACCGCGATCCCCAGATCGATCAGGTGGTCGACCTGTGGGGCCGCACCCTGGACGCGGTGGAGGCGCAGGACTTCGCGAAGGTCGACACCGAGATCGACTGGGTGATCAAGCGCAAGCTGTTCCAGCGCTACCAGGACCGGTACGGCATGGAGCTGTCCGATCCCAAGATCGCCCAGCTGGATCTGGCCTATCACGACATCAAGCGCGGACGCGGCGTCTTCGACCTGCTGCAGCGCAAGGGCCTGGCCAAGCGGGTCACCGAGGACGAGGCCGTGGACGCCGCGGTCGACACCCCGCCGCAGACCACCAGGGCCAAGCTGCGCGGTGACTTCATCACCGCGGCCCAGGAGGCGGGCCGCGACTTCACCGTCGACTGGGTGCACCTGAAGCTGAACGACCAGGCGCAGCGCACCGTGCTGTGCAAGGACCCGTTCCGTTCGGTCGACGAGCGCGTAGATCGTCTGATCGCATCGATGTAATTTGCCGTGTTGGTTTTCCAGCGCCTGCGGCGCTGGGTGTTCGCGGCCCCCTGGTGGCTCGCGAACGGAACAGGCTCGGTCTCGCTTCGCTCGAAACCTATGGTCGAGGTGCGCTGGGCGCTTCGGTGAATGAAGTTTCGATCTGAACACTGCTGTCCAGACGGCAGTTCGTTCGGTCGTGTGCTTGGATATCGGGCGCAAGCGGTTGACCGTGTGGCTCGCGTTCGAGCGACGGTCTATCGCCTCGTCGCGAAGACGAGTCTGGCGTGCGGGCATGATCGAGGCATGATCATCGCCTTCTCCGTCACACCGCTCGGGACCGGCGTCGACGTCGGGCGCGCCGTCGCCGAAGCGGTCCGCGTGGTGCGCGCCAGCGGACTGCCCAATCGCACCGATGCCATGTTCACCACCGTCGAGGGCGAATGGGACGAGGTGATGGCCGTCGTGAAACAGGCGACCGACGCCATCCTCGCCGTCGCTCCACGCTGCAGCTTGGTGTTGAAGGCCGACATCCGTCCCGGCGTGACGGATGCGATGACCGCCAAGGTGGAGAAGGTCGAGCGCTATTTGTCGGAAGACTGATGGTCCGCGCACGCGGCCGCCGCGTAGGCGACGAAGGAGCAAGCGGCGGTCGCGCGAACGCGAGCGATGAGAGGGCCGCGAACACGCCGCTACGAAGTAGCGGCCGAACCAACACAGCCCGGCTGCGCAGATTACCCTCTATCGGGTGGCGATATCCAAGGTCGAGCGGCTGATGAATCTGGTCATCGCGCTGCTGTCGACCCGGCAGTTCCTGACCGCCGAGCGGATCCGGGTGAGCGTGGCCGGATACGAGGACTCCGCCAGCGACGAGGCGTTCAGCCGGATGTTCGAGCGGGACAAGAACGAACTGCGTGATCTGGGGATTCCGCTGGAAGTCGGTCCGGTGAGCCGGTACTCGACGGTGGAGGGCTACCGGATCAACCGCGACGCCTACGAGCTCCCCGACATCGATCTGAGCGATCAGGAGGCCGCCGCCGTCGCGGTGGCCGTGCAGATGTGGGAATCGCCGGAACTCGCCGCCGCCGCGGAGGGGGCGTTGCTCAAACTGCGCGCGGCGGGCATCCACGTGGAAACCGACGCCGCCGTGGCGTCCGTGCCGGCGGTTCCGGCCCGCGCTCGGGGCTCCGAACCCGTGCTCGGCAAACTCCTCGCCGCGATCGACGCGGGCCAGGCGGTGCGGTTCGAGCACCGCGGCGCGATCAACGCCCCCTATCTCATGCGCGACGTCGAACCGTGGGGCGTCGTCACCCATCACGGCCGCTGGTACCTGGTCGGGCACGACCGGGACCGGGACGCGGTGCGCAGTTTCCGGCTGTCCCGCATCGGCGACGATGTGACCGCGTATGGCCCGCGCAACGCCGTCCACAAGCCGGAGGGCGTCGACCTGCGCGCCATCGTCGACCAGGTCACCAGCACCGCGCCGGTCAGCGGCTCGGCGACGGTCTGGGTGGCCGAAGGGCGCGGGCGGGAGATCCGCAGGCTCGGCCAGGTGACCGGTGAGCGCGTCGTCGGCGGCCGTACGGGCGCCGTCGTCGAGCTTCCGGTGCGATCCCGCGATTGGCTGGCCCGGCTGATCACCGGCCTGGGCCCGGACGCCGTGGTACTCGCCCCCGAGTCGCTGCGTGCCGATGTCATCGCGCGGCTGCGTTCGGTGTTCGACCGCACGGAGGTGCGGGCATGAGCTCGCGGCTCTCGGTCCGGCTGTCCCGGCTGCTCAACATGATCCCGTACTTCATCGCCCACCCGGGCATCAGCGCGGCCGAGGCCGCCGCCGACCTGGGCGTGACCACCAAACAGTTGATGAGCGACCTCAATCAGCTGTGGATGTGTGGGCTTCCCGGGTACGGACCGGGCGACCTGATCGACTTGTCGTTCTCCGAGGAGAGCATCGAAGTCACCTTCTCCGCAGGCATCGACCGTCCGTTGCGGTTGACCTCCACCGAGGCGACCGCGTTGCTGGTCGCGCTGCGTTCGATCGTCGACATGCCCGGCATGGTGGACCCGACGGCGGCCCACGCGGCCATCGCGAAGATAGAAGCGGCGATCGCGGGCGGCGCGGAACTCGCGGAGAACGGGCGGTCGCGAACCCCGCCGCCGGAGGCGCCCGCGGTGGCCGCCGTGCGGTCGGCGCTGGCGCTCGGCCGTGCGCTGCGGTTGGTGTACTACTCCGCCAGTCGCGACGTGGTGTCCGAACGCATCGTCGACCCGATCCGCATCGTCCTCGTGGACGACAACAGCTACCTGCAAGCGTGGTGCAGGCAGGCCGAGGGGGTGCGGCTGTTCCGCTTCGACCGGATCGAGGCCGCGACCGAGCTGGACGAACTCGCCCGGCCGCCCGTGCATGCCACCGACGCGACGGCGGGCCTGGACCTGTTCCAGGACGATCCCGCGGTCGCCTTGGCGCGCTTGCGGATTCACGCCGATTACGCTTGGGTGCTGGATCAGTACCCGATGCATCGGCTGGCGGTGCATCCCGACGGCAGCCTGGAGGCGACCATGCGGTTCGCCACGCTGGACTGGATGGCCCGCCTGCTGCTCGGTTTCGGGGCGGGTGTCACCGTCCTCGGCCCGCCGGAGCTGGTGGCGGCGGTGCGTGAGCGGTCGAACGCCGCGCTGGCCGCCTACGAGGAAGCCGGATACCTGGAGGCCAGATGAGGAAGGCAGAGGCCCTACCAGCATGAACAGTCGTGTGCTGGTGGTAGGCGCGGGCAGCATCGGCAACTTCGTCGGCGGCAAGCTCGGTGTAGCGGGCGCGGAGGTCACCCTGGTCGGCCGCAGGCGCGTGCTCGGCGAACTCGGCGCGTCCGGGCTCCGGCTCACCGACCTCGACGGCGGCGACGACGCGTTGCCGCCGGATCGATTCCACCGCGCCACCGAACCGGATGACGTCGGCTCGGCGGACCTGGTGCTGGTCACGGTGAAATCGGCGGCGACGGCGGAGGCGGTGCGCGACCTCGCGGGCAAGATCCGGCCGGGCACCGTCGTGCTCAGCCTGCAGAACGGCATCGGCAACGACTCGGTGATCCGGGAGATCCTGCCGCACTGCGTGGTCCTGGCCGGAATGGTGATGTTCAACGTCGTGCACCACCCCGGCGGGCGTTTCCATCGCGGCACCGAGGGCGGTCTCGCGGTACAGGACGATCCGGCTCTGGCACCGTTCCTGGACGAATTCGAGCGAGCGGGGCTCGGCCTGCGCCGGTATCCCGACCTGCGGCCGGTGCAGTGGGCGAAGCTGCTGCTGAACTTGAACAACCCGGTCAACGCGCTGTCGGGGCGCCCGCTGCGGGAAGAACTCGCCGACCGGGACTACCGCCGTTGCCTCGCGCTCACCCAGCGCGAAGCGCTCGAGGTGATGAACAAGGCGCGAATTCGCCCCGCCCGGCTGACCCCACTGCCGCCCCGGGTGATGGCCGCGCTGCTGACCGTTCCCGACGGCCTCTTCCGGCGGGTAGCCGGGCAGGTGCTGGCCATCGATCCGATGGCGCGTTCGTCCATGGCGGACGACCTGGAGCTGGGCCGTACCACCGAAATATCCTGGCTGTGCGGGGAAATCGTCGAACTGGGCGCGATGGTCGGGATGCCGACGCCGGTGAATCAGCGGCTGATCGAATTGATCGTCGCGGCCGAGCAGGGCGGCAGGCGCGCGTGGACCGGACGGGAGCTGCTCGGCCAACTGCGGGCCGCAGCGGCGGGCGCCCCGCCCGAACGCAGGGCGAACGAGCGGTGACGGCGGCGTTCGCGCACGTCACCCTCCGGTAGCATCGAAACATCACAGTCTTGGGAGGTAGATCATGGGCAGTCTGAGCATCTGGCACTGGCTGATCATTGCGGTGGTCTTCGTGATGTTCTTCGGCGCGAAGCGGATGCCCGACGCGGCCCGCAGTTTGGGCCGATCGTTGCGCATCTTCAAGAGCGAGGTCAGTCAGATGCAGAACGAGAGCAACGCGCCAACCAGCGGCGCGCAGGCTCAGCAGCCCGCACCGCAGTTGCCCGCCGCGCAGCAGCCGACGCAGCAGGCCACCGAGCCCCGCACCGAGCAGAAATCGGTCTGAGCGGAGCCGCTCGCGCCGGAGTGAGGAAGAACTCACTCCGGACTCAGTGCTGTTGCCGAGCCGTGCGAGGCACGTGAACCCAGGGGCGATCACCAACCATGCGAATCCCGTTCGATCCGCGGCGCAGTAAGCGCAGGACCAATCCCGACGGCACCATGTCGTTGGTCGAGCATCTGCAGGAGCTGCGTTACCGGTTGCTGGTGTCGATCGCCGCGGTGATCGCGACGACGGTGCTCGGGTTCCTGTGGTACGGGCACGGGTTCCTCGGGATCGAGAGCCTCGGTGAGATCCTGCGCGGGCCGTATTGCTCGCTGCCCTCGTCGGCCCGTGCGTCGTTGACCCCGGACGGCGAGTGCCGTCTGCTGGCGACCGCGCCGTTCGAGCAGTTCACGCTGCGGTTGAAGGTCGGCCTGACCGCAGGCGTGGTGCTGGCGGCGCCGATCTGGCTGTACCAGTTGTGGGCGTTCATCACCCCGGGGCTGTACGCGAAGGAGCGCAAGTACGCGGTCGGGTTCGTCTCCTCGGGCACGGTGTTGTTCGCCGCCGGCGCGGTGCTGGCCTACGTGGTGATCGCGCACGCGTTGAGCTTCTTGCTGACCATCGGCGACAACGTGCAGATCACGGCGTTGAGCGGGTCGCAATATTTCTCGTTCATCATCCAGTTGCTGATCATCTTCGGGGTGAGTTTCGAGACGCCGTTGCTGATCGTCGGGTTGAACCTGGTCGGCGTGCTGACCTACGAGCGCCTGAAGGCGTGGCGGCGGGGGATCACCTTCGGGTTGTTCGTCTTCGCGGCGATCGTGACTCCGCAGGATCCCTTCTCGATGCTGGCGCTGGCCTTGGCGTTGACGGTGTTGTTCGAGGTGGCGATCCAGTTCTCCCGGGTCAACGACCTGCGCCGGGCGCGCAAGGAGCGCGAGGGCTGGGGTGCGCTGTCGGACGAGGAGGCCTCCGAACTCGGCGCCCCGTCACCGATCGATCCGGCCGGGTCGATCGGTACGCCCGCGGAGAAATCCGCACGACCGGTGTCGGACTACTCCGATACGCTCTGACGAGTGACAGTTGACCGGTCGCAGACGGGCGAGTTGACCGCATTTTCCGCCGAGCTGAAGTTCCGGCTGGATCCGTTTCAGCGCGAAGCCTGTGCGGCGCTCGAAGAAGGCCACAGCGTACTCGTCTGTGCCCCCACCGGCGCGGGAAAGACGGTCGTCGGTGAGTTCGCCGTTCACCTGGCGCTGGCGGCGGGCGGGAAGTGCTTCTACACCACGCCCATCAAGGCGCTGTCGAACCAGAAGTTCGCCGACCTCACCGAGCGTCACGGCCGCGACCAGGTCGGACTGCTGACCGGCGACCAATCGATCAATCCCGACGCGCCGGTGGTCGTCATGACCACCGAGGTGCTGCGCAACATGCTCTACGCCTCCTCGGACGCGCTGCGCGGGCTTTCCTATGTCGTGATGGACGAGGTGCACTACCTCGCCGACCGGTTCCGCGGCGCGGTGTGGGAGGAGGTCATCCTGCACCTGTCCCCGGACGTGCGGCTGGTCAGCCTTTCGGCCACGGTGAGCAACGCCGAGGAGTTCGGCGCCTGGATGGAGACCGTGCGCGGCGACACCGCGGTGGTGGTCGACGAGACCAGGCCGGTTCCGCTGTGGCAGCACGTCATGGTGGGACGGCGGATGTTCGACCTGTTCGACACCAAATCCACCGAGCAGAAGGTGCTCGTCGACGAAGACCTGGTGCGGTTCATCCGCCACCGTGAGGCGGCCGACCGGATGAACAGCTGGGGCGCCCCGCGCAACGGCCGCGGTGGCCCGCGCCGGGATTTCCGCCCGCTGCCGCGGCCGGAGGTGCTCGCCAAGCTGGACGAAGAGGGCTTGCTGCCCGCGATCACGTTCATCTTCAGCCGGGCGGGATGCGACGGCGCGCTCGCGCAGTGCCTGCGCTCGCGGCTGGATCTGAGTCGGCCGGAGGAGCGCGACGAGGTCGACGCGATCATCGACAAGCACACCGGCGATCTGCCCAAGGCCGATCTGGAGGTGCTCGGCTACTGGGAGTGGCGTGAGGCGCTGCACCGCGGCCTCGCCGCGCATCACGCCGGGATGCTGCCCGCGTTCCGGCACACCGTCGAAGAGCTGTTCGTCAACGGGCTGGTGCGTGCCGTCTTCGCCACCGAGACGCTGGCGCTCGGCATCAACATGCCCGCCCGCACGGTGGTGCTGGAACGGCTAATCAAGTTCAACGGCGAGTCGCACGCGGAGCTCACGCCCGGGGAGTACACCCAGCTGACCGGGCGTGCGGGGCGGCGCGGCATCGACGTCGAAGGTCACGCGGTGGTGTTGTGGCAGCCCGAGGTGGACACCAGCGCGGTCGCCGGTCTGGCCTCGACGCGTACCTATCCGCTGCGCAGCTCGTTCCGGCCGGGCTACAACATGTCGATCAACCTCATCGATCGGATGGGTGCCGACGAGTCGCGCGCCCTGCTGGAGCGATCGTTCGCCCAGTTCCAGGCGGATCGGTCGGTGGTCGGGCTGGTGCGCGGCATCGAGCGCAACGAGGGAGCGCTGCGCAAGTTGCGCGACCAGCTCGGCGGTGCCGAAGGCGGGTTCCTCGAGTACCTGTCGCTGCGCGAGCGGATCAGGCAGCGGGAGCGGCAGTTGGCCCAGCAGAGCCGTGCCGACCGGCGCGGCGCCGCCGTAGACGCGCTCGGCGCGCTGCGGCGCGGTGACGTGGTGGCGATTCCGTCCGGCCGCCGCGCCGGGCTCGCGGTGATCCTGGAGCCGGACGCGACGCCGGGCGATCCGCGGCCGCTGGTGCTCACCGAGGACAAGTGGGCCGGACGGGTTTCGGTCGCCGACTTCCCGGTGCCCGCCGAGGCGCTCGGGCACATGCGGCTGCCGCGCCGGGTGGATCACCGCACCGCGCGCATCCGCCGCGACCTGGCCTCCGCGCTGCGCAGCACGGGAATCTCGGTGCCGGGCAGGCCACGTCGCGGCAGGCAGTCCGCCGCGGCCGACGACCGGGAACTGGCCACCTTGCGCCGGAGCCTGCGTGCCCATCCGGCGCACTCCAGGCCCGATCGCGAGCAGCTGGCCCGGATCGGCGAGCGCTACAACCGGTTGCAGCGCGAAACTGAGGCGATGCGCCAGAAGGTTGCCGCGACCACCAATTCGCTGGCGCGCACGTTCGATCGGATCCTCGGTCTGCTGGAGGAACGTGGATTCGTGCACGAGAGCGAGGTGACCGGGGACGGACGCCGGTTGGCGCGCATCTACGCGGAAAGCGATCTGCTGGTAGCCGAATGCCTGAGGAAGGGGTTGTGGCGCGGTCTCGGCCCGGCCGAACTGGCCGGTGTGGTCTCGATCCTGGTGTACGAATCCCGCCAGGAGGGCGGCTATCTCGGCGCGACCGGACCGACGGCTCCGATCCGGCGCGCGGTAGGCGCGACCATCGGCGTCTGGTCCGAGCTGCGCTCCGACGAGGCGCGACACAAGCTGCCGCCGACCAGGGAACCCGATCTCGGTTTCGTCGACGGCATTTACAAATGGGCGCGCGGCGACGGGTTGGCCGAGTCGTTGCTCGCCAGCGGCGACCAAGGCGCGCCGCTGTCGGCCGGTGACTTCGTGCGTTGGTGCAGGCAGGTGATCGATCTGCTCGATCAGATCCACGGCACCGCCGACGATCTCGAGGTCGCCGCCACCGCGGCCAAGGCGGTGCGGGCGATCCGGCGAGGCGTCGTGGCGGTGGACGCCGCCTGAGCGGCGTGAGTGCCGGGCACGCGGCGGGCGGCAATATCAACACGGCGGATTCGATTGTGATTTGATTTCTTTCGCGTACCGACCGTGGCGGAGTAGTCGTGTCATGCGACGAGGCCCACGCGGGGGGCTACCGTGTGTACAACGATGCGAGTGGAGGCAAGCAAATGAGCGGCCCTTACGGACCGAACGACCCCGGGGAGGGACGCAACGATCCCACCCAGCAGTGGGGTGGACAGCAGGCGCCGGGCGGGTCCGGTCCCACGCAGCAGTGGAGCGGTCAGCCGCAGACCCCGGCCTCGGCGCAGCCGACCCAGCACTGGGGTGAGCAGCAACCTCAGCAGCAATGGGGACAGCCCCAGCAGCAGTGGGGCCAGCAACCGCAGCAGCCGCAGCAACCGCAGTGGGGCCAGCAGCCCGCTCAGGGCCAGCAGCCGCAGTGGGGCCAACCGCAGCAGCAGGACTGGGGTCAGCAGGGGCAGCAGCCGCAGTGGGGGCAGCCGCAGCAGCAGTGGGGCGCTCCCGGACAGCAGCCTCCGCAGCAGGGCGGCAAGAACAAAGGCCTGATCATCGGGCTGTCGGTGCTCGGTGTCGCCGTGGTCGGCGCGATCGTCGCGCTCGTGCTCGTGTTGACCGCCAAGGACCAGTTGGACCAGGCCGCCGTGCAGGACGGCGTGAAGAAGGTGTTGTCGGATTCCTACGGCATCCAGGACATCAGCGACGTCTCCTGCCCCTCCGGCCAGGAAGTCAAGGTCGACGCCACCTTCGAATGCAGCGTGAAGGTCAGCGGCGAGGCCAAGAAGGTGAGCATCAAGATCACCAAGGACGACGGCACCTACGAGGTCGGTCGCCCCAGCTGAGCTGTGTTCGTTTCTCCAGCGCCCGCGGCGCTGGGTGTTCGCGGCCCTCTGATGGCTCGTTTTTGCGCGAGCCGGGCCGCGGACGGCGGATGCTCGGTCTCGCTTCGCTCGGAACCTGTGGCAGAGGTGAGCTGGGAGTGTCAGGCCGCGCGCGGACCTCGGCGTTCGCTTTCGCCAGCGGAGGGAAGCCATACCGCCGATTGGTGGCGGACCTCAGAGTGGTTTCGGCGACGGTAGTGCAGACGGGGGTGAGCAGGAGTGGTCGCGTGCAACTGCCGCCGATGGCTTCGGTAGCGGACACCGATGCTGGTTGGGGCGGGTGTCAGAGCGGATGCCGCTCTCGTTCGGCAGCCACGAGCCGCGAGTCCGGACGTCGAGTGCTCGGTTGCGCATCGGATGGCTCTTCGCGACGGGTGCGACCAGCTTCCGGGTCAGGCGGTGCGGGTGGCGAGTGCCGTGATCAGGCGGGTGACCGGGCTTTCCGCGTTGTAGGCGGTGGCGAGGGCGTGTAGGCGGGCCGGGTCGGCCGGTTCGGTGCGGAGGACGTCGTCGCGGGACAGGGCTACCTCGGCGTCGCAGACCACCCGCACGACCGGTGCGGCGGCCTTCAAGTAGTCCTCGGCGGCGCGCAGCCGGGCACGCACGCCTTGCGACAGGTCGGCGCCGGGGTCCTCGACGGCCGCGACGAGGGCGTCCAGGGAGCCGAAACGGGAGATCAAGGCGGCGGCGGATTTCTCGCCGATGCCTGCCACTCCGGGCAATCCGTCCGAGGCGTCGCCGCGCAGCGTCGCCATGTCGGCATAAGCCGGGCCTGCGTTCCGCTGCGGCACACCGTACTTCGCCGACACCTCGGCCGGGCCGAACAATTCCGCCTTGGCCAGCCCCCGTCCGGCGTAGAACACCCGTACCGGTGGCGCGGGCTCGTCCCGGACGAGCTGCAGCAAGTCACGATCGCCGCTGACCACGACCACCTCGTCGGTGCGCTCACGAGTCGCCAGGGTGCCCAGCACGTCGTCGGCTTCCAAGCCCTCCGCCCCTCCGGTCGCGATCCCTGCGGCGTCGAGCACCTCGAGGATCATCTCGACCTGCGGGGTGAGCCTGTCGGGAACGGTCTCGGCGCCGGGTGCGGCATCGGGCGACGTGTCCAGCCGGTGTGCCTTGTAGGACGGGACCAGCTCGACTCGATACGCCGGGCGCCAGTCCAGATCCAGGCACACCACCAGTCGGCTCGGGTCGAACCGGGTGATCAGCGACGCCACCATGTCGGTGAAACCACGCAGCGCGTTCACCGACCGGCCGTCGGGTGCGGTGATCTTGTCGGGGATGGCGTGGAAGGCGCGGAACCACAGACTGGCTCCGTCCAACAGCAGCAGGGGCCCACCGGAAGCAGAGGTCACGGGCTGAGGCTACTCGGTCGCACCGACACCACCCTGGCGAAGTTCGGCGTTCGCCGGGCCCGCCCGGCGGGTAACGTCGGACGAATGAGCTCGCATACGGATTCGAGGTTCGCGGCGGACGTCTACGGTGCACGGCTGGAGCGGGCGGTGGAGCTGATGCGGGCCGCCCACCTCGATGCCCTGCTGATCACTCCCGGCCCCGACCTGCGCTACCTGATCGGCTCGGCGGCCGAGTCGTTCGAGCGACTGACCTGCCTGGTGATCCCCGCCGACGGTGCGACGCCGTCGGTCGTGATCCCGAAATTGGAGCTGGCGTCGCTGGAGGGCTCCGCGGCGGGCGAACTGGGTCTGCAAGTGCTGGACTGGGTCGACGGAACCAACCCGTACGCGCTGGTGAAGTCAGCGCTGCACGTGGGTTCCCGGGTGGCCGTGGCCGATGTCATGCCCGCACTGCATCTGCTGCCGCTGGCCGAGTCGTTCACCGGCCTGCCGGTGTCCGCCACTCCCGTCCTGCGCGAACTGCGCATGATCAAGGACCCGGCCGAGGTGGACGCGCTGCGCCGGGCGGGTGCGGCGATCGACCGGGTGCACGCGCGGATGGGCGAGTTCTTGCAGGTGGGGCGTACCGAGGCGGAGGTCGGCCGCGATATCGAGGCCGCGATCGTGGCCGAGGGGCACACCGAGGCGGCGTTCGTCATCGTCGGCAGCGGTCCGCACGGGGCGGACCCGCATCACGGCGTGTCCGAGCGCCGGATCGAGGCAGGCGATGTGGTGGTCGTCGACATCGGCGGCCCGGTCGAACCCGGCTATTACTCCGATTCCACCCGGACCTATGTCCTGGGCGAGCCCGATCCGGAGATCGCCGCCCGCTTCGCCGAGCTGGAACGCGCGCAGGCCGCGGCGGTCGCGGCCGTCCGCCCGGGCGTCACCGCGGCCGCGGTCGACGACGCGGCGCGAAACCCCTTGACCGAAGCCGGTTTCGGGCCCGCATTCGTACACCGTACCGGGCACGGCATCGGCCTGTCGGTGCACGAGGAGCCCTACATCGTCGCGGGCAACGACCTCGTCCTGCAGCCCGGCATGGCATTCAGCGTGGAGCCCGGCATCTACTTCCGCGGCGAGTGGGGCGCGCGCATCGAGGACATCGTGATCGTCACCGACGAAGGCGGTGAATCCCTGAACAAGCGGCCGCACGGCCTGACGGTGCTGTGATCGACGGCTGACGGCGGCGCGACAGGCGTCCGGCGGAGGCGCTAAGCGCCCGCGCCGTCCCCGGCCGGTGCGACCAGCGTGCTGCTGGACAGGACGCGCCGGACCTGGATGGCGATCACCACGCGGGTCGGGTTCTCCCGGGGCACGCGATAACGACCCGCGTACCGCTCGACCGCCTCGGCCACCTCGTCGGGTGCCTCGAGCACAGTGGCCGGGCCCTCCAGCGTGAGCCACCGGATGCCGTCGACCTGGCTGACCGCCGCGTAGCCGGAGCGGCGCACGTTGCGTACCTTCACCGACCCGTCGTTGGTGATCACGCGCGCGATCCCGGCCTCTTGGTCCCAGGTGAATCCCACCGCCACCACATGGGGCGTTCCGTCCGCACGCAAGGTCGTCAGCGTGGCGAGGTGCCGTTCGGCGACGAACTCGAGGGCGGCGGGCGAGAGCTCAGCAGTACTCGTCGGCATCCTCCGACCGTAGCCGTCGGCGCCCGCCCCCGCCGCACCAGCCCGAACCGCGCCGGTGCGCGATGACGAGCTCCGCCCGTGCCAATGACAGACTGAGGCGCATGGGAACGCGTGGTTTGTCCGACGGGACCGTGCTGCTGCTGGGCGGGCGGAGCGAGATCGGACTCGAGGTGGCGCGACGGCTGGCGCCGGGACGAGCGGTGGTTCTGGCGGCCCGGCGCAGCGGCGAATTGGACGAGCAGCGCGCGGAGATCACCGCGGCGGGCGCGAGTGAAGTGCACACCGTCGAATTCGACGCCGACGACATGGCGGGTCATCCGGCGTTGCTGGAAAAAATCGCCGCCGAGCACGGGCCGATCGGGATCGCGGTGCTCGCCTTCGGTGTGCTCGGCGATCAGCAGCGCGCCGAGCGGGATCCCGCCCACGCGGCGGCGATCCTGCATACCGACTTCGTCGCCCAGGCCGGCGTTCTCACCACGGTGGCGAATCTTTTGCGCGCGCGAGGGGCGGGACAGATCGTCGTGTTCAGCTCGGTCGCCGGTGTGCGGGTCCGGCGCGCGAACTACGTCTACGGTTCGGCCAAAGCGGGACTCGACGGATTCGCCTCCGGTCTCGCGGACGCCCTGCACGGCACTGGCGTGCGGTTGCTGCTGGTCCGTCCCGGGTTCGTGATCGGGCGGATGACCGAGGGGATGTCCCCGGCGCCGTTCTCCAGCACGCCGGATCAGGTTGCCGACGCGGTGGTCAAGGGTCTGCGCCGGGGCGCGAGCCGAGTCTGGGTGCCCGGAATCCTGCGGCCGGTGTTCTTCGCGATGCGACTGCTGCCACAACCGGTCTGGCGTCGGATGCCCCGATGAGCGCCGCGCCCGGGTCGTGGACAGGAAAACCGGTCACGGTCGTCGGCATCGGCGCCGACGGCTGGGACGGCCTCGGTCGCGCCGCGCGGGAGGCCGTCGGTGACGCCGAGGTCTTGTTCGGTTCCGTGCGCCAGCTCGCGCTCGTGCCGCCCACCGTGGCGGCGCACCGGGTGACGTGGCCGTCGCCTCTACTGCCCGCGCTGCCCGGCCTGCTCGAACGGCATGGCGGGGCGCGGTTGTGCGTGCTGGCCAGCGGCGATCCGATGTTCTACGGAATCGGCGTAACCTTGGCTCGATTGCTGGGCGCGCAGGCGCTGCGGGTGCTGCCGCAACCGTCTTCCGCCTCCCTGGCCTGCGCCCGCCTCGGCTGGCCGCTGGCCGAAACACCGGTGGTCAGCGTGGTCGGGCGTCCGTTGGCGACGGTGCTGCCCGAGCTGGCCGACGGCAGGCGGCTGCTGGTGCTCAGCGCCGACGAGCACACACCGCGGGATCTGGCGCGACTGCTCGGGGGCCACGGTTTCGGCGGTTCGGAGCTGACGGTACTCGAGCAACTGGGCGGTTCCGCCGAACGGCGCCGCGCCGGAATCGCGCAGCAGTGGGAACACCCGCCGGGCGACCCGCTGAACGTCGTGGCGATCACCTGCTCGGCCGACCCGGACCGGCCGCGCGCCACTCGCCTGCCCGGACTGCCGGACGAATTGTTCGGCGGCGACGGCCAGCTCACCAAGCACGAGGTCCGCGCGCTGACGCTGGCGGCCCTGGCGCCCGCGCCCGGGGAATTGCTGTGGGATGTGGGCGGCGGTTCGGGCAGCATCGCCATCGAATGGTGCCGGGCGCATGCGGGGAACCGGGCCGTCGCGTTCGAGCGGCTCGAGCGCAGGCGACGCCAGATCGCCGACAATGCCACGGTTCTGGGCGTGCCGCACATCCAGGTGCGCGGCGAAGTGCGTGGCGAACTCGCCGCCGATACCGGAATCGCCGCGCCCGACGCGATTTTCGTCGGTGGGGGCCTGACTCAGGATGGCGTGCTCGAGACATGCTGGGCGCAGTTGCGTCAGGGCGGCAGGCTCGTCGCGAACGCGGTCACAGCGGAATCGGAATCGTTGCTACTCAACTGG
The DNA here is from genome assembly GCF_053604885.1 of Nocardia sp. NPDC003999. NCBI lineage: Bacteria > Bacillati > Actinomycetota > Actinomycetes > Mycobacteriales > Nocardiaceae > Nocardia > Nocardia sp. NPDC003999. The sequence continues at coordinate 303,366 of NZ_JBSGIB010000003.1, forward strand.
TCGAACGCCCAGGGCGGCATATTGCGGAAGTTCCAGATCTATCGCGGAGAACCACTGGGCTCCTTCACCACCTGGCGTCCGCAGCTTCCGGTCACACAGTGGTCGGTGGTGAAGACCGCGCGATCCTTCCCCGCGGAGGCGTGAACACGTTACCGGTCACGCGGTAGGGTCGGGGCCGAGTTCCGATCATTGATCGGAAATCCGATTCCTGTTGGGGAGATAGATGAGATACAAGAAGTTCGCCGCTACCGCATTGCTGGCTGTCGCCGCTACCGGAGTGGCCGCCGGTACTTCCTACGCCGCCCCGGTGCCGCCCGCGGTGCAGGACCAGGCCGCTGCGGCGCCCACCGTCACCGGCAGCGATCAGGGCGTCGGTTACGCGCTGCAACTCACCGACGCGGGCAAGTCGGTGGTCACCAGCGTGACCGGTGGCGCGTTCAGCGTCGACACCGACAACCGGGCGGTCACACTGAAGAACTCCGCGGGCGAGACCGTCACCAGCATTCCGCTCACCGCGACGGCCAAGGGGCAGGAGGTCCGGATCGCCGCGGCCGTCGCCGACGAGGGCAGGCAGCTCACGCTGACGCCGCAGGTCGCGCCGACCGCGAACGCGCCGGTCGCCGCCGAGTTCATCGGCGCGCAGGAGTGGTTCTTCGCCGAACTGCAGCGCGCCTCGCTCGGCGCTCTGGTCGGTGGCCTGATCGGCGCCGCCATCGGCATCGTGTTCTTCGGTGTCGGCATCCTGCCGGGCGCGGTGCTCGGCGCGCTGATCGGTCTGGCCGTCGCGGGCGGGCCGTCGCTGCTGAACGCGGGTATCGCCTACTTCAGCGGCCAGCCCTGAGAATTCTGATTCTGGGCGGCACCCGGGAAGCGCGGGAGTTGGCCCACATCGCTTCCGGCGAGCGAGGATTCGAGATCGTGTCCTCGCTCGCCGGTCGTGTGCGCGCACCCTTGCTGCCCGAGGGCGAGGTCCGCGTCGGCGGCTTCGGGGGCGCCGAAGGACTACGCGCCTGGCTCGCGGCCAACGACGTGGCCGCGATGGTCGACGCCACCCATCCGTTCGCGGCGGCCATCAGCGCCAACGCGGCAGTCGCCGCGCGAGCTTCGGGTGTGCCGCTGTTGCACCTGCGCCGGCCCAGGTGGGTCGAGCAGGCAGGGGACCGCTGGATGCGTGTACCTGATCTCCCCACGGCCGCGACGGCAGTCGGCACGTTCGGCGAGCGCGTGTTCCTGACCATCGGCAGACAAGGCGTCGACGCGTTCGCGGGACTCGACCGGCCCTGGTTTCTGATTCGTGCCATCGACCCGCCGGAGGGCGCGCTGCCGCCGCGGCACGAATTGCTCCTCGCCCGTGGGCCGTTCGCGGTGCAGGACGAAGCGCGGCTGCTCGCGGAGTATCGGATCGACGCGCTCGTCACGAAGGACAGCGGCGGGGAGCAGACGGAGGCCAAGCTCGCCGCCGCCCGCGCCGCGGGCATCCCGGTGGTCGTGGTGGACCGCCCGCCGCTGCCCGAGGGCGCGCGGATCGTGGAATCCTCTGCGCAAGCGCTGGATTGGCTGCGCATCCGGCGAGCCCGGCGCGGCTGAGACGTTCCGGCTCGCGACGAGCCGGAGAGATCAGCCGCCGAGAATTTCCGGCAGATGATCGAACCAGTCCAGCACCGTGCGCTCGTAGCGAATCCCGAAATCCAACGTGGCGCGGGCGAATGCGGACTTAACCTCCGGGTCTTCGGCGAGATACCGGGTGAGCCGCGCCTGATGGATCTCCCGGTTGGCGGCGATGATGCCGTCGAGCCGATCGCGATCGAGATGCTCGCCGAAGGAGAGCGTGAGCAGCAACGGCACCCGGATGGTTTCCCCGCCGGGATCGCGGACGACCCATTCCAGGAACGCTTCCCGGCCCGCGTCGGTGATGTGGTAGGGGGTGCGCTCCCTGGCGCCGGTCTCGCCCTTCTCGACGAGTCCCGCCGCGTCCATGGTGGCGAGTTCCCGGTAGACCTGGCTCTGGGTGATGGTCCAGAAGTCGCCGATGCGCTCCTGGGCCTCGGTCACCAGATCCCATCCCGACATCGCGCCTTCGTGCAGAAATCCGAGCAACGACGCCGCCGTCGAGTTCAGTGGTTTGCGCTTGGTCGCGGTGTTGGTCAACGACTGCTCCCTTCGCTCTCAACATTCCATAATGGAATGTTACCGGAACGTGGTGGGTCAGGCGTCGCCGGTCAGCTTGTCGAGCCGGGCGAGCACCTGCGCCATTCCCTGCTCCAGCCGTGCCTGTCCTTGTTCGAGCTGCGCCTGGCCGCGAGCGAGCGCGGCTTGGCCCTGTTCCAGACGGACCTGTCCTTGTTCGAGCACGGTCACCCTGCGGTTGAGTTCGCCCACATTCTCGCGCAGGTCTCCGACGTCCTGGCGCAGCTCGCCGACGGCTTCGCCGAGGGTTTCCGCGCGCAGGTCGATCCGGCCGATGCCGTCGAGCGTCTTCCTGGTCAGCACCGCGAGTTCGTTGAGGACCTCGCCCTGTTCGTCGAGTGCCTGTTCGCTCGCGGTGGCCCTGGCCTCCAAGGCTCGGGCGCGCAGCGTCAGCTCCGACAGTGTCGCGGCCAAGGTCCCTCCGATCTGCTTCGGTGCGTCAGGCGATACTACGCGTCGCCGGCGGCCGCGTCGCGCGTGCGGCCGTAGCGGCGGGAGGTGAAGACCCGGGTGCCCGTACCGGTTTCCAGCGCCGTGGTGGTGGACGCGCCGACGATCAGCAGCGTCCGCATGTCCACTTCCGCGGGGTCGAGGTCGCCCAGCGGCACCACCCGGACCGACTCGGTGGGCCCGCCGACGTCGCGCCCGATGACGACGGGCGTGTCGGGCTTGCGATGCTCCAGCAGCAGATCCCGCATCGCGCCCACCTGCCAGGTGCGTTGCGAGGATGCCGGATTGTAGATCGCGATCGCCATGTCGGCCGCAGCGACCGCCGAAAGGCGCTGCGCCACTACCTCCCACGGCTTGAGCCGATCGGAGAGCGAGATCATCGCGTAGTCGTGCCCGAGCGGCGCGCCCACCCGGCTGGCCACCGCGTTGGCCGCGGTGAGCCCGGGCAGCACCCGCACCGGCACCGCGCGCCACTGCGGGTCGGCGGATTCCTCCAGCACCGCCGCCGCCATCGCGAAGACGCCGGGATCCCCCGAGGAGACGACCGCGACCCGCGCGCCCCGCTTGGCCAGGTCCAAGGCCATGGCCGCGCGCTCGGACTCGACCCGGTTGTCGCTGGGATGACGACGCTGGCCCGGGCGTTCGGGCACCCGGTTCAAATAGGTGGTGTAGCCGACCAGGTCGGTCGCCTCTGCCAATGCCGCGCGCACCTCGTCGGTGGTCCACTCGGGCGCGCCGGGACCCAGGCCCACCACCACGACCTCACCGACCCCCTCGGCATCGCGGTCACGCTGAACGGTCTCCTCTTCGAGGCGGGGCAGCGGCGTGGTCGGCTCGGGACCCGGCACGAGGGTGATGGCGAAGTAGGGCACCTCGGCGTCGTCCACCGCGCCCGCGTGCAGCACGCGCTGTTCGGTGGTGCTCGCGCGCTCGACGTAGTACGCGCCCGCGAGTCGGCCGGAATCCGTAAGAGCCTGGCGCACACCGGGATACGTGCGTCCCAGTTTCATGATCGCGGCGGCGTCGGTGCTGCGCAGCCGCCGGGTGAGCTCGTCGACCGGCATGGTGCCCGGCAGCACGGTGAGCACCTGCTCGCCCTCGACCAGCGGTGTGCCCAGCGCCGCCGACGCCGCGCTCACGGACGTGATGCCGGGGATGATCTCGGCTTCGAACCGGTCGGCCAGGCGCCGGTGCATGTGCATATAGGAGCTGTAGAACAGCGGGTCGCCCGCGGCGAGCAGCGCGACCGAACGGCCCGCGGCGAGGTGCTCGGCCAGCCGCTCGGCGGCCTGTTCGTAGAACTCGTCGATCGCACCCTGATAACCGCCGGGATGGTCGGTCGTCTCGGTGGTCACCGGGTAGACGAGATGCTCTTCCAGTTGGCCGGGGCGCAGGTACGGCGCCGCGATACGGCGGGAGATGCTGCGGCCGTGGCGCGCGCTGTGGAACGCGATCACGTCGGCCGCGCCGATCACGTTGGCCGCCTTGACCGTCACCAGTTCCGGATCGCCCGGACCGAGTCCGACGCCCCACAGCTTGCCCGGAGTGCTCATTCCTGTTCGCTCGCAATCGCGTTCAGCGCGGACGCGGTGATGGCGCTGCCGCCGCGCCTGCCGCGCACGGTGAGGTATTCGACGCCGCCGAACTCGATCAGCGCGTCCTTCGATTCGGCCGCGCCGACGAAGCCGACCGGAATGCCGAGCACGGCGGCGGGCCGGGGCGCTCCCGCGTCGAGCAGGTCGAGCAGGTGGAACAGCGCCGTGGGCGCGTTGCCGATCGCGACGACGGCGCCGTCGAGACGGTCGCGCCACAGTTCGAGCGCGGCGGCGGAGCGGGTCGTGCCCCTGGCGGCGGCCAACTCCGGCACGCGCGGGTCGGCGAGGGTGCACAGCACCTCGTTGTCGGCGGGCAGTCGTTTCCTGGTCACGCCGGAGGCAACCATGGTGGCATCGCAGAGAATCGGCGCGCCCGCGCGCAGCGCTGCCCGCGCCGAGGCGACGACGCCGGGGGAGAAGGCGATGTCCGCGGCGAGATCCACCTGACCGCAGCCATGGATCATCCGCACTGCCACCTGCGCCACGTCCGGCGGGAATCCGCTCAGGTCGGCCTCGGCGCGGATCGTCGCGAACGAGCGACGGTAGATCTCGGCCCCGTCGGTCAGATAGCTGGCACGTACGTCGGACATGCGGTCCACCATATGGGTGCGGGTCCGGACAGATCGGTCCGGGTCGGGCGCTTCGCATCCCGGGCCCGGCGGCCGGACACCGAGGGGCGGGGCCGCCGGATCAGGTCCGCGGACGCTTGAGAATCCGGGACATGACGATGGCGCTGCGGGTACGCCCCACGCGCGCGTTCTCCCTGATCCGTTCCACGGTCACCTCGATCTCGGCCATGTCGGTGGCCATCACGTGCACCAGCGCGTCGGCCTCGCCCGCGATCGTCCACACGCCGACCACCTGCGGGATCGGTTCGAGACTGCGTTTGAGTTCGGCCGGGGAGATGTTGTCGCGGTAGTACACCTCGACGTACGCCTCCGTCTTCCAGCCCAGCGCGGCGGGATTGACCAGCGCGGTGAACCCGGTGATCTGCTTGCCCGCCACCAGCCGGTCGACTCGCCGTTTCACCGCGGGCGCGGACAATCCGACCACGCCGCCGATCTCCTGGAACGAAGCCCGCGCATTCTTCAGCAATTGCTCGAGAATCCGCCGGTCGAGGTCGTCCACGTCACACCTTCTCTCGCCTTGCACAACAATTCGCTGATTTTTGCCTTCCATACGCAATGAATCGTCATTTCTAGCGCAATGCTAGGCGACTTACCGTCATGACAGCTGAAAGTCCACGCTCACTGCCGGGAGTTCCGTTGACGTCTGTAGCCACCCTCCCCCTCGAGTCCACCGCCCGCCGTTCGTCGCCGCGCCGGTTCGTGATGTGCCGTCCCGACCACTTCGACGTCACCTACTCCATCAATCCCTGGATGAATCCCGCCGAGCCCGTCGACCGCTCGCTGGCCATCACGCAGTGGGAGAGATTGCGCGCCACCTACGCCGAACACGGGCACACCGTGGAGGTGGTGCCCGGTGTCGCGGGCCTGCCCGACATGGTGTTCGCCGCCAACGGCGGGTTGATCGTCGGCGACCGCGCCATGTCGGCTCGCTTCACGCACCCCGAGCGTGCCGCGGAAGGCCCGGCCTACCACGCCTGGTTCGCCCGGTCCGGCGTGGCGAACCTGGTGGCCGCCGCGGAATGCAACGAAGGCGAAGGCGACTTCCTCCTGGTCGGCGACCGGCTCCTGGCCGGAACGGGATTCCGCAGCTCACCTGCCGCGCACGAGGAGGTGTCGCGCCACTTCGGTCTGCCCGTGGTGTCGCTGGAACTGGTCGATCCGCGCTTCTACCACTTGGACACGGTGCTGCTTCCGCTGGACGCCGCGACCATCGCCTACTACCCGCCCGCCTTCAGCCCGGCGGCGCGCGCGGTGCTGGCGGAGCTCTACCCCGACGCGATCGTGGCCACCGACGCCGACGCGGCGGTGCTCGGGCTGAACGGGGTCTGCGACGGCGCGAACGTCTTCCTCAGCAGCGCGGCCACCGACCTGAGTGAAGCCTTGCGTGCCCGTGGCTACCATCCGGTGGGGATCGAGATGTCCGAGCTGCTCAAAGCTGGTGGCTCCGTCAAATGCTGCACCCTCGAGATCCATGGCGGGTGACCTGCCGGAATCTCAGGGAACGCGGGGCGGCCGGTCGACGCGATAACCCTCGCTCGTGGCGACGATGTCGGTGACCTCCCCCTGGGGACGGCCGCAGCGACGATCGCAGCCGGACCAGTGCTGGCGGCCGGCCACCGCGACATCCGCGGCGGACATCGTCCGCGGGAGGTCGAGCGGATCGGCGGGCCCCGGCAGCACCCGGCCTGCGCCGACGGCGTCCGCCGCGTCGGCTCGGACGTCGGTGTGCGACTTCGCGCAGCCCGGCTGCCCGGCGCAGGCGCTGACCAGCAGCCAGGGCGAGTCGGCGTCGAAGATCAAGCCCATCGGCGCGAGCACGCGCACCACCTGCTCGGCGGTCCACTCCGGCAGGTCGGTGACCACCAGGCTGCGCCACGGCGTGAGGAAGACCGGTCGTTCGACCGCGGCGAGGAATTCGGCGGTGCGGGCGGGCAGGGAGCCGAGGCGAACGCCCATGCCGAGGGCGACCGACCCGTCGTCCTGCTCCAGCCAGCCGATCGGAATGTCCGGTGTGGCGGGGAATTCGAGTTCATCGGCGCTCGGTGCCGAGCCGAGGCGATCGATGACGCGTTCGGCGCCGTGTTCGATCTCGTGCAGCCGCCACCGGCCGGGGTCCGCGCCGCGCAGATCCAGGAATGCTTGCGCGGCGGCGAGTACGACGTCCACAGCGTCGGCTGCGGACAGCCGCAGGCCGCTGTCGCCGCCCGCCAGCAGCAGCGCGAACTCGTCTGCCCCGACCGCGTGCACGCCGATGTCGGGGCCGAGGCCGCTGACATCGCCGCGTCCGTCGTCGAGGGTGAACAGCACCCGGCCGGGCAGGTCGGCCAGCCGCGGCGCCGCGAGCAAGCCGGTGTCCAGCGCGCGAACCAGCGGGCGCACGTCCGCCAGGCCGCCGATCCGGCCGGACAGCGGCGAGGCGATGATGTTGCGCACCCGTTCGTGCGTGGTGCTCGGCAGGAGACCCGCGGCCACGAGCCGGTCGGTCAACGCTGCGGCATCGCTCACCCGGCGCAATTGGACGTTGCCGCGCGAGGTGAGCTCGATGTGGCCGTCCGCCAGGTCGTGCGCGGCCTCCGCCAGTGCCTGTAGCTGTGCGGGCTCCAGGCGACCGCCGGGCACGCGGATCCGGGCCAACGGCCCGTCGGCCGCCTCGTGCAGCCGCAGTACGCCCGGGCAGGAATCAGGAGCACGTCGTGTCATAGGGACTCCAGCCTACGGACGCGGCTGCCGGGCGGAACGGCCGGTCACTGCCCGATCGAACGCACCCAGTCGACGACGGCGGCCCGGTATTCGGCGGTGTTGCGCGCCAGATTGACCGAATGCCCGCTGCCGGGCAGCACGAAGGTGCGCAGTCGCGCCGCCGGGCCGAAGAACGGCGCTTCGGTGGCGCGCAATGTCTCGGCATCCGCGCAGACGGCGTACGCGGGGCCGCACGAGAGCCGGTCCCGACTGCCGTTGACGACGAGAACCGGGACATCGATGAAGTTGCTCATCGGGGGAAGGGTGGAGGTCAGGCCGTCGGGATACTCGGTCGGCGAGAAGACCTCCTTGGTGGCCTCGTCCACCGCGAGAACTTCGGGGTCGGCAGTCTCGGGAGCGAAGAAATCGGCCGCGCGGGTACCGGGCCGCGTCGCCAGATAGCCCGCGTCGTAACCGCGCCCAGCGAATTGCGGATCCTCGGCGGCCTGGTGGTAGGTGGAGATGACGCCGAGCACCTCGGACACGTTGAGCGCGTGGGAGTAACCGGTGAGCAGGACGCCGTCGACGTCCTGGTAGGTGGTCGCCTCCAGGACATCGATGCCCGAACTGAGGGAATGACCTCCGGTGATGACCTTGCCGAACGGGGGCGCGCCCGCAAGTCCGGCGCGCAGGGACCGGACGATGTCGTGCAGGGCGCGGGCGGAGACCGTCGCCGTCACCTGCGTGCTCGGTGGGCGGGTGCTCGCACCGTTGCCGAGCCGGTCGACCACCAGCGTCGCGATGCCCGCGGCGTTCATCGCCCGCCGGAAGCTGTAGGTCTCCGGAGCGTAGGGGAAATCCCAGTACGTGGCGTTGTAGTTGGAACCCGCGATCAGCACCATGACGGTGTCGGTGGCGCGCGCCGTGGGGGTGCACAAGGATCCGGCCATCTCTCCGAGCGGAACGGGGATGGAGACCGCTGTGCAACGACCCGGCGCGGTGTCTTCGGCGTGGGCAGTGCTCGGTGTCAGGCAGAGAAGTATGGCCGCCGCGGACACGGCGATCGACCGTAGCGAGGTTCGCACGCGACGCAGGCTATGCGTGAACTTCGCCGCGCGCAATACCCGCGGACGCCGGATCCGGTCACGCGTGGCGTCCGTAAAACATTTTCCAGCAGGCGATTTCGGTGTGCGACCCACGTGCTGCCTCGGACGCCAACGGGCTCCGGATATTCGTGAACGCCGTCGATCGCGAGTGCTGCCCATGGCCGTATGCCGCCAGTCCCGGCGGATCGTGCCGCTGGTTGCCCGGCGAACGGCGATACCGCGCACAATGTTCCGTGGCTATCGCATAGTTGATGCCGCACGCGTGTACTCGGCCGCGCCCGATATCGCTTCGGGACAGCGGATGTCCGAGACGACGCGATGGACAAGGAGCGCGGAAACGTGGGTGCGACGGGACAAGGGGCGGGTACGCGGACGGTGCACTTCGTCGGAAGTTTTCCGGCCGAAAGCACGGACGTCGCGATGCGGGCCATGCTGGACAGTGCGGGGACGCGACTGCGTACCCTGCCGACGGGGGAGACCCGGCGCTACGAGTTCTACATCCAGCCGATCATCGAAGACCTGGTCGACCAAGGGGTCCTGGCGGTGAAGAAGCAGGGGACATGGGGCTCGAGCAGGCAGCGGACGATCCACCGCGTGGCGCGGGGCGCCGAATTGCCCAGCGAAGCCATGGATCTCGGCTATCTCGGCGAGGCCGAGGAGGCGCTGCCGATCTTTCGCGCACTGCGCGCCGAGCACGACCTGCCCGGTCTCGCACTCCAGATCGGCATGCCGACCGATTTCACGCTGACGTTCATCGCGATGGGAGCCGCCGGCGTGCGGCGGCATCGACGCGCCTTCCTCGACGCCACCGTGCGGGACATCACGGCCATTCGCGAGCTCGCCGGTGACGACGTCGTCGTGCAGCTGGAAGCCACCGCGGAACTGGTGCTCATGGCGAAGTCACAGCCGTTGCACCGGCTGACCGATCGGGTGCTGAGGCTGGGGGAGGGGATCGCGGCCCTGGCCGCGGCCGCCCCCGAAGGTACCCGTTTCGGGGTGCACCTGTGCCTCGGCAGTTTGCGCAACAAGGCACGAGGCCGGTTGCGCGATGCCCGGCCGCTGGTCGATCTGGCCAATTCCGTCGTCGGTCATTGGCCGCGGGGGCGCGTCCTGGAATACGTGCACGGTCCGCTCGCGGCGGGCGACGTACCTCCATCGGAGAAAGCGGAATTCTATGCGCCTTTGGCGAAATTGGCCCTCGATGCCGGTACGAATTTCTACGCGGGGTTCGTGCACGACGTTCCTACCGAGGCACAGCAGACGGAGACATTGCGGATCATCGAGAACGCGCTGGGCCGTCCGATCGACGGCCTCGCTTGCGCGTGTGGTCTGGGTCGCCGTCCCCGCCCGGTGGCGGATGAGCTGATGGCGCGAACGGAGTTGCTAGCGGCGGTCGGCGAGTGAGTCCGTGCGCGCGTGCTCGACAGAGCCTGAAACAACGTTCCCTGCAATGTCATTCGATACGCGAGTGCCTTTTCAGGGCCGAGAACCGAGGCGACGGCCCGCGACTGTTTTGTTAGGATCATGATCGGGGCGATCGGGAGGTACGGTGTCCGGCATGGAGCGAGCACCGCGCGGCGTCGATCCGAACCTGCCGAATTCCGCACGGGTATACGACTATCTCCTGGGCGGCAAAGACAATTACGAGGTGGACCGGGCGGTCGCGCACCGCATGCTGTCCATCGCCCCGGATACCCGAACCTTGGCCTGGTTCAGTCGCCAGTTCCTGGTGCGTGCGGTCCAGTCGGCCGCCGAGGCGGGGATCCGGCAGTTCATCGATCTGGGCGCGGGTATCCCGACGTCGCCGAACGTGCACGAGGTCGCCCACAAGACCGACCCTTCGGCGCGGGTGGTGTACGTCGATTTCGACCCGGTCGTCTACGCGCACTGCAATGCCCTGCTGGCGCAAGCGGACGGGGTGACGGCGATGCTGGGTGACGTTCGCCGTCCGGACGACATCATCGACCGGCTGCGCAGCGGTGGTTCGATCGACTTCGACGAGCCGGTCGCGATCACGCTCGTCGGGGTCCTGCATTTCGTGATGGACGACGAAGGCCCGGCCGAGATCGTCGCTCGGCTGCGGGAAATCATGGCTCCGGGAAGCTATCTGGCGTTCACGCACGGCTCCGACGACAGCAATTCGGACTTCATCGACCAGTCGTCGTCGGATACCGCCAAATCCTCGGCCCAGGTGGTCTATCGGTCTGCGGCCATGGTCGAGTCGTTCTTCGAGGGGTTCGAGATACTCGAGCCCGGTGTGGTTCCCCTGCAACAGTGGCTCGGCGACGACCTGCCGGAAACCGGGCTGGTGCTGCTCGGCGGGGTGGTCCGCAAGGCATAGGGCGGGCCCGCCGACTAAGGTCGGCGTATGTCCGAAATTTCCACTCTCGCCGACCGGCTCGCCATCGTCGATGTGATCACCAAGATGTTCGTGTACACCGACCAGAAGCGCTGGGAAGACTTGTCGGCGGAGGTGTTCACGCCGACCGTCGATTTCGACGGCGGTTTCGGCGGGCCGGTCGGGGAGCGTGCCACCGCCGACATCATCGCGGATTGGCGCACCGGGCTCGCCGACCTCGACGGGGTGCACCACCAGTCGGGCAACCATCTCATCGATCTGGACGGCGACGCGGCGCGCGTGCACGCGGACGCCATCGCGGTGCACGTCAAGAATGCCGCGACCGAGGGCAAGACCCGTACCTTCGTCGGCAGCTACTCCCTCGGCGTCGAGCGCACATCGCAGGGGTGGCGGGTCAACCGGTTCCACTACCACCTCAAGGTGATCGACGGGAACGCCGACCTGGTCTAGGCCCGGCGCGAATCCTGCACGGTCGTCGTGTGATCGGTCGTGCGGGTGTCACCGGCGCGCGGTCGTCACGGTGTCGTCGTCGGTTGCGTCTCCGGTCGAGTCGGCGCCGGTTTCGCCGTCGCGCGTGAGCGTCCCGGCGCCCACACCCCGATCAGGGCCGCGGCGACGAAGGTGACAATGCCCAGCGCCAGCGCGGACTGCTGAGCGCCGTGCACGAAGGCCGATTCGGCGAAGTCGGCCAGGGGCGCGGCTTGCGGGCCGATTCGCTCGGTGACCTGCAGCGCCGCGGCCAGCGAGTCGCCGACCGGTTCGCGAATCTGCTCGGGCAGCTGGGGCAGGGCGGGTGCGACGCGGTGGCTGTACCCGGCGGCCAGGATGCTGCCGGCGATGGCGATGCCGACCGCCGCGCCCACTTCGCGCGCCGCGTCGTTCACCGCGGCGGCGACGCTGTGTTTCTCCACCGGGGTGCCCGCGATGATCGCGGCCGTCGCGGGCGCGGTACACAGGCCGGTGCCGGTGCTCATGATCAGGAACGGCCAGAGCAGGTCGACGTAAGTGGTGTCGACCTCGACCCGGGAGAGCGCGACGAGCGCTATCCCGATGATCACCAGCCCGCCCGCGATCGGGAGCCGCAACCCGACCCGTTCGGCGAGGCGCGGCGCCACCGCCGAGACCGCCACCATCGGCACCATCATCGGCGCCATCGCCAGCGCCGACACGATCGGCCGGTACCCGAGGATCAGCTGCAGGAACTGGACCATCAGCAGGAAGGTCCCGAAGCATACGCAGAACTGCAAGGTCACCGACGCGGTGCCGGAGCCGAACCCTCGATCGGCGAACAGACGTAGATCCAGCAGTGGGTGTGCCACCCGTTTCTCGATCATGCCGAACGCCACGGCCGCCAGCACCGCGACGACGGCGGCGCCGATCACCACCGGGTCCACCCATCCGCGCTCGGGTACCGTGATCGCCGCCACCACAAGTGATCCGACGGCCGCGGCCGAGGTGACCGCCCCCCACACGTCCAGCCCTGGACGATCCCGGTCGACCGACTCCGGCAGCGTGAAACCGGCGATCATCAGCAGCAGTCCCGCTATGGCCATGGCGAGAAAGATCGACACCCACGACCACTGCTCCAGCAGCAGGCCCGAGCCGAGGATGCCGAGCACCGCGCCAGCACCGGCGACACCCGCCCACAGCCCGACGGCATTGCCCCGGCGTGACTCCGGAAATCCGGCGGTGATCAGGGACAGCGTCGAGGGCATGACGAGAGCGGCGCCCACTCCGGCCGCCGTCCGGCCCGCGATCAACCAGCCGGGCGTGTGCAGCAGCGCCGGGGCCGCCGAGGCCGCCGCGAAGACGAACAGACCGATGACCAGCACGGCGCGCCGCCCGAAGCGGTCGCCGAGGGCGCCCGCGGGGAGAACCAGGCAGGCCAGCGCCAGGGTGTACCCGTCGACGACCCAGGTGAGCTGCTGCTGACTGGCGCCCGTCGCGGCGGCGATCTCCGGCAACGCGGTGTACAGCGCCGCCATCGACGCGATCACCAACGCCACGGTGAGGCAGGAGATCGTCAACATCCATCGCTGAGCGGCTGACAAACGTGTCGTGGTGGACTCCACGGCGCCTCCCCGGGCTGAACAAAACTGTCAGTATCGCTACGCTACTATCAGTATCATAAGTGGGCCGGGTGGCGATAGGCGCGGCGGAGAGAGGAATGTTCGACCCATGACCGGTGCCGCCGACCCTCGTGACGACGACGTCGACCCGCGCAAGGCGCGCTCCCGCGCCAGACTGCTCGACGCCGCCACCGCGCTGCTGCGAACCGGTGGGCTGGAAGCGGTTACCGTCGAAGCCGTCACAACCATGTCGAAGGTCGCGCGCACCACGCTGTACCGGCACTTCGACAACGCCATGCAGTTGCGCGCCGCCACGCTCGAGCGTCTGCTCCCCCCGGTGATCGAGGCGCCGCCCGCCGGTCCGCTGCGGCAACGGCTGATCGAATTGCTCAGCAGGCAGGCGGCGGTCGTCAACGAGGCCCCGTTGCAGATATCCACGCTGGCGTGGCTGGCCACCGGCGAGCGCGGCGAATCCGGGGCGGGTCCGGACTTCACCTCGCTGCGCAGGCGGCTCATCGAGCAGTACCGCAAGCCGTTCGACCAGCTCTTCGGCGATCCGGACGTGCGCGCCCAACTCGGCGATCCGGACGTGACGTTCGCGCTGACCCAGCTCGTCGGCCCGATCGTCTTCGCCAGGCTGGTCGGGCTCGAACCGATCGGCACCGCCGACTGCGCACGACTCGTGGACGACTTCTTGGCAGCCAGGGCGAGCGACCGCGACCGTCGCGGCTGATCGAGCGGGGCGCGTGGACGAGGACGATCCGGACGGCAGGTAGCATCGGCGTGCTCGGCGGACGACGAGGAAACCGGTGAAAGTCCGGTGCGGTCGCGCCACTGTGGAAAGCCAGACCCTCCCCGGCGAGCAGCGAACCCCCGATGGGCGCGTCACCCGAGGAAGGCTGCCACCCGTGATTGTGCTGTTGTCCACATCCGACACCGATCTGCTCAGTGCCCGCGCCAGCGGAGCCGACTATCGGTGGGGAAATCCGGCTCGCCTGCTGGTCGACGACCTGCCCGGCCTGCTCGACGGCGCCGATCTGGTGATCGTGCGCATTCTCGGCGGCAAGCGGGCCTGGGAAGACGGGCTGGAGGCGCTGCGGGCCAGCGGGATCCCGCTCGTCGCCCTCGGCGGCGAGATCGCCCCGGACGCCGAATTGATGGAATGCTCCACCGTCCCGGGCGGCGTCGCGGCCGACGCGCACAACTACCTGGCCGCCGGTGGCCCGGAGAATCTGCGCCAGCTGCACAATTTCCTGTCCGACACCGTGCTGCTGACCGGCCACGGCTTCGAGCCGCCGATCCAGTTGCCCAGTTGGGGCGAATTGGATCGGGTCGCCGCTGAGCATCCCGATGGGCCGACCGTGGCGGTGATCTACTACCGCGCCCAGCATCTGGCGGGCAACACCGCCTACGTCGACGCCCTCTGTACCGCGATCGAACAGGCGGGCGCGCGGGCGCTGCCGCTGTACTGCGCGTCGCTGCGCACCGCCGAACCCGCGTTGCTCGAAACGTTGCGCCACGCCGACGCGCTGGTGGTGACGGTCCTGGCCGCGGGCGGCACCAAGCCCGCCATCGCGTCCGCGGGTGGCGAGGACGAGGTGTGGGATGTCGGCGCGCTCGCCGACCTGGATGTGCCCATCCTGCAAGGACTGTGCCTGACCACGGGCCGCGCCCAGTGGGAGGCCAACGACGACGGGCTGTCACCGCTGGACGTCGCCACCCAGGTGGCGGTGCCGGAATTCGACGGGCGGATCATCACGGTCCCGTTCTCGTTCAAGGAATTCGACGCCGACGGCCTGTCCACCTACGTCCCCGACGCCGAGCGCGCTGCCCGTGTCGCGGGCATCGCGACGCGCTACGCGCGGCTGCGTCACATCCCCGCCGAACGCAAGCGCATCGCCGTCATGCTGTCGGCCTACCCGACCAAGCACGCCCGCATCGGCAATGCCGTCGGTCTGGACACCCCGGCCAGCGCGATCCGCCTGATCACCGAAATGCGCTCCGCCGGTTACGATCTGGGCGTACCCGGCGAGATTCCCGGCCTGGACGAACAGGACGGGGATGCGCTCATCCACGCCCTGATCGCCGCCGGAGGCCAGGATCCCGACTGGCTGACCGCCGAACAGCTGGAGGGGAACCCGATCCGCATCGGCGCAGCGACCTACACCGCGTGGTTCGACACCCTGCCCGGCGACCTGCGCGAGGCCGTCGTCGAAGCGTGGGGCCCGCCGCCGGGCGAACTCTACGTCGACCGCTCCGCCGACCCGGCCGGTGAGATCGTCATCGCCGCACTGCGTTTCGGCAACGTCGTACTCATGGTGCAGCCGCCGCGCGGTTTCGGCGAGAACCCCGTCGCCATCTACCACGACCCTGATCTGCCACCCAGCCACCACTATCTGGCGGCCTACCGGTGGCTCAGCGCGCCCGAGGGTTTCGGCGCCGACGCGATGGTGCACCTGGGCAAGCACGGGAACCTGGAGTGGCTGCCCGGCAAGACGCTGGGTATGTCGGCCTCCTGCGGCACTGATGCCGCTCTCGGTGATCTGCCGCTGATCTATCCGTTCCTGGTGAACGATCCCGGCGAGGGCACCCAGGCCAAACGACGCGCGCACGCCACCCTGGTGGACCATCTGATCCCGCCGATGGCTCGCGCCGAAACCTACGGCGACATCTCGCGACTGGAGCAGCTGCTCGACGAGCACGCCAACATCTCGGCCCTGGACCCGGCCAAGCTGCCCGCGATCCGTCAGCAGATCTGGACGCTGATGCGCGCCGCGAAAATGGACCACGACCTCGGCCTCACCGAGCGTCCGGACGAAGAATCCTTCGACGACATGCTGCTGCACGTCGACGGCTGGCTGTGTGAGATCAAGGACGTGCAGATCCGCGACGGCCTGCACGTTCTCGGCTCGGCTCCGGCCGGGGAGAGTGAACTCGACCTGGTGCTGGCCATGCTCCGCGCGCGTCAGCTGTGGGGTGGCGAGCGCACCGTGCCCGGCCTGCGCGAAGCCCTCGGCCTCGACGAGTCGGGAGGCGAGGCGCGTGAGCGCGTGGATGCCGTGGAGGCTCGCGCCCGCACGCTGGTCGCGGCGTTGCAGGCGGCGGACTGGTCGCCGGAGGCGGTCGACGGTATCGCCGATGACCCGCAGGTGCGCCTGGTGCTGCGGTTCGCGGCCACGGAGGTGGTGCCGCGCCTGCGGCAGACCGGCGTGGAGATCGACCGCGTCCTGCACGCGCTCGACGGGGGGTTCATCCCGGCAGGCCCGAGCGGGTCGCCGTTGCGCGGCCTGATCAACGTCCTGCCGACCGGGCGCAATTTCTACTCGGTCGATCCCAAGGCCGTGCCGTCCCGGCTGGCCTGGGAGACCGGGCAGGCCATGGCGGAATCCCTGCTGGAGCGCTACCACGCCGACCACGGTGAATTCCCGCGGTCGGTGGGTCTGTCGATCTGGGGTACCTCCGCGATGCGCACCTCCGGCGACGACATCGCCGAAGTGCTCGCGCTGCTGGGCGTGCGGCCGGTCTGGGACGAGGCCAGCCGCCGCGTCCGCACGCTCGAGGTGGTCTCGCTCGCGGAACTCGGCCGCCCACGCATCGATGTCACGGTGCGCATCAGCGGCTTCTTCCGCGACGCCTTCCCGCACGTGCTCGCCCTGCTGGACGACGCGATTCGCCTGGTCGCCGATCTGGACGAGCCCCACGAGGACAACTACGTCCGCGCGCACGCCCAAGCCGATCTCGCCGAGCACGGCGACCAGCGGCGCGCCACCACCCGCATTTTCGGTTCCAAGCCCGGCACCTACGGGGCGGGCCTGTTGCAGCTGATCGATGCGAAGAGCTGGCGCACCGACGACGACCTCGCCGAGGTCTACACCACCTGGGGCGGCTACGCCTATGGGCGCGATCTCGACGGCGCGCCCGCCGCGGAGGACATGCGCGGCGCGTATCGCCGGATCGCCGTGGCGGCCAAGAACACCGACACCCGCGAGCACGACATCGCCGACTCCGACGACTACTTCCAGTTCCACGGCGGCATGGTGGCCACGGTGCGTGCGCTGACCGGCAAGAACCCGGAGGCCTACATCGGCGACAGCACACGCCCGGACGCGGTGCGCACCCGGACGTTGTCGGAGGAGACGGCACGGGTGTTCCGGGCCCGGGTGGTGAACCCTCGTTGGCTCGAAGCCATGCGCAGGCACGGCTACAAGGGCGCGTTCGAAATGGCCGCGACCGTCGACTATTTGTTCGGCTACGACGCCACGACCAACGTGGTGGCCGACTGGATGTACGAAAAGCTGACGGAGAGCTACGTTTTCGACGAGGCGAACCGAAAGTTCATGGAGCAGTCCAATCCCTGGGCGCTGCACGGGATCACCGAACGGTTGCTGGAGGCGGCCGAGCGGAAACTGTGGGAACGTCCCGAACAGGACACGCTCGATCGACTGCGGCAGGTCTACCTGGAGACCGAAGGGGAGCTGGAGTAGGGTCCGCCCATCCCATTTTCCGGATTCGTCACGAAATGCGCTGTCGTGCAGGGCATCTTGGGAATACCAACTGTCCGAAGCAGTGATGTGTAACGTCTATAATCGCTGATGTTCCATGGCTGTACCCAGGTAACGACAGATCGATTCTGCTGAGGATGGGAAAGCTCATGAAGTTCAGGAAATTGGTAGCGACCACGCTGCTGACCATTGCCGCCACCGGCGTCACGGCGGCTACCGCGTACGGGCAGGCCGAAATCTACGATCCCGCGCTCGGCGACGACGTCATGGCCTCCTCCGTCGCCGTCGCGCCGGACCGGTCGAGCGCGACGCTGACGCTCGCCTCCGGCACGTTCGCCGTCACACCGGACGTGATCACCGTGCTCGCGCCGGACGGCGAGGTGGTGGCGACGGTGCCGACCACTCTGCGATCCGCGATGGGGCAGCAGGTCGCGGTTGCTCCGGAAATCAACGCGGACGCAACGACTTTGACCCTGACTCCGGTCGGCACCGCCATTCCGGAGCCGGGTGCGCCGCAGTTCGTCGGTGATGCCGGGAGTGCCCTGGGCGGCGTGCTGATCGGCTGCGCCATCGGCGCCGTGGTCGGTCTGATCTTCCTCATCATCGGCGTGTTCCCCGGCTGCGTGCTCGGCGGCCTCATCGGCGGTGTCGCGGGCGCGGTCCGGTAGTCGCGTCTGCGTGAGTGGTGCGATCGGCCGCTCCCGGTCTCCGTCCGGTGGCGCGGCCGATCGTGCCTCCGTGCCGAGCGTCTAGCCCGCTTGGGTCATGCACGGCTCGACGGTGAAGTCGAGCCCGAAATTGTTCAAGGTCACCGGCAGTGGAGCGTCCGGGTTGGGGCGCGGCGTGGACCGCAGCCGGAAGTCGGCCGACGTCAGCAAGTGCGCGAGCAGCGTGCTGGTGACGAACAGCACCAGGTTACGGCCGGGGCAGTCGGCGGGGCCCGCGCTGAACGGCACGAGTTGGGGATACTGCTCCGCGCGGCCGTCCAGCCAGATCTCCGGGACGAACTGGTCGGCGAAGGGCAGCAGTTCGGCATCCCGGTGGAACGCAGGGACCGCGATCATCAGCGCGGCGCCCGCAGCGATGGTGAAGCGCTCGTCGCCGTCGCGCCACTCGGTATCGGCGGTGATGTCGCGCAGCAGCATGGGTGTGGTCGGCCACAGCCGCACCGACTCGAGGACGCAGGCGCGCAGATAACCGCGCAGGTCGACGCGTTCCGGATCGACGGCGTCGGCGAGTGCGCGGGCCTGGTGCTCGGGGTGAGTGCTCAGCACCGCCAGTGCCCGGCTCAGCGCGATGCCCGCCGCGTCGAAGGCGAACAACCAGTGCGGTATCTGCCCGACCGGATCGGTGGCGCCGCCCGCGGGCACCGCGGCCAACGCTCCGGCGAGACTGTCCGGCGAAGCGGACTCCACGTGGCGGTACAGCCGGTTGGTGAACTGGTCGCGCTGCCTGCGATGCGCAGGCGCGAGGAACGACCAGTTGCCCGCCGAGCGCAGCCGGGAGAGTTCGTCGGTGAGCACGGTGTCGTCGCGTCCTCGCTCGCCGAGCACGATCCGCCGCACCAGCCGCCACCAGCGCGTGGTGAACTGCCGCGCGTCCAGGTGGCCGCGGTGCAGGGCGGACAGGATCAACTCGCGCGCCTCCTCCGCGATCGCCTCGGCGAACGGACCGGCCAGGCGATGCAGCGGCTCGGCCGAGTCCAGCGCGGCCTCGTTCACGGCGCGGCGCTGGTCACGGATCGGTCCCTCCGAGAGCAGGACGCCGTGCGGCTGGAACTGGCGCAACGCGGCGCGCTTCTCCCGATTCGCCGGACTGAACGGCGTCGGCGCGTCGGCCAGCACCCGTCCCACGTCATGCGGATCGAGAACGACCACGATCCGGCGACCCGGCACCACGAGCTCGACCGGGCCCGCGCCGAACTCGCGCCGCAACTGCCGCACGCGCTCGATCGCCCTGGAATCGGCTCCGGTGCGTTCCAGCAGGCCCAGCACCGGCCTGCGCCGGGCGATGACACCCGAGGCGACCGAGGCGAATCCGAGATCCGCCAACGCCGCCACCGCGGGCACTCCCACCAATCGGTGTTCGCGGGTTTCTGCCATACGGCCTCCTCCCGGTGCGCTCTGGTCGACACGGTGCCGACGACCGGTCACATACCCGGCGACACGGGGTCGAAACCGCGTCGCGGGCTGAGCGGCACCGATGCGGTGCCGGGAAGCTCAGTTCGGCGCCTGGGTCTCGTTCACCGCGAGCGCGTCCTCGACCGAGTCGAACACCGTGAGCAACCGGTCCAGCGCGGTCACCTCGATCGGCCTGCGCGCGGCGTCGCTGGGGACGACGCGCAAGCCACCGGAGCCGGTGGCTTCCGAGGCCGCCAGCAGGACGCTCAGCCCGGCGGAGCCGAGGAACCCGACGTTGGTCATGTCCACCACGACGGCGGCGGGTGCGTCGCGTAGCGCCTCGTCGAGAGCCGATTGCAAGCGTGGCGCGGACGCCATGTCTATCTCGCCGTGCACGGTGACGACGACCGTGTCCTCCGCCGACCGCACCTCGACCTCCAGCGCCCGGGGCGCGCTTTCGGAACTCACAATCCACCTCCCGTGCCGGCGACGCGTCCTCGGCAGTACGCCACGTCGACCTCCGCTCCGGTTCACGTCTCTTGCGCACGGGTTCTCGGCGCAGAGAGCGACCACTCCGCGGCCAACTTACCCCATCCCGTCGTGCGCTAATCACACTGTGCGCCCGCTCGCGCCTCCGACCAGGCGGTCTCGTGCGGCCGGACAAGCTCGTTGCGCCGGTCCGACAGCTTCCCGTCCGTCGCTCGGGGGAGCCGTGACACAAGAGCCGACCTGTAGGGGGCCGATCCCCCCGCACACCGAATTGCCGCCGTGACTCGAGAACGTCGAGTCACGGCGGCAGTGATGTCGAGCTGCGGCGATGCGCCGCGTTATTCCGGCCAAGTGCCGGTGAGCGATTCGTAGCCCGTCGCGCCCGCGCGGTCGATCGCGGCCTTGACCAGGCCGAAAACCGCGCCCTGCAATGCCGCGGCGAAAAGCACCTCGCGCCAGGAATGATCCCGCGCGGTCGACGTCGGGGCCTGCCGCTCACCGGTGATCTGCTTCCACACCTTGGTGAACACGGCGTTCGCCGCGAGGCCGCCGAGCACGCTGATCAGCAGGCCGAGTGGTTTGTAGAGCGTCTTCATCGCCGCCTCCGCACGATCTGCCAGACCACGGCCGCGAGCACCGCCGCGCCGAGGGCCGCGGGAATCGGATGGGCGCGCAGTGCGCCACCGGCCTGCCTGCCGCGTTCGGCCACCGGCTCCGGTGTGGCCGCCGCCACTCGGTGGACGAGGTCGGCCGCGCCCGTCCTGGCCTGCTGGGCCTTGTCCGCGACGGTGAGCGCCGCCTCGGACGCCGCGTGCTGAGTCGCCTCGACGACGTCGTGCGCCTTCTCCTTGCTGCGCGCGGGCACATCGAGTTTGTGGCCCAGCTCTTCGACGGTGCGGCCGAGATCCGCCCTGGCCTGGTCGCGGTCGCGCCGCAGGGCCGCGACGTCGTCGGTGGGCCGGTCGGCCCCGGGTCGGCTGTCACTCATCCCCGCCTCCTGTCCTTGATCACCTCGATGTCCTCGCGAATGCCCTCGACCGCTTCCTGCGGGATCGGCGGATTCGCCTCTTCGACGCTCTTCTTCCCGGCCAGACCGAGCGCCGCCGCGACCACCAGCAGCGCGCCCGCGACGATCAGCGCGGACGCCCAGCCCGGCAGCACCTCGGTGAGGCCGAGCACCGCCGC
This sequence comes from Nocardia sp. NPDC003999, assembly GCF_053604885.1. Taxonomy (NCBI): domain Bacteria; kingdom Bacillati; phylum Actinomycetota; class Actinomycetes; order Mycobacteriales; family Nocardiaceae; genus Nocardia; species Nocardia sp. NPDC003999. Next base: position 324,736 of record NZ_JBSGIB010000003.1, read on the forward strand.
CGCGACCAACGCCGCCCCGCCGTAGAACGCCAGTAGCGCCGCCACGCCCGCCAGGCCCGCTCCGAAGCCGAACCGTTTGCCCTTCTCCCGCATCTCGACGCGAGCGAGCTGGAGTTCGTCGCGGATGAGCCGGGACACCTGGGTGGTGGCGTCCTCGACCAGTTCGCTGACCGACCGTGCGTTCGCGGGCGGGCGAACCTGTGTCGTCCCGGTCATGAGACCTCCTTCGGCATGTCACACCTCCTGCCCGGCGACTACCCGCGCGTCCGAATTCCAATCGGAGGCCGCGGCCGGTCCGGCGGGGGAGGGGTGTGCGACGCGCGAAGCGGCCGGCGCCAGACCGTAGCTCGCGCTGAAACCGAAGCCGTTGCGGCGCAAGCCGAATCGCTACGAGGTCATTCGATGTACGGGCCGAGCTGCGGAATCGCCTCGATCGGGTGCCGCGCCCGCAAGCCCGCGCCGACGTCCTGGAAGTGCCAGGCGCCCTCGGTGCGACGCACTCGGCCGAGCACCAGGCCGGTGTGCGAGCCGCCGCCGGTCAGCTCGTGGCGGGCGAGCTGGGTGCCCGCCACGGTGTCGATCACTCGGCAGTACGCGTTCGCGATCCGCTCGAAGGTCTGGCCGGTGTAGCAGGTGATGAGGAACAACACCGTCGTCACCTGCGCGGCGAGGCGGGACAGATCGACGCTGATGATCTCGTCGTCGCCCTCGCCTTCTCCGGTGATGCTGTCGCCGTGCAGGCGGACGGCCCCGTCGGTCGAGCTGAGCTGCTCGTGGTACACGACGTCGACGAGCCGGTCCGCGGCGAAGAGCAAGGCCGCGACGTTGAGATCGATCTCCTCGCGCCGGCCGAAGAAGCGCGAACGGGTGGCCGGATCCCAGCCGAGCGCCACGGTGACGTGTTCGAGCGGGACGCCACGATCGTCGAGGAGCTCGGTGCGCATCGGTGATCTCCTCTGCGTCGGAAAGCGGGCGCGGGCGCGGCGGCCTCCGGCGCGTCCGCCGACGTTCCGGGCCGAAACCATCGGAACGACTTCGGCGGACCAGGAGCGTACCCGTTTTCGGTTCGAATATGGCGAGAATCCAATCCGCGAGACGGTGCGCCGCGAAGTCAAGGCATGCGGGTTGGCACGAGACAGGTGCGCCCAGACCGCGGTGCGGGTCCATCCACGCATGGTCGTACGCCTGCGGAGTCGGCGGTCCGTTCGCGCGTCGAGGTCGCGGCGAGGCCGCGATCGGCGCACCCAGGGCTGCCGGTCGGGTCGGTCGAAGGTGACCGGCGATGACCGGCGCCGAGCCGTGTCGCGCGAATCTGCTCGATCTGGCGTACCCGTACGCGATGGACGCGGTGGCCGAGATCGAGCGCAGGCGCATCGAAAACCGCGTCGCGACAGCCGAATCCGGCACCGCAGCGGCGTTCGCCGGCGCGGTGCGGCGTATCCGGGACACGTTGGCGGCACTGAGCGCGACCGCCGCGGTGAATCCGCCAACCACCCTCGAGTCGAAGATCCTGCGGGCGATCGATGATTCGAGTCCGAGCGCGGACCAGCGCGGCCGACCACGCAGCGCATAGCCACCGTGGTGCTCAGCTGAGCGGCGCTCCGGTCGCCGGTGTCGCGCGGGAACTTCCCGGCTGGTCGCAGCCTTCGAGGGTCGAGCGCGCCACCTCCTCGACGACGTCGTCGATCTCCCCGCGCGCCCGCAGCGCCGCGATCTGTCGGTGCGCGCCGTTGCCGCGCGCGAGCAGGCGGCCGAACGCCTCGTCGACGAATCGGCGGTCGCCCGCGTCCTCCAGCGCGGGCGCGGCGTAGTCGATCAGCCGGCACAGCAGGTCGCGCACGGGCGCCACCGTGCCGTCACGAGGGTCGACGCCGTCTCCGGCCAGCCCCGAACGCGCTGCCTTCCAGTACGCCGCCCGCAACATCTCCGCGGGCACCTGCGGCGCGAGCTGCCGCGCCGCCAACGATCTCTCCGCCATCACGACGACGGCGCGCACCAGCGCGGCCAAGAGCGCGGTCTCCTCGACGGTCGCCGGAATATCGCTGACCCGTATCTCGACGGTCGGGAACGAGACCGAGGGGCGGACGTCCCAATAGACCATCTGCTTGTCCAGGATGCTGCCGCTGTTGAGCATCATCGCGACCATCGCCTCGTAGTGCCGCGCGGATTCGAAGTACGGAGGCGGTCCAGCGCTGGGCCAGCGCCGCCACAGGATGCTGCGCCAGCTGGCGAAGCCGGTCTCGGTGCCGCGGTAGATGGCGGAGTTCGCGGTCATCGCGAGCAGTTGCGGCAGCCACGGCCGCAGGTGGTTGCTGACCTGGATCGCGGTTTCGACGTCGGGGATGCCGATGTGCACGTGACAGCCCGACAGCCCCTGCTCGTGGGCGAGCATGCCGAAGTTCTCTTCGATGCGCTGGTAGCGCGGGGTCTCGGTGACCGGGAACTCGTGCGGGACGGTGGGCGGGATGCCGACCGCGAGCAAGCGGGCGTCGTTGCGCTCGGCGCAGGCGGCGATGCCACGGCGCAGGTCGCGCAACTGCTGGTGCAGTGCGCCGATATCGGTGTGGACCGCGGTGCTGGTCTCCACCTGACAACGGGTGAGTTCGAGTTGCAGGTCGATGCCGAGTTCCTCGGCGGTACGCGCCACCTCGACATTGCGTGCCAGCGGTTCGCCGGTGCGCGGGTCGACGAGCAGGAACTCCTCTTCCACCCCGATGGTCAGCCGCCCATCGTCCATGGATTGGCATTACCCACGGGCCGACGGGCTAGTCAACCGAACGAGTCGCGTTCGCCTATCAGTTGCCGGTCGGCTTCGACGCGGTTTGAACGGCCGGAGGGCGGCAACGCGAACGACGGGGGGCCGCAGGAGTTGTCGCATGTCTCGGATCGCTGCACGTGTCGCCGCTACCGGGGGCTGCGTCGTGATCGTCGCTGCTGCCGGCGCGGGGGTGGCCGCCGGGGGACCGACGTTGTCGGCGGACAGCCAGGAGGAGGGCGCCATCGCGGTGGGCAGCCAGCCGCCGTCGGAGAACTGGAACTGTGTGTTGATCGGCTCGGCCGAGGCGGCCCGGTCCCCGGGTGGACATGGCCGGGACCGGCGAGAGCCGGGGCGGGTTCGCGGAGGGCAGTACCGTGGCCGCGGCCTGTGCCGGGCCGCAGTGGCCGGTGGTGGCCATGACGACCGGTGTCACATCGCTCGACGATGCCGACTGATCTATCCGCGCCTCCCATGGGCGGTGCTACGGGAACAGCGCTGGGCGGGTAGGGCTCGATACTCTCGCTCCCATGCGGATCGTCGTCCTCGGCTCGGGCATTTCGGGTCTGTCCACCGCGGCCGAACTGCTCCGAGCCCGGCACGAGGTCATCGTCGTCAGCGCCGAGCCGATCACGGCGACGACGTCCTTCCTGGCCGCGGCGGTCTGGTTTCCGACCGCCGCCGGTCCCGCCGATCGCGTGCTGGCCTGGAGCGAGACGACTTTCGAGCACTTGGCGGCGCTGGCCGCCGCCGAAGCGCCGGGCGTGCGGATGTGCGCGTCCATGGCGCTGTATCGCGACGAGCCCGCGATTCCCGCGTGGTCGCGGTCGGTGCGCTCGTTCCGGCAGGCCGATCGGGTGGACCTGCCTCCGGGCTACGGATTCGGATTCCGTTTCGAAGTTCCTTTGGTGGAGATGCCGACCTACCTGCCGTTCTTGAGCGCGCAGGTGGACGCGGCAGGCGCGCGTCGCGTACCGCGTGCTGTGCGGAGCCTCGATGATCTCGCGGACCTGTCGCCGGACGTCGTGGTGAACTGCGCCGGTCTGCGGGCCGCCGAGTTGGTGGGCGACCCGGAGGCGTATCCGATCCGCGGCCAGATCGTGCGGGTCGCGAACCCCGGGCTGTCGGTGTCGGTCCGCGACGAAGCCCATCCGCTCGGTCGCGCCTACGTCCATCCCCGCGCGAACGATTGCGTCCTGGGCGGTTCGCTGGACACCGGCGAGTGGGACACCGCGCCCGACCCCGACCTCACCCGATCTATCCTGCGGCGCTGCCGCGATCTGGTCCCAGGGCTCGACGGCAGTGAGGTGCTGGACGCCGTGGTGGGACTGCGCCCCGGTCGCCGGGAGGTCCGCGTGGAACTCGACACCGCCGTGCTACCCGGCACGCCCGTCGTCCACAACTACGGCCACGGCGGCTCCGGCATCACCATCGGCCACGGATGCGCGCTGGAGAGCGCCGCGCTCGTAGCGGCGTTGTGAGCAGCGGCCGGTGCGTCGGTCGCGCTCAGTTGGCGTAACTGCGCGCCACCACCGAGTTCAGCGTCTCGAGGAATTCGCTGAGCACGCCGGGCTCGACCCGATCGCGCGCGGTGCGCCGTCCGGGGGAATCCGTGGCGGGTGCGGCGAGGCCCGCGTCGACGCTGTCGCGCAGGACGGCGTGCACCGCTTCGATCGGGATGCCCGCCTGGGCGCATCGGGTCGCCGCGTGCTCGAACCGGCCCAGCGCGAGACTGCCCGCCGCCTCGGCCGCGTCGACCAGGACGAGGGCCAGTTCCAAGCCCATTCTGATCAGCGCGTCGGGACCGCCGCGATGGGCGCCACGAGTGAATCTCGCGGACACTTCGGTGATGTCCCGATCTTCTTCGTGCGGGCCGATGTTCATGGCCCTCCCTCCGCGCGGCGACCCTGCTGCCACCGACGTTACGACGGGGATCGAAAGAATTCGACCGCGCGATGACGACTTGTGAGGCTTCACAGACGCGCGTCGCCCGGTTCGGGTGGTGTCCCCAACCGGAGGCTTGGACCTCGGCACGCCGACCCGGTCAAGTTACCGTGGAGTACTTTCCGCGATCGGGGAGGGAAGGAGTCACATGTCCATCACCGATTCGGCAGGCCCGGATCTGACCCTGTCGGGCCGCCCGGCCAGTTCTTCACTGCGAGACGTGCGGAATCTGTCGCGCAAGATGGTCGGCCATTTCATCGAGACCGTCGCGCACTGCCGGACGCTCCCCGGTGAGGCGCTCAACGGCGACATCACCAACATCACCCGCCTGTGCCTGGAACTGGCCGTCAGCATGCTCGACGGCAGTGACATTCCGGAGAAGACCCTCCTGCTGCGCAACGCCGCGGCGGGCTGGGCGCGAGAAGGCATTCCGATCGACACCATCCACCACGCCGTGCACGAGGGATTCAAGCTCGGCTTCGACCTGATCGTGGCGAACGCGACCGCCGCGGACTTCGACAGTCTCAAGGAGATCAGCCGCCGCCTGCTGGAGATCCTGGACACCATCACCTCGACCGTCTCGCGGGCCTACGTGACCGAGTTGCGGGCCGTGGTCGGCGAGCACCACACGGCCGCGCACACCCTCGCTTCGGCCCTGCTCGGCGGGCACCCCACCTTCACCATGGCCCGCGAATGCGGAATCCAGATCGCCGACTCGTATTCCGTTGTCGCCCTGGCGATTCCGCCGCACCCGGAGGAGCGCAACCCGCATCTCGACGGTGCGGTGGTCGCGCGGCGGAAGCTGCGCCGAGTGCAATCCGAACTCGCCACCCGCTGCGGTGAATCGGTGTTGTCGCTGCTCAGCGTCGACGGCGGCACCATCCTGTTACCGTCCGCGTCGCCGGAGGACAAGTCGCTGGACGAACTGGTGGACAGTCTCGGCCGCGCCGCGCAGGTGCCGATTGTCGCGACGGTGATCGCCGCGACCCCGGTCGAAGTGCCGACGGCCGCCGACCGCGCGCACGAGCTGCTGGACATGGTGCAACGGCTGCGCTGGACCCGCGGACTGTTCCGCTTCGACGACCTCGCGCTCGAATATCAGCTCACCCGGCCCGGACCCGGACTGGAGACCCTGCGCACACTGCTCGACCCACTCGATGAGCACCCCGAACTACTCGAGACGCTCAAACGTCATATCGGCACGAATCTCAATCGCCAGCGCACGGCGCGATCGCTGCACATCCACACCAACACCGTGGACTACCGGCTCAAGCGCATCGGCCAGCTCACCGGTTTCGACCCCGCGCAGGCATCCGGGGTGTGGTACCTGCGTGCGGCGTTGGTCGCCCGCAGCTACCGGGACTCCGAGGACGAATCGCCGGTCGGTGCGTGGGCGGGGGCGGTCTCCTCATAGGTTCGGCGCACCACTTCATCGTCGCCGAGCAGGGCATGGACCGTCTCGGGGGTCCAGCGCCGGTCGGCGCCGGGCCGAGTGGCGAGATAACCCGCGGTCGCGCGGGCGGACCAGCCGTGTGCCGCGCGCAGGCCCGCGGCCAGATACCGCAGGTAGGCGGCGGCGGGCGGATTGCCCCGAACGTCGCGACAACGCCACGGGGCGGTGAAGGTGAGCACCGGGTACCCGGCGTGCGTTCCCGCGCAGACCAACGTTTCGTAGCGTCCCGGGCCGAGAGTCATCGTCCCCTGCGCGATCACCTCGCTGAGATCCATGTCCGCCCCCGGGACGCGATACATCTCTTGCGCCACGATGTCGGAGAACTGGGCGGTGGTGAGCAAGTGGGCGTGCACGGCCATCTCGCCCGGGCAGTCGGGGTCGTAGAAAGCGCGGCCGCCGGTCCAGGTCAACGATTCGGTGGCGAAATACAGCACGCCCCGGAGCAGGAGGGGCGTCGAGCGGATCGGGTCGGCGTTGTCGCGGCAGCCGGGCAGGGTGAGTGTTCCGCCTGCGGGCTTGCCACCGCGAAGATAGGTCCGCAGCCTGGCCAGACTCATATTCGAGCCGTACGCGGCGTACCAGACCGGATCCGTGCGCACGGGCGGCTCGGACCGACTCACGTCCGGTCGCGCGCCGGGCGCTGTCGCGCCGTCGGTATGCCAGGCCGTCATGGCACCCATTCTCGACTGTTCGCGACGTGGCGCCCACCTGACATTTCCGGCCGAGGGACGCGGTCGGCCGCCGGCGCATCGTCATTCCTTGCCCGTCGGCCGGGTGGGTGCCCGTGTGCGCGGACCGAGTGCTTCACCGGTTGCGCGCCACGCCGCCGCCCGCGGCGCACCGGGCCAGCGCTTCCGCGGGCCCGGACGGAGGAGCTTGCCGACGCCAGATGACGCGGAATTCCCGGGTGAGCACGACGGAGTCGGCCGTCGGTACCTCGACGAGGGCCGCGCTGTCCAGATCGGGCGCCGCGATCAACCGGCTCAGCACCGCGGGTGCGACTCCGGCCCGCGCCGACGCGACGATCGCCGCCGCCGAGCCCAGTTCGGCGGCCGGGTGGGCAGGCTGGCACTCCGCGCCCAGGATTTCCCATACCGTGTCGCGGGTGCCGGATCCGGGCTCGCGCCACAGCAGGGGAGTGGTCGCGAGTTCGCGCAATGTCACCGGCCGTCGGCGGTGTGCCCACCGGTGGCCGGGCGCGACCACGACAACCAGATCGTCGGCGCCGAGCACTCGGCTGCCGAGTCCGGGCGGCGGGTGCGGTCCCTCCACGAAACCGATGTCCGCCCTGGCGTTGCGGACCAGTTCCTCGACATGCCGGGTGTTGTCGACTTCGAGGGATACCGCCACCTCCGGATAGGACTCGCGGAAAGCGTCGAGCCACTGCGGAATGCGATGGTCGGCGATGGTCTTCGACGCGGCGATCCGCAGGTGTGGCACCTGAGCGGCATGCAGCGCGGCCACACCCGCGCCGAAGGCCCGCGCCGCGTCGAGCACGGCTTGCGCGTGCTCCACAACCGAGCGCCCCGCGTCGGTGAGCGCCGACCCGGTGGGCCCGCGATCCAGCAGCCGTAGCCGTAGCCGTCGTTCCAGGGCGCTGATCCGCATGCTCGCGGCGGGCTGGCTGATGCCGTGCCTGCGCGCGGCCGCGCCGAGGCTGCCCGACTCCGCGACGGAGACCAGCAGGTCGAGCACCTCCAGATCAGGTGTTCCTGGCGGCAGCGTCATGGGCAGATTATGAGCCTGCTGCGATGGCGCGGCATTCCCCGCCCCATCAGCGCGGCTTATGAGGTGCTGTCGTCCCGACGGCTACCCGGACAGATCGTTTGCCGCGATCGTTGTCGAAATGACGCATCTTCGCCGGCACGGGCCCGGCCTTCTGGTGGCAGCGGTGCTCGCCACCGCCGCGACTTTCCTGGGCGCGGTGTGGCCCGTCCTCGGCGTGCCCGTGCTCGCCCTGGCCGGTGGCGCGATGTTCGGTGTTTTCGCACGCCGCACCGGGGACGAGCGATTCACTCCCGGGCTGGCCTCGGCGCAGCAACGATTGCTCGGCGCCGCCATCGTCCTGCTCGGTCTCGGGTTGCCCGTCGGCGCGGTGGTCGGCGTGGGCCGCGGCACGATAGTCGTACTGATCGGCACATTGCTCGTCGGCGCCCTGGCCGCGCTGGTCGTCGGCAGGCTGCTGGCCCTGGACCGGGATTCCGCCATCCTGGTGGCGGTGGGCACCACCATCTGCGGGGCCTCCGCCATCGCCGCCGCCACGGCGGTCATCAAGCCCGACCGCGAGCGGACCGCCTACGCACTCGGCACCATCTTCGTCTTCAATGTGGTCGCGGTGCTGGTCTATCCGCCGCTGGGCCGCCTACTCGGCATGTCCGAGCAGGCATTCGGCCTGTGGGCGGGCACCGCCATCAACGACACGTCCTCGGTGCTCGCCGCCGGCGTGGCGTTCGGATCCGCCGCCGCGCATTTCGCCGTCATCGTCAAGCTGGTGCGCAGTCTGGCGATCATCCCGCTGTGCGTCGGATTGCACTTCGGAGCCCGGCGCGATTCCGGCGTCACGCCACTGTGGCGCACCATTCCGCTGTTCGTGGTGCTGTTCCTCGCCGCGTCGGCCCTCGCCGCCACGGGCGTGATCCGGCCCTCGTGGACGACCGCCCTGAGCCATGTGAGCGCCTGGCTGATCGCCGCCGTCCTGGCCGCCGTCGGCACCACCCTCACGCCGCAGCGCCTACGCACCGCAGGCCATCGCCCCCTGCTCTTCGGCGGCATCCTCTCCGTCATCCTCGGAATCTCCAGCCTCGCGCTGCAATTCGCCACCGGCTGGCGGTGAGCAACATACGAATTGCGGCGGCGGCTCGGCGGACACGGTTGCCGCCACCTACGCCCATACACGTAATCGCGAACCGTCCTGCGGTCGGATGTCGCCGCCGTCGCGCGGGCCTACCGTTGCCCTATGACGTGGAACGAGATGAGCCAGAGCAAATACGTGCGGCTGACCACCTTCAAGAAGGACGGGACGCCGGTCGGCACACCCGTGTGGGTGGCTCCGGATGGTGACCGGATCGTCGTGTGGACCAATCCCGAGACCTGGAAGGTCAAGCGGATCCGCCGCAATCCGGACGTCACGCTGCAGGTCTGCGACGGGCGCGGCCGACCGACGGCAGCGGAGGTCCTGCCGGGCAGCGCGCGCATTCTCGACGCGGACGGCACCCAGCGCGTGCGCGATGTGGTCGCGGACAAGTACGGGATCATCGGCAAGCTCGCCATTCGCGGGCACAAGCTGCTGCGCGGCGCGAACGCGTCCGTCGGGATCGCGATCGCTCCGAAGGCGACAGTCGATCCTGCCTAAGCGGATTCGGCGAGACCGGCCGAGCGCCAGATGTCCGCGAGATCGTCGAGCGGGATCGAGAGCGCCTGTGCCAATGCCACCACCGTGCCGAAAGCCGGCGAGGGCAACCGTCCGGTCTCGATCTTGCGCAGCGTCTCCGGTGAGATCCCGGCGGCGTGGGCGACGTCGGTGAGTTCGCGGTTCGCGCGGGCCGCGCGCAGGGCGGCGCCCAAGCGGCGACCCGACTCGATCTGCGCGGGGGTCAACGGGAGGCGGACCATGCGCTCAGGCTACGGACGGCAGTGCGAGGTCGCAAGACGGATTGGTATTAAAATACCGGCGCAGCTAGGGTGGTATTAAAATACCGGCGCACTGGAGGAATGATGGTCGAGTTGAAGAGTCCCGCGGAGATCGCGCGGATGCGAGTGGCGGGGCGCTTCGTCGCAGACGTGCTCGCCGAGTTGCGCGACCGGGCGCGGGTAGGGGTGAACCTGCTCGACCTGGAAGCCCACGTCCGAGAACGCATCCGCGCGCGCGGAGCCCAGTCCTGCTACTGGGACTACGCGCCCTCGTTCGGGCGAGGACCGTTTCGCAATACCGTCTGCCTGTCGGTGAACGACGCTGTGCTGCACGGACTTCCGTTCGACTATGCCTTGCGCGACGGCGACGTGCTGACCATGGACCTCGCGGTCGGCATCGAAGGCTGGGTCGCGGACGCGGCGACCACGGTCGTGGTCGGCTCGGCCGCCGAGGAGGACGTTCGGCTGGTGCGGGCGACCGAGGAGGCGCTGACCGCGGCGATCACGGTCGCGGTGCCGGGCAACCGGATCGGCGACATCTCCGCCGCCATCGCCGAGGTGGCGCGGGCGTACGGCTATCCGGTGAACACCGAATTCGGCGGTCACGGCCTCGGCCGCACCATGCACGAGGACCCGCACGTGCCCAACGACGGCCGCCCGGGGCGCGGCTATCGGTTGCGCCCCGGACTCACCATCGCGATCGAACCGTGGTTCGCGCGCACCACCGACCGCATCGTCACCGATCCGGATGGCTGGACCATCCGTTCGGCCGACGGCTCCCGCACCGCCCACTCCGAGCACACCATCGCGATCACTCCGGACGGGCCACAGGTGCTGACCGCGGCGTGAGGGTCTAAGTCTCCGACAGCCAGGAAGACAGCTCGTCGGAGGCGCGTAAGTCGTCGGCGATGTACGCGCGTTCCTCGGCGGACAGTTCCATCGCGCGCAACTCCGCCCGGAATCCATCGGCTCCGCCGGGGTCGCCGGTCGCGACGGCGAGTTCGGCGAGCGCCGCCAGTGCCCGCGCCACGTCGAGCCGGGGCGCTTCGCTGCGGAACCGGCCGAGACCGACCTCGAGCACGCGGAACGCGGCCTTGTCGTCGGTCTTGAAATCGCGCAGGATGCGGGCGTTGTCCAGCACTCTGGACAGCCCGTCCAGCTCCTTCGATCCGCCGTACTCCACCTTCGGGGGTTCGTCGCGCTGGATGTAGATCACCTGGTTGCCCGCCGGATCGATGACGGTGAACCGGGACTGCCCCGGCCGGAAGCGGGTGATCCGGGGCAGGCCCTTGGCGGGGATCTTGCCGTAGCGGCTGCGCAGCGCCGCGGAGAAGGCTCGATGCCTGCTCGCGACGTCGTCGACCATCACGAGGCAGCCTGCGCGTTCGGCGGGGATGTCGGAGTCCTTCGGCGCGGGCACGAAGTGCAGGGCGCAACCGTGGTCCTCCACCGCTCCGTAGACGTAGGGACGGGTCTGCTCATGGGTCACCGTGTAGCCCAGCGTCCGGTAGAAGTCGAGCGTGTCGGTCAGGTCGCCGGTCCAGAGTTGCGGTACCGCCGTGTCGGCCATGAAAACTCCCATTTACCTGCGGTAGTCAATTTTGACTAGGTGAGCGTAGCGATGGTTTTCGCCGGAAGTCAAACTTGACTACCATGCGATCTCGGAGCGGAAGGAGTTCGCGATGTCGGTGGTGCGCCTGCTCGTGCTGGGGGTGATGCGCCTGCGTCAGCCCGTGCACGGCTACGCGGTGCGTCAGGAGCTGCTGTCCTGGCGGGCCGAAACCTGGACGAACGTCAAGCCCGGCTCGATCTATCACGCTCTCAAGCAGCTCACCCGCGAGGGCAAGCTGAGCGCGTTCGGCACCCAGACCAGCGACCAGGGCCCTGGGCGCACGCTGTTCGAGCTGACCGAGGCGGGAGAGGCCGAGTTCCGCGGGCTCATGGACGAGGCGCTGGTCAGCATCGATATGGAGGAACTGGGCGCTGCCATCGCCTTCATGGACGCGCTGCCCAGGGCGCACGTCATCGCGAAATTGCGGGAACAGCGCCGCCGCAGCGAGGAAGTGCGCGCCGACCTGCTCGCCATGATCCCGGACTTCCCCGGGCGGTACGAAGCGCCGCACGCGACCGATCTGCTGGAGCTGTGGAGTGGCGTGTTCGAGAACCTGTCGAAGTGGACCGACGGAGTACTGGCGCGTCTGGAAGCGGGGGAGTACCGACTGCCGGAGTGAATGTCCGGCACGAACCCGCGCCTTTCCCGCGTCGCTCACCGCACCGGGATGCGGGATACGCTGCCCGCATGACGAATTCGCTGGACGCCGTCGCCAAGGCCGACTACGTGCTGCTGACCACCTTCCGCAAGGACGGATCGCCCGTCGGCACCGCGGTGTGGGCGGTGTCCGAGAACGGCAAACTGTACGTTTGGACCGTGACCGACAGCTGGAAGGTCAAGCGCTTGCGCCGCAATCCGGCGGTCAGCGTGCAACCGTGCAGCGCGACCGGCAAGCCGCACGGCGCGGTGGTCGAAGGAACCGGACGGATCCTCGATGCCGAGGGCACGGAGCGGGTCCGCAAGCTGCTGCGGCGCAAGTACTGGCTCACCGGTCCCCTCGTCATCCTCGGCAGCAACCTGCGGCGCGGCAAGTCCGGAACCATCGGCATCGAGATCGACCTCGCGGCCTGACCCGCCGCGCTCAGGTCGCCTGGCTGACCGATGACATGTGGAAGTCCGGAATCCGCAAGGGCGGCATCGCGGTCCGGGTGAACCAGTCCTTCCATTCCCGCGGCAGCGTGAGCTCGGTGGCGCCCGCCTCGCTCACCCGCCGGAGCACATCCAGCGGGCTCTCGTTGAACCGGAAGTTGTTCACCGCGGCGGTGACCTCGCCGTTCTCGACGAGATACACCCCGTCCCTGGTGAGACCGGTGAGCAGCAGCGTCGCCGGATCGACCTCACGGATGTACCACAGGGTGGTCAGCAGCAAGCCGCGCTCGGTGCGCGCGATCATGTCGTCGATCGTGGCGTCGGAACCGCCGGTGAGCAGCAGGTTGTCGCCGGGAACCGTGGCGGGTGCGTCGAACTCGGCGGCGGTGGCGCGCGGATAGATCAGCGCGGAGATCACGCCGTCGCGCAGCCAGTCGACGCGCTCCGCGGTCAGGCCGTTGTCGAACACCGACATCGATTCCGACGACGCGGTCGCCGCCACGAACGGCTGGTATTCCAGTCCGGGCGCGTGCGGATCGGAGTAGAGCGTGAGCGGGATATCGCTCAGTCGCTCGCCGACCCGGGTCCCGCCCGCTCGCGCGAACGCCGTGTGGCCTTCCTGCGCGCCCCTGCCCTCCATCGACCAGGCCAGGTAGATCATCAGGTCGGCCACGGTGGAGGGCGGCAGCAGCGTCTCGTAGCGGCCCGCGGGCAGCTCGACCTTGCGCTTGGCCCAGTCCAGGCGGCGGGAAAGGTCCGCGAGCAAGCCGGATACGTCGACGTCGGTGAAGTCCGCGGTACCCACCCCGACCCACGCGCTGGCCAGATCCGCGCCCTCGCCGCGTTTGCCGTTGATCTCCACCGAACCGGTGGGTTGCACGAAGCGGCGCCGGATGCCGGTCGAGGTGCCCAGCCAGGTGGTGTGCATCTGGTGATGGGCGAAGCCGTAGAGGCGGTCGGCGCTGTCGAATCCGGCGGACAGGCCCTCGGCCAGATCGGTGAACACCTCGATGCCGGTGCCGGTCGCCGGGGCGGCCCAGTCTTGGTCGACGGTGTCGGGCTCCAGCAGCGGCATCGCGTCGCGCGCGGGTTCGGCGCCGCGCGCGGCCTCCTCGCTGGCGCGCACGACGGCCTCGATGTCGTCGGGGTCGACGCTGGACGAGGCGATGGTGCCGACGCGGGCCAGCGTGGGCCCCTCGCGGAACACCGAGATCACCGCCCATTTACGCGACACCGACGACCCGTTGGTGGTCATGGAGTTGCCCGCCCAGCGCAGTGACGCCTCGTGCTCGTCACGGACGATCACCATGGCCTCGTCGGCGCGCGACAGCGCCAGCGCGCGCTCCACGGTCACGCCGGCGGGGAACAGATCGTCGCTCACTGGCCTGCCTCCGTCCGGGTGTTGAGAATGTTGACGCCGCGCACCAGGACCGACGGGCAGCCGTGGCTGACCGCGGCGACCTGGCCCGGCTGCGCTTTCCCGCAGTTGAACGCGCCACCGAGCTGCCAGGTCGACGGCCCGCCGACCGCTTCCATCGCGCCCCAGAAGTCGGTGGTGGTGGCCTGGTAGGCGACATCGCGCACCTGGCCGTCGAGCTTGCCGCCGCGGATGCGGAAGAACCGCTGGCCGGTGAACTGGAAGTTGTAGCGCTGCATGTCGATCGACCAGGACCGGTCGCCGACGATGTAGAGGCCGTCGTCCACCCGGGAGATGAGTTCCTCGGTGCTGGTATCGCGGTCGGGATCCGGTTGCAGTGACACGTTGGCCATGCGCTGGATCGGCACGTGATGCGCCGAATCCGCGTACGAGCAGCCGTTGGACCGCTCCAGGCCGAGGCGCGGCGCGAACACCCGGTCCAGTTGATAGCCGACCAGGATGCCGTCGCGGACCAGATCCCAGCGCTGCCCGGCGACGCCCTCGTCGTCGTAGCCGACCGTGGCCAGCCCGTGCGACTCGGTGCGGTCACCGGTCACGTGCATGATCGGCGTGCCGTAGCGCAGTGACCCGAGCTGGTCCGGAGTGGCGAACGAGGTTCCCGCGTAAGCGGACTCGTAGCCGATGGCGCGGTCGTACTCGGTGGCGTGGCCGATGGATTCGTGGATGGTCAGCCACAGGTTGGTCGGATCGATGACGAGGTCGGTCGGCCCGGCCTGCACGCTGGGCGCCTTCACCTTCTCGGCCAGCCACTCCGGAATCCGGGCCAGTTCGCCGTCCCAGTCCCACATGCCGTCGGCCCCGGTGACGTACTCCCATCCGCGGCCGACCGGTGCGGCGAGCGTGCGCATGGTCTCGAACACACCTGCCGACGCGTCCACGGTGATCGCTTCGAGGCTCGGGTGCAGCCGCACCCGTTGCTGGACGATCGAGGAGCCCGCGGTGTCGGCGTAGAAGGTCTGCTCCTTGACCTGCAACACGCTCGCGGTGACGTGATCCACTCCGTCGGCGTGCGACAGGCGCTCCGAATAGTCCTGCAGCAGCGCGACCTTCTCGCCGGTCGGGACGGCGAACGGGTCGACATCGTAGGCCGACACCCAGCGCGCGTCGGCGTAACGCGGCTCGTCGGCCAGCTCGACGCGTTCGCGGTTGAGTGCCCGCAGCGTGGTCGCGACCGTGACGGCGGTGCGCGCCACTTCGGCGGCGGTACCGGGCGTGAGCGCGGCGTGCGACGCGAAACCCCATGTGCCGTCCACGATCACCCGCACGGCGAAGCCGAGTTCGGTGCTGTCGGTGACGGCCTCCACGCGCCCGTCGCGCAACCGGATCGATTGGGTCACCAGGCGGTGCACCCGCAGGTCGGCGTGCTCGGCACCGGCCGCCGTGGCCGCGGCCAGTGCGGCGTCGGCGAGCGCGGCCAGTGGCAGGCCGAGGAACTCGGCGTCCACGTCTCTGGAAGTCGCGATGCTCACCCGCACCAACCTAGTCGGTCTCGCCGCGCGTGCGCGGTGATCACACGCCGTGCGACAGCGCATCGGGTGCCGATTCGCGCGCGATGCGTAGTGGCGCTGGGTGAACGGCGCGCGCGACACTCGGGCTTTACCGCGTGTTGCTCGCCGGATGCCGTACTGTGCCCGCGTGCCGCCATCCGCCCTCCGTGACCGTAAACGCGAACGTACCCGCCGAGCCATTCTGGAAGCCGCAGCCGAGCTGTTCGAGACGAGCGGCTACGAGGAGACCACGGTGGCCGACATCGCCGCGGCGGCGGACGTCGGCACACGCACGTTCTTCAACTATTTCGCGAGCAAGGAAGAGCTGCTCTTCCCGGAATCCGACGAGCGGGTGCGCGCCGCGGTGGCGGCCATCGCCAGCAGACGTCCGGGCGAACGGCCGGTGGAGGTCGTGCTGCGCGGGCTGCGCGCGGCGGGTGACAACCCCGGCGAGCACCTCGTCGACGACCTCCATGCCCGGATCGGGGCGCTGCGCGCCCAGGTGTCGCGGACGGTGCCCGCGGTGAGCGGCCGCGCCGCGCACGCCCAGCTGGTCACTCAACGCGAGATCGCCAGGCAGTTGCACAAGGCGTTCCCCGCCGAGCTCGACGAGGTCGGCGCCGCCGCGTTGGTCGGCGCGGTCGTCGGTGCGGTGTCGGGTGCGTTGACGGTGCTGTTCCAGCGACCGGTGGCGGGAGCCGAGGACGGCGAGCGCCTGCAGCGGGAGATCCACGAGACCACCTCGCGGGTGCTGCAACCGTGGCTGGCCACCCAGCACCCCCAACCGGTGGGCTGATCAGCCGAACTGCTGCCAGCCCAAGCGGATCACCATCCCGATCACCACCACCAGCAGCACGACGCGGACGAACTCGGCGCCCTTCCGCAGCGCCATGCGCGCGCCGACCACGGCACCGAGGACATTCGCGACGGCCATCCCCGCGCCGAGTGCCAAGAGAATGTGCCCGGTCGCCCCGAAGAAGAGCAGAGCGCCGAGGTTGGAGCCGCAGTTGATCACCTTCGCCATCGCGGCGGCCCGCACGAACTCGGTCCCGAGCAGGGTCGCGAAGGTGATGATCAAGAACGTCCCGGTGCCGGGCCCGAGCAAGCCGTCATAGAAGCCGATCAACCCGGCCGCCAACGCCACCGTGAGGACGACCTTCCGCCTGGTGGGTGGATGCGTGGCCAGGGTGACGCCGATCGACGGACGCAGCGTGACCACGACCGCGACACCGACCAGCACCACCATGACGATCGGAATGAACAGTTCCCGGTCGATCAGCGAGACCGCGGCCGCGCCCAGTGCCGCCGCCCCCGCGGCGATCACCGCCGCGGGCAGCAGCACCCGCCAGCGCATCGGCACCTTGCGAGCGAAGGTCAGCACCGAGGCGCTGGTCCCGGCGACCGCGGCGAGCTTGTTGGTGCCCAGCGCGGTCTGCGGCGCGATCCATGGGGCCACCACGAACAACGTCGGCAGCACGATCAGCCCGCCGCCCCCCACCACCGCGTCCACCCAGCCCGCCGCCGTCGCCGCGGTCAACAAAACCGCCCAGTCTCCGATCTCCACCCGGTCAGACAACCAGACCGCGGATCCGGACCCTGCCCGGTGCCGGGGACGGGCAGTCGTCGGCTGGGCCGGGTCGCCCGCGTGCCGAGGCCACCTACTCTGATCCGGTGCGTCGTTTCAGTCTGTGGCTCCGGGGCAAGCCCGTCGTGGCCGACTCGGCGCTGGCGGCGATCTTCGTGCTGCTCGAGATCATCGGGGTGGGGAACGCGCACAACAAGCTCGCCTACCTGGCCATCGGGGTGCTGCTTCCGCTGCCGCTCGCCCTGCGGCGGGTGTATCCCCGGGCCATGGCGGCGGCTACTTTGGCGTTGTCGCTGACCGAGACGCTGGTCGGCTTCCTGGTCCAGGACGACGCGGACCACATCGCACAGCTGTCCCACGGCATCATGCTGTACACGCTGGTCGCTTACGTCGGCAGGCGGGACGGACTGTGGTACGGGCTCGGCCTGGTGGTGGATCTCGTGCTCTCGATCGTCGCGATCGGCAAGCCGTCCGGGTCCGACAGCGTGTTCACCGCCATGTTCTACGCCTTGTGCTGGACGCTCGCGGAGTTCATCGGCGCGCGGCACGCCTACGACGCCGAGGTGGCGGCCCGGCTCGCGGTCGCCGACTACGACAAGGAACGTCGCGCGCACGACGCCGTCGCGGCCGAACGCACCCGCATCGCGCGGGAACTGCACGACGTGGTCGCCCACGCGGTGAGTGTGATCATCGTGCAGGCCGACGGGGCGAAGTACGCGCTGCGCCGCGACCCGGACGCGGCCGAGCAGGCGCTCGCCACCATCGCGAGCACCGGCCGAGAGGCGCTGCGCGAACTGCGCAGAACCGTGGCCCTGCTGCGCACGGAGCACGCGCCCGACCAGTTGCCCCAGCACGGCACCGCGGGCATCGCCAAGGTCGTGGAGATGATGCGCGGCACCGGCCTGGCCGTCGAGCTGGAATTGACCGGCGAACTCGACGACATCGCGCCGGAGGTCAGTCTCGGCGTGCACCGCATCGTGCAGGAATCGCTGACCAACACGCTGCGGCATGCCGGTCCGCATCCGAAGGCGTGGGTGCGGGTGCGCCGCACCGATGCCGACGTGCTGATCGACGTCACGGACACCGGTGGGGCGTCGCCGACGGAACCGGGCGCGCGCATCCAGGGCAGCGGTCTCGGCTTGGTGGGGATGCGTGAACGCGTCGCCGTGCTCGGCGGCAGCCTGGACGCGGGCCGCCACGCGGACGGAGCCTGGCGGGTGCACGCCAGCATCCCGCTGCGTTCCGACCCGGCGGACTGAACGAGCCGCCCGGCCGCTCGTTGCGTGAAAAGTAATGAGCAGCAGTGGAATTCGGCCCATGTCGACCGGTAGGCGAGACCGGCGCCGCAGCTGCCGCCCGGCGCGGCGAAGCGGCCACGTTACATTGGGGAACGTGCCGATCACCGTGCTCGTCGTCGATGACCAGGAACTCATGCGGATGGGATTGAAGATGGTGCTCGGCGCGCACCCGGACATCGAAGTGATCGGCGAGGCGGCCAACGGCGCGGCCGCGGTCACCACGGCGGCGGAACTGCGTCCCGACGTGGTGCTGATGGACGTGCGGATGCCCGTGGTGGACGGGGTCGTCGCCACGACCCGCATCGTGGAGGCCGGGCACGGCAGCCGGGTGCTCGTCATGACGACCTTCGATCTCGACGAGCACGCGCTCGGCGCGCTGCGGGCGGGGGCGAGCGGATTCCTGTTGAAGGACACCCCGCCGGAGGATCTCGTCTCGGCCATCCGCAGCGTCGCCGCCGGTGACGCCGTGGTGTCGCCGAAGGTCACCAAACGTCTGCTGGACCGGCTCATCGCGGAGAACCCGGCGCGCACCCGCGACCCGGGCGTGCTCGATGTGCTCACCGCCCGCGAACGTGAGGTGCTCGAGCAGATCGCGGCAGGCCGCTCCAACGCGGAGATCGCCGAGCAGTTGTACCTCTCGGAGGCCACGGTCAAGACACACGTGGGCCGGGTGCTGACCAAACTCGGTCTGCGCGATCGGGTTCAGGCAGTCGTGCTCGCCTACGAGACCGGGCTGGTGCGGCCGGGCGGATGACGGCGCGGGCTCTCAGCGACCTATCAGGCGAATCAGGGAGAAAAAACTGGGCGCGAGACGTTGACCGGGGTAGATCGTCCGAAAGGATCGCCATGCCCGCCTTGTTGTTCGTGCTGTACGTCGTCGTGGAAATCGCCGCGCTGGTCACGGTCGGTCAGCTGATCGGCGCGTTGCCGACCATTCTGCTGCTGATCGCCGGATCGGGAGCGGGCATGCTGCTGGTCGGTTCGCAGGGGCGGCGGGTGTTCGAGCAGTTCCGCCGGGCCGCGCGCGGGGAAGTGGCGCCAGGGACCGCCGTGGCGGACGGCGCCCTGGTCGCGGCGGGCGGTGTGCTGATGTTCGTACCCGGCCTGGTCACCTCGCTGTTCGGTCTGCTCCTGCTGCTGCCGCCCACGCGGTTGCCGGCGCGTCCAGTGCTGGCGGCCTTCGCCGCACGGCGCTTCGGCAAGCTGGTCGCGACCGGGCCTTACCGTGGGGTCGTCGTCGACGGTGGTGACGTGGTGGACGGCGTCGTCGTGGGGCAGTGGTACGACGACGGTCAGGGCAACGCGCGCCGCGCGATCCCCTCGGCCTGAGTGAACTCGCCGCACCCGGTTCCGTGTCGCGCCGCGAAGGGCTATCGTGACGCGATGACCACCGAGCAACTCACCGTGACGGTGAGCGAAGAGCTGGCCGCCGCGGTGAAACGGGCGGCCGCCGCTGCGGGACAGTCGATTTCCGGATTCACGGCCGCGGCGCTGCGGCTGGAGCTGATCGCCGTGGAGGCGGGCTGCCTGCCCGCGGCGGCCGGGAGAACCGGCGGTACGCCGCCGGAATACGCGGAGGTGATGGCGGTGCTCGCGCAACCGGAGGATCTGGACCGCCACTCCGTGCTGAACGCCTGACCGAAACCGCCGAATCGGGCATGGGGCAGACTGGTGCCTCGTGAGTACCCAGTTGCTGATCGGCGGCCGTTTCTACAGTGCCAGTTCACCCGACGCCACGGCGATGGCGGTGAGCGACGGAACCGTCGTCTGGCTGGGCGCCGAGCAACCCGGACGGGCGCTGCATCCGGATGCCGAGATCGTCGACCTCCACGGCGCCTTCGTCGCGCCCGCGTTCGTCGATCCGCATGTGCACGTCACCGCGCTGGGCCTGAAGCTGACCGGGCTCGACCTGTCGGCCGCCCGGTCGCTCGAACACTGCCTGCGGCTGCTGCGGGAGTTCGCCGAGGCGCACCCCGACGGCGCGGTACTGGGTGACGGCTGGGACGAGACCACCTGGCCGGAGGGACGGCCGCCCACCGTCGAGGAGATCGACGCGGCGGCGGGTGCGGGCAGGCAGGTCTATCTCTCGCGCGTGGACGCGCACTCCGCGGTGGCGTCCTCGGCGCTGCTGAACGCGCTGCCCGGGCTGGCGGCGACCGACGGATTCACCCGAGGCGAGCCCGTGCGTGCCGCCGCCCACCACTTGGTGCGCGCCGCCGCGCTCGCTGGATTGACTCGGGCACAACGGGATCGAGCGCGCGCCGCAGCGCTGGACCATGCCGCCGCGCGCGGTGTCGTCGCGGTCCACGAATGCGCGGGGCCGGAGATCGCGGGCCGTGACGACGTCCGCGAACTGCTCGAATTCGAGCACGGCGTCCAGGTGCGGGCCTACTGGGGCGAGGCGGTGCGCAGCGCCGAGCAGGCTCGCGCCCTGATCGGCGAACTCGGCGTGCACGCACTCGGCGGCGACCTGTTCGTCGACGGCTCCTTCGGATCGCGCACCGCGTGGCTGCGCGCACCCTACTCCGACGAATCCGGCTGCGGCCGAAGCTATCTCGATGTCGAGGCGATCGCGAATCACGTCCGCGCCTGCACCGTCGCGGGCATCCAGGCCGGATTCCACGTGATCGGCGACGCCGCAATGGATGCCGTGGTCGCCGGTGTCGAACGGGTGGTCGCCGAACTCGGCGGTCCCGCCGTAGCGGCGCTGGGGCATCGCGTCGAACACGCCGAGCTCGTCGATGCCGAGCACATCTCCCGCCTGGCCCGCTGGGGCGTGATCGCCAGTGTGCAGCCGGGATTCGACGCCGCGTGGGGCGGAACCGACGGCATGTACGCGGCGCGGCTCGGCGCGGAGCGCGCCGCGGCGCTGAACCCGTTCGCCGCCATGGCCTCCGCGGGCGTGGCCCTGGCGATCGGTTCCGACGCCCCGGTCACCGCGCTCGATCCGTGGGCGGCGGTGCGTGCCGCCGCCGGGCACCGCACGCCCGGCCACGCCCTGTCCCCGCGGGCCGCCTTCGCCGCGGCAACGCGCGGCGCGTGGCGCGCGGGCGGAGTTCGCGACGGGGTGGCGGGCACACTGGTCCCCGGGGCGCCCGCCTCCTATGCGATCTGGGATGCCGGCGAACTGGTCGTCAGCGCGGCTGCCGACTCGGTGCAGCGCTGGTCCACCGACCCGCGGTCGCGCGTCCCTGGGTTGCCCGCGCTGGAGCCGGGCGCGCCGCTGCCCACGTGCCTGCGCACCGTGCACCGGGGAGTGACTATCTATGCGAAGTGAGCGCGCGATGGTGGAGTCCGCGACGGCTCCCGGCCGTCTCGTGCCCGGCGTTCGGGTGCGCGGGGCGGCTCGTGAGCGGCTCGGCTCGGGCCGGGCGTACAACACCCCTTGCCGAGTGCACTCTGTTCGTCCACGGCGGTCCGATGTGGCACTGCGTGCCAGTACTCCATCTTCTCCGTTTGCCGGACGCTCTCCAGTGTACCGCGGCGCCACCGCGGATCGGTGCGTGAGCCAGCCGCATAACCGAGCGTGGCGGCTCGCGATTTCGTACGCACCGGCTGGAACGCTCCGGTCTGTTCGACGGAGCGTGAGCGGAGAACCGATATCGCGTGCGCGGCGGCTAACGATTCAGTGGGGCCCGGCGATGAAAATATGGATACCCGATGACTCGCGTATCCGCCGTTTTCCGGCCCTCGCTCCCGGTCGGTCGGCCGTGTGGTGTGAATACACCCCCGGGCGAGTCGATCGGTTGGGCGAGTCGCGTGCGCGCACTCGAAGCATGGCGGACTTGATATTCCGTGTGATAAACATCACGTCCATTGCTGGGTCGAGGTTTGTCGAGCGGCGTAGGACGGACTCGGACCGCTGGACGGCTCGGTTGTCGACCGCCGACTGGCGAGGGCCTGCGCGATGGCGGACGGTGGCCGAGTGATGGTGCGAGAGCGAATGCTCGCGTCGGTGCGGCAGGCGTCCGCGGTGGCGCGCAATCATCCGGTGGCGACGCGGTCGGTGGCGGCGGTCGTCGCGGGCTTGTTGCTGTTCGGCAGCTTCCCGCCCAGGCCGTGGTGGTTTCTCGCCCCTTTGGGCGTGGCGGTGCTCACGCTCACCGTACGCGGCGACGGCCGGCTGCGGGCGGGCTTCGGCTACGGATTTCTGGCCGGGCTGGCGTTTTTCGTCCCGCTGCTGCCGTGGACCGGCATCTACGTCGGACCGCTGCCGTGGCTGGCGCTGTCCACCGCCTGCGCGGTCTACCTCGGCGTCTTCGGCGTGCTCGGGCGGTTGGTCGGCGCGTTGCCCGGCTGGCCGCTGTGGGTGGCACTGGCCTGGGCCGCGGCGGAGTGGGGCAGGTCCAGCTTCCCGTTCGGTGGTTTTCCCTGGGGCCGTTTGGCCTTCGGTCAGGCCGACGGCTGGTTCCTGTCACTGGCGGCGATCGGCGGCGCCCCGCTGGTCGGGTTCGCCGTCGCGCTCACCGGAACCGGGCTGGCCGCGTTGGGCTCCGTGTTGTGGTCGGTGCGTACCACGGATGACGGGCGCGAAACCATGGTCTCCGAGAACGGTGCGCCCGAGTCGACCGCCGTGAGCGGACCCGTCCCGGCGACCCGACTGGGATACGCCGCTGTGGCTTTCGCCGTCTTTATCATGCCGCTCAGCGGTCTGCTGCTCCGGTCGGCTCTGCCAGATCCGGACGCGGGCGACCGAACGGTCACGGTCGCGGCGATCCAGGGCAGCGTGCCCCGCCTCGGACTGGACTTCAACGAACAGCGGCGGGCCGTGCTGGACAATCACGTCCGGCGCACCGAAGAACTGGCCGACGAGGTGGCGGCGGGCCGCGCGCCGCGCCCGGATGTGGTGATCTGGCCGGAGAACTCCTCCGACATCGATCCTTTGCGCAACGCCGACGCCGCCGCCCTGATCACCGCCGCCTCCGAGCGCATCGGCGCACCCATTCTGGTCGGCGCCGTGCTGATCAACCCGGACCGGACGACGACCAACTCGGTGATGGTGTGGAACGGCGCGGCGGGTCCGGGAGACCGGCACGACAAGAAGATCATCCAGCCTTTCGGCGAGTATCTGCCGATGCGGAGTTTCTTCCGGCATTTCTCCGAATACGCCGATCGGGCGGGGTATTTCGTACCGGGAAATGGTGACGGAGTTGTGCACGCGGCGGGTATAGACATCGGCGTGGCGACGTGCTACGAGGTCGCTTTCGATCGCTCGTTCGAGGACGCGATGCGCGCGGGCGCCCAACTGCTCACCGTGCCGACGAACAACGCGACCTTCGGCGACAGCGAGATGACCTATCAGCAGCTGGCCATGTCCCGCGTTCGCGCCGTCGAACACGGCAGAGCGCTGGTCGTCGCGGCCACGTCGGGTGTCAGCGCCATCATCGCCGCCGACGGCAGTGTGCGGCAGGAATCGGCGTTGTTCGTGCCCGCGGCTCTGGTCTCCGCGCTTCCGTTGCGCAACGACACCACTCTCGCAACACGAATCGGGCCCGCGCCGGAGCGAGTTTTCGTTATCCTGACGGCTGCCGCCGCGCTGGCCGCGGCCCTCCGGCGGCGATCTGTTACCCGCGTGGACGAGCGAACCGGTCGTCGAGCCGTCGACGACCGATAGATCCTGTCGAACCAGCTTTTACCGAACACTCGGTTTGTTCTCGCCCCTACCGCCCCGAAAACGAAGGTGCGTAGTAAAGTTGCGCGCCGTTCGCCAGACAACTGAAGCGATCTGCGGAGTAGCATCGAACAGTCTGGTCAGGGCCCGTTTTGCTTCGGTTCGACCTAGTTGAGTCGCAATGTTTGCGGAAATGTAACCAACCAAAGTGGCCTTCTGCCAAGGACGTTGGATGTGAAACAAATCCAAAACGTCGGCAATCCGGCTGATGCGACGCTCCGAATCATAGGGCGTGGATTACGTCCTACGGCTGGCGCGCGTGCGCTTGCTGGGGCGGTGCTCGGGGAGTTGCGTCAACAGCGGCAGAACGGAGTGATTGATGAGTTCATTGGCCACGGATCGCGTCGACCAATGTTCATCCGGCGAATTCTCGGCCCAACCGTTTGCTCTGTCACCCGCGCAGACAGCTCTCTGGTACGCGCAGCGGATTCGCCCCGACGTACCGCTCACGATCTCTCAGTACGTCGAGATCCACGGCGACTTGGACGAGGGGCGGCTGCTGTACGCGATCGAGCGTTTCGGCGCCGAGACCCAGGTGGGTCAAGTGCGCCTGTTGGAAATAGATGGCACTCCGTATCAGATCGTCGACCCGGTGACACGGCCCGGCTGGCGCCGTTTCGATCTGCGCGGCGAGGCCGACCCGCGCGCCGCGGCGCTGCGCTGGATGCACGAACACACGAGCTCGCCGATCGATCTGGAACGCGATCCGCTGACCTCCAACGCGGTTCTGCGGATCGGGGACTCCCATTACATCTGGTACTCGTTCGCCCACCACATCGTCATCGACGGCTACGGTGCGATGAACGCGCTCACCCGTACCGCGGAGATCTACACCGCGCTGGAGAGCCGGACCGAGCCGGTCGCGTCGCGGGCGACGCCGCTGGCCGAGATCTACGCCGACGAGGCGCGCTACCACGATTCCAGCCGTTTCCAGAGTGACCGCGAGTACTGGGCCGGGCAGCTGTCGGGCGTGGGCGAGCCGGTGAGCCTCGGGGGCGCCCGGCTCGGCGCCGCCACCCACGACGCGGGCCGCAGGCTGGCCACCGCCGTGCTCGACGACGAGCAGCATGCCGCGATCGACGCGGCGACCAGCGCGTGGAACACCACCGACTCGGCGGTGTTCGTCGCGGCGTTGGCCACCTACGTGCGTTCGGTGACGGGCAACGCGGACGTGGTGCTGAGCCTGCCGGTCTCGGCGCGCACCACGGTGTCGCTGCGCCGCTCGGCGGGCGTGATCTCCAACGTCGTGCCGATCCGGCTGCGTTTCGACGAGGCGACCACGATCGGCGACCTGGTGAAGGCGGCCGAGCTGCAGATCACCGGCGCCTTGCGGCATCAGCGCTACCGGCACGACGACATTCGGCGCGACAGCGGCTACTCCCGCGACGCGCGCGGATTCTTCGGCCCGATGGTCAATCTGATGCTGTTCCACGACGAGCTGCGTTTCGGCAGTCTGCTCGGCTCCATGCACGTGCTGGCCACCGGCCCGGTGGAAGACCTCTCGGTCAACGTCTACAACGGCGCGGGTGGCCGCCTGCACATCGACTTCGAAGCCAATCCCCGCCTCTACGGCGAGGCCGAAGTCGGCGTGCACCACGCACGCTATCTGGACTTCCTCGGCCGTTTCCTGGCCGCCGATCCCACGGTGCCCGCCGAGTCGCTCGGCGCGATCACCCACGCCGAGCGCGAGCAGGTCCTGCACGAGTGGAACGCCACCGCCGCGCCCCGGCAGGAGGGCACCCTCGCGAGCCTCTTCGCCGAACGCGTCGGGTCCGATCCGGACGCCATCGCACTCGAGTTCGGCGACGAGTCGCTGACCTACGCCGAACTCGACGGCCGCGCCAACCGCCTGGCCAGGCTTTTGATCGCGCGCGGCGCCGGGCCCGATACGACGGTCGCCCTGTGCCTGCGCCGCAGCCTCGACCTGGTGGTCGGCATGTACGCGATCGTGAAAGCGGGCGCGGCGTACCTGCCGCTGGACACCGAGCACCCGGCCGAGCGGATCGCGCAGATCGTGCGTCAGGCCGAGCCGTTGTGCGTGCTCACCGCCAGCCGGGACGACGTGGAGCTGCCCGCGACGGTCACCCGGCTGGACATCGACACCGCGCGGCTCTCCGGATTCGACGACGCGCCGGTCAGCGACGCCGACCGCACGGGCGCGCTGCGCCCCGACCACCTCGCCTACGTCATCTTCACCTCCGGATCGACCGGAAAGCCCAAAGGCGTCGGGGTGACCCATGCCGCCATCGTCAACCGGCTGCGCTGGATGCAGCACGAGTATCCGCTCGGCCGCGACGACGCGGTGCTGCAGAAGACCCCGGCCACCTTCGACGTCTCGGTGTGGGAGTTCTTCTGGCCCTTGCAGGTCGGCGCGCGCTTGGTGATCGCCGCCCCCGACGGGCACCGCGACCCGACGTACCTCGCCCGGGTCATCGCCGAAAAAGGCATCACCACAGCGCATTTCGTGCCGTCCATGCTATCGGTGTTCGTCACCGAGGCGGATCTACGCGGTTGCGCCTGCCTGCACCGGGTGTTCTGCAGTGGTGAGGCGCTGCCCGCCGCCGCCGTGCGGGAGTTCTACGCGGCGCTGCCCGCCGCCGAACTGCACAACCTCTACGGTCCGACCGAGGCCGCCGTGGACGTCACCTACTGGGCGTGCCCACCCGATGCCGCCGCCGTGCCGATCGGCTCGCCGGTGTGGAACACCCAGACCTACGTGCTGGACGACCGCTTGCAGCCCGTTCCGCCCGGCGTGGTCGGCGAACTGTATCTCGCCGGAGTCCAGCTGGCCCGCGGCTACCTGAGACAGCCGCGGCTGACCGCCGACCGATTCGTCGCCGACCCCTTCACTCCCGGCGCGCGGATGTACCGCACCGGTGACCTGGCACGCTGGCAGATCGGCCGCTCCGGTGCCGAGCCGCGCGTGCTGGAATACCTGGGCCGCAGCGACTTCCAGGTCAAGATCCGTGGCCTGCGCATCGAGCTCGGTGAGGTCGAGGCCGCACTGCTCGAGGACGCGAAGGTGGCTCGCGCGGTATGCGTGGCGCACACCGGACGCGCGGGCGACGAGTTGGTCGCCTACGTGGTCGCGGCGAAGCAGGACGACGACGATGCCCCGCTGGACACGGCCGCGCTGTTGACCGCGCTGCGGCGCACGCTGCCCAGCTACATGGTGCCGTCCGCGCTGATGGAACTCGACGAGCTGCCGCTGAGCGCCAACGGAAAGATCGATCGGAAGGCGCTGCCCGTGCCCACGCCGGGCACGCGGTCGATCCGGCCGATCGCCGAACCCCGCACCGAGGTCGAGCGGGTGCTCGCGGGCATCTTCGCCGAGGTGCTCGACACCGAGGTCGGCATCGAGGACAACTTCTTCGATCTCGGCGGCAACTCGCTCATCGCCGCGCGGGCGGTATCCAGGATCAACGCCGCCCTCGGCACCGCGCTGACCATCCGTGACCTGTTCGAGTCGGCGACGATCGAGGCGCTCACCCGGCGATTCGCCATGCAGACCACCGACGTCGCCTCGCCGCGGCTGACGCCCGCCGAACGACCGGAGCGGATCCCGCTGTCGCAGGCGCAGCAGCGGCTGTGGATCCTGAACCGGTTCTCCGAACACGCCGCCGCGTACAACATGCCGCTCGCGGTGGAGGTGGAAGGCCCACTGGACGTGGCCGCGTTGCGTGCGGGCCTGGTGGACGTCATCGAACGGCACGAGAGCCTGCGCACCACCTTCCCGGAGTCGCCGGAGGGGCCCTACCAACTGATCCACTCGGCCGTGGCGATCCCGCTGACGCTCGACCCGATCGATGTCACAGCGGCCGACGTGGCGGACCTGGCGACCGAGTATGCCGGGTACGGCTTCGATCTGCGCAGCCAAGCCCCGATCCGGGTGGCGCTCTACCGCACCGGCCCGCAGCGCCACGTCTTCCTCGTCGTGCTGCATCACATCTGCGGTGACGGTTGGTCCATCGCACCGCTGGCCAAGGACCTGATGACGGCGGTGGCCGCGCGCGCGAACGGCGTGGAACCGCAGTGGACGCAGTTGCCGGTGCAGTACGCCGACTTCGCCCTCTGGCAGCGCGAGCTGCTCGGCGACGAGTCCGATCCGGCCAGCGCGCTCAGCCGTCAGCTCACGCACTGGCGCACGGCGCTGGCCGGGCTCCCCGAGCAACTCGATCTGCCGCTGGACCGCCCGCGCCCACTGCGCAGGTCGACCGTGGGCGGCCGGGTCGAGTTCACCATTCCGGCCGAGATCCGCCGCGCGGCGGTCGAACTCGCGGCCGGCCGGGGCGTGAGCATGTTCATGGTGCTGCACGCGGCGCTGGCGACCCTGCTGTCGCGGCTGTGCGCGAGCGGTGACATCGCGATCGGCACCCCGATCGCGGGTCGTTCCGATCCGGCGCTCGACGACCTGGTCGGCATGTTCGTCAACACCCTCGTCCTGCGCACCGCGGTCGACCCGGCGGCCGGGTTCGACCGGATGCTCGACGTGGTGCGCGAGACCGACCTCAACGCCTTCGCCAACGCCGACGTACCGTTCGAGCGGCTGGTCGAGGTGGTCAACCCGGAGCGTTCTCCGTCGCGGCATCCGTTGTTCCAGGTGATGCTGTCCTACGACCACGCGCCGGATCTGCGGATCGAGCTGCCCGGGGTCCGCGCCGCGGTGCTGCCGATCGCCTCGGACGTCGCCAAGTTCGACTTGCAGTTGGTCGTCCACGACGACTCCGGCGACGGACCGCTGTCGGCCGAATTCGGCTATACGACGGACGTTTTCGACCACTCCACTGTGCAGTCGTTCGCCCGCAGGTTCATCGCCGTGCTGGCGGGCGGCGTGGCCGCTCCCGAGCTGCCGGTCGGCGACCTGCCGATCCTCGACCGCAGGGAGTCCGAGAATCTGGTGCCCATCGGGGGCGCGCCCGCCGAGCCGTCGATCACGCTGGCCACCTTGCTGTCCGGCACCGCGCGCAGGCTGCCGGACGCGGTGGCGGTTCGTTATCTCGGCGCCGACACCACCTACCGCGAACTCGACGAGCGATCGAACACGCTGGCGCGCGTGCTCATCGAGCACGGGGCCGGTCCCGAGACGGTCGTCGCGATCGCGCTGCCGCGCGGGCTCGACGCGATCACCGCGGTGTGGTCCGTCGCCAAAACCGGTGCGGCCTATGTGCCGATCGATCCCAGCTACCCGGGCGAGCGGATCGCGCACATGATCGGTGACTCCGGGGCGACGCTCGGCATCACCGACCCCGAATGCCTCGACGCCATGCCCGCCCTGCCCGCGACGCGGGGCAGGCACCGCAAGACCCAGGTCGACTGGCTGGTCCTCGGCTCGGGTGAACTGACCGCCGAGCTGGCGGGCCACTCGGCGGATCCGATCACCGACGACGAACGGCACCACCCGATGCGGGTGAGCCACCCGGCCTATCTCATCTACACCTCCGGGTCCACCGGCACGCCGAAGGCGGTCGTCGTGACCCACGCCGGTATCGCCTCCCTCGCCGGCGAGCAGAACTACCTGTTCGGCATCTCGGACGCGGCGCGCACGCTGCACTTCTCCTCGCCCAGCTTCGACGCCTCGGTGCTGGAGCTGCTGCTCGGCTTCGCCGCGGGCGCGACAATGGTGATCGCCCCGCCGGGCATGTACGGCGGCGCCGAGCTGGCCGCGCTGCTGCGCGAGGAGCGGGTCACCCACGCCTTCGTCACACCGGCCGCGCTGGCCACCGTGCCGAGCGAGGGGCTCGACGAGCTGGAGACGGTCATCGTCGGCGGTGACGCCTGCTCGGAGGAGCTCGTCGAGACCTGGACCGCCGGGCATCGCATGCACAACATGTACGGTCCGTCGGAGGCCACCGTCGCGGCGACCGCTAGCGGGCCCATGCGGCCGGGCCGGCCCGTGCCGCTCGGTGCGCCGGTGCGTGGCATGCGTCTGTTCGTGCTGGACAGTCGCCTGCATCCGGTGCCGCCGGGCACGCCGGGCGAGCTGTACGTGTCGGGTCCCGGCGTCGCCCGCGGCTACCACGGCCGTTTCGGCCTGACCGCGCAGCGATTCGTGCCCAACCCGCACGGCAGGCGTGGGGAGCGGATGTACCGCACCGGCGACTTGGTCGTCATGGAGCGGTCCGGACAGCTGCGGTTCCTCGGGCGCGCCGACGATCAGATCAAGATCCGCGGCTTCCGTATCGAACTGCGCGAGATCGACAACGTGCTGCGCCTGCATCCCGGCATCCGGTTCGCGCTCACCGTGGTGCACACCGACGAGCAGGGCCAGGTACGGCTGGCGTCGTATGTGACGGCCGATCGGCCGGTCGAGGCGCGGGCCGTGCTGGAGACCGCGCGGCAGCGGCTGCCCGGCTACATGGTGCCCGCGTCGGTGGCGGTGCTGGACGAGATCCCGGTGACGCCCGCGGGCAAGCTGAACCGAAAGGCGTTGCCGCAGCCCGTGTTCGAGGCCGCGGCGACGTCCCGTCCGCCGAGCACCGCACTGGAGTTGGGCGTGGCGGGCGTGTTCGGCGGGGTGCTCGGTCGCCCGGTGACCGGAGCCGAGGACAGCTTCTTCGATCTCGGCGGCAACTCGCTGCTGGCCACCCGGCTCGCCGCCGCGCTGCACGCGGAGTTCGGTGTGGAGCTGCCGGTGCGGTCGATCTTCGAGGCGCCGACGGTCGCGGGAGTCGCCGAGCAACTGGACCGAGCGCCCCGGACGCAGCGGCAGGCGCTGGCGGTGCAGACGCCACGTCCGGGACGCATTCCATTGTCGCTGCCGCAGCAGCGTTTGTGGTTCATCAACCGATTCGCGCCCGAATCGAGTGCGTACAACATCGCTTTCGTGATCCGCGTGGCCGGCGATCTGGACGTGCCCGCGCTACGCGAAGCGATCGCCGACGTGGTGGGGCGGCACGAAGTGCTGCGCACCGTCTTCCCCGAGGACGCCGACGGCGCGCAGCAGGTGGTGCTGCCGGTCGAGCGGGCGGTGCCCGAGGTGGTGGTCACCGACATCGATGACTCCGGCGCGAAGGCCGCGCTGGAAGCTCTGGCGCACAGCGGTTTCGATCTCACCAGGCAGCCGCCGCTGCGTCTGTCGCTGTTGCGCACCTCCCCGGAGCGTTACCTGCTCGGCGTCGTGCTGCACCATATCGCCGCCGACGGCTGGTCGCTCGGTCCGCTGACCAAGGACTTGGCCGCCGCCTACGCGGCGCGGCACGAGGGTGCGGCGCCGTCGTGGACGCCGCTTCCGGTGCAGTACGCCGACTTCGGGCTCTGGCAGCGTGCCTGCCTCGGCTCGGAAGGCGATCCGGACAGCGTCGCGGCGACCCAACTGGAGTACTGGCGCACCGCGCTGGCCGACATTCCCGACCAGTTGCCGCTGCCTTATGACCGGCCGCGGCCGGAGGAGCCGACGCAGCAGGCGGGAACGGTGCGTTTCACGGTGCCGGAGCAGGTGCGGCGCGGGCTCGCCGAGCTGGCTCGCGATCGAGGTGTCAGCAAGTTCATGGTGCTGCGTTCGGCGTTCGCGGTGCTGTTGCGCTGTGTCACCGGCGGTCGGGACATCGTGATCGGCACCCCGGTGGCGGGGCGTACCGACACCAAGCTCGACGAACTTGTCGGCATGTTCGTGAACACGTTGGTGCTGCGCTCCGACGTCGACCCGGACCGCAGCTTCACCGATCTGCTGCGCGCCGACCGGGATACCGAGCTGGCCGCGCTGGCGCACGCCGACATCCCGTTCGAGCGCATCGTGGACGAACTCGGCGCCGATGCCCGCGCCACGGGCCGTCATCCGCTGTTCCAGGTGGCGCTGAGTGTGCAGGACGGTCCGGTGCCCGCGTTGGAACTGCCCGGCCTCGCGTTGCGCGCGGAGCCGTTGGACATCGCGCTGGCGAAGTTCGACTTGGAGCTGCGGGTCGCGAACGACACCGGCGCACCGGGATCCGCCGCGGACGAGACCGACAGCGTCTACGAGTTCGTCTACGCCGCAGAACTTTTCGACGCGACGACGATCGAGACGTTGGCGGACCGATTCCTGCGCGTGCTCTCCGCCGTCACCACCGACCCGCGCGTGCCGATCCGCGACGTCGACGCGCGTACCGACCACGAGCGCCGCACACTCGCCCCGGCGCGGGGCGGGCAGGCGGCCGAGCCGTGCACGCTGGCCGCGTACTTCACCGCCACCGCGCAGCGGTTCCCGCACAACACGGCGCTGTGCGCGGGGACGACCTCACTGACCTATGCCGAGCTCGACCGGCGCTCCAACCGCTTGGCGCGGGCACTCATCGCGCGCGGACTCGGCCCGGGAACGCGGGTGGCGCTGGGGCTCATCCGCTCGATCGATTCGGTGGTGGCGCTGCTGGCGGCGACGAAGGCAGGCGCGACGTTCGTCCCGGTCGACCCCAAGTACCCCGCCGAGCGCATCCGGCACATGCTCGCCGACTCCGGTTGCGCGACCGGCGTCACGATCACCGTGCACGCGGAGCAGCTGCGCGCGGGCGCCCCGGCCGGGCGGGAGATCGAGTGGTTGTTACTGGATCGTCCCGAATTCGCCGCGGAACTCGACGGCCACGACGACGCGCCGATCCACGACCACGAACGCTCGCGCGCCAACCAGGTGGCGGACCTGGCCTACCTGGTCTACACCTCCGGATCGACCGGAACGCCCAAGGGTGTCGCGGTGACCCACGGCGGTCTGTCCAACCTGGCCGACGAGATCCGCGACCGCATCGGCGTCGACGAGCATTCCCGCACACTGCACTTCGCGACGCCGAGTTTCGACGCGGCGATCCTGGATCTGCTCATCGCGCTGGGCGCGGGCGCGGCGATGGTGATCTGCCCGGCCGACATCTACGGCGGTGACGAGCTGGCCGCGCTGCTGGAGCGCGAGCGCGTCTCCCACGGCTTCATGACCCCGGCCGCGCTCGCCACCATCGACCACGAACGCTGGCCGCTGCCGCACCTGCGTGCGCTCATGGTCGGCGGCGAGGCGGTTGCGCCGGATCTGGTGGCGCGCTGGGCGCCGGGACGTGTGCTGTGTGATGTGTACGGACCGACCGAGACCACCGTGGTCATCACGATCTCCCGCCCGATCCGCTTCGGCGATCCGATCACGATCGGCAGCCTGGTGCGCGGAGCCAGGGCGTTGGTGCTCGATGAGCGACTGCGCCCGGTGCCGGTCGGTGTTCCCGGCGAGCTGTACCTCGCGGGGCACGGCCTCGCGCGCGGGTACTTCGACCGGTTCGGGCTCACCGCAACGCGTTTCGTGGCCGACCCGTGCGGGCCCGCGGGCGCCAGGATGTACCGGACCGGTGACGTGGTGCGCTGGAACGCCGCCGGCGAGCTGGTCTACCTCGGGCGCAGCGACCACCAGGTGAAGCTGCGCGGGTTCCGGGTCGAACTCGGCGAGATCACCACCGTGCTCGGCGAACACCCGTCGGTGCGGTTCGCGCACACCGAGGTGCGCCGCATCGCCGGCGCCGACCGGATCGTCGCGTTCGTACAGCCCGCCGACCGGGCGGCCGGGGTGGACACCGAGGAGGTGCGCGCCTTCGTCGCGGGCAGGCTGCCCACGCACATGGTGCCCTCCGGGCTCACCGTGCTGGACGCCATTCCGCTGACTCCGGTCGGCAAGCTGGACGTCAGCGCACTGCCCGAACCGCAGTTGCTCGGGGATTCGCCCGGCCGTGCGCCGCGGACCGACACGGAGCGCTTGGTGGCCGCGGTGATGGGTGAGTTGATCGGGGCCGACGGCGTGCGTGCCGAGGACAGCTTCTTCGACATCGGCGGCAACTCCTTGCTGGCGACCCAGCTCGTCGCGCGGCTGGCCGCGGCGACGAACGTACGGCTCGCCGTGCGCACCGTGTTCGCCACGCCGACGGTCGCCGGGCTCGCCGAGCTGCTGGACACGGGCGCGGCGTCCGATGCGGACCGCCCGGCGCTGGTGCGCCGGGAGCGCCCCGAGCGCATCCCGCTGTCGGCCGCTCAGCGGCGGCTGTGGTTCCTCAACCGGTTCAACGCCGGGTCGGGCGCCGGGCAGTCGTCGGGCGCCTACAACGTCCCGCTCGTCCTTCGGATGACCGGTGCCCTCGATGTCGGCGCGCTGGTCTCCGCACTGCACGCGGTGCAAGCCAGACACGAAACCCTGCGCACGGTGTTCCCGGAGACCGACGGCGCACCCGCGCAGGTCGTGCTCGACCCGGCCGAGGCGGCCATCTCGCTGTCGCGGATGACGGTGCGCCCGGACGAGGTCGAGACCGCCGTGCGTCGTTTCGCCGCACCGGGATTCGATCTGGCCACCACCGTTCCGATCCGCGCGGCGTTGATCTCGGTGCAGACCGGCGAGCCCGCGGAGCACGTGCTCGTCGTCGTGGTGCATCACATCGCGATGGACGGCTGGTCGCTCGAACCGATGGCCGCCGACGTCGCCGTCGCCTACCGCGCCGCCTGCGGTGGCGGCGCGGCGGAGTGGGCGGAGCCCGAGGTCCAATACGCCGACTACACCCTGTGGCAGCAGGAGGTGCTCGGCAGCGAGGACGACCCGGACTCGGCGGTGACCAGGCAGCTGGAGTACTGGCGGCACACCCTGGACGGCATCCCGGAGTTGCTGACCGTGCCCGCCGACCGGCCGCGTCCGCCCGCCCCGTCCTATCGGGGCGGCACCGTGGAGTGCGCGGTGGACCCGGTCACGCACCGCGAGTTGCAGATGATCGCCGGTAGCAACAACGTCAGCCTCTTCATGGTCCTGCACGCCGCGCTCGCGGTGCTGCTGCACCGGATGACCGCCACCGACGACATCACCGTCGGCACCCCGATCGCGGGTCGCGGTCATCCCGCGCTGGACCGGCTGGTCGGCATGTTCGTCAACACGCTGGTGCTGCGCACGCGGATCGACCCGGGCGCCCGGTTCACCGACCTGCTGCACGCCGTGCGCGAAACCGACCTGGACGCCTTCGCCCACGCGGACCTGCCGTTCGAACGTCTGGTGGAGGTGCTCAACCCGGCCAGGTCCCAGGCGCACCATCCGATGTTCCAGGTGATGCTCTCGGTCCGCAACGAGCCGGTCGGCGGCTTGGACCTGCCGGGGCTGCGCATCGAGGCGGCCGACATCGACACCGGGATAGCAAAGTTCGATCTCCAATTCACCCTGACCGAAACGCAGACCCCGCAACGTGATCCGGCCGGCATCACGGTGGCGGTGAACTACGCGAGTGACCTGTTCGACGAGCCGACCGCGCAGCGGCTGGGCAAGCGCCTGGCCCGCTTGCTGGCCGCGATCGCCGCGAACCCGACCACCGCTGTGGGCGATCTGGAGGTGCTCGATCCCGCCGAGTGGTCGGGGCTGGCTCCGGTGCGCGGGGCCAAACCGGACCGGCCGATCACCTTCCCCGAAGTGTTCGAGCTGGCGGCGAGCGTCGACCGGGCCGGCATCGCCCTGGTGGCCGACGGCACCGAGGTGACCTACGACGCCCTGGATCGCTGGACCAACCGGCTGGCGCGCGTACTCATCGCCCGTGGCGTCGGACCGGAAACGCTGGTGGCCCTCGGCATCCCGCGGTCGATCGAGTCGGTGGCGACGGTGCTCGCGGTGGCCAAGGCCGGAGCGGCGTTCGTGCCGGTCGACCCGCTGTACCCGCGGCAGCGCATCGCGCACATGTTGTCGGATTCCGGTGCGTCACTGGGCATCACGCTGGCGGGCTACCGCGGCGAGCTGCCCGAGGGCGCGGAGTGGATCGTGCTCGACGACCCGGCGTTCCGCCGCCTGGTGCTCGCCGCGCCGGACGCGCCGATCGCCGACGCGGAGCGCCTCGCCCCGCTGCGAATCGACAATCCCGCGTACGTGATCTACACGTCCGGCTCCACCGGTACGCCGAAGGGCGTGATGGTCACGCACGGTGGATTGTCGAACTTCGCCGCCGAGACCGCCCACCGGTTCGACGTCCAGCCGGGGTGCCGGGTGCTGCATTTCGCCACGCCGAGCTTCGACGCCGCGATGCTCGATCTGCTGCTGTCCCTCGGTGGCGCGGCGACCCTGGTGATCACGCCCAGCGGCGTGGTCGGCGGCGACGAACTGCGGCAGGTCTTCGCCGCGGAGGGAATCACCCACGCGTTCATCACCACCTCGGCGCTCGGCACGGTCGACCCGCATGGCCTCGCGGAGTTGCAGCACGTGCTGGTCGGCGGTGAGGCGCTGCCGCCGGACCTGGTGACCCAGTGGGCGCCGGGCCGCAATCTGTACAACGTCTACGGCCCGACCGAGACCACCATCGTCACGGTGATGTCCCAGCCGATGACGCCCGGCGAGCCGATCACCATCGGCGGACCCATTCGCGGCGTCAACGCGGCGGTCCTGGACGCGCGGCTGCATCCGGCTCCGCTGGGGGTGACCGGCGAGCTGCACCTGTCCGGAGACGCGCTGGCCCGCGGTTACCTGAACCGTCCTGGTCTGACCGCGCAGCGGTTCGTCGCCAACCCGTTCGGCAAGCCGGGGGAGCGGATGTACCGCACCGGCGACCTGGTGCGCTGGTGGGCCGGGTCGCGCGAGCACGGGTCGTCGGCGGACGCCGCGCCGGAGATCCAGTACGTCGGCCGTACCGACCATCAGGTCAAGATCCGCGGCTTCCGTATCGAACTCGGCGAGATCGACGCCGCGCTCGCGCGTCACGGCGGGGTGGCGTTCTCCACCACCATCGGGCATCGCACCCCGGCAGGCGCGACAGCGCTGGTGTCGTACGTGAAGGCGCGCGACGGAGTGTCGCTCACCGCGGCCGAGCTGACCGGGCATGTGGCCGGACTGGTACCGAATTACATGGTGCCGCAATCGATCATGCTGCTCGACGAGGTTCCGCTGAGCCCCGTGGGCAAGCTGGATCGGGCGAAGCTGCCGGAACCGGTGTTCACCACGGGTGAGGGCTATCGGGCCCCGTCCACCCCGACGGAGGAGGCGCTGTGCGCGGCTTTCGCCGAGGTGCTCGGTGTGGAGTCGGTGGGCGCGGACGACGGTTTCTTCGAACTCGGCGGCAACTCGCTGCTGGCCACGAAAGTCGTCGCGCGCGTGCGGGAGACGGGCATCGACCTGCCGGTGCAGTTGATGTTCGGCGACGCGACGCCCGCCGCCATCGCGGCGCGGCTGGACGACGCGGGCGCGACCTCGGGCGCCGCGGTGGCGGCGATGCTGGCGCCGGTGCTGCCGATCCGGCCGGGTACCGCGGCGAGCCGGGCGCCGCTGTTCTGTGTGCATCCGGCGATCGGTCTGGCTTGGTGCTACTCGGGATTGCTCGCGCATCTGCCGGGGGACCGGCCGGTGTACGGGTTGCAGGCGCCGCACGCCGCCGGGCAGGACGGCTACGCGTCGATCGACGAGGCCGCGAGCCACTACGTGGCCGCGATCAAGGAGATCCAGCCCGAGGGGCCCTACCACCTGCTCGGCTGGTCGCTCGGCGGATTGATCGCACAGGAGATGGCCGTGCAGTTGCAAGAGGCGGGCGACGAAGTCGCGCTGCTGTCGATGATGGACAGCTACCGCCTGTCCGACGAACTGCTCGACCAGGCGACGCCGAGCGTCGCCGAGATCGTCGGGGAGTTCGGCAGCGACGAACTCGGCGCGGAGATCGATCCCGGCATGAGTCTTCGGGAGGCGGCCGAACTGCTGCGCGCCCGGTCCGGACCGTTCGCGGCGCTGACCGTCGAGCATCTGGAGCGGCTCTACGCGGGCTACGACAACGGCACCGTGCTCGCACACAGCTTCCGGCCCCGCCCGTTCGACGGCGACCTGCTGTTCTTCAGCGCGGGCGACGACCCGATCAACCGGGCCGATCCCGACCGGCGCGCCGACGCCTGGGAGCCGTACGTCACCGGCGCCGTCCACGACCACGAGCTGCGCTGCGCGCACTCCGCGATGACCACCCCGGAGGCACTGGCGGTGATCGGGCCGGTGCTGCGGAGGTGGCTGGAGACGAAGGAGACGCACAGGTGAGTTTCGCGGTGGAAGTGACCGGCCTG
This sequence comes from Nocardia sp. NPDC003999, assembly GCF_053604885.1. Lineage (NCBI taxonomy): Bacteria > Bacillati > Actinomycetota > Actinomycetes > Mycobacteriales > Nocardiaceae > Nocardia > Nocardia sp. NPDC003999. The sequence continues at coordinate 362,681 of NZ_JBSGIB010000003.1, forward strand.
GTGAAGAACTACGGCCGGGTCCGCGTGCTGGACGAGATCGACCTACGGATTCCCACGGGCACCGTGATGGGTCTGCTCGGCCCCAACGGCGCGGGCAAGACGACGACCGTGCGGATCGTCACCACGCTGCTGAAGCCGTCCGCCGGGTCGGTGCGCGTGGCGGGCGTCGACGTACTGCGCGATCCCGCGGCGGCGCGCAAACGGATCGGCCTATCCGGCCAGTACGCCGCCGTCGACGCCAATCTGTCCGGTTACGAGAACCTGCGCATGGTGGCCAGGCTGTACGGGATGTCGCCGCGGCAGGCGACTGCCAGGGCCACCGAACTGCTCGGCGCCCTGGGGCTCGACTACGCCGCGCACCGCAGAGCGGGAACCTACTCCGGCGGCATGGCCCGGCGGCTGGACCTCGCGGGCGCGCTGGTCGCCCGGCCCACTGTGGTGGTGCTGGACGAGCCGACCACCGGTCTGGACCCGCGCGGCAGACTGGACATGTGGGGGGTGATCGGCGACCTGGTCGACGACGGCACCACGGTGCTGCTCACCACGCAGTATCTGGAAGAGGCCGACCTGCTGGCCGACCGCATCACCGTCATCGATCACGGGCAGGTCATCGCGCGCGGCTCGGCTGACGAACTGAAGACCTCGATCGGCGGCGACCGGCTCACCGTCACCTTGGCCGCCGGACAGGCCGCCGCGCCCGCGCTGGCCGTGCTGGCGCAGGTCGGCGTCGGCGAGCCCGGCCACGAGGCGGGCACCGACGAGGTATCGGTGGTGGTCGGCGACGGTTCGCGCACGATGGTGGAGGCGCTGCGCAGGCTCGACGACGCGGGCGTCTGCGTGGTCGACGCCAACGTGCACCGGCCGAGCCTCGATGACGTATTCCTTTCCCTCACCGGCAAACCGAGCGGAGCGACCGTCACGGAACCGGAGACCGACGACGTACAAGAGGAGATCATGTCGTGAGCACGGCAATCGTTGGGGAGGCCGCCGCGAAGGCGGAACAGGAGCCGAAAAAGGCCGCGACGCAACCGAATTCCGCCCCGCGGCTGCGGTTGTTCCGGGACAGCGCGATCGTCGCGCACCGCAATCTGCTCACCATTCTGCGCGTGCCGACGCTGCTGGTGACGGCCACGATCCAACCGCTGATGTTCGTGTTCTTGTTCGCCTACATCTTCGGCGCCTCGCTGGGCGGCGGCCAATACCGCGAATTCCTGCTCGCGGGCATCTTCACCCAGACGGTGGCGTTCAACGCCGCGTTCACCACGGTCGGCCTGGCCGGGGACCTGCAGAAGGGCATCATCGACCGGATGCGCGCGCTGCCGATGTCGCGGCTGGCCGTGCTGATGGGCCGCACGCTGTCGGACCTGGTGGTCAACATCCTGAGTTTGGCGGTGATGGTCGGGTGCGGGTACATCGTGGGCTGGCGCATCCACGGCAGCGTCTCCGACGCCGTGCTGGCGTTCGCGGTGATCCTGCTGTTCGCCTTCGCGATGTCCTGGGTCGGCGCGCTGACGGGCCTGATGTCGCCGACCGTCGAAGTGGCACAGAGCGCCGGACTGATCTGGCTGTTCCCGCTGACGTTCATCTCCTCGGCGTTCATCTCGGCCGAGACGCTGCCGGGTCCGCTGCGCACGATCGCCGAGTGGAATCCGATCACCGCGGTGTCGGCGGCGGGACGAAAGCTGTTCGACAACGACTCGCCGCCCACCTTCGTCCCGCCCAGCGGCTGGGCCGCCGACCACAGCGTCGAATACGCGGCAGCCTGCTCGGTGGCGATCCTCGTGGTGGCCGTGCCGCTGGCGCTGCTGCGCTACCGCAAGGTGGCCAGTCACTGACCCGCACGACCACGCGAACAGCGAACGGCCGCCGGCATCCGGACGATGCGGCGGCCGTTTCAGTATTCGCGAACCGTCAGGCGCGGCGGCGGGTCTTGAGCAGCTCCAAGCGCTCCTTGAGCAACTCCTCGAGCTCCTCCTTGCTGCGGCGTTCCAGCAGCATGTCCCAATGCGTGCGCGGCGGCTTGACCTTCTTGGTCTCCTGGCTGGTGCCTTCGACCAGCACGCCCTCCTGGCCGTTGCGGCACAGCCAGGTCGGCGGGATCTCGGCGTCGTCGGCGAAGGGAACGTCGAATTCCTCGCCGTTGTCGGTCCGGTACCGGGCGATCCGACGCGGAGCCAGGTCGTGGTCGCGATCGGTCTCGTAGCTCACCGCTCCGAGCCGACTGCCTCGGAGTACGCGATCTGCCATGGTGTGCCTCTCCCTGTGTGCTCGAGTCTTCGTGCGCTGCGACCGTGTCCGCGCGAGTGCGCGTGGCACCCGCCGGACCTGATGTACAACGATCGGGCCTGCGCCGATAGTTCCCGACGCGGCCGCGGTGAACCGTTCCATTGTAGTGCCCGCGGCGCACAGGACTCGTCGCGCCCGATGGCGGGTGATTCGCCGGGGGTCGCTGAGTGGACCGCGGATGGCGAGCTATTAGTGTTCTGCGTCATGTCGCGCCGCTTGTCCTGCCAGTGGTGTGGGCGGGAGATCGTGGAATCGGAGGCCGGCCGCCGTCGCCGGTACTGCCGCCAGTCCTGTCGCCAACGCGCCTACGAACACCGCAACAGTCTGAAGGGAACGGGGATTCCCGACGACGCGGTGGTACTCAGTGCCCAGGAGGCCGCCGACTTGGCCGATCGCTGGTTCGCTGCCCGCTGCGCCGCCGAGGACGTCGCCACCGCCATCGCGGAGGGGGCGACGCCCGATGAGCTGGCCGTGCTCGGCAAGACGCTGGTCGCGCTCACCCGTGACGCGGAACGTCTGCGCTGACCGGGTCCGCCGGGTTCGGGTGTGCGGCGCGGTCGCGGTGGCGTAGATACGCCGCGGCGAGCAGCGCGACTACGGTCGCGGCGAGTCCGCAGCCCGCCGACCAGGTGGCGGTGTCCGGGTGGACCAGCGACTGGCCGCGCATCGCCTGCCAGAAGACCAGCGCCAGCAGGCCGGTGTAGCCCGCCGCGAGCACACCCACGACGGCCGCGCGGGCGCGTTCGGGGCGCAGCCAGCGGTACCGGGGAGCGAGCCAGGCGAGCGCGACGGCCACCAGCAGCAGCACCTGGATGCCGTGCAGCCCAACGAAGTGCGGAACGCGCAGGTCTCCGCCGACCGTGCTCCAGTGCGTGATCGGCATGCCGCGCGTGGCGTCGCGCGCGGCGAGATCGCCCGCGCCGGACAGCACCGTGTGCCCGGCGGCCAATTCGACGATTCGTCCGTCACTGTCGCGGACGAGTTGCTTGCCGGTGAAGCCCATCAGGTAGCCCAGCGCCATGCCCGCCACGGCCAGTGCCAGTCCGGCGTGGACAGCGCGTGCGGTCGGGCGGTCCACCAAACGCTGCCAGGACAAGATCAGCACGATGAGCAGGTTGGCCAGGAACAGGCCGGGCACGCCGGAGGCGAAGACCATCTGCCCGATCGAGTTCACCGGGTCGTCCTCGGTATTGAAGTGGCTGAACGTGCCGCGTGCGGCCTGCAGCACGATGAATCCCACATCGATGAATCCGGTCACCGCGAACACCGAGCCCAGCCACCAGGTGACCCGGCTGCCCTTGTGCGGCAACGACAGCAGCCACGCCAGGGTGAGGCTGTAGAGCGCGAACGCCAGGCCGAATTTCATCGGCTTGAGCCAGACCGATTCGCCGAGCAGCGTGCGGTCGTCGATCGGCATCGCCGCGAGGGAGAACAGGACGAGCGCCGTCATCGCGGCGACCGTGCCCAGCAGTGGCCGATGCAGTCGCCCGCGCGTCGCCGTCTTCGCGCTCGCCCGCGACCCGTCTTCGGGCGCGGTGGCGAAATATGTTGTGGACATGGACCGAACGTAGAAATCACGGACGCCGGAGGGCGTCCCGCCGCGGCGCTATTCGCGCCTAGTACCCGGGTATCGGGCGACACGATCGGTCGGTACCGCAGACGCACATGCCGCCGCATAGCTCGTGCCCCGGCTCGCTGTCACAGCTCGTCCGGTCGGCTCACACGATGTGATCCCGCGGCGAGATCGCGGGCCGTCGTGCCCGGCGTGCCCGGCCCGCCTGGAGAGAAGAAGCGGGCCGCGAACGCGTCGTTGCGTTCGCGGCCCTCGCGGGCGACGGCGTTGTCGCCGGGTCCGTTCGCGAGATCAGTCCTCCTGCGCATACCCGACGTCGATGCCGCGTCCGGCCAGCCAGGGCCGCGGATCGATCGGCCTGCCGTCGGGCAGACGGACCTCGTAGTGCAGATGCGGGCCGGTGGAGTAGCCACGATTGCCGACCGTCGCGATGACGTCGCCCGCGCGGACCTGCTGTCCGACGGTGGCGAGGATGTCGTTCACGTGGCCGTAGACGCCGATGGTGCCGTCGTCCTGCTGCACGCGCACCCACAGGCCGAAGCCCGAAGCGGGACCGGCCTCGATCACGACGCCGTCGGTGACCGCGGCGATCGGAGCTCCGAGCGGGTCACCGAAATCCAGGCCCGCGTGCATCGCGCCCCAGCGCGTGCCGAAATTCGAGGTGAGCACGCCCGCTGCGGGCCGGACGGTCATGGGGCGCGCGAAGTTCTGCGCGATGCGGTTCACGTCCGAGGGCGCGGGCATCGGGGCGGCCTGCGGCGCCGGACCGGTCGGCGGGGTGAAGACGGCGAATCGAGCCATGCCCTCGGCCGGGCGGATCTCGCCCGAGGCGATCTTCCCCGCGACGAGACGGGCGGACGCGTCGGTGTCCTCGTCCTGCTGCGCCGCGGCGAGGATGCCGAAGGAGGCGGTGACGACCGCGGAGGCGGCGACGACGCGGGCGGCGGCGCGATCACGGCGCAACCGCGTCGCGGCGCGACGGATCGGTAACGGAAAGGTCACGGGCATGCGTCGAACGTACGGCAGCCGTCTCGGGTATCCGCAATCCTGTGGCAACCGTCACCGCCGGGCAAAAACCCAGCTCGCCGGTCACAGAAAGGTGACGAAAGGCGCCGGATTCCCATGCGAGCTGGGAAGACGATGCCGTGTCGATAGTTGACCGGAGAAAAGCTGGGTGCGCAGACTGTGTGAGTGGCGACTAATGGAGTTCGTGCCATCACGGCGCTGGCGGACCCGACCCGCCGCGCGATCTTCGAGGCCCTGCCGCAGGCCGCGCGCTCGGTCGGCGAACTCGCTCGAGAACTCGGAGTGACCAGCTCGGCGGTCTCACAGCATCTGCGTGTGCTGCGCGAGGCGCGGTTGGTGATGATGCGGCCGGACGGCAACCGCAGGCTGTATTCCCTCGACCCGCGCGGTCTCGCCGACGCCCGCGACTACCTCGAGCAGTTCTGGCCGAGTGCGATCGCCGCCTATTCCGCGGCCCTCGAAACCGCCGCGACGGCGAACGCTTGACCGCGGCGGTGCGACCGCACCGAACGCCTGTCATCCCACGCGTCGATACGCCGTCTTACGGCGGTCGGTACCCGTGCCGGGCCAATTGCGCTTGCTCAGCTGCTTGTCGACGGCGTTGATCACCTCGGTGACGCCGATCTGCAACAGACCGGGGTCGGGGGTGTCGGCGTCCGGATCGCCGACGTGGCCGGTCCACAGCACGGCGTGCCTGCCGAGCAGGTGCGCGGGCGGACCCGCCCACCGCGGCGGCGTCGGGCCGAACAACAGGACGGTGCGGGTGCCGAACGCCGTGGCCAGATGCGCCACGCCGGTGTCTCCGCAGATCACCAGGGCCGCCTCGGCGACGGTGGCGGCCAGGTCGATGAGGTTCTGCTGCCCGGCGAGCACCCGGCCCACGGGCAGGCCTGCCCGCGCGGCGATGCCCAGCGCGAGTTGGCGTTCGTATTCGTCCCCGGTGAGAACCACCTCTCGCCCGAGGGCGAGCAGGTGCCGGACGACGGCGGCGAACCGGTCCGCCGGCCAGCGGCGAGCCGGTGCGCCCGCGCCGACGTGCACGACCACGCAGTCGCGGCGGCTGGTCGTCGACACCGGCGGAACCAGTCCGAGGTTGCGGCGATCCGCGCCGATGCCGTCGTACTCCAGCAGGTGACACCAGCGGTCCACCTGGTGCATGTCCGGTTCCCACTCCGGGCCGGACAACTCGGGGAACGCGGGATTGCGGAAGGTGAGTATGCGCTCGGCCCGGGTCTTGGACAGCGTGACGATACTTTCGGCGCTCGAGCCGTGCAGGTTGACCGCCAACTCGGGGGGAGGCGCGTCCCAGCGGAAGCCGCTCGGATCGGCGGTCGGCATCAAGGCGTCGACCGAGGCGATCAGGTCGACGATCGGTTTGAGTCGCAGCGGTGCCGCCAAAACGATGCGATCGTGCGGTTTGGCCCGGCGCAGCGCACGTAGAGCCGGGACCGCGGTGAGTAGATCACCCAGCCCACGCGCCTGCAACACGAGCAGAACCGCCACCCTCTTCTCCTAGCCACCCGAGTCTCACCGAACCCCGACCCACCCGTTCAGCCCAGGGGCGCCAAGGAAGAGTCACTAAGGGATAACTACCCGGACGTTCGAACAGCGAAACGTGAACACCGCGCAACGTTGTCGCGCCTACCGGAAAACCGCGAGGAATCCCACTCAGCAAATGTCCAGAGAACTCATGTGGAGCGGCTATAGCATCAGTGAATGACGACAAACAGCGTGGTAGAGGGTCCACTGCAGTCTCTTGCCCGCCGTGCGTGGCAAACCATCCTGCTGACCGGCGTTTTCGCGGTGATCCTCGGCATCCTGATCCTGGTCTGGCCCGACATCACTCTGGCGGCGGCGGGCATCGTCTTCGGCATCTACCTCGTGGTCACCGGCTTCCTGCAGCTGGTCGCCGCCTTCGGCGCACCGGCGAGCACCGGCCTGCGGGTGCTGGCGTTCATCATCGGCGTGCTGTCCATCGTGATCGGCGTGTTCTGCTTCCGCGACGAACTGGCCTCGTTGCTGCTGCTCGGGTTGTGGATCGGCATCGGCTGGCTGTTTCGCGGGATCGCGCTGCTGGTGGCCGGCATCTCCGAACCGGAGATGCCGGGACGCTGGTGGCAGGTCCTCTTCGGGGTCGTCACCGCGGCGGCCGGTGTCGTGCTGATCGTCTGGCCGGTGCGGTCGGTGGCCACGCTGGCCGTCCTGGCCGGAGTGTGGCTGATCATCGTCGGCCTCATGGAGATCATCGTGGCGTTCGGGGTGCGCCGGGAGGTCAAGGCCCTTCGCGCCGAGGGCGCTGTCGCCTGATCACGAGCCCGCTCGGCGGGGCGCCACCGGTGCCCGGCCGGGCGGTGCCGTGTTCGCGTGCGCCTGACCAGCGCGGTTCCGTCCTGCTGGAACTCGTGACAGAATCACAGGCGCATTTTCACCAGAAGTCGGCTTCGGGGTTGGTCGACATCGAAAAGAACTGGAGGCACGAATGATTCGTACTGCTGGGTTTGTCGGTGCGCTGGCCCTGGCGGGGGCCGCGGCCATGCTGTCGGCGGGGACGGCGCAGGCCGCGGTCGGCACGCTGGGGATCAACGGCGAACTGCACGCGGATCCGGTGGGCTGCCTGAACACCGACGGACTTTTCTACACCACGTTCCAGATCACCGTCGTCAACAGCACCGATCGTGCCGTCACGCTGTACTCCGGAAGGGACTGCACCGGTTCCGTGGTCGGCGAGCTGCCCGTGGAGAAGATCGGGTATCTGCCCAAGGGCGGCAGCGTCTCCGTCAGCTGAGCCGCTCGTCGCAATGGCGGCCGAGGCGTGGCGTCACCCATCGCACGAACTTCGTCGGTGTGGTGCGACCGCCTCGGCCGTTTCCGTGATCGCCTGCCGCGCCCCGGATCACCCGCCGACGTCGGTGGGAATCCGTTGTGAGGGCGACACGGTGTCGCGTGCCCACACCGCGTGGAGGCGCGCGTAGCGCCCGCCGCGTTCGAGCAGTTCGGTGTGGGTGCCGTCCTCGGTGATCCGGCCCTCGTGGAAGAGCAGCACCCGATCGGCGGTCTCGGCCGTGTGCATCCGATGCGCGATCGTGAGGGTGGTGCGGCCGCGGGTGAGGCGCGCCAGCGCGTGTTGCACCCGCACGTCGGTGCCCGCGTCGACGCCGCTGGTGGCCTCGTCGAGGACGAGCAGATCCGGATCGACCAGTGCGGTCCTGGCCAAGGCCACGAGCTGGCGTTCACCCGCCGACAAGGCCTCGCCGCGCTGGCCGACCGGAGTCTCCAGTCCCTGCGGCAGAGTCCGCACCCAGTCCCGCAACCCGAGCCGGGCCAGTACGTCGAGCACGGCGTCGCGGGAATCGCCCGCGCGACCGAGCGCGATGTTCTCGCCGACGGTGCGATCGAAGAGGAAGGCGTCCTGCGGGACGATCGCGACCCGCCGGGTGAGTGCTTCGTCGGCGATCTCGGTGAGGTCGACACCCCACAGGGTGAGCGTGCCGCTGGTCGGCAGCAGCTGCCGGGTCACGAGTTTCGCGAAAGTGCTCTTGCCGGAGCCGGTCTCGCCGACGACGGCGACGTGCTCGCCGGGCGCGATACGCACGTCCAGGCCGCGTAACGCGGGCCGGTCGGGGGAGTAGTGGAAGCCGACGCCGCGCAGTTCCACGGTAGCCGGACCGGATGGCAGCGTTGTGCGCCGAGCCGCCGTGGATTCCTCGGGGATGTCCAGGATTTCGACCACGCGCCGCAGGCCGGCCTCGGCATTGCGGGCGTCGGCGAGGCTGCTGACGGCGAACTGCATGGGTCGGACGAAGAAGGTCACCAGGAACAGGAAGGCGACGATGTCGCCCGCGCTGAGCCCGAGTTCCGGTCCCAGCACGCCCATTCCGGCCGCGGTGCCCGCCACCACCACCGAGGTGGTGATGAGCCCGCTGGCGACCTCGCCGATGGAGACGTTGAATCCCATCGGCCACAGGGTGCGCCGCTGGGCGTCGAGAACGGCGTCGATCTGCGTGTCGGCGCGGGCGCGCATCCGTTCCTCGATGCCGTAACCGCGGATGGTGTCGATGCCGACGAGCACTTCCAGCAGGCCGCCGTAGAGTTCGCCGATGCTTCGGCGCACGGCATCGAAGCGGCGCGCCACCCACTGCTGCAACGTGTGGCCCGCGACCGGGACGCCGATGCCGATCAATAGCACGAGCAGCGCGAGCGGCCACGAGTAGACCAGCATCACCACGAGCGCCAGCAGCATCTGAGAGATGTTCTGCACCAGTGTGATTCCGCCGGACTGGGCGTACAGCGTGACCACGTCGACGTCGTTGGTGACGCGCGCGACGAGAGCGCCTGCGGAATCCGCGCGGGGATGGGCGGGGGAAAGGCGCAGGATGCGGGCGAAGGCGGCCACCCGCAGATCCAGCAGTGCCTGCTCGACGGTGCGGATGACCCGGTGGTTCATCAACGCGGAAGCGAGCATCGCCAGCAGTACCGCGAGTACTCCGGCGAACACGGCGCCGGTCACGACGCGTGCGCGGGTGGCCTGGTCGATCGCACCGAGCAGCGCGTGGTCGAGGGCGTATTGGATGGTGACGGGGATGACGATCCGGCCGGAGGCCGCGACGACGGCCAGTAGCAAGATCACCGCGAGAGTGCGGCGGGACAGCACGGTGTCGCGGCGCACCCGGCGCAGTAGACCGGTGGTTCGGTAGTCGGGTCCCGTCGGCTCGGTTGGACTCGTGTTCACCACGCCGGCTCCATGGTGTCGGTCTGATCGGACGCGTGGTATGCGCCGAGCAGCGCGCGATACGCCGGTTCGGTAGCGAGAAGGTCCTCGTGCCGTCCCTGCGCGACGATGCGTCCACCGGCGAGGAAAACCACGGTGTCGGCGAGACCGACCGTCGCGGCGCGATGCCCGACCAGCACCACCGTGGTGCGGCGGTCGTCGCCCGCGTACTCGGCGCGCAGCGCCTCCACCACGGTCCGCTCCACCAGGGGATCCAGCGCGGAGGTGGCGTCGTCGAGCAGGAGCAGGCCGGGGCGGCGGAAGACGGCGCGCGCCAGCGCCAACCGCTGACGTTGACCACCGGAGAGTTGCACGGTTTCGCTGAGGTAGGTGTCCAGGCCGTCGGGGAGGCGGCCGACGAACCCCGCGGCGTCGGCGATGCGCAGCGCGCGCTCGATCTCTTCGTCCGAGGCCGCGGCGCCGAGGGTGATGTTGGCGCGAGCGGTGTCGGCGAACAAGAAGGCGTTCTGGGTGACCAGCGCGGTCCGGCGGCGCACCGCGTCCGGTGCGAGGCGCCGGGTGTCGACCCCGGTGAGCGCGACCGCGCCCCGGTCGGCCTCGAGCAGATGCGCCAGCAGCGCCAGCAGCGTGCTCTTGCCCGCGCCGGTCGCGCCGACCACCGCCAGTACGGCGCCGGGACGTACCCGTACGGTCAGGTCGCGCACCGCGCGGGTGTCGCCGGTGTAGCCGTAACCGGCTCCGGCGAGCTGCACGGCGACGCCGCGATCGTGCGCGCCGAGTGGGAGCTGCCCGTGCGCCGGGCGGTCGGCGGCGGTGAGTACGTGGTCGACTCGGGTCTGCCCCGCCACGCCCAGCGGTAGCACGCCGAGGAAGCGGGCGATGACGTTGAGCGGAATCGCGGTGGTGATGAGCAGGTAGATCACCTCCACCAGGGCGCCGACGCCGAGCAGCCCGGCGTCGACCCGTGCCACGCCGACGGCCAGGATGGCCAGCGCCGCCAGGGGCGGCATCAGCTCGATCGCGGGGTCGAAGACGGCGCTCGCGTTGCCCATGTGCCGGTTCGCCGCGCGGGAGGCGTCGGCGGCCGCCGCGAAACGATCGATCTCCCGATCGCCGATGCCGAGGGTGCGCACCACCTGCCGTCCGGCGATGGCCTCGTGCGCGAGCCCGCTGACCAGTGCTCGCTGCTGCTGAGCCGCCCGGGCCCGCGGTGCGAGCACCCGTTGGTAGAGCAGATTCGCGGCCAGCACCAGCGGGATGAGCACCAGCGCGATCAGAGCGAGCCAGAGGTCGGCGAGCGCGATGTCGACCATGACCAACAGCAGCATGGCGGTCATACCGACCGCGAAAGGGAAGTGCTGCATGGGATCCCAGGCCGTCTCCACGTCGGAGATCGCGCGGGAGACCAGTTGCCCAGCCGGCCTGCGGCGATGCCAGGCGATGCCCAGCCGCAGGTATTGCGCGACCACGGCTTTGCGGGTCTGGGCCTCGTTGCGGTATTGCACCGTGCCGGTCGCCACACCGCGCAGGATGATCGTCGCGATGCGCAGCAGCGAGACCGCCAGCACGAAGGCCGCACCGGTCGCGGCGGCGCCCGCCAGGAAACGGCCCTCGGCGAAGCTCGCGACCACCACGTGCTCCGTACTCCATCCGACGGCTCTCGCGGCGAGCACCATGCAGCACGCGTTCACCAGGCCGGAGCCGATCGCGACCGCGGCGGCGCCCGGTGCCCGCCCGCACCCGCGCAGCATGATCGCCAGCCCGCTGCGCAGGGTGCGGGGGTCCTGCCCGGCCTCGCTGTCGGCGGCCGCGGCGAGCAGTGCGCCTCTCCCGTAGCTCATGACCCCGGACACCGGAATGTCCGGGCTGATCCGTTCGCCACCACGCCTCCAACCGCCTGCCTGCCCTGGACAACCGTGCCTCGGATCGTGAATCGGCAGCAATGGACTCGATCAGCGTGATCGGAAATCGCGGGGACGACGATGCTTCCCGGCAAAAGTTCGGCGGTGGTGCGGACGATCTTGCCGCCGGTGCGATCCCGATCCGGGGGAAGGCTACGACCGCACCTTCGTGCGAACAGAATGCGCCCGAGAGATTCCGAGTATGCCGCTGATGACGGAAGGTGCTAAAGCGAGCAATGCGGCCGCAAACGCGCCTCCGGCGACAGCGGCCGGCGCATCGTCGCTACCGCGCCCGTGCACTCGTCCGGGTATCCCTCTTGCGGGCCGGACGTCGCGTTCACCGTGTGCGCGGCCACTCGCCCTGGTTCGGCACGGTGGACTCCGAGGTCACCGACACCGGAACCGGCGTAGCGGCGGCCGAGCGGCGACGCCCCCGCGGATCCCATGCCATCGCCGACGCCGCTCCTCCCAGCAGAACGACCACGATCATCGTCACAACACACCAGACCAACACGGTCCTTGCCTCCCTGGCATCACCATCCGGTTGACAGACTGCGTCGGCTTACCAAGGCGGACAGTTGTTTTCGAGTCGTCAACAGTATTCACCGACCGGATGGCGCGCGCGAGTCCGCGGCGCGGGGCCGATGCCTCCGCAATCGTGTCCGAAAGCCGCGACCGACCCCGCTGCGAACGGAATAACCAGCGCGAACGCCGATGCTTTCGCCGCCGTGGCTTTCGGTGCGCCGAACGGAGGAGATGCTAATCACGAAAGTGCCTCTGTCGCACAGTATGTGGGTGGCGTCTCAGCACGACCATGTCTCGCTCGTTCGTCGCGATGGGCGGTGCTCGGACTCTGCCGCTCGCTGCGGGGCGATGTCGTCCCGCCGGGCTGGGCTGTCGTTGTTTGCCTCGTTGTCGCCCGGGTAGCACGGTGGGGACGGAGGTCCACCCACACCGAAAGGGCTGGTTCGGCGATGTCCAATTCCACACCGGGCGCGACAACGGATCGGCGGTCTCCTCTTCAGGTCGCCGCCATGGCGGTGGGAGCCGCGTTCCTCCTGGTCGGGATCCTGGGGTTCATTCCGGGGATCACGACCGATTACGGCGAACTCGATTGGGCGGGACATCACTCGCAGGCCCAGTTGCTCGGTCTGTTCAGCGTGTCGGTGCTGCACAACGCGGTCCATCTGGCTTTCGGCCTCGCCGGAGTGCTGGCCGCCCGCACGGCTCCGTCGGCGCGCGCGTTCCTCCTCGGCGGCGGTGCCCTCTATCTCGTGCTGTGGCTGTACGGACTCGTCGTGAACCCCGGCAGCGACGCGAACTTCGTGCCGCTCGATACGGCCGACAATTGGCTGCATTTCGTGCTCGGCGCGGGCATGATCGCCCTCGGTGCGGTCTTGGCGCGGCGGCCACTGACCCAGGCGCCCGGCGCGGGCAGGCAGACCGGAATTCTGGAATAGCCGACGCATCGGCCGCGTCGTCCATGGGAATGGACCGCCGGTTCGAAGGCTGTGTCCCGACACCACCCCGTGTCCGGTCTGTTACCGAAAAATGTTGTGGTTCAACGAATCCCATCGCCAGGCGGCGCAACCGGCGCAGCTCGCCCTTCGGCGGTACGCTCGGTGCGGGCGATGCCGGAAAGTCGCTTTGTCGAACGCCTCACATGTTGACATCGACTGCTGTTGACAACATATGATGTCAATAACTTGCTCAGCCTGCAATTCGATGCGCCGACACCGCGCGAGCCGCAGGAGTGCAGGCGCTTCGACTACTTCGGCAACGCGGCAAGGGAGTACCGATGAGGGCCAAACCACCCGCACTGGGATATCTCCGCAAGGACGTCTCGGGTGTGTCCCAGGATTGGGACGAAGCGCAGATGCGGAGTATGGCAAAACGCCTGGGTTACGAGTTGTGTAAGACGGTGACCTTCGGCGCCGGCACCGACGCACCGGTGGATCGCCTCGTCGACGTCGTTCGCACCTTCGGCGTCGACGCCGTGATCGCACCGGGTCTGCACCACTTCGGCAATGCGGTGCCGGGCGAACTCGTCGAGGTTTGCGACCTGATCACCGTGACGCCCCAGCAGACGTACTCCCGTTCGGCGCTGTCGCGAATCTGGGCATGAATCATCGGGCGCCGGTCGCCGCCGCATGTGCTGTACTGGCGGGGTGATCGAATCCGGTGCGGTGACCGACGTGGTCGACGCTGTGGTCGAGCAGTCGTTGCTCGGCGGCCCACGACGGTACACGCGCGCCCAGGTGGCCGAGCTTTCCGGAGTGTCTGTCGAACGGGCCAAGAAGCTGTGGGTGGCGCTCGGCTTCCCCGCCACGGCGAGTGACGACGACGTGGTGTTCACCGATGCCGACATCGCCGCGGTGCGCCACTTCACCGCGATGGACCCGGTCGCGGGGGCGAGCGAGCAGAGTCAGATCGCCGCCGCCCGCAGTGTCGGTCAGGCGATGGCGCGACTGGCCGAGTGGCAGGCGGATCTGATCGCCCGTGAGATCGGCAGCCGCATCGCCGCCGAAGGCGGGCAGTCGATGTCCGAATCGAACCGCCAGGCCACTGCCCGGACCATCGCGGTGCTCACCGATCTGCAGCAGTACGCGTGGCAACGACATCTCGCCGCGGCGCTGAGCCGCTCACTCGAATCCGATGGCGCCACACGCCAACTGCTCGTCGGCTTCGCCGATATGGTCGGCTACACCCGGCTTTCCCGTCACCTCGACCTCGACGAGTTGACGGATCTGCTGGAGACATTCGAGACCACCACCACCGAAGCGGTCACCGCCCACGGCGGCTGGGTGATCAAGAACGTGGGCGACGAGGTGATGTTCGCCGCCGAGAATGCCCGCGACGGTGCGCGAATCGCCCTGGCGATGCACGCGGCGGTCGCCCGAGCGGCGCAAACCGTTCCGGAAATGCCCCAGATCCGGGTGGGCCTGGCGTACGGGCCCGTCCTCACCCGCTTCGGCGACCTCTACGGCACGGTGGTCAACGTCGCCGCTCGGCTCACCGGCGTGGCCCGCCCTGGGACCGTCCTCCTCGACGACGGCGCCGCCGCGGCTCTGGATGACGACGACCAATTCCTCTTGCGCCATCTGCGCAGCGTGCGGGTCAAGGGATTCTCACGATTGCGTTCCCACGTGTTGCGAGAGCGCCAGCGGAAACAAAGCTGACCGGCTACCGCCCCGTGGCGAGATGATGTGGAGCTTCGATGAAAAGCACTGTCGCCGCACTCGCGCGGCTCGGGGTCGCCGGGATTCCGGTGCCGGCCTTCGTGGCGGTCGCCGGTTCGGGCCCGGCTCAGGCGACGCCGCGGGATTGCGTCGTCGAGCGGGATCTGTTCAGCGCTTCGGCGGTCTGCCAACCCGACGAGCTCGAGGGAGCCGAATACATCTTGCCGTGGAATGCGTAGGCATCTACAGCTCGGGGCCGTTCCCGCTGTACGCGGTCGGTTCCTATGTCCAGCTCAGTTATCCCTTCACGCCGAACGGGCAGCGTACGACGACAGGGTGCATGAACTGGGGTCCCGGTCTCTTCGGGGTGATCGGCAACGCCGTCGTGGAGATCTATCACCGTTGAGGGATCGCGGGGCCCGGTCGACGAGTCGGCCGAATGAGCAAGCGGTCGGCCGGGGCCGGTGTGGATAGGCTGGCGTCATGTCGGACACGGTGTCATCCAAGGGTTTCTCGGTCGCGCTGGTGCTGGGCGGGGGTGGCCCGGTCGGTCTGACGTGGTTGGCGGGACTGGCCACGGGGCTGCGGGACAACGGGATCGACTTGACGCTGGCCGACCGGTTCGTGGGGACCTCCGCCGGCTCGGTGGTCGGTGCGGTCCTGGCCGACGGTGGCGATCCGGCGCGCTTGTTGCGGCCGCCGTCCACGTCGGCGCCGGCGGTGCGGGCGGATCCGGCGCGAATCGCGGAGATATTCGCCGTGCTGCGCGCCCCCGGCCAGGATCCGGCCCAGGCGCGCCGCCGGGCGGGGGAGCTGGCGCTGGCCGCGCAGGCCGGTGATCCGGACGAGCACATCGCGCGTATCGGCGGGCTGGCCGGTGTGGCGCAGTGGCCGGCGCGCGATCTCGTCGTGACCGCGATCGACATCACCACTGGTGAATTGCGGGCATGGACCAAGGACGGCGCCGCGTCGTTGCCCGAAGCGCTGGCGTCCAGCACGGCGGTGCCCGGTGTCTTCCCGCCGGTCCCGATCGATGGCCGCCACTACTTCGACGGCGGGTTGCGCTCGCCGGTCAACGCGGACCTGGCCGCGGGCGCGGATGTCGTGGTTATCCTCGAACCCTTGGCGCACATGTTCCCGCGCATCCCCAGCGATCGCGAGTTGGGCTCGGCGACAGAGGTTTCCATTGTCCCCGACGAGGAAGGCGTCGCCGCGTTCGGAATCGACGTGTTCGACTCGGCGGCGCTTGCTCCCGCGTATGCGGCGGGCGTGCGCCAGTCTGCCGATGCCGCGCTGCTGCTGAAGGACGTCTGGCCCGAAGGCTGACCGAGCCGTGGCGAGCGCCGGCCGATCGGGCGGGCGTGTCCCGTCGCTACCCGCCCGGCGCCCCTGTGGGCGTCGTCGGCCTCATCCCCTCACTACGTCCCGGTCTCGTCCGGCGCGTACCCGAGGATGCCCTTGATCTCCAAGTAGTCGTGGAAACCGAATTCGCCCCATTCCCGGCCGTTTCCGCTCTTGCGATAGCCGCCGAAGGGCGCGTGGAAGTCGAAGGCGTCGTTGATGGTGACCCAACCCGCCCGGATGCGGCGGGCCACGGCGCGAGCCCGGTCCGGATCGGCGCCCGCGACGTTGCCCGCGAGCCCGTATTCGGTGTCGTTGGCGATCTCGACGGCGTGATCGATGCTGTCGTAACCGAGGATGGCCAGAACCGGGCCGAAGATCTCCTCGCGGGCTATGGTCATATCGTTGGTGACGTTCGCGAACACGGTCGGTTTCACGTAATAGCCCTTGGTGAGGCCGTCGGGTCGGCCGGTTCCGCCGATCACCACCGTGGCTCCTTCGTCGATGCCCTTCTGGATGAGCGACTGGATCTTCTCGAACTGCGAACCGGATACGACGGGGCCCAGTGCCGCGTCCCCGGTGGGGTCGCCGACGGTGAGCAGGGCGGCGGCCTCGCGGGCGGCGTCGACGGCCTCGTCCATGCGGGCGCGGGGGACCAGCATGCGCGACAGCGCGCTGCAGGTCTGGCCGGAATTCATCATCATCGGACCGATCGCGGCAGCGACGTTGGCGGCGAAGTCCGCGTCGTCGAGCACGATGTTCGCGCTCTTCCCGCCGAGTTCCTGGGTGACCCGCTTGACGCTGGGCGCGGCGTTGCGCGCGATCTCGATGCCCGCGCGGGTGGAACCGGTGAACGAGATCAGATCCACGTCCGGATGCGACGACAGCGGCACTCCGACGCTGGGACCGTCGCCATGGACCAGATTGAACACGCCGGCGGGAACGCCTGCGGCGTCGAGTATCTCGGCGAAGATCTGTCCCGTGAACGGCGAGCGTTCCGAGGGTTTGAGCACCGTGGTGCAGCCGGTGGCCAGCGCGGGGAAGACCTTCACGGCGATCAGGCTCATCGGCCAGTTCCACGGTGTGATCAGGCCGCAGACGCCGATGGGTTCCTTGACCACCAGCGTGGCGCCGCGCCGCTGTTCGAAGACGAAGTTTTCCAGCACTTCGATGGCGGTGGCCAGGTGCCCGGCTCCGAGATCGACCTGGAAGCCGCCCGCCAGCGCGCTCGGCGCGCCCATCTCCTCGGTCAGCGCCGCGGCGAGGTCGCCCGCGCGCTTGCCGTACTCCGCGCCGATGGCGTGCAACAACTCGACCCGCTCGCGTACCGTGGTCGCCGACCAGGCGGGGAATGCTTCGCGGGCGGCCGCGACCGCCCGGTCCACGTCGGCGGCCGACCCGGTGGCGACGATGCCGCACACCTCCTCGGTCGCCGGATTCACGACCTCGAAGGACCGCGCCTCGGCCGGGCGCACCCAGGCGCCGCCGATGTAGAACTCGGAATACTCGCGCATGACTACTGTGTCCCTTCCGCGTACCAGGTGCGGAACTCGTCGTAACTCGGCATTTCCTCCGAGTTCGCCTTCGGATCGACGGCCACGTGGATGACGCCCGGCTTGCCGCTGGCGTAAGCCTTTTTGATGGCGGGGGCGATGTCCTCGTCGCGGTCGACGTATTCGCCGTAGCAGCCGAAGCCCTCGGCGATTTTGTCCAGCCGGGTGTCGGTGCTCCAATGCGTGCCGGTCTCTCGCGACCCCTGCCCGAAAAGGCCCTTGTACACGCCGACTTCGAGGCCCCAGGCGTAGTCGACGGCCACCACGCACACCAGCGGCAGGTTCAGCCGCGCCGCGGTCTCCAGCTCGCCGATGTGGAACAGGAACGACGAGTCGCCGGTGATCAGCATGACCGGACGCTTCCGGCCCTCGGCCACCGAGGCGCCGACGGCGTAGGGCAGGCCGGTGCCGAGATGGCCGAAGTTCTGGTTCCAGATCACGTCGTGCGGCTTGGCCTGGGAATAGGTCCAGCCGAAGATCGTGGTCGCGCCGCCGTCGCGGACCATGATGCCGTCGGCGGGAAAGACCTTCGTCGCCTCGACGATCAGCCGCGCGGGATGCACCGGGGACCGGCCCGACGGCGCCGTTTCGGCCAGCTCCGCGAGCCGGGCGGCGTCCTGCTCGATCCAATCCGCCAGCTCCGGCGACGGCGTGCGCGGCGTGTCCTTCAGCGCGTCGACCAGCTGCGGGACGATCGCGCGCAGGTCGCCGACGAGCGGAACGTCGATCGGCCGGTTGACCCCGATGGCTTCCGGATTCTGTTCCACCAGAACCCATTTCCGGTTCGCCTCGTTCGCCACCCAGTGCCGGCCGACGCCGTAATGGACGGGTTCGCCGAGTTCCGTGCCGATGGCGAGGCACAGATCGGAGCGCACCACCGCGTCGATGGACGACGGCGAGAATCCGTACGCGAACGTGCGGTCCTCCAGTCCCTCGATATACGAGGTGCCGCCGGATGTCTGGATGACCGGGGCGCCGACCACCTCGGCGAGCGCGCGCACCGACGCCGCTGCGCGCGCGGTGTGCACACCGTGGCCGACGAGCAGAATCGGCTGCCGCGCCGCACGGACCAGCCGCGCCGCTTCTTCGATCCGGTCCTGGCCTGCGGTCTGCCCGACGAGGCGATACCGGCTGGGCGGCAACGGTTCCGGAACGTCGAGTTCTTCCTGGATGATGTGCTTGGGCCACTCGATGTAGACCGGGCCGGGGGTTCCGGTGAGCGCTCTGCGCAGGCCCTCGCGGATGATCTCGTCGGTCTGGTCGGCGTATTCGATGCTGGCGCTGTACTTCACCGACGGCGTGAACAGCTCGGCCTGCTTGACGAATTGGATGCGCCCGCGCCGCACACGCTGTTCGGTGATCCTGGCGCGCTGGCCGCCGAGGAAGATCACCGGCGAGTTCTCGACCTTGGCGCACATCATCGCGCCCGCGAGATTGGCCACACCCGGCCCGAGCGTGCCGATGCACACCGCGGCCTTGCCGGTCATCCGGGACACCGCCTCGGCCATGAAACCCGCGGATTCCTCGTGATGGGGTGCGACGACGTTCCAGCCGCGTTCCTCGGCCAGGTGGAACATGTGCACGAAATTCGGGTCGGGAATGCCGAACACCGTGTCGATGCCCTCGGCTTCGAAGAGCTGAAGAATGCGTTCGTAGACCTTAACGGACATGCTGTGCTGCCTCCGTGGCTAACTCGAAACTCTTCCTGATGTGATCGCTGTGCCCCGTGGGGACGGCGGGCAGGAGCCAGGAGCCGGTCGTGTCGCGGATGGCGTCGATCCGCTCGGCGATCTGCTCGATCGTCCATGCGGGGCGGTAGACCCCGGGCGTCTCGGCGATGTAGGCGCGCGCCACCCGCCCCGCAACGGACACCAGCATCTCGCCGGTGATCGAGCAGGACTCGTGGACCAGCCAGCCGACGGTCGGCGCCGCCAGTTCCGGCCCCATGGGCGGGTAGGCGGAAGTGTCCGATCCGTCGGCCAGCCGGGTCACCGCCGCGGGCACGATGACGTTGCTGAGCACGCCCGACTCGGCGCCCTCCAGGGCGATCACATTGGACAGGCCGATCATGCCCGCCTTGGACACGGCGTAGTTCGCGACGCCCTTGTTGCCGTACAACCCGCCGATCGACGAGGTGAGCACCACGCGGCCGTACCCGGCGTCGGCCATGACCGGGAAGGCGGGCCGGACGACGTGAAAGGCGCCGCGCAGATGCACGTCGAGCACCGCGTCGAAATCCTCGTAGCTGAGTTCCCGCAGCGAGCCGTAACGGACGTTACCCGCGTTGTGCACGAGGATGTCCAGGCGGCCGTAGTGGTCGAGCGCCGTGCCGATGATCGCGCGCCCGCCCTCGGCGGTGGCCACCGACTCCGTGCAGGCGACGGCCGTTCCGCCCGCCGCCTCGATCTCGGCGGTCACCTCCGCGGCCGGGTTCGCCTCGACCTCGTCGCCGCGCACGCTGCTGCCCAGGTCGTTGACCACCACCTTGGCTCCCTTCGAAGCGAGCAGCAAGGCATAGGCGCGGCCCAGTCCCCGTCCTGCGCCGGTGATCACGGCTACGCGATCGTCGAATCCGAGTTCTGGCAACGTGATCGGTCCTCTCCAGGGCGTCGTGGTGTCCGGTCTTGTCAACTGCCGAGGACGAGACCCTCCAACCGGCCCTCGTCGCGCCATTTCCGCAGCAGGTCCTCGAGCACGTAGAAGCCGCCCCAGAAGGGGTCACCGAGGAACGACCGCCCGTTCGGCTCGCCTTCGCTGTTGTAGTAACCCGGGGTGCACTCCCGGACGAAGTTGCTGTTGTCGAACGAGTTCGCCCGGATGGTCGCGATCCACGCCTCCTCGGCGGCCGCGCTGGGCTCCACCGTGGTCGCGCCCCTGGCCAGCGTCTCCTTGATGATGTAGGCGATGTGGTCGGCCTGCTGTTCGAACATCCGCGTCGTGGACGCGGTCACCCCGCCCTGGACGAACCCGGTGGCGAAGTGGTTCGGGAAGCCGTGCGACAGGATGCCGTGCAACGTGCGGAATCCCTTGTCCCAGTGGTCGTAGAGGGACCGGCCGCCCCGCCCGGTGAACGGCTGGATGGCGAGCCTGCGGTCGATGTCACTGCTGATCTCGAACCCGCTGGCGAAGACGATGCAGTCGACCTCGTATTCGACGCCGTGCGCGATGATGCCCTTCGCGGTGATGCGCTCCACGCCTTTGGTGTCGGAGACGTCGATCAGCGTGACGTTCGGGCGGTTGAAGGTGGGCAGGTAGTTGTCGCTGAAGCCCGGTCGTTTGCACAGGTGCCGGTAGTACGGCTTGAGCCGCTCGGCTGTCGCCGCGTCCTCGACGATCTGCTCGACCCGGCGGCGCACCCGCTCCATCGCCCGGTAGTCCTCGGCCTCCTTGAGTTCCACGATCTTCAGCGGATTGGTCGCCAGCTCGGCCCAGCCGCCGGTGGCGTCCAGCAGAGCGGCCACATTGCGCGCGACCTCGGTCCACCCGTCGCAGATCAGATCCGGCTCACCCGGCGAATAGAACGCGTAGGCGGCGTTGTGGAAGTTGCGCTGCCGCTCCTCCCGCCAGCCCGGCCGCAGCGACCGCGCCCATTCGGGATCGGTCGGTGTGTTGCCGCGCTCGAAGATGTAGGA
The DNA here is from genome assembly GCF_053604885.1 of Nocardia sp. NPDC003999. Taxonomy (NCBI): domain Bacteria; kingdom Bacillati; phylum Actinomycetota; class Actinomycetes; order Mycobacteriales; family Nocardiaceae; genus Nocardia; species Nocardia sp. NPDC003999. The sequence continues at coordinate 383,901 of NZ_JBSGIB010000003.1, forward strand.
CGGCGTCCGCTGGAACACGTACAAATGCTCCGAGCTCGCGCCGAGGTGCGGGATCGCCCCGATGCCGCTCGCGCCGGTGCCGATGATGGCGACCTTCTTGTCGCCGAGCTTGTCCAGCCCGCCCTTCAGCGTGCCGCCGGTGTAGGCGTAGTCCCAGCGCGCGGTGTGGAAGGTGTGGCCATCGAAGTCGGTGATGCCCGGTATGCCGGGCAGTTTCGGCCGGTTGTAGGGGCCCTGGGCCATCACGATGAACCGGGCGCGGATGTCGTCGCCGCGGTTGGTGGCGATACGCCACCGGTCGATCCGCTCGTCCCATTCCAGCGAGCGGATCAGCGTGTGGAAGATCGCCTTCTCGTACAGGCCGAAGTGTTTTCCGATGCGCTGGGCGTGTTCGTAGCATTCGTCACCGAAGGAGAACTTCTCCTTCGGCAGGTAGCCGGTCTCTTCGAGCAAGGGCAGATAGCAGTAGCTGTCGGAGTCGACCTGGATGCCCGGGTAGCGATTCCAGTACCAGACTCCGCCGAAGTCGCCGCCCAACTCGACGATCCGGAAATCGTCGATGCCGGCCTGCTGGAGACGGTGTGCGGTGATGAGACCCGCGAAGCCGCCGCCCAGGATCACGACCTCGATCTCGTCGGTGATCGGGTCGCGCGGCACGACCGGCAGATATGGATCTTCTTCGTAGTAGTCCGCGAATTCGCCCTCGGTCAGCAGGTATTGCCGCTGCCCCTCGGGACGCAGTCGTTTGTCGCGTTCGGCGAGATATCTCGCGCGGAGGGCATCCCGATCGACATCGGGCGTGACCGTGGGTTTGCACTCGTGCATTCGGATTCCTGGATCAGCTCAGTTCGCGCGGTTCGCCGGTACCCATGTACCGGGCGAGGTTGTGGTGCAGATTCACCACACTGCGTTCGCGATAGGGATTGGGCTTGGGGCCGGAGAAGCCGCGGCTTTTCATGCCCTGCTGGACCGCGGCCATGTTCGAGAAGTCCTGCGGGAGCACGGTTCGCCAGCCGGGATCACCGACGGGGGTGTACTCCCACTCGGTCTTCGGCTCCTCGCCGGGCGGGAAGAGCTCGAACACCGCAGCCTCGAAGACGCACTTGTCCGGGTCGTAGCCGTAGGGCCGGAACCGGTAGCACAGCATGTTGTTCAGCGCATGACCGATCTGGAAGTTCGGGAAGATCTGCCACGCGGTGCCCGCCTGGGCGACGATGCCGGGGTCGACCTTCGGCCACACCACGCCGCGCGCCTCGTCCTCCGAGCGCGCGGTGTCGAGCCAGTAGCGCAGCACCTCGTTGGCCGGTGTGCCCTCGGGCAGTTCGTCGACCAGCCGGTTCGCGACGTCGACCAGCGTGCTGGTGGTGTTGGTGTTGGCGTTCTCCCAGGTGAAATTCTGCAGCGTCGCGGTGGAGACCCGCGCGTCGGGACCGCTGCCGAGGCGCACCTTGGCCTGGTTCTCCTCCATGCCTTTGGGGGCGTCGTAGCCGATGTTGCTGTGCTTTCCCTGCGCCCGCGCCCAGCCGAGGAAGGTGCCGAAGTTCATGAACTCCGGGTGCGTGTAGGGCACGTGGTAGGTCTCCATGAACGCCTCGAAGGCGACCTTCCAGTTGCAGTCGAAGGTCAGCCACCGCCGCCAGCGGTAACGCATGTTCTCCAGCTCGAAGTGTTCGAGCAGGCTCGCGGCGGGTTCGAGGTACTCGCGCAGCGGTTCGGCGTCGGGGTCCATGGTGATCCAGATCCAGCCGCCCCAGGTGTCGACCCGCACCTGGCTCAGCCCGTCGTTGCGCTCGGTGAGCCCGCAGGTCCAATCCTCGCGCTCGGCGGCGAAGGTGTTGCGGCCATCCAGGTCGTAGCGCCACCCGTGGAAACCGCACACGAACTGTTTGCGGCTACCGCGGGCGTCGTGCGCGCCCGGTGGGGTGTCGACGAGCTTGCGGCCGCGGTGGGCGCACACGTTGTGGTAGGCCCGGATGGTGTCGGGTGCCGTGCGCACGACGATGATCGAGTCGTCGAGGATCTCATAGGTGAGGAAGTCGCCGACCCGGGGAATCTCCTCGACGCGTTCGACCTGCTGCCATACCTTCGCCCAGAGTTTGTCCCCCTCGGCGCGTGCGTAGTCCGGGGAGATGTACGCCTCGACGCCGATCGTCATCGGCGTCGACAGCGGTTCGGCGGTCGCGGAAGCCGTTGCCTCGTCGGTCGTTTCGCTCATGACATGCTCCTGGTCTCCACTCGGGTACGTCAGCGGGTGATGGATGCGCGGAAACTCTCGTCCTCGAGGAACAGTGAGGTGTGGTCCTCGCCGAGATGGGTCCACTTGAGATTCAGGCCACCGTCCACGAGCAGCGTCTGCCCCGTGATGTAGCTCGACAGGTCCGACAGCAGGAACAGGATCGGTCCCGCCTGTTCCTCCGGGCGTCCGCGCCTGCCCATGGCGATGGCGCGACGGTCGCGCGGGGGGTCGTCGCCGACGTAGGTGCCGGAGGCCGGCGTCTCGGTGACGCCGGGCGCGATGGCGTTCACCCGGATGCCGTCCTGGGCCAGCTCCACCGCCAGGGTCCTGGTCGCCGCCACCAGCGCCGCCTTGGCGGTGCCGTAGGCGATGTGGAACGGTGCGGTGTTCATGCCGCTGATCGAGGAGAGCGACACCAGCGAACCGGGACGGCCCTGCGACTTCAGTTCCGCGGCCACCGCCTGGCTCATGAAGAACATCGTCTCCAGGTTCTGGGCGAATAACGCGCGCCAGTCCGCCCTGGTCACCCGGGTAGCGGGCATCCAGGTGCGCACCGCGGCGCCGCCCGCAACGTTGACCAGCCCGTACAGGTCGCCGGGAGTGGAGCGGGCGCGTTCCAGTACGGTCGCGACGCCTTCCTCGGTACCGACGTCGGCCGCGACGGACACGACGGAAAGGCCCTTCGCGGCAAGCGGTTCGACATGCTTGCCGAGATTCTCCGGTGATCGGCTCACCCCGATCACGGTGGCGCCCGCACGGGCGATCAGGCGGGTCACCGCGGTGCCGATGCCGCCACCGCCCGCGCCCGCGACGATGACGACGCGTCCCCGCAGGCCGAAGAAGTCCGATGTGCCGTCGTCGGTCATAACCGCATCACGCCTTTTCGTGCAGTGCCAGCACACTGCCCTCGGCGTCGGCGGACAGATAGAGCGTGCCGTCCGGTCCGGCGGCGATGCCCGCGAACGGTCCCATCGGTCCGGAGAACGGCGGGGTGCCACGCAGCGGTTTGGCGACCACGCCGGGCGGCGCGCCGACCGGGAGACCGGCGGCGATCGTCTGTCGCGCCTTGGTCTCGAGATCGACGGCGACCAATGTCTTGGCGCCGACGTCGAGCACGAGCAATTGGCTGCCGCGCACCAGGATTCCCTGCGGCGTCTCCAGTCCGTCCAGCACCGTGTCGGTCCCGGCGCCGCTCACCGAAAGGATCCGCCCCGCCCCGGATTCGGAGACCAGAACGGTTCCGTCCGGGCCGAAGGCGACACCCATCGGAGCGTGCAGCCCGGCGGCCAGCGTTTCGACCTGACCGGACCGGATGGACAGCACCCGGCCCGCGCCGAGTTCCGCGGTCACGATCGTTCCGTTCGCGGTCGCCGCCACGCCGTAGAGCTGGTCGAATCCCTCGGCCACCACCACGGGCTCCTCGGCCGTACCCGGCCGGTAGTACGAGACCTGCCCGGTGGAGGTGGCGCACAGGAACTCGCCGGGTCCGACCGCGCTGACGCCGCGCACGTAGCCGGGATTGCCTGCACTGAAAAGCGATGCGACCGTGCGCAATTGGCCGTCGCGCAAGACGTAGAAGAAGGTGCCGTCGGCGACGTAGAGCAAGCCGTCGTGGCCGACGGTCAGGTCCAGCGGCCACAGCAGGCCGCCTTCGAGGATGGACCGGGTCGCGCCGTCGGTGCGGATCTCGGTGATCTCGCCAGAGAAGTTGGACACGAACAGGCGGTCGCCGACGAAGGTGCAGTTGTCCAGGCCGGGGTCCAGATGCGCCAGCACCCGACGGTCTCCCGTGCGCGGATCGATGCGCAGCACCTCGCCGGTCTGCACCTGGGTGGAGACGATGAAGCCCGCGGAGTCGAACTTGACCGAGTCGGGCACGCCGAGATCGCCCGCGACCCGTTCGGGAGCGCCCCCGTCGGGGTCGATCCGCCAGATGTCGTTGGTGCCCATGACCGGGTAGTAGAGGAGACCGTCCGGGCCGACCTCCATGGCGTTGGGCATCGGCAAGTTGTCCTGCAGGATGCGCGGCGCGCTGCCGTCCAGCGGCAGTTCCATGAGGCGACCGCCGATCCGGCATTCGTTGACGAACAACCGGCCGTTGTGCACCGTGATGCCGTTGGCGCCGGGCAGATCGCCGCGGATCACGCGGGTGCGGCCGTCGGTGCCGCGCACGCTGACCCGTGCGTCCATGTACTCGGTGGCGATGAGATTGCCTTCGGGATCGAAGGCCAGGTCGTCGGGGGCGACGATGTCGCTGCCCTTGGCGCTGACGGTCTCCAGGTCGCCGGTGGTGACGTCCAGCGCGCTGATCTGGCTGCCGGCCACCTGAGCCACGTAGATCCGGCCGTCGGTTCCCGTCCGTAGGCCGTTGGCGCCGAACAGTCGGCTCGGTGGGGTGAGACGTTGGACGCTCCACCCCTCGGCGAGGGCTATCGGTGTGGTGGTGCTGTAGCGCGCCCCTCGAGTCAAGGCGGGGCCTCCCATGCGATGAGAAAGTCATATCGGAGATGTGGCACTACCCGGCCGGTCTGCGCCGGACGACGGGTACCGGCCCGAAGGGCGCAGGCTGTGTGTCGTGGGCCACGCTACTTCAATCCTCACAAAGATTGCAATACTTACCTTGTTATTACCGTCGGGCGGGGTCGTCGCGCGGTGACTCCGAGGTGCGAAGGCGAAGGCGGGGGCAGTGTCGAGGGCTCGTAGAGTCGCCGTGAAGCGTATGGAAGCAGTGTCGAACTGCCTGTGCTACAACGCTGTTCAGTAAGATCGCACAGTTCGCACTCGGCCGGTGCCGAGTGGATCGAGCTCTAAAATTCCCCCGGAACCGAAATGGCTCTGCGGTGCCGCGCAGCCGCTTTGCGCAACATCATTTCGCTATTCGAAAACGGCATTATCGTACGCGAGGGTAACGCTGGGAAGCAATATAGAGCCGACCGTTTCGAGTGCAGATCGGGACATGTGACGTGCGCGGACGTCCCGGAGCCGGTGAACTCAGATCTGCGAGCGGAGGCTGGACTGGAGGGTCAGGCGCGCGCCCGCTGAGGAAGCGTTCACCATCCCGTCGTCGAAGCGTTGCAGCACGACGGCCTGGGTGGCGGCGAGATGGGTGCGATACAGGCGTTCGGCCTCGGCGGCCCGACCTTCCGCGATCTCCCGGGTGATGCGGCGGTGCGTGCGCACGGCTTCGGTCGCCTCCGCCTCGGAGGGATACTCTCCGCGCCGGGTGAGCGCCTCCGCCCACGCCTCCTCCTGGGCCGACCACAGGGTGACCAGGGTGCTCACGACGTAGCGGACGGTCAGGTTCGGCGTGAACGAGACGATGAGGTCGTGGAATTCGCGGGCGGTGTGGGTGAAGGCGACGCCGTCGGCGATGAGTTCGGCCGACTTCTCGACATTCTCGGTGAGCGCGGGGACGACGGTCTCGGCGCGGTCGGGACGTTCGGCGCACGCGGCGGCGCAGAGCGGTTCCAGCGTGCGCAGGCCGGCGGCGAGGTCGCCGAGGGTGACGCGCGCGCCTTGGAGTGCGAGCCCCAAGTGATAGGCCGCCGACGTTTCGTCGGGCCGGTGCACCTCCGCGCCGCCCACATTGCCCCGGCGGACGGTGACGAGCCCCTCGGTCTCCAGGATGCGCAGCGCCTCCCGGATCGACGGGTAGCTCACGCCGAAGTCCTGGACCAGCTGATCCTGGGTGGGAAGTCGATAGTTCTCGTCGCCGGCCAGGATGCGAACGCGCAGTTCGGCGGCGACGGTCTCCGCAATGCGACGCTGTGGGACCCGGCCGCGCTTGGCGGCGGTCATGCGGTCCACCTCTCGTCGGTCCACCCGGGTCGCCTTTCCGTCATGGCCGCAGTGTAGTCACCGGGCGGATGACCGTACAAATATTGCTATCCTTATGAGGATTGAAGTACTGTGCGGCGCATGGACTTCACTATGGGTGGGGCCGCCGCCGGACTCCGGGGCGAGTTGCGTCGACTGATCGCGGACGAGGTCCCCGCCGACTACCTCGGCGCGTTCACCGACGACCCGGCCGATCTGGCTGTCGCCCAGCGCTTCTGCCGGGTACTGGCCGCACGGGGCCTGCTCTGCGCGGCCTGGCCGGAGCGGTTCGGGGGCCGTGGCGCCTCGGTGTGGGAGCAGACCGTGGTCCGGGAGGAGATGTGGGCCCACCACGAACCGCGAGGCGCGCAATACATGGGCGTGAACTGGGTCGGCCCGACGATCATGCGGCACGGCACGCCGGAACAGCAGCGCGAGCACCTGCCGCTGATCGCGCGGGGCGAGGCGATCTGGTGCCAGGGCTTCAGCGAGCCGGATTCCGGCTCGGACCTCGCCTCGCTGCGGACCGCGGCGCGCCGCGACGGCGACGGCTGGCGCGTCTCCGGTCAGAAGATCTGGACCTCCTACGCCACTATGGCGCAGTGGTGCTTCCTGCTCGCGCGCACATCCGCGCGGGGCCGGAAACAGCAGGGGCTCACCGTGTTCCTGGTGCCGATGTCCGATCCCGGCATCGAGGTCAGGCCGATCCGGTCCATGCTCGGGCCGCACCATCTGAACGAGGTCTTCTTCGACGGAGTGCGGGTGACCGGAGCCGACGTGCTCGGCCGGGTCGACGAGGGCTGGTCGGTGGTGCAGGAGGTGCTGGCATTCGAACGCGTAGGCATCGCCCGCTATGCGCGCTGCGAGCGGCTCCTGCAGGCCGCGCCCGGCGTGCTGGGGCAGCGATGGGAGACGGTTCCGGCGCAGCTGCGCGCTCGCTGGCTGCGCATGCTCACCCGGGCTCGCCGCGCACGGCTGCTGGCATACCAGGTGATCGCGATGCAGAGCGCGGGGCGCGTGACGCCCGGCGACGCCGCGGCCTACCGCATCGCGGTGACCAGGCTCGACCAGGAAAGTGCGAGCGTACTGGCCGAACTCGCCGCGTTCGCGGGTTCGGCGCAGGAGCCGCAGCGGCGATTCCGCCGCGCGGTGGACGACCACTGGCGTTACGCGAACGCCGCCACGGTGGCCTCGGGCAGTATCGAGATACAGAAGATCCTGCTGGCGCGCTCGTTGCTGAGCGGGCCGCGGCGGGCGGGGGAGGCGGCATGACCGCCGCCCCGTTCCCGGCTGACGGTCGCGCGATGGCCATCGAACTCGCTACCGAGGCAAGCGAATACGGCAAGCAGGCGGTGCGCGCGTTGCGTGCCGCGGGTGGCGACGAACTGGTACGGCAGGCCGAGCGCGATCCGGCACGGCGGGCGCGCATAGCGCCGGTGCTGGGCGAACTCGGCGCCTGGGAACTGGAACCACGGCGGGATCCGGTCGAACTGGAAGCGGCCGCGGCGTTGTGCCGTAGTGCCGGTTACTGGGCAACGCCTTACCCGGTCGCGGAGCGGCTGGCCCGCCCGGTCGATATGGACGTCGACGGGCTGGTGGTGGCGGCGGGTGACGAACCGGCCGCCGCGGTCGCGGATCTCGATCTGCGCTGGGCTGCGGTCACCCCGGACGGAACACGCGGCGCGGTGGAGGTGCGACCCTCCGAAGGATCGGCGCGGGAGTCCGCGTTCGTCGCCCGGCTGACCGTGCGCCCGGTCGACAACGGCGGCGCCGCCGATCTGGCGCTGGCCCTGGTACTGCCGTGCTGGACCCTGCTCGGCATGCTGGACCGCGCCGTGGAGTTGACCCGCGCCCACGTGCTGGTGCGCGAGCAGTTCGGCAAGCCGCTGGCGGAGTTCCAGTCGGTGCAGTTCCAGTTGACCGACGCTGAGGTGGAGCGGCGCGGCGTCGACGTGCTGGCCCGCTACGCGTTGTGGAGCGTCCAGGCCGAGCGCGGCGATGCGCTGATCGACGCGCTGGCATTGCGTTCCGCGACGCTGGAGGCGGCCGAGGCCGTGTTCCGCGTCGCCCATCAATTGCACGGCGCCCTCGGTTTCTGCGACGAGTCGCCGCTGTCCTGGCTGTCGCGCTACAGCCTGCCGTTGCGCAGGCTGCCGCTCGGCCCGGCGGCCACGGACGATCTGCTGGCCCGGCTGGCCGGTCGCCGTGGCCTCAGCGGGTTGTTCTCCGAGCCGGGGGAAGGGTGACGCCATGCGCTACGACGTGCCCGATGTGCTGAGCGTGACTTGCGAAGGACCGGTCCGCACCGTCGTCATCGACCGCCCCGGCGAGCTCAACGCGGTGAACGCCGAGTTGCACCGAGCGCTGGCCGAGGTGTGGCGGCAACTGGCCGCGGATCGTGCGGCCCGAGTGGTGATCCTGACCGGCTCCGGCCGGGCGTTCAGCGCGGGCGGCGACCTGGACTGGATCACCTCGTTCCTGGACGACCCCGTCGCGCGGGACGAGAGCATCCGCGAAGGCGCCCAGATCATCGAGGAGATGCTGCGTTTCCCGCTGCCGGTGATCGCCGCGGTGAACGGTGCGGCGATGGGGTTGGGCGCCAGCCTGGCGGTGCTGTGCGATGTCGTGCTGATGTCGGATCGCGCTTACCTGGCGGATCCACATGTCGCCGTCGGGCTGGTCGCGGGGGACGGCGGCGCCGCGTTCTGGCCGCTGCTCACCCCCATCCTGCGGACGCGGGAGTACCTGTACACCGGCGACCGGATAGATGCCGTCACCGCCGTCGAGGTCGGGTTGGCGTCCCGAGTCGTCCCCGCGGACGAACTGCTCGACGAGGCGCGCAAGCTGGCCGGGCGGCTGGCCGCGCTGCCACCGGAGGCCCTGCACAGCACGAAACGGGTGGTGAACATGTATCTGTCCCAAGCTCTCGGCGGTCCGATGCAAGCCGGTTTCGCCGCCGAGGTGGTCACCATGCGATCACCTGAGCACCGGGACCGGCTGCTGGCGTTGCGACAGCGGGCCCGGGCACGGTGAACGACTTGGACGCGTTCCGCGACGAAGTCAGGGACTGGTGCCGCAGGCACGTGCCCGCGGACTGGCGACAGGCGCAGACCGGCCCCACGGACGCGGAATTCGTTCGCTTCCAGCAAGAATGGTTCCAACAGCTGCGCCGCGCTGGATACGCGGTGCCGCACTGGCCACGGGAATACGGCGGTGGCATGTCCATCCCGGAACAGATCGTGCTCTATCGGGAACTCGCCGCGCACGATGCTCCGCGCTCGGTGCTGGCGTTCGTCGGCGTACATCACGCGGCCGCCACGCTGTTGGCGGCGGGAACGGACGAGCAGCGGCGACGGCATCTACCCGCGATCCTGGACGGCGAGATCTGGGTACAGGGTTTCTCCGAGCCCGGCGCCGGATCCGATCTGGCGGCACTGCGGACCGCTGCCCGCCGCGACGGTGACGGCTATGTCGTGACCGGGCAGAAGGTCTGGGCCAGCGGCGCCCGGTACGCGGACTGGTGCCTGCTGCTCGCGCGCACCGACCCGGCCGCTCCCAAGCGGCGCGGCATCTCCTACTTCCTGCTGGACATGCGCAGTCCGGGCATCGAGGTGCGCCCCATCCGCCAGGCCACCGACGAATCGCACTTCTGCGAGATCTTCCTGGACGAGGTGCGGATCCCGGCCGACGGGCTGATCGGCGCGGAGAACGCGGGCTGGCAGGTGGCGCAGTCGACGCTCGGCGCCGAACGCGGCCTGACCATGCTGGAACTGGCCGAACGGCTCGGCAACGCCGGATTCCGGTGGCTCGTGGAAGTGTGCGAACGACCCGATCCGACGGGCGGGCGTCCCCTGGACGACGCGCTGGTGGCCGACCGGCTGGCCGCGCTGGACATCGAGATCACCGGCTTGCGCGCGTTGTGCCGCGACCTGGTGGAACGGCACCACGCGGGTGTCGCGGGCCCAGCCGACGCCTCCATCGTGAAGCTGTACTACAGCGAATTGCTGCAACGGATGACGGATTTCGGCGTGGAGGTAGGCGGGGTCGCCGCGCACACGATGCTGCGTAAACCCAGTTCCGGCGGCTGGGAGTCGGGCGCCTGGGTGCTGGACTTCGTCGGCTCCTGGGAGTGGACCATTCCGGGCGGTACCAGCGAGATCCAGCGCACCATCATCGCGGAGCGCGGTCTCGGCCTGCCCAGGGAACCGACGGGAACATGATGAGCGACGACTTCGCCGAGATCCACGACGAATTGCGGGCCCTGGCAAGCGAACTGCTCGACAGAACGGATCCCGAGTCGGCGGTCGACTGGTCGCAGATCGCCCGCTCCGGATGGCTCGGCCTGGAGGCACCCGCCGAATTCGACGGGGCGGCGGTTACTTTCGCCGAAGTCGCGGTGGTGCTCCAAGAGGTGGGCCGAGCGGTCGCCCGCAGTGCCTATCCCTCGGTCGCGGTGCTCGCCGTCGGCGCGCTGGGCCTGCTGGAGCCGAGTCCGCAACGCGACGAACTGTTCCGCGACACCGTCGCGGGTGCGGTGGTGCCGGTGGTCGCGCTGCCGGGGGAGGAGCGGGTCGGCGCCGAGCCGCCTGCGGGCGCGGACCCTGATTCGGTGCCGGTCGAAGCGCCGTTCCGGCTCGTGGCGGGTACCGAAGGTCTGCGTCTGCACGGCAGCGCCGAGTTCGTGCTCGACGCGCCCGGTGCGGATCGGCTGCTGGCGCCCGCTCGTGATCCGGTCGGCGAGGTCGTCATCGTGGCGGTCGAACGCGGCGCCCCGGGGACGACCGTCACCGCGCGGCCGGTGGTCGACGCGACGCGCGATCTCGGGCGGGTCGGCGCCGAGGGCGTCGCGGTGACGTCCGCGGCGGTGTGGCGATTCCGCGGCGACGGTGAGCGGGCCCTACGGCGGTTGTACGACCGAGCCGCCCTCGCGACGGCCTGCGACAGCCTCGGGCTGAGCGAGGCCATGCTGGCGGCAACCGTCGGCTATGTCAAGGTGCGCGAGCAATTCGGCCGCCCGGTCGGTTCCTTCCAGGCGGTCAAGCACGCCTGCGCGGACCTGCTGGTGCAGGTCACGGTGGCCCGGCAGTTGGTGGCGGCCGCCGTGCGAGCGGAGGTCTCGTCCGCCCCGGACGCGGGCATCGCGGCTTCGCGGGCCAAAGCGTTCACCACCGAGACGGCAGTGCGGGTGGCGGGGAAGGCCATGCAGTTGCACGGCGGCATGGGCTACACGTGGGAGAGCGGGATTCACGCCTACCTCAAGCGAGCCACGCTCGATCGGTCCCTGTTCGGTACGCCCGCCGAGCACCGGAGACGGCTGGCCGGGCGATACGCCTCGGCGTGACGAGCGCCGGAGCGTAACGCCGGTCGGCCGCTCCGAGGCGCACCGGGAGGGCAGATCAGTCGTCCGGAGTCTCGGTGAAGCGCTGGAGGTACAGCGGCTCGCCGAGTTTCTCCACCAGATCGAGTTCGGTTTCCAGGTAGTCGACGTGCTGTTCTTCGTCTTCCAGGATCTGCTCGAAGATACGAGCGGAGGTCACGTCGCCGCGTGAACGCATCAACTCGATGCCACGGCGGAGCCGTTCGACCGCTTCCATCTCGATCTGCAGGTCGGCCCGCAGCTGCTCGGGCACGCTCTGCCCGATGCGCAGCGGGTTGAGTTTCTGATAGTTCGGCAGGCCCTCCAGGAAGAGGATCCGGTCGGTGAGGATCTCGGCATGTTTCATCTCATCGATGGACTCGTGCCGAGTGTGCCGGGCCAGCTTGGTAAAGCCCCAGTTCTCCTGCATCTTGGCATGCAGGAAGTACTGGTTGATCGCCGTGAGTTCGGCCGTCAGCTGCTCGTTGAGCAGCGCAACGATGTCCTTGTCGCCGTCCATAGCAGCGATCGTGGCACAAAATGCGCGCAGCAGCAGGCAGACCGCCTGGTGTGTCGGCTCAGGCGGCCGAGGGCTGCGCTTCGGTGGACGCCCGCGCGCGGCCGATCACCTCGGCCAATCGCGCCGTGCAGCTGCCGCAACCGGGCTTCCATCCGCAGGCGTTCTTCACCTGGCGGATGCTGTCGGCGCCCGCCGAAACGCAGGTGTGCACATCACCTTCGGACACCGCGTTACAGATGCAGACGTACATGAAGCCTCACAGCCAGGGACACTATTCCTGAGGTTAGCCTCGACTAACGAGGTAAGCCTCCCCTAATGTATAGCAGCTCGGAGCGGCGGTGTGAAGTCCGGTGCCGACGCGAGTCGCGGCGCATCGGATAGGGGCGCTAGCCGGCCAGCCGCTTCGCGGCCAGCTGCCGCAACTCGCTGGACTTGATCTTGGCGCTGCCGGTGAGCGCGATGTCCTCCTCGGTGAACAGCAGCACGTGACGCGGCACCTTATAGCTGGCCAGCCGCTCTCGCAGGAAGGCCCGCAGTCGCGCGCCGTCCACCGTGGCGCCCGCCTGCGGCACCACGCACGCCACTACGGCCTCGCCGAGCGTCTCGTGCGGCACGCCGACGGTGCGCGCGACCTTGACGCCCGGGAACCGTAGCAACGCCTCGTCGACCTCCAGCGGGGAGACGTTCGCGCCGCCGGTCTTGATGATGTCGGTCAGCCGCCCCTCCCAGTACAGCCGGTCGGCGTCATCGAGGTAGCCCCCGTCACCGGTATGGAAGTAGCCGTCGGAGTCGAGCGTCTCGTCCAGCGCGGTGCCGAGGTAGCCGAGCATGAGGGTCGGTCCTTTGACGCAGATCTCGCCGCGCTCGCCGCGTGCCAGGACGGCTCCGGTGCTCGGGTCGACGATCTTGACAGTGTTGCCGGGCAGCGGCTTACCGCTGCTGCCCGCGATCTCGTCCTCCGGTGTGCCGGACGGGAAGCAGGTGGTGATGGTGAAGGTCTCGGTATTGCCGTAGGCGTGGCCCGGCTCGGTCCAGGTGGTCGACACGCGCGGGTGACGCGCCGCGGGAGTCTTCACGTCCACGAAGCGCAGGCTGCTCAGATCGGTCGCGGACCAGTTGGGCGCGCCCTCCAGTTGCGCCCACTGGTGCGGCCACGCGACCGGGAAGTTCACCCGCTCGACGCGCATCAACTCCAGCGCCTCGACGGCGTCGAAGGTCGATTGCAGCACCAGGCTGCCGCCCGCGGCCAGGGTGGCGCCGAGCGCCTGCCCGAAGTTGCCGGACCAGAAGAAGCCGTTGGCGGTCCAGCAACGCACGTCGTCGTCCGGGCCGAAGCCGAACATGCGCCGGAACCGCCACATCTGGATGGTGACGCCGCGGTGCGCGCTGCGGATGCCTTTCGGCCGGCTGGTGGTCCCCGAGGAGAAGAAGAGCACGGCGGTGTCGCTTGGCCGCACCGTGGCGGCCGCCGCCTCGATCAGTTCCGGCGGTTCGGCGTGCCCGCGCGCCAGGAATGCCGGCCAGGAGTCGATCGCCGCGCCCGGCGCCGGTTCGCCGATCACCGCCAGGTGGCGCAGGAACGGGTAGGCCGTCGATCGCACGGCACCCGGCGCCGCGACGCCGAGCGCCGGTTCCAGTCCGGTCAGCACGGCGGCGAAATCCCGGTTCGCCACGGTTCTTTCGAACAGCAGCACCGACACGCCGGACAGCCGCAGCAGGTGGTCGAGTTCCGCCGGGCTGGAGAAGGTGCTGAGCGCGACGGCGACGCCACCCGCCAGCGAGGCGCCGAAGACCGCCGAGAGCCATTCCGGCCGGTTCGTCATCAGCACGCCGACCCGGGTGTCTTTGCCGACCCCGCACGCGCGCAGGGCTCGCGCCACTTCGGCGGCGCGTTCCCACAGCTCGGTATAGGTCCAGCGGACGACGCCGGTGCCGGTGCCGGCGACGAGCGCCTCCCGGTCGCCGTACCGTCCGGTGACCTCGCGCAGGAAGCCGGGCAGGGTGAGCGGGCCGAGGCCCGGCTCGTCGGACAGCGGCGGGCCGGCGGCGATCGCCACGGCTCCGCCGCGGATGTCGTTGATGTCGGTGGGCATCGCCGGACCTCAGTAGGGGAGTTCCACTTCGGCGGTGCAGTCCACCAGCACCCCGAAGTCCTGATTGGTCAGTCGCAGCCGCACTTGTACCAGCGGCACACCCCACGCCGAATCCGTCTCCTTGCCGATGATCTCGGCGTCGAAGTAGGTCACGTCGCCCTCGAAGGCGGGCAGGCGGAAGTCCGCCTTGGTGTGGCGCACCAGGCCGTCGTGCCCGGCCCAGTACGAGAGGTAGTCGGTGCACCAGGCTCCCATGGTGGCGCCGTAGCCGTAGGCGCGCGCCATCCCGACCTCGCCTGCCTTCTCGGCGTCGATGTGGCCGCGCGAGGGGCCGACGTACAGCCCGTCGCGTTTGCGCGGATCGATGCGCGCACCCTCCTCGTCGAAGGCGAATCCCTCGGTCCAGCCGGGATCCTGGTAGACCCAGGGATCCTCGATGCCCTCCGGGGCGGTCCAGTGGAACGTGCCCCAGATGTTGAACAGGAACGCGCGGTACTCGGTGGTGAAGCTGGCGATGGTGTGCGGTCCGATCACCCGGCGCGGCAGGTGGTCGCCGATCTTCACCTCGTCGAAGTGCGGCGACACGCCGGCCCGGTTGGACAGGATCCATTCGTGCCGCAGCGACTCGATCTCGGTCAGCTCCGCGGCCGTCCAGGTCCGCACCGCGCCGAGCTGGTTGTCGTACATGCCGCGCTTGTGCGCTTCGGATGCGAGATAGCGAATGGCGGTGGATCTTTCGCGTGCGACGAGCACGCCGTGCTGGTTGCGGTGGGTGGTGTCGCCGCGGGAGAACATCGTCGGTCCGGCGAACTTCGTCTCCACCACCTTGTAGTCGTGGAAACGCCGTTCCTGGAACAGTTTGTCGCCGGGGCGCACCGGGCAGCCGTAGAACCACCACTCCTCACCACCGAAGATCAGGTGGCTGCCCGGGATGTGGCCGACACACGCGGGCTGCGCGCCGTGCCCGTAATCCAAGGCGACCGCGATGGATTGCGGCGCCACGATGCCGCCGTAGCGTGATTCGCGGGCGAATTCCTGATCCCAGTGCAGCGGGTTGGGATAGTCCATCGCCATCACCCATCGGCGGATGTCGGAGGAACCGCACGGATCCCACAGCTGGCCGCCGCCCACCGGCTTGCCGACCCGGTGGTCGACGTCGGACAGATCGAGTTCGACAGCGGATTTCGTCGTTTTCCTGGTCATGGCGTACTCCTGATCAACGATTCACGTCGACGACGATCCGGCCGCGCACCACGCCGTCGATGAGCCGTTCGGCCGCGGTGATCGCCTCGCCGAGGGAGATCTCCTGGGCGATGTCGTCCAGGGCGGCGGGGTCGAGGTCGCGGGCCAGCCGGGCCCAGGCGTCCAGTCGCGGCTGCCTGGGCGCCAGCACGCTGTCGATGCCGGACAACGTGACCCCGCGCAGGATGAACGGCGCGACCGTGGCCGGGAAGTCCATGCCCTGGGCAAGGCCGCAGGCGGCCACCGCGCCGCCGTACCGGGTCTGGGCGCACGCGTTGACCAGTGTGTGACTGCCGACGGTGTCGACCACGCCCGCCCAGCGCTCCTTCTGCAACGGTTTGCCGCGCTCGGCCAGTTCGGCGCGATCCACCACGGTGCCCGCGCCCAGTTGTCGCAGGTAGTCGGTTTCGGAGGCCTTGCCGGTGGCGGCCGCCACGGTGAATCCGGCCTTGCTCAGCAGCGCGATCGCGATGCTGCCCACGCCGCCGGTCGCGCCGGTCACCAGGATCTCGCCCTGATCCGGGCGAACGCCGTGGCGCAGTAGCGACTCGACGCACAGGCTCGCCGTGTAACCGGCGGTGCCGATCGCCATTGCCTGACGCGCGGTGAACTCGATGGGCCGGGGTATCAGCCAGTCCCCGTTCAGGCGGGCTCGCTGTCCGAGGCCACCCCAGTGCGTTTCGCCCACGCCCCAGCCGTTGAGGATCACATCGTCGCCGACCGACCAGTCCGGGTGTCCGCTCTCGGTGACGACACCGGCGAGGTCGATGCCGGGCACCATCGGGAACGTGCGCACGACCGGCGACTTGCCGGTGATGGCGAGGGCGTCTTTGTAGTTGAGGGTGGAGTACGCCACCTCGACGGCGACGTTCCCTTCGGGCAGCGACGCTTCGTCCACATCCGTCAGCGCGACCTTCGGTCCGGCCTCGCCCTTTTCGATCAGAACTGCGGAGAACATGCGGGAGAATTCCCTTCTTAGAACGGGTGGCACCAATCCCGAAACATTATTTTCGAATAGGAGAATTACATTCTTTGACTGATCATGCTCGCACCGTCGGATTCAGGTGTCAACGCGCGAATGCCGGCTACCGCTCGCGCTCATCGAGCGGTCCAGCCGCCGTCCACGACGATGGTCTGCCCGGTGACGTATCGAGCGGCGTCACCGGCCAGCCAGAGGACAGCGCCGACGATGTCCTCGGCGTCCGCCTCGATCGGCAGCGGGGTGTTCCGGCGCAGATAGGCGGCGCCGCGCTCGTCGTCGTAGAGGCTGTCGGTGATCTCGCTGCGAAAAAAGCCTGGCGCCACCGTGTTCACGCGGATCGAATGCCGCGCCCACTGCACGGCGAGTTCGGCGGTGAGCCCGGACAGCCCCGCTTTGCTCGCGGCGTACGACGCCTGCGGAATCCCGGGTACGCCGACCTGTCCGCTGATGGAGGAGACGTTGACGATCGAGCCGCGGCCTACCGCTCGCATGTGCGGGAACACCGCTTGGGCGAGCAGGAACGGGGCAACCAGATTGAGTTCGAGGGTCCGACGCACGGCGTCGAGCGGCTCCGACTCGGCGCGCTCGGCGCCGAACCGGTTTCCGGCCGCGTTCACCAGGATCTCCGGAGGACCCAGCCCGTCGGCCGCCGCGGCGACCGCCGCGCCGACGCCCCGGGGATCGGTCAGGTCGCACACGACCGGAAGTCCGTCGATGCGACCGGCGAGTTCGGTCAGCCGATCGGCGCGCCGGGCCACGACGGCGACTCGTGCGCGGAGCGAGGCCAGCGCTTCGGCGACGGCGGCGCCGAGGCCGGAGGACGCGCCGGTCACGATCGCCACCCGGCCGTCGAGGTCGAACATGGCTGTGGCGCGGTCGGATCGGGCGGTCACGGCCGCTCCCGCGCCGTCGACGGGTCGGAAGTCACCAGTTCGGTGAGTCGCGTGCGCTCGACCTTGCCCATCGCGTTCACCGGAAGCGCATCCACCCTGGTCCAGATCTCCGGCACCTTGTACCCGGCCAGCTCGCGTCGGCACAATCGCGCCAGGGCGCCGAGATCCACGGTGGGACCGGCGCTTTCGATCACCGCCGCCACTTTCTGGCCGAGTCGTTCGTCGGGCACCGGACAGACGGCGACCTTGGCGACATCGGGGTGCGTCGCGATGACCCGCTCCACTTCGAGCGGATAGACGTTCGCGCCGCCCCGGATGATCACCATCTTCTTCCGGTCCAGGACCGACAGCCTGCCTTCGGCATCGACGGTGCCGACATCGCCGGTGGGAATCGGGCCCGGTTGCGGCGGCCGCACGCCGCCGCGCTCCCAGTAGCCAAGCATCGGCGTCCACGAACCGGCCCACGGACCGGTGGTGGCCGCCGTCAGCCGCAGCTCCCCGAGCGAGCCCGGTGGCAGCCGGTTGCCCTCGTCGTCGTAGGCGGCGACGTCGTATTGCGGCAGGACCCGGCCGCTGGTGCCGGAAACCCAGTCGTCGCCGGGCGGGTCGATCGAGACCACCGTGGGCGCCTCGGTGAGGCCGTAGGTGGCGCGGGGCACCGGTCCGTGGGCAGCGGCGAAGGCCGTGCGCACCGAGTCGGGCGTGTCGCTGCCGCCGCTCCAGACTTCGCGCAGCGAACCGAGATTCGCTCGGGTGTGCCGGGCGAGGTCGTACAACTGCGCGGGTGCGCCGTTCCAGACGGTGACGCGATGCTCGGCGATCCACTCGGCGACCCCGTCGGCATCGCGGCGGTCCATCACGACCGAGCAGCCGCGAGCCTGCGCCGTGAGCAGGGTGGACAGCACCATCAGGTTGAGGATCGTCAGCGGGAAGCTGTCGCCTTTGCGCAGGCCGGGCCCCCAGCCCCGGATCGCCGTCAGCGCCGCGCCGGGCAGTAGCAGGTTGCGCTGGCTGTGCACCACGGCCTTGGGCTGGCCGGACGTGCCACTGGTGAAGGCGATCCCGGCCGGTGCGTCGATGTCCTGCCGGACGCGCGGCGCGGGCGTCGCACGATCGAGCAGTGCCGACCACTGCTCGGGATCGACCGCTCGCGGCGAGTCCAACCGGCAGCGCGGTCCGGCGAGCACGACGGCCGGTTCGCACAGATCGTGCAGGTGCTGCTGTTCGGTCGTGGTGAGCGCCTCGCCGATGCCCGCCCACACCGCGCCGATGCGCTGCGCGCCGTGGAAAGCCGCGACGATGTCCAAATCGTTGGGCAGGCAGGCCGTGACGCGATCGCCGGGACGCACGCCCAGCGACCAGAGCGCGCCGGCCGCGCGATGGGCGTGGTCGTCGAGTTCGGCATAGGTCCACGCGCCGGAAGCGGCTTCCACTGCCGTGGCGCCGGGGTGGGAGCCGAGGGCGGCGTCCAGCACCTCGGCGATCGAGCGGAGGGTGGGCCGGCCGGATGGGGCGGCGCCGTTGAAATCGTCCACAGCGTCCTTGATATCACTATCCTTGCAAAGATTCATCAGATAGGCTCACGGCGCTGCTCGGGTGGGATGCGACGGCGGCGGAGGGGTCGGGAAAGAGGCGCGGTGATGGAACACAGTGGTCCGCTGTCCGGAATCCGGGTCGTCGATCTGACGGCGATGGTGATGGGCCCGTACTGCACACAGATCATGGCCGACATGGGCGCGGAGGTGATCAAGGTCGAGCCGCCGGACGGGGACAACACCCGCTACATCTCCGTGGGCCCGGAACGGGGGATGGGCGGCGTCTTCGTCAACGTGAACCGGGGCAAGCGCAGTGTGGTGCTGGATCTGCGGTCAGAGGGCGGCAAGCGGTCGCTGCGCGGGCTCGTCACCGAGGCGGATGTCTTCATCCACTCGATGCGCGCCGCCGCGATCGCCCGCCTCGGCTTCGATTACGACGCGGTGGCCGCGCTCAATCCCACGATCGTCTACACCAACTGCTACGGCTACGGACGTCGCGGCCGGGATGCCGACCGCACCGCCTACGACGACACGATCCAGGCCGAGTGCGGATTGCCTTTCGTGCAAGAGCGTTTGACCGGCGCCGCCGGGTACGTCGGCACGATCATGGCCGACAAGATCGCCGGGATGACCACGCTGTACGCCACGACGATGGCGCTGTTCCATCGGGAACGCACCGGCGAGGGCCAAGAGGTCGAGGTCGCCATGTTCGAGACCATGGCCGCGTTCATGCTGGTGGAGCACGCCAACGGGGCGATGTTCGATCCCCCGCTGGGGCCCGCGGCCTACCCGCGCGCGGTGACTCCGCACCGCAGGCCCTATCGCACCGCGGACGGCTACCTCTCCGCGCTGGTCTACAACGACAAGCAGTGGACGGCATTCGTCGCGGCGGTGCGCCCGCCGTGGGCGGGACCGGAGTTCGCCACCCTGGAGCAGCGCGCGGCCAGGATCGACACCGTCTACGCCCGTCTGGCCGAGACGTTCCGCACGCGGACCACCCGCGAGTGGCTGAATCTGCTTCGCTCCCTCGATATTCCGGCCGCGCCGGTCCGCTCCCTGGACGAACTCTTCGACAATCCGCATTTGGCCGACGCGGACTTCTTCGAGACCGTGGATTCACCGTATGGAACGGTTCGCTTTCCTGGACCGCCAACCTGGTTCTCCCGTACCCCCGCCCGCATCGCGGGGCCCGCGCCCAGGCTCGGCGCCGACACCGCAGAGGTACTCGGCCGCTTACGATCCGCCCCCGACGGCCGTCCGAACGGCCGGGTGCCGCGATGACCACGCTGTTCGCCGCCACCGACCTGGACTTGAGCGCGATCCTGCGGGCGGGTGACCGCATCGTGGTCGGACAGGCCTGTGGCGAGCCCACCACCTTGATCGAAGCGCTCATCGCGCAGGGCGCCGCGATCGGCGGCGTCTCCGCGTTCATCGCGACGAGCTTCTCCGGCCTGTTCACCCCGGCCGCGACCGAAGCCTTCGCCCTGTCCAGCATGGGTGCGATCGGTGCGTTGCGCGCGCTGACCAAGGAGCATCGGCTCGGCATCGTCCCCTGCCATGTCAGCCGGGTCGGGCCGATGATCGAAGCCGGAATCCTCGGCTGCGATGTCGCTTTCGTGCAGGTGAGCCCGGCCGACGAGCGCGGGGACCACAGCTTCGGGCTGGTCAGCGACCACGTGCGCGCGGCCGTCGCGACGGCGCGGGTCGTCGTCGCCGAGATCAACGACCAAGTGCCGTTCACGTTGGGGGAGCGGCTGCCGAGCACCGAGATCGACTACGCCGTAGAGGTTTCCCGCCCACCGGTGCGGGTGCCGCCCGCGCGAATCGGTCCGGTGGACGAAGCGATCGCCGCGCACGCGGCCGCCTATATCGGCGACGGCGCGGTGCTGCAAGTCGGTGTCGGCGCGGTTCCCGACGCCGTGTTGCGTCTGCTGCACGATCGCACCGATCTCGGGGTGCATTCGGGGATGATCGGCGACGGGTTGGTCGATCTGGTCGAGTCGGGTGCGATCACCAACGCGCGCAAGCACATCGATGGCGGGGTCTCGGTCACCGGCGCGCTCATCGGCACCGAGCGGCTGTACCGGTTCGCCCACCGTAATCCGGCGATCCGGATGTGCACCACCGACTACACCCACGACGCGGGCGTGCTCGCGCGGCTGGAGCGGCTGGTCACCATCAATTCCGCCGTCGAGGTCGACCTGACGGGGCAGGTCAACGCCGAACAGAGCGGTGCGGCCTATCTCGGCGGTACCGGCGGTCAGGTGGATTTCGTCCGGGCCGGCGCGCGCTCGCCGGGCGGTCACGCGATCGTCGCGCTGCCGTCCACCGCCAAAGGAGGGACCCGCAGCCGGATCACCGCCACGCTCTCCGGGCCGGTCACCACGGCGCGCAGCGACGTCGACGTGATCGTCACCGAGTTCGGCGCGGCGGAGCTCGCCGGGCGGACGCTGGCCGAGCGCACTCGAAGGCTGATCGCCGTGGCGCATCCCGATTTCCGCGAAGAACTGGAGCGGGCGGCGCACGTCGTCCAGCGGAGAGGTTTCTGATGTCCGACGCAGTCGTCTTCGAGGCCCGTCCCGACGGGATCGCGATCATCACCCTCAACCGGCCCCGGCGGCGCAACTGCTTGGCGCGGGACGTGCGGGAGGGACTGTTCGATGCGTGGGAACGGTTCGAGCGCGACCCCGCGTCGCGCGTCGCGATCCTCACCGGCGCGGGATCGAAGGCGTTCTGTGCGGGCGGGGATCTAGCGGAGATGGTGGCGACCGGCATGACGGTGCCGCCGCGCGAGATGTACCCGCTGCCCTACGACACCATCGAACTGTCCAAGCCCACCATCGCGGCGGTCAACGGCACCGCGTTCGCCGGGGGCTGGATGATCGCCCAGGCATGCGACCTGTGTGTCGCGAGCACCACGGCGACTTTCGCGGTCACCGAGGTCAAGGTGGGTCGCAGTTCGCCGTGGGCCGCGCCGCTGATTCACATGATCCCGCAGCGGATCATGATGGAGTTGCTGCTGACCGGCAAGCCGATCGACGCGCGACGGGCTTACGAGATCGGGTTGGTGAACCGGTTGGCCGAACCCGCCGACCTGATGGACACGGCGCTCGAGCTGGCCGCCGAGATCCTCGCGGGCGCCCCGCTGTCGGTGCGGGCCGCGCGGGAGACGGTCATGCTCGCGACCGAGATGGGCCGCTCGGCCGCGCTGCAAGCGGCCCGGCACGCCTCGGTTCCCTGTTACACGAGCGAGGACGCGCAGGAGGGGCCGCGCGCCTTCGCCGAGAAACGCAGCCCGCGCTGGACGGGCCGCTGACCCGAATCGTTCCCTGTTGACCGGTACGAAAGAAGCGTGCTAAGCATGTGCACAGCATGCTGAGCGGGTGCTCAGTCCGCGTCGAACGGCGATCCGCCGCCGGGTCGCCGCTGTGCGATTCCCATCGATCAGGAGTGTGCCGCCATGGCCGTATCCCCACTGTCCGAGTCGCCGGAGTCGGTCACCTGCGCGGTGGCGACCGTTATGTTGGACGGCACCGAGTCCAGCGTCGACGTGCGCCTCGGCGAGACCGTGCTGGAGGCCGCGAAGCGAGCCGGGCTCAATCCGCCGTTCGCCTGCGAGGAGGGCAATTGCGGCACCTGCATGGCGAGGCTCGTCGAGGGCCGTGTCGAGATGAGGGTGAACGATGCCTTGACCGACGAGGACGTGGCCGACGGATACGTGCTCACCTGTCAGTCCGTGCCACAGACCACGTCAGTGACCGTCGACTACGTGTAATCCGGGTTGGGGCGCGAATCCGGCAGCAACGCAACGGCTTCGATCAGGCATGCCGACCACGGCGTGCGTCGGTCGGTCAACCGTCGCACAGGTCCACGAGTACCTTGCCGATCGCGCGGCCGTCGGCGACGTGCCGCAGCGCGGCCGCCGCCTGGTCGAGCGGGTAGGACGCTCCGATGTGCGGCCGGATGTGGCCGTCCGCCAGCAACGTCGCGAGTTCTCGCTCGTTGCGGCGGTATTCGGCGGCATGGAGATCCTGGAACTGGAAGCCGAGCAGCTGTACGCCCTTGACCAGCACCAGGTTCAGCGGGATGCGGGGGATGACGCCGGAGGCGTAGCCGACGGTGACGAAACGCCCGCGGCGCGTCAGCGAGCGCAAAGCGGGTTCGGCGAGGTCACCGCCGACCGGGTCGATGACGGCGTCGGCGCCGTCGGGCAGCGCGTCGCGCAGGGCCGCGCGGAGCGGCCCACCGGTGTGATCGATCAGCTGCCGCGCGCCGTAACGCGCCGCGGCGGCGAGCTTCTCCGCCGACGAGGCCACCGCGGTGACCTGCGCCCCCAGGTGCGCCGCCAAATGCACGGCGGCGAGTCCGACTCCGCCGCCCGCACCGAGCACGATCACCCGATCGCCCGCGCCGACTCGCGCCATCGAGCGGAGCGTGTGGTAGGCGGTGCGGTAGGCGACACCGAAGGCAGCGGCGGTTCCCAGGTCCACCCCGTGCGGCACCCGGGTCAGTGCGGCGCGGGAGACCGCCACCTCCTCGGCGAACGCGCCGACCAGCCCGGTGCCGGTCACCCGGTCGCCGATCGCGAGATCGGTCACCTCCGCGCCGAGTTCCGCCACGACTCCGGCGAACTCGCTGCCGGGGACGAACGGCGGCGCGACGCTGACCTGGTACTTGTCGGCGATCAGCAGCACGTCGGGGAAGTTGACCGCGGCGGCGGCGACCCGGACCCGCACCTCCCCCGCCGCAGGTCGCGGCGAGGCCAACTCTTGCAGGCGCACCACTTCCGGCGGCCCGTACGCCGGGCAGACGGCCGCGCGCACCTCAGCGCCCCCGCCACACCGGCGGCCGTTTCGCCAGGAACGCCTGCGCGCCCTCCTTGGCGTCGGCGCTGGTGAACACCCTTTCCTGCCAGTGCTTCAGCCGGGCTTCCGCGTGAGCGGCGTCGGTGACCGACAGCCGCACCAATTCCTTGCAGGCGGCCAGGCCCAGCGGCGCGTTGACGGCGATCCGCTCGGCGTATCGCAGCGCCGTCGGCAGCACTTGATCCGCGGCGACCACCGCGTTGACCAAGCCGATCTCATACCCCCGGGCGGCGGTGATCGAATCGCCGGTCAGGGTCAGCTCCAGCGCGATGTTCATCGGGATGCGAGCGCCGACGAAAGTGCCGCCGCCGCCAGGGAAGAAGCCGCGGCGCACCTCCGGGAAGGCGAACTCCGCGGACTCGGCGGCGATGATCAGATCGCTGCCGAGCAGCAACTCGAGTCCGCCGCCGATCGCGGAACCGTTCGCCGCCCCGACCACCGGAACGGCGATCTCGCCGCGGGCCAGCCGGGTATAGGCCGCGGTGGCGGGATCGTCGGCGTCGAACGCGGCGCCGCCTGCGAAGGCGCGCAGATCCATGCCGGAACAGAAGGCGCGATCACCGGAGCCGGTGAGCAGCAGGACACGAACGGTGGGATCGGCTTCGGCCGCCAGCACCGCCGCGCCGATGCCGCGCAACATGTTCATGGTCAGCGCGTTTCGCGCTTCGGGCCGGTTCAGCCGGATGATCGAGACGGTGCCGCGCCGTTCGATCCGGTACTCCGCACGCTCGCTCATCCGCGGTACTCGCTCGTCTCCGCCAGTTCGGCGGCCGTTCGCATGAGGTCGGTGACGATCGGCCCGAAGGCGCGCAACCGCGCGTCGGCGCCGGCGCGCTGGAAGCCCTGTTCGAGCACGATGGCGAGCTTCCACTTGGCCAGTACGAGGTAGTAGTCGAGATCGTCGACCTGACGGCCGGACACCTCCGCGTAGTGCTCGACCAGCCGGGTGCGCGACGGCATCCATCGCAGGTCGACGTAACCGTTGGTCGCGGCCTCGGGAGCGGAGGTGTCGGCGGGCCAATCCTGCACCATCCAAGCCAGATCGAGCTTCGGGTCGCCCACGGTGCCCATTTCCCAATCGACGATCGCCGCCAACCGGGCCGGGGCTCCGTCGCGGTACATCACATTGGCGAACTGGTAGTCGCCGTGCATCACGCCGGGGACGAAATCCAGCGGCCGATGTTCGCGCAACCAGGCGGTGGCGACGTCCATGCCGTCCAGGTCGCGGCCCTTGACGCGCTCGAAGAAGCCGGTCCAGCGGTCCACCTGCCGGTCGTGAAAGCCGTCGGGTCTCCCGAGGTCGTGCAGGCCGTGGGCTTTCCAGTCGAACTTGGACAGCAGCGCGATGCCTTCGGCGAGCTGGTAGGAGAGCCCGGCGCGGGCGGCGCGGTCGGTGTCGAACGGCGCGGGCCACGCTTGCTGGTGTCGCATCGGCGACCAGCCGTCCACGAATCCCATGAGATAGAAGGTGCGGCCGAGGACCGCGGGATCGGTGCACACCGCGATCGCGCGGGTGTGCGGCACCTCGGAGCCGTTCAGGGCCTCGATGATCCGCCATTCGCGCAGGATGCCCCGGTCCCGTTCGGCCGGTGCGGATTTCGGCGGGATGCGCAGCACGCTGCGGTGCTCGCCGCGGCGGATCTCGTAGATCTCGTTCTGGGTGCCGCCGGACAGCAGCGCGATCTCCAGAGGTTCTCGCGCGCCGGGCAGGCCGTTCTCGTCCATCCATGCGACGAGCTGGTCGGTGTCGATGGTCTGTCCAGCCGTGGTCGATGTGTCGTCGATCATCGGTTCCCCACTTCGTGTTCGAGGAATTCGGCGTATTTGGCCAGGGCCGATTCCCGGCGACGCGGAATCCACTCGGTCGGCCAGGTGTCGTCGGCCGGGCGGTGATCGCGCAGCACTTGTTTCGCGACGGTGGTCTTGTGCACTTCGGTGGGGCCGTCGGCCAGACCGAGCACCGCTGCGCCGTGCACCATTCGGAAGAACGGCATCTCGTTGGTCACGCCGAGCGCGCCGTGCACCTGCATGGCACGCCAGGCGATGTCGTGCAGCACGGTCGGCATCACGGCCTTCACCGCGGCGATGTCCTTCCTGACCCTCTTGTAGTCGTTGTACTTGTCGATCTCCCACGCGGTGTAGAGCACGAACAGGCGGAACTGCTGCAACTGCGCGTAGGAGTCGGCGATATAGCCCTGCACGAACTGCTTGTCGGAAAGGCGGCTGCCCGCGGTCTCGCGGCTGAGCGCGCGCTCGCACATCATGTCCAGCGCCTTGCGGGCCAGCCCGATGGTGCGCATGGCGTGATGGATGCGGCCGCCGCCGAGCCGGGTCTGTGCGATGGCGAACGCCTGCCCGGCGCCGCCGAGCAAGGCCGAACCGGGCACCCGCACGTTGTCGTAGTGGATCAACGCGTGCTGACCTTCGCCTTCCGGCTCGCCGTACAGGCCAACATCGCGGACGATGTCGATCCCTGGGGTGTCGGCGGGCACCAGGAACATCGACATGCCCTGGTACGGGCTGACCTCCGGGTCGGTGATCGCCATGACGATGAGGAACGCGGCCGTCCGCGCGTTGGAGGAGAAGAACTTCCAGCCGTCGATGACCCAGTCGCCGCCGTCGCGCACCGCGCGGGTGCGGAACCGGGTCGGATCGGCGCCGGCTTGCGGTTCGGTCATCGAATAGCAGGAGAACAATTCGCCGTCGAGCAGGGGCCGCAGATATCGCTGTTTCTGCTCGGCCGTCCCGTAGTGCGCGATGATCTCGGCGTTTCCGGTGTCCGGCGCCTGGCAACCGAAGACGATCGGCGCCCATGAACAGCGGCCGAGGATCTCGTTGAGCAAGGCGAGTTTCACCTGCCCGTGGCCCTTGCCGCCGAGTTCCTGGCTCAAATGGGTCGCCCAAAGACCCTGCGCGCGCACCTGTTCCTTGAGCGGTCCGATCGCTTTGTGCCTGCCGCCGTCCAGCGGGACGAACTGCTCGTGCGGCCAGACCAGGTCGAGCGGCTCGACTTCCTCGCGGACGAACGCGTCGGCCCAATCCAGCTTCGCCTGGTACTCGGGGTCGGTCTCGAAATCCCACGCCATGACAACTCCTCTCGATTTGGAGAATAGACTTCTCGCATCGCAGAATGCAATTCTTGGACGGGATGCGCCTCGAACGCCCCTGTGCCGATGGGACGTCCCGCACCGCGGAAGTGGAAGGAGAAGCCGGTGACAGGTGAGAACGTGGCGGAAAAACCAGCCGACGACGTGGCCACCCGGATCGCCCGGCGGACGTTGGCCAAACGCGGCGCCGACTACGCGGTGGAGGTGCGCAAATTGTTGGACGCCGCGCTGACGGTGATCAGCGCGGCCGGTACCACCGCACGTCCACGGGTAACGGACATCGTGGCCGCCGCCGGGCTGTCCAACGACGCGTTCTATCGGCACTTCCCGTCCAAGGACGCGCTGGTGGCCGCCCTGCTTGAGGACGGAGCGGAGCGGCTGACCGGCTATGTGGCCCACCAGATGGCCAAGGAAGCCGACCCACGTGCGCGCGTCCGGCGCTGGGTCGCGGCGATCCTGGCGCAGGCCGAAGAGCAGACCGCGGCAGCGACATTGGCCGTGCTCTGGAACGCCGCTGGGCCGGGTCTGGGGTTGACGGCCGGACCTGGCGTGGTGGACACCGCGCTGGCCGCGCTACTGCGCGACACGCTCGCGGAATTGGGCAGCGCCGCGCCGGATTCCGACGCGACGCTGATCGCTCACGCGACCACCGGCACGCTCGCCGAGCGGTTGCGCCGACGCGGCGAGCCCGCTTCCGGCGACGTCGAGCGCATCACGGCCTTCTGCCTGCGCGCCCTGACTCCGCCGGGTCCGGAATGAATCCGCGCCTGTCGACGTAGGTGCGGGTGGGCGCGGTTCGTTCTGGTCGACAAACCATCCAGGACTGAGACCCGGAATGCGCGGGAGAGAGGGCGCCGGGCCCGGCTCAGACGGTGATCTCGACGACGTCGCGGATCCGGAAGCGGTCACTGGAGGTGATCTCGACCGCCTGCCGGGCGACCACGATCGCGGCGTCGCGATCGAAGCGGTAGCCGACCTCGAGCGAATCGGGCACGACGCTCGAGCGCGCTCCGTCGCGCAGGCATTCGGCCCGCGCGCTGGTCGCCGCGTCCAGAGCCGCCATGGCGTCGAAATCGTCGCCCGATGGCGGGCGGGTCTCGTCGGCGCCCGCGATCGGGACTGTCGTGTCCGATATCGAGCAGAGCCGACCGGCCGGGTCGAGCGTCACGCTCAGTTGACCATCGCCGCCTGCCACCGCGGCGACGCCGTCGTAGACCTGGCGGTAGTGCAGGGTGTACTCGGCCACCGATGCCGCTACCTCGTCGCCGTCGCGGCTGCCACCGCCGTGGAAGGTGGCCGACATGCCGGCCAACGCCAGGTCGTGGCCGAGGTCGAGCTGCCGGATCGCGCGATCGGCGATCTCCCGAACCTCCTGTGGTGCGATGCTGTCGGCAGTGCGGTCCGGCTCGGCGTAGAACACGTGGTACGCGCCGTCCGGATGCATGACCAGTCGCGGTTCGAATTCGACCGGGGCAGAATATTCCTCGGCTGTGGGTGACGCAGGCTCGGCGAGCACGGCCCGCAGACCGAACCGTTCGGCGAGTTCGGCGGCGGTATCCGCGTCGGCGCGACGGCGCGACAAGCGCAGCGCCCGCGGCCGGCGAGGAACGTGAAGGCCGAGGTCGACCTCGATGGGGACTTGGCCAGCCCATCGCCACCAGTACCAATTGTCCGACACCGGCTCGCCGAAGAAGAGACGCTCGTTCCACAGCCGGTCCTGTGCCTCCCGGTCGGTGGCGCCACATGCCGCCGAGGACACCCGGTGATCGTTGTGGAAGATCGACAGCGCCGCGTCCTGCCAGGCCTGGCTGAACGACTTGCCGGTGTTCCACTCCTTGAAGAACCGCGTTCCCTGCTGATCGGTGTCGAAGGTGAGGCTGTCGAACCCGAACAGCATCCGCGCGCCCAGGTTCGGCGCATGCCAGGTGCGAAATGGGCTGTGCCCGTCGTGCATTCGCAACGACTCGCATCCGTGGAGGAACAAGTAGCGCAACCGCTGGTCACCGAAACTCATCCGATCCGACCACGCGTAGATGGTGTCGTCCCAGGTCCGGCCCATCGCGGTGAGGAACACGCCGTCGTCCATGGTCGTGCTGTGCGCGTAGTGATAGAAGACCTTCACCGAGTCCATGCCGAGGCGATCCTGCCAGTTGTCGTACTCCTTGTCGTAACGCCATTCCCGGACGTCGTCGTCCTTGGCGTGGAAATTGATCGTGTTGAACTTCGCGACGTAGTCGAGGAAGCCGTTGACGCAGGCGTGCGGGTGACTCAGTGGGGCGTCCTGCGGGTAGACCTGAACCGACGCGCCGGCGTAGATGTTGTCTGACATGGCTGAATGGTCGCGGACGTCGGCCATCGGAGCACGGGTAGCCGACTACTCGATTCGCGCGCGTCATCGGCCGTTTTCGACCTGGTTGAACGGAACGTCGCGATCGGCGGCGAACTCGCGGGGCATGCCGAGCACGCGTTCGCTGATGACGTTGCGCGCCATCTCGGTGCTGCCGCCCGCCAGGCTCCACGCCGACCGGAACAGGTAGTCGAGACCGACCCGGGTCGTGTCCGCCGCGTCGCCGGGGCTGTGGGTGGCCGCGGTGGAGCCGGCGATGCGTACCGCCATATCGGTTTGCAGCCAAGCGTTCTCGGCGGTGAACAGCCGGGTGATCGCTCCGGCGGAGGGCGGCAGGTCGCCGCAGGCGATCGCGCGCGAGACGTGCGCGATGAGTTGGTCGCGCACCACGTTCATGGCCCGTGCCTCGCCGATGTCCTCCCTCGTGCGCGGATCGTTCCAGCGTCCCGTGGCGCGGGCCAGCTCGAGCAGTTGGTCGGCCTCGCCGCCCAGATGCGGGCGCGCGCCGCTGGTGTACGGCGACGTGCCGCCCAGCGCGGCCCGTTCGTGGTAGAGCAGCCGGGACGCGGCGTCCCAGCCGCTGTCCACCTGGCCGAGCACCGCCTCCTCGGGCAGCGCGACGTCGTCGAAGAACTCCTGGCAGAACTCGGTCGAGCCGGTGACCTGTTTGATTCGCCGCACGGTGACGCCCTCGGCGTGCACCGGCACCAGGAACATGGTGAGCCCGCGGTGCTTGGTGACTTCCCAGTTGGTGCGGGCCAGGCACAGGCCGTAGTCGGCGGCGTAGGCGCCGGAGCTCCAGATCTTGGATCCGTTGAGGATCCAGCGGTCGCCGTCGCGCTCGGCGCGAGTGGTGAGCCCGGCGAGGTCCGACCCGCCGCGCGGCTCGGACAGGAACTGCGCCAAGATCTCCTCGCCGCGCAGCACGGCGGGCACGTGTGCGCGCTTCTGCTCCTCGGTGCCGAGATCGAGCAGGCTCGCCGCGCAGATGGCCAGCGTCGGCACGTTCAGCAGCAGCGGCATCTCGTAGGGCAGCGATTCCTCGGTGAACGCGCGCTGGTGGTCCGGGGTGAGACCGAGTCCGCCGTACTCCGCCGGGAAGCAGATCCCGGCGAAGCCGCCCTCGTGCAGAATCCGTTGCAGGTGCCGGGCGCGATCCCATGCCTCCTCGGTGTCGGACTTGTGGTCCGCGGCGGAGGCGGCAGGTAGGTTGTCCCGCAACCAGGTCCGCGCGCGGGCGCGGAAATCCTCGACGGGCTCCAGATCCGTATTCATAGTGTCGATGCCTTCCCAGAGGGTTCGATTCGGTTCACGCGGCTGCCGTGTCGAGCAGGTCGGTGATGTGGCGGCGGTGTTCCTCGGGCGTGCCGTACAGCGCCCGGCCCAGGGTGATCCGGCGCAGAGACAGATGCAGGTCGTGTTCCCAGGTGACGCCGATGCCGCCGTGCAACTGCACGCAGTCCTGGGCGATCACCGGCGCTTTCGCTCCCACATACGATTTCGCGATGCTGATCGCCTCGCCCGCGCTCGCCGGGTCGTCGTCCCAAGCCGCCGCGGCGGCGGTCGCGGTGGCTCGGCACGCCTCCAGCCAGGTCTTGTTGTCGGCCATCCGGTGCTTGAGCGCCTGGTAGGAGGCCAGCTGCCTGCCGAAGGTGTAGCGGTCGAACAACCAGGACAAGGTCGCGGCGAGGGCGGTGTCGGAGGCGCCGACCATTTCGGCGGCGGTGAGCGCGGCCGCGGTTCGCGCCTGCGCTCGAATCGCCGCCACGGCGGCGGTGCCCACCTGCGCCACCGCGTCCGCCGATACCGCGACGTCCTCGAACGTCACGCGCGCGGTGCGGCGGACCAGATCCAGAGTCCACGCGGGCGTGACGGTCACGCCCGGGGCATCGGCGCGCACCAGCAGCTGAACCGGGCCGTCGGCGCTGTCGGCGGTCACCAGGAACAGGTCTGCCTGGTCGCCAGCCTCCACCCGGTCCTTCACCCCGTTCAGCCGGAATCCGTCGCCATGGGGTTCGGCCCGGGTGTGCCCCGTGGCACCGGCGTCGGGGCAGAGTGCCGTGAAGCCTTCCCCTGGTTCGTAGACCGCCCACGTCGCGATCGTTTCGCCGGCGGCGACGGCGGTGACGACCTCGGCGAGACGACCCGCGTCCGAGGCGAGCCCGGCCAGGACGGCATTGGTCGTGACGAACGGACCGGGCGCGCAGGCGCGACCCAGTTCTTCGGCCACAAGGGCGAGTTCGGTCATCGGCCTGCCGGAAACTGTCCCGCCGCCGAGGTTTTCGGGAACCAGCATGGCCGTCCAGCCCAGTTCCGCCGCGCGTCGCCACCAAGTCCGGTCGAATCCCGTCGCCGATTCGCCGAGCGCGCGCACGGTGGTCACCGGGACGGTGCCCGCCAGGAAATCGCGGGTGGTCGACTGGAAAAACCGCTGATCGGCGGTGGGGTCGTTGGTCATGATGCCGGTCCTTCGGTTGACGCACAGCGCTGGATATGGAAATCTCATACTCACAGATGAGAGGCTTATTCTCAATCGCGGAAGTCAACCGGCGCACTCGCTGCTGAGCGGTGCCGGCCGAGGTGTCGAAGGGACCGTCGAGTGGTGAACAACTTCCAGGATCTGGACTTCTTCCTCGGGCAGGAGCTCGTCGCCGATCCGTACCCGTACTTCGACGCGCTGCGCGAGCAGTGCCCGGTGACGCGCGAGAAGCACCACGACGTGATGATGGTGACCGGCTACGAGGAGGCGCTCGAGGTCTACAACGACGTCGAACGGTTCTCCTCCTGCATCTCCGTCACCGGTCCGTTCCCCGGCTTCCCGGTGCCGCTGGAAGGTGCGACGGATGTCGACGCCCTCATCGCCGAGCATCGGGACACGCTGCCGATGAGCGACCAGCTCCCCACGCTCGACCCCCCGGTGCACACCGATCACCGCGCGCTGCTGATGCGATTGATCACCCCGAAACGCCTCAAGGAGAACGAGGAGGCGATGTGGGCGATCGCCGACCGGATGCTGGACCGGTACCTGGCCGAGGGTAAGGGCGACTGCATGCGGGAATTCGCGGGCCCCTTCACGCTGTATGTGATCGCCGATCTGCTCGGCGTTCCCGAGAACGATCAAGAGGAGTTCCTGCACGCGCTGCAACGCGATCCGCACCGCGAGGGCGCAAGCGTCGGCAGCACCGAGGGGCAGAGCATGTCGCACAACCCCATCGAATTCCTCTACACCAAGTTCTCCGAGTACGTCGAGGACCGCAGGAGGAACCCGCGAGGCGACGTGCTGACCAGCATGGCCATCGCGACCTTCCCGGACGGGCGCGAGCCCGAGGTCCTCGACGTGGTTCGGGTGGCGGCGAACCTGTTCTCGGCGGGCCAGGAGACCACCGTCCGGCTGCTGAGTTCGGCGCTGAAGATCCTGGCCGAGCGACCGGACATCCAGCGGTACCTGCGCGAGGACCGCAGCCGCATCCAGAACTTCATCGAGGAGTGCCTCCGGATGGAGAGCCCGGTGAAGGGCGACTTCCGGCTGGCCAAGGTCACCACCACGGTCGGCGGGACCGAAGTGCCCGCGGGCACGATCCTGATGGTGGTCAACGGCGCGGCGAACCGGGACCCGCGCCGGTTCGAGGATCCGACCAGCTTCGCGGCCGGACGCTCGAACGCGCGCTCGCACTTGGCTTTCGGGCGCGGGGTGCACACCTGCCCCGGCGCGCCGCTGGCGCGTGCCGAAGCACGGGTGGCCATCGAGCGGCTGCTAGAACGCACCACCGACTTCCGCATAGACGAGAGCGTGCACGGCCCCGAGGGCGCGCGCGACTATCGCTACCTGCCGACGTTCATCCTGCGCGGGCTCACCTCGCTGCACTTGGAATTCGACGTCGCGGAAGGTGGGACGCGATGAAGGTCGGCGTCGACGCGGATCGTTGCCGCGGACACGGCGTCTGTCTCGGCCTGTGCCCGGAGGTGTTCTCGCTGACCGACGACGGCTACGCCGAGGCCGCCGTCGCCGAGGTTCCCGGGCACCTCGAGGCACAGGTGCGGGAAGCGGTGCAGTCCTGCCCCGAGAGCGCGATCGTCGTCGAGTGAGCGTGTCGCCCGCCGAGCTGCGCGACGCGAGATCGCGGGGTACGCCGTGGCCGGTGCGAAGCCCGCTCCGGCGATCTTCGAGCGCGACCCTCCGGATGATCCGCGCGCACGGGCAGTCCTCGACGAGGTGCGCCGGTTCGCCGCCGGGGCAAGCGGACGAAAGCGATACGTGTGACCGCATTCGACGCGCATCGCGCCGCGCGGGCAGCTCGGGAGAGGGCTCGAGGCCGCAGCGGTCGGCAACCATCGACACGGCCATCCCCGTGTCGCTGCACCACGCTGCGCCGCCGGCCGCCCCGAGGTCCGCGCAGCGTGTTGCACACGCGCATCGAGTGGTCGACTCGGGCCGATCGCCGAATGATCAACTCAGGTCGCCTGTCGCACGCCCGCATGGATGGCGGCGTCCAGAATCCCCAGATCACCGCCCAGTTCGGTGACCAGCGCACGAGCCACCGCCACATCCTTGCGGAGGAATTCGCCCACCGAAGCGCGGAAGACCTCGACCGCTCCCTTCCCGGCGATACTGGTGACGGCGCGGCCACTGCTGCTGGCGTGCGGCAGGGCCGCCAGCAAGGTGGCCTCGTCCACTCCGAGTTGGTCCCCGAGCCGGACCGCGTCGGCGACCAACCCGATCTGCGCGGCGAACAGCGCGTTGTTGACCAGTTTCACCCGCTGCCCCGCGCCGAGCGGGCCGACATGCAGGACAGGATTCGCGTAGGCCCGCAACACTGTTCGCGCGCGACCGGCCGCCTCCTCGGTGCCGCCGAGGAAGACGGTGAGCTCGCCTGCGGCGATGTCGTGCGGTCCGCCGCTCACTGGCGCGTCTACCACCGTGACATGGGGAGCCGCGGCCGCGATATCGGCCACTGTCGCGGGACTCCCGGTGGTGTGCACGATCAGCACGGCCTTGCGGGGCATGGCGCGTAGCAGTGGGCCGTCGACACATACATCGCGCACTTGGTCATCGGTGAAGACGCACACCACAACGGCTTCCGCAGCGCGGGCGGCCGCGGTGACGGTTTCGACGGGTTCCGCTCCGGTCTCGGCGACCGCCGCGCACGACGGCGCGGACCGCCCGACCGCGCGTACGGTGTGCCCGGCCCGCACCAAGCGCTGGATCATCGGGTGGCCCATCCGCCCGGCGCCCACGAATCCGATGCGCACGCGTGGCTCCCCTCAGCGCTGCCGGTTCATCAAGCCGAGTGTCGCGTCGGCCGCGCCGAGCACGATCCCCGGCGTGATCCCGGCCGCCTCGGCCAATCCGGCCACCAAGCCGACGTCCTTGCGGAGCAGATCACCGGCGTGCGCGGCCAGCCGGTCCAAAGTGCCACCCGCGGAGACGATCCGGCCCAGCGCGAAACTGTTCGCGGTGCCGTGCGTGATCACTTCGCCGAGCCGGTCCGGGCTGATGCCCAGACCCTGGCCGAGCGCGAGCGTGCCTGCGGCGGTGGCGAGATTCGCGGTGAACAACAGGTTGTTCAGCAGCTTGGTGGCCTGTCCGGCGCCGATGCCGCCGAGGTGGACGATCGGGTTCGCGTAGGTTTCGAACACCGGGCGGCTGCGTTCGACGGCATCGGTGGCGCCGCCGACCATGACCAGCAGCCTGCCTTCCGCAGCGGCGGGGCCGCCCCCGCTGACGGGTGCGTCGATCACCGTGACCTGTTGTGGCGCGGCGAGTTCCGCCAGTTTCCGGCAGGTGTCCGGATGTACGGTGGAGTGCACGGCGACGATCGAACCCGGCGCGAGACCGGTCAAGACGCCGTTCTCCCCGGTGACCACCTCGCGTACGTCGGCGTCACCGACCACGCACAGGCAGACCAGATCGCTGTGGGCGGCCAGGGCGGCGGGCGATTCGGCCGTCGCGGCGGGGGTGTCGGCGAACGGCTCGAGCGATGCGGGCCGCCGCGCCCACAAGGTGGTCGGGTAGCCGCCCTCGACGATGCGGCGCGCCATCGGCGCGCCCTGACTGCCCAGCCCGATGAACCCGACACGCATCAGTGCACCTCCTCGGTGGTGGTTTCCGGCGCGGGGGCGGGCCGGTAGAAGATCGCGAGCAGTCCCGCCGTCGCCACCGCGGCCACCCCCAGCGCGATGCCGCCACCGGCCCAGCCGGTGATCGCGATATCGGCGGCATGATCCAGCGACAGCCGCCCCGGCCCGAGTAGCCCCAACGCCAGCGCGACCACTGCCAGCACGAGCACGTACTCGTAGCCGTCCTTGAAGACGAAGAAGCCGTTCGCCCGGTGCGCCAGCGCTCCGGCGACGAGCATGACCGAGACGACCGCCGCGGCCGCGAACGGCGTGAGCAGGCCGAGTACGAGCAGCGCGCCCGCACCGATCTCGGTGACCACGCTCAGCCACGCCTGCAGCGCTCCGTTGCGCAATCCCAGCCCGCTGAACCACCGTGCGGTCCCTGCGATCTTGCCGCCGCCTACCCAATGATTGACCCCGTGCGCGATCATGGTCACCCCCACGACCAGGCGCAACAGCAGCAGCGCGACATCGGTGACCTCCATGGCCTCACCTCCCCGGCCGCGCGGGCGCGCCGCCGTCGAATTGCGTCGCGGGACCGGTGAACGCACCGGTGGTCGCCGCGACGATGCACTCCTCCACGAAAGCGAGCATCTTCAGGTGGTATGCCGCCGCCGTGTAACCCAGGCTGGCGTTGTGCCCGGTGTCGGGTTGCAGATTGAGCACCACCCGCGGCGCCGACCGGAACAGCGCGCCGATGGACGTCAGTTCCTCGATGTCGTTGCGCCACACGGTTTCGTGATCACCTGCGGTGAACCGCACGGGGATTCGCACGCGCGCGGCCATGCCGGGGAATTCCTTCCCGGCCCAGTCGGTGATGACGGCGGCCTCCAACCGCGGACCCGGCACGGCGATCGCCGCACCCCCGACGAGTTCGGGTGGATACAACCGCCGCGGTCGCCACAGCAGCCCGCCGAGTCCGGCGGGCCGGGTGCCCTCCGGGCGCGGGCCCCACAGCACTTCCTGGGCTTCGGGATGGTGGGTTCGGCCGGTGCCTGCCAACTCGACGCCGAGCAGTTCGCGGCCCCGTTCGTCACCGGCCATGCGCATCGCGAGTTCGCATCCGGCCGAGTGCGCCAGCAGGAAGACGCCCGCACCGCGCGGACGGTCGTCGAGGTGGGCGTCGACGGCGCCGTACATCAGATCGACGCGCCGTAACGGTGCCGCGAGCTGGTCGCCGAACGGCCCGGAGGCGCCGTAACCGGGCCGGTCCAGCGCCAGGACGGTGTAACCCAGGCGTTGCGCGATCCGGAGCAGCGAGAGCTCCGGGTGCCCGGGGCAGTCGAAGTACGCGGAGGTGGTCGCGCCGCCGTGCAGAGCGACGAGCACCGCGCGCGGCGCGGGCGCCTCGGCGAGCAGCCCCGACACCGGGATGCCGTCGACGTGGGCGACCACTCGCCGCGGCGCCGCATCGTCCAGCGGGGTGAGATCGGATTCGGTGAGTGTCATGGGGTGCCCGTCGATGTCGCCGCGGTCAGGAATCGGAGCGGAGCAGCATCGCCCCGCCAGGTGTGAGCCCGCCGCTGGAGACGACCGCGACCCGCGCGTCGGTGACCTGCCGATCCCCGCCCGCGCCGCGCAGCT
Organism: Nocardia sp. NPDC003999; assembly: GCF_053604885.1. Taxonomy (NCBI): domain Bacteria; kingdom Bacillati; phylum Actinomycetota; class Actinomycetes; order Mycobacteriales; family Nocardiaceae; genus Nocardia; species Nocardia sp. NPDC003999. Next base: position 420,594 of record NZ_JBSGIB010000003.1, read on the forward strand.
GCACCACGGCCTCGTGCAGGAGGCCCATGCCGTGTGTGCGGCCGTGGGAGAGCTGGCCGCCGTGCGTGTTGAGCGGGATGGCGCCGTCGCGGGCGATGTTCTTGCCGCCGTCGAGGAAGTCCTTGGCCTCGCCGATGCCGCAGAAGCCGAGCGCCTCGATCCAGGACAAGCAGTTGAAGGTGAACCCGTCGTAGAGTTCGGCGACGTCGACGTCCTGCGGCCGCAGGGGGGTGCGCGTCCACAGGTGCGCGGCGGGGCCCAGCACCTGCGGTTCGTGGGTGAGCGTGCTCTGGTCCCACTCGACGCGCTCGACGATCTGGGTGCCGACCGCCTCCACCAGGACCGGCGGGGCGGGCAGATCGCGTGCGGCGTCGATCGCCGAGACGATCACCGCCACCGCGCCGTCGCAGGGCACGTCGCAGTCGTAGAGCCCGAACGGAGTGGTGATCGGCCGCGCCGAAAGGTAGTCGTCCATGGTCATCGGGTCGCGGTAGACCGCGGTCGGCTCGAGTTCGGCGTTGGCGCGCTGGTTGAGCGCGATCCAGCCCAGCGTCTCGCGCGTGGTGCCGTAGCGGTGGAAGTGCCGCTGCGCGTTCTGCGCCAGGGTGTGGGCGGCGGAGACCGCGCCGAAGGGCGTCATCCAGCTCGTGGTGCGGCCACCGGACGGCGGGATCCGGCCCGCCTTGACCAGTTCGTTGAAGGTCGATTCCCACACGGTGCGGAAACACAGCACGTGCCGGGCCAGCCCGGCCGCCACCGCGGTCATCGCCGCGACCACCGAGCCACCGGGCCCGAAGGTCTCGATACCGCCGTTGTGCCAGCTGGGGCGCAGCCCAAGTGCCGCTTCCAGCGCGGTCACCCCGCCTTCGCCGAAGCCGCCGAGATTGCCACCGCCGGGGTAGGAGGCGAGGCCGTCGATGTCGTCGAGGGTCAGGCCCGCGTCGGCGACCGCGCGCTCGCACGCCTCGATCGTCAGCTCCAGCGGCGGCACCATGAGCCTGCGCCCGATGCGGGACATCCCGATCCCGGTGAGCGCCACCTTCTCCTCGAACTTGTCCTGCCGCAGCATCGGTCGCACGTGTTCGGCGAAACGCTCCGGCTCGATCTCGTCCACTGGCGGCGGGGCCGGCTCGGGTTGCTCGAGGACGGGCCGGAACAGCGGCAGCCAGACGTCGGCGTCCTGCTGGAAGGTCACCTCCACGCGCATGCCCAGCGTGAGGTCGTCCGGATCGGCGTCGACGATGTTGGTGGTCAACCGGACACGCGGATCCTCGATCAGCGCCACCTGCGCCACCACGTACGGCGGCCGCAGGCCGGGCACGGCGAAGCGGTGGTTCACCGTGAAGCTCGCCAAGGTGGCCGCGCCGGAGACCTCTCGCACCCCCAGATCGTGCCCGCGGCAGTACCGGCACACCGGCTGCGGCGGGTGGATGAGCGCCGTGCAGGATCGGCATTCCTGAATGCGCAGCGTGCCGTCGGCGCCGGAGGTCCAGAAGAACTCGGTGTCCAAGCCGAGCAGCGGCAGCGGCCGTCCCGACGGCTCGGCCGCCGTCGCCGGGGTCTTCTCCGCGTCTGCCACAGCGCCTCCTTGTCGTCGCAGCCGGTAGCCGCGTGCGGCCTGCGGCGGCCACACGCGGCTGAGGTCGTTCGGTTCCGTTCGTTCCCAGCGTTTCCGGTCAGATCTGCGCCGCGCCTTTGTGGACGGTGACCGGCTCGGCGAGCCGCTGCTCGTCGCAGACCCGCTGCAGCTTCTCCAGGGTCTCGTCGAGACCCGCGCCGAGCCGGGGACCGGGAGTGAACTCGGTGGGCAGATGGCGCATGCCCTGGATGACCGCGATCGTGTCGTAGTGCACGGTCTCCTCCGGGATGCACCGGAAGTCCGGCATCCGGTCCAGCACCGCGACCAGCATCCGCTTGAACACCGTGCGGGCGACGTTGGAGCCGATGCAGCGGTGGATGCCGAGCCCGAAACTATAGTGCCGGTTGCCTTTCCGGTCCAGGATCAGCGTTTCCGGATCCTCGAACACCGCCGGGTCGCGGTTGGCCATCGCCCACGACAGCCAGACCCGGTCGCCTTCCTTGAAGGAGGCTCCCGCCACTTCGCAGTCCTCCGCGATGGTGCGCGCGTCGCCAGGGGCGGGAGTGTAATAGCGCAGGAATTCCTCGGTGGCCGAGTCCAGCAGTAGATCCCTTTCCCGGCTGAGGGTTTCGCGCTCACCTGGATGCTGTGACAGCCATTCGAGCGCATGTGCGGTGAGCGCGGTGGTGGTGTCGAACCCGCCGCCGATGAGCAGGCTGAGCATGCCCAGGATCTCCAGGTCCGGCAACGGCTGCCCGTCGATCCGCGCCACGGCGACCGCGTGGATGAGCCCGGGACGAGGGGCCTCTCGGATCTCGGCGAGATTGGTCAGCAGGTCCAGGCCCATCGTGCGGTGCATCTCCGCCACACGCGGGTAATCCGGCGAATCCGGTGGCGTGTACACCGCGGCGTGCACCGGTTCGTTGTAGATGGTCCACTTTCGCAACGGGATGCCGAGCATGCCGAGCGTCAGCACGGCCGGCACGACGTTGGCCAGGTCGTCGACGAAATCGATGCGGCCGCTCTCGATCTTCTCGTCGATGGCCGCGCGCACCACCTCGTCCACGAACGGAATCCAGCGTTTGACGGCGGCGGGGGAGAGGTACGGATTGAGCGCCGAACGCAGTTCGCGGTGCTCGGGCTCGTCCATCTCCAGGATGCCGCCGCGGATGCCGCGGGCGCGGGGAGCCGGTGGGATGGAGATTCCCCGGTACCCCTTGCGGACTCCTTGCGGGTCGTGATCGTTCGAGAGGTGCGGGCAGCGCGCGAGTTCGAACACCTCTTTGTTGCCCGCGGCCACCCAGTGACCGTCGTAGGTGTCGGTCCAAGCGAGCGGGCACTCGCTCTGCATCGCCTCGGTGATCGATTGGAAGTTCTCCCGGTATTCCGGTGCGTAGCGGTCGAAATGGAACCGGGGTTGCTTGCGCTCGGTGCCGGTGACGTTCTCCACGGTCATGGTGGCGGCCCCTACTCGGCGATCGAGATCGCGCGTTCCGGGCAGGAGTGGACGGCCTCGCGGACCTGATCCTGCTGTTCGGCGGGGACGGACTCGCCGACCGGGGAGGAATGGCCGTCGATCTCGCTGAGTTCGAACGATTGCGGGGCGATCATCGCGCACAGCGTGTGCCCTTGGCAGCGCTGCTGATCGACTCGGACCTTCACGGTGTCTCTTCCTCTCAAATGTGGTAGTCGTACCACTTCAGGTAGCCGCCGGCGTCGACGCGCAATTGCGCGCCGGTGATATAGCGCGCCTCGTCGGAGGCGAGGAAAAGCACCGCGTCGCTGATGTCCTCGGGCTCGACGTAGGGGATCGGCATGGCCTGCTGCACATGGAAGGCGGGCTCGGCGTCCGCGCGGGTGGGATGCTCCAGGTCCGGGCGGAAGGATCGGTACATCGGTTCGCTCTGCAGCATCGGAGTGTTGCAGTTGGTGGGGTGGATGACGTTGGCGCGGATGTTCTGCGGCGCGATGTGCAGGGCGAGCGCGTGCACGTACTGCGCGAGACCGCGTTTGGCGACCACGTAGGCGATGCCGCCGGGATCCTTGCCGGGCTGGTCCACCTTGGCGACGTCCATCAGCGCGGCCACCGAGCCGGTGGCGATGATCGAAGCGCCGGCGCGCAGGTGCGGCAGCGCGGCCTGGATGGTGTTGATAACGCCGACCAGGTTGGTGTCGATGACATCGGACCAGGCCTGCCACTGCGGCGTGCCCTTCATACCCGCGATGCCCGCCTGGGCGATGACGATGTCCAGCCGCCCGAAGTCGTCGAGGCCGCGTTCCAGTGCGGCGCGCAACTGCCCGGCCTCGCGCACGTCGGCCTGTTCGGCGGCGATGCGGCGGCCGGTCTTCTCGACCAACCGCGCGGTCTCGTCCAGGTCCTCCCGGCGCGACAGCGCGTATCCGATCGTGTCGATGTCGTGGCAGATGTCCACCGCGATGATGTCGGCACCTTCTTGCGCCAGCCGTACCGCATGGCTGCGGCCTTGGCCACGAGCGGCTCCGGTGACGAAGGCGACCTTGCCCTCTACGCGTCCCACGGGCCTTCCTTTCGATCCAGCTCGGTCGTGCTGTGCCGCACAACGGTTCTCAGGTATTGCGTCCGCCGTTGACGCCGATGATCTGGCCGGTGATGTACCCGGCTTCCTCGGAGATCAGGAACGCGCAGGCAGCGGCGATGTCCTCGGGTGTGCCGACCCGGCGGACCGGCGTCCGCTGGATGTGGTCCTCGACGGAACCGCCGAGCCGGCGCGCCTCCTCGTTCTTGCGCAGCATCGGGGTGTCGATGAACCCGGGCGGCACCGCGTTCACGGTGATGCCGGACGGGCCCAGTTCCAGCGCCAGCGCTTTGGTCAGGCCGTTGACCGCCGACTTGGCCGAGACGTAATGCGTCATGAACGGCTGGCCCGAATGCGTGCTCGAGGAGGAGATGTTGACGATGCGTCCCCAGCCCGCCGCCAGCATGTCCGGCAGCACCGCCTGGACGCAGTGGAAGACGCCGTTGAGGTTGACGTCGATCACCCGCTGCCACTCGGCGAAAGAGATGTTCTGGAAGCGCTTGAATCCATCGACGCCCGCAGCGTTCACCAGCACGGTGACCGGACCGAGCTTGGCGCGGACGGCGGTGAGCGCGTCGGCGACCTGTTCCGGTTCGGTGACGTCGGCACGGTAGGCGAAGTCGTCGTCGGCGGGTGGATTGAGGTCCAGGGACGCGACGTGGAATCCATTGCTGCGCAACCGCTGTGCGATCCCCAGCCCGATACCGGACGCCCCTCCGGTGACCACTGCCGTCTTCACGCGCACGACCCCTCTCCGGTGCTCGGGCCGACCTGCGACCGGTGCTCGGACGGCTCCGCCGCGCCCTGGCTGCGTGTTGTGGCGACCACAAGAATCTCCCTTCCGAATGTGAGAACCGTACTCTCGTAAAGAGCGGATGCGCAAGAGTCGCGCCGCGGCCGCGTCGTTCGTGCCGACGGCGGCGCTCCGGGTGCCGCGGGTCGGCGATTGTGGCTGCGTTCCAGTAGCGCGAGTGTTAAATTCTCCAATATCGAGAATTGTATTTCCATATCCGGCGAGGAGACAGGATGTCAACGCAGGAACAAGCGATAGCGGTGGCGCGGCGGCTGCTGATCGACGGGCAGCTGGTCGAGACCGGGCGCACGCTCGCATCGCTCGATCCCGCCACCGGTGCGGTGTACGGCTACGCGCCGGAGGCCGGTGTGGCCGAGGTGGACGCGGCCGTCGCGGCGGCGCGGCGAGCCTTCGACACCACCGACTGGGCGACGAACCACGAGTTCCGGGCGCACTGCCTGAATCAGCTCTATCAGGCGCTGCGCGACAACGTGGAGGAGCTGCGTGAACTGACCATCGCCGAGGTCGGCGCCACGCGCACGCTCACCCACGGCAACCAGCTCGAGGTGCCGTTCGAGATCGTGCGCTACTACGCCGGACTGCTGGCGGACTACGGGTGGAGCGAGGACCTCGGCGTGGTCGAGATCCGCGGTCAGCGGCACCGGCGCTGGGTGGAGCTGGAAGCAGCGGGCGTGGTGGCGGCGATCGCCGCCTACAACTACCCCCATCAGCTGGCGCTGGCCAAGCTCGCGCCCTCCCTCGCCGCCGGGTGCACCGTGGTGCTCAAGGGCGCGCCGGACACTCCGCTGGCCACCTTGGCGCTGGGGGAGATCGTCGCGCGGCACACCGACATCCCGCCGGGTGTGGTGAACGTCCTGGCCTCGTCCGATGTCGAGGTGGGCAAGCGGATGACCACCCACCCGGATGTCGATGTCGTCACCTTCACCGGGTCGACGCCTGTGGGCCGTCAGATCATGGCCGCCGCCAGCGGCACGCTGAAGCGGGTCTTCCTGGAGCTGGGGGGCAAGTCGGCGATGATCCTGCTCGACGACGCCGACTACACCCAGGCCGCCGTGTTCGCGGCCTTCAGCGTGGTGACGCACGCCGGGCAGGGCTGCGCGCTGACCACCCGGGTGCTGGTGCCGCGGCAGGACCACGACAAGGTGGCCGAGCTGATCGCCGGCAATTTCGCGCACGTCAAGTGGGGCGACCCGGGCGATCCCAAAACCTATATGGGCCCGCTGATCAGCGAACGCCAGCGCGACAAGGTGCACGGCCTGGTGCAGCGCGCCGTCGAGGCGGGCGCCACGCTCGTCACCGGCGGCGAGAAGGTGGGTCCGGGTTACTTCTACAAGCCCACCCTGCTGGCGAATGTCGACCCGGACAGCGAGATCGCACAGGAAGAGGTGTTCGGGCCGGTGCTGACCCTGATCCCGTATACCGACGAGGACGACGCGGTGCGCATCGCGAACAACTCCATCTACGGCCTGTCCGGTGCGGTGTTCAGCGCCGACTCGCAGCGGGCGAAAGCGGTGGCGCGACGCGTCCGCACAGGCACGCTGAGCATCAACGGCGGCAACTACTTCCACCCCGACGCGCCGTTCGGCGGCTACAAGCAGTCGGGCATCGGCCGGGAGCTGGGCCGCGTCGGCCTGGAGGAGTTCTTGGAGCGCAAGACCCTGGCCGAGGTGGTCGCGTGAGCGCGCGCCGCGACAGGACGGCGACGAGCACGGGCGAGGTGTGATCATGAGCAAGCCGCTGGAGGGCATCCGGGTGCTCGAGGTCGCGATGTACGGATTCGTGCCTTCGGCGGGCGCCGTGCTCGCCGACTGGGGCGCCGACGTCGTCAAGGTGGAACACGCCGTCACCGGCGACCCGCAGCGCGGGTTGCGGCAGGTAGGGGTGTTCAAGGTCGAAGGCGATCCGAATCCCAATGTGGAGCATGCGAATCGGGGCAAGCGCAGCATCGGCGTCGACATGTCCGTGGCGGAGGGCCGCGAGGTGATCTACGACCTCGCCCGCCGCGCGGACGTGTTCCTGACCAGTTTCCTGCCGCAGGCGCGGACCAAGTTCGGCATCGACGTCGACGACATCCGCGCGGTGAACCCGGACATCGTCTACGCCCGCGGTAGCGCGCTGGGACCGCGCGGTGTCGAATCCGACCGGGGCGGTTACGACATGACGGCGTTCTGGTGCCGCGGCGGCATCGCGGCCACCGTCACCCCACCCGGCATCGAGGGCATGATCCAGCCGCCCGGCCCGGCGTTCGGCGACACCATCTCCGGCACCAATCTCGCCGGGGGCATCGCCGCCGCGCTGCTGAAACGCGAACGGACGGGGGAAACCTCGGTGGTCGACGTCTCGCTGCTCGGCAGCGGGTTGTGGGCCATGGGCCACACCGTCGCGTTGTCGGCCAGCCAGGACAAACCGCTGGTAGCGCCCGTCCCCGGCGCTCATGGCGCGCCGACCAATCCGCTTTCGGGGCTCTACGCCACCGCCGACGACCGCTACCTGTCGTTCGTGATGTTGCAGCCCGCCAAGTTCTGGGCGGACGTCTGCCGCCACATCGACCGACCGGAGCTGGCCGACGATCCGCGCTTCGCCGACGCCGTGCAGATCGCCGCGCACACCGCCGACGCGGTGCAGATCCTGCGCGAGGTGATCAAGGGACGCACCTTGGCCGAGTGGAGCGAGCGCTTCGCCACCCTGGCCGGACCGTGGGCTCCGGTGCAGGACTCGTGGCAGGTGACGCAGGATGCGCAGATCAGGGCGAACGAATACCTACTTACCGCAGGGGAATTGGAGCTGGTGTCCAGCCCGGTGCAGTTCGATGTCGGCGCACCGGAACTGCGGCCCGGGCCCGAATTCGCCGCCCAGACCGAGGAGATCCTGCTCGAACTCGGCCTGGATTGGGATCGCATCATCGCGCTGAAGACCGCGGGCGCGGTCGCTTAGGCGGGGGAGAGAGGGACCGATGCCGTACATCGCATCGCTTGGCACGTATCTGCCCTGCTGGGGTAGCCAGCGCAGCCGGGTTCCCGGCGACGACGAAGACGCCGTCACCCTGGCGGTGGAGGCGGGCCGATCCGCCGTCGCCGCGGGCGCGCCGGTGGAGCGCGTCGTGCTGGTGAGCCGTGATCTGCCGCTGGTGGAGAGCAGCAACGCCGCGGTGTTGCTGGCCGGTCTCGGACTGGATCCCGAACTGGAGGTCATCGAACGGCTCGGCGGCGCGCCCGCCGCGCTGGACGCGCTGAGCTCGGCGCGCCCGCGCACCCTGGTCATCGGTGTCGACCTCGAACCGGCGGGCGCGGCGGCGGCTTGGGTGTCCGACCGCGACGGCCTGCAGGTGCGCACCGCTGCGCGGGTGACGCGCAGCCTGCCGGTGCGCACGCGCAACGCGGTCGGCGCGGTGCACGACTACGGCGATCCCCGGCTGCTGCACGAACGAGGTCTGGTCGCCTCGCTGTCGGCGGCGTGGCTGGACACCCCGGTCGCGGTGGCGGGGGTCGATCACAAGCAGGCGGCGGCGCTGTGCCTTGCCGCCCCGCCGCAGCTACCGACACTGGGCGCGAGCGCCGGGCTGTTCGCGCTCGCGGCGATGGCCGACTGGGGTGCGGCGGGACTGCTGGTCGGCGTGGAGCAGGCCAATCTGTCCGGGATCATGGTGGTGCCCGGAGTGATTCGGGTGCGGCGCAACGAACCGCCCGCGCGGGCGCTTCCGGAGGTGGTGTCGCTGCCCGGTGCGGACCTGCCGATCTCGCTGGCCGCCTACGAGCGCGCGTTCGAGGCCAAGGTCCGCTGGGAAGCGGGCAGGCACGGCGAGAGCGCGGAGCTGGACTTCCCGCCCCGCTACCGGGTGGGCCCGGACGGCGCTCTCGGCACCGACTACACATTGGTGCCGTTGCCAAGGACCGGCAGCGTCTACGCCGAGACGACCGTGCGCATCCCGGTGCCCGGCCTGAAGAGCCCGTACTCGCTGGTGATCGTGGAACTCGACGACGTCGGTGTCCGCGCACTGGCCAAGGTCACCGGCGCGGACCCGGGCACGGTGTCCATCGGCGCCCGCGGGCGCATGGTCCTGCGCCGGGTGGCGGTGCGCTCCGGCGTGCCGGACTACGGATACGCGTTCGAACCGGAACCGGAGGCGGCATGAGGAACGTGGCCATCGTCGGCGCGGGGATGACGCCCTTCGCCGAACATTTCGCACTCGGCATCCAGGACCTGCTGCTCATGGCGTTCGCCGAATGCGCGGCCTCGGTCGACAAGGGACTGCGCACGACCGACCTGCAAGCCGCCTGGTTCGGGGCCATGGGCACCACCGGTGGTTTCCCGGCCGGTGTGCTGGCCGACGCGCTGGATCTGCCGGACCTGCCGGTCACGCACATCGACAACTCCTGTGCCACCGGCAACGACGCGGTCCGCAACGCGCTGTTCGCCATCGCCTCCGGCGCCGTCGACGTCGCGCTCGTGATCGGGGCGGACAAACTGCGAGAGACGGCTCAGAAGGACCTTCTGCGCGAATGGGAGACGCTGACCAGGGACAACGCCTGGGATTATCAGCTCGGCCTGTTCGCCCCCGCCGGTTTCGCGTTGCACGTCAACCGTTATCTCTACGAGTCCTCCGCGACGCGGGAACACTTGGCGATGGTCGCGGTGAAGAACCATCGGCACGGCGCGCGGAACCCCAAGGCGCGCCTGCGTTTCGAGATCACCCTGGAACAGGCGTTGGCCGCGCCGATCGTCGCCGATCCGTTCGGCGTGTACGACTGCGTCCCGCAGAGCGACGGCGCCGCGGCCCTGGTGCTGGCCGCCGAGGACGTGGCGGACCGCTACACCGACAGCCCGGTGTGGATCCGCGGTGTCGGGCTGGGCCTGGATTCGGTGATGCACCAGCACAAGCGGGACATGACCACCTTTCCCGCGACGGTGCGGGCGGCGCGCGCGGCGTTCGCGATGGCCGGCCTGGGCCCGGCCGACGTCGACGTCGCCGAGGTGCACGATTTCTTCACCGGCATCGAGCTGATCAGTTACGAGGATCTCGGTTTCGCCGAGCGTTTCGAGGCGCACAAACTGGTGGAGGCGGGCGGCACGGCCGTGGGCGGTGTGCTGCCGGTCAATCCAAGCGGCGGGCTGAAGACGAAGGGACATCCGCCCGGCGCGACCGGCGTCGCGCAGTGCGTCGAGCTGTTCGAGCAGTTGCGCGGCACCGCGGTCAACCAGGTGGACGGTGCGCGGATCGGTTTGGCGCACAACCTCGGTGGGCCGACCGCCGTGTCGGCGGTGACGATTCTGGAAGGGCCGCGCTGAGGCGGGCCGCACAGCCGACAGCCCCGGTGCCCGACGGTTTCGAGCCGTCGGGCACCGGGGCTGTCGCCGCTCAGAGACCAGCAGGCGCACTACGAGACCAGCAGGCGCACTACGCCGGCCTCAGCTCGCACGGGCGGCGTAGGCGGCGGCGTATTCCTTGCGTGACCTGGTCGAGGTGTCGACGTCCGTCGCTTTCGCTCGCAGCGCGCCCACGGTCGCCTGCTCCTTCGGGATGTGCGCGAACGGATCCCAGTCGAAGTGGCGGGTGGCGTTCTCCCAGGTGATCTTGTGGATGTCGGCGTCGTCGGCGCCGGCGGCCTGCAGTTCGCCGAGCACGAACTCGGGGGCGTTGGGCCAGATCGAGTCCGAATGCGGGTAGTCGCATTCCCACGCGATGTTCTCGATGCCGATGTCGTGGCGGAACTTCAGCGCGGTCTTGTCGGTGACATAGCAGGCGAGCACGTGCTCACGGAACACCTCGCTGGGCAGCTTGCCGCCGAAGTCGCGGCGCAGCCAGCGCTGGTTGGTGTAATGCCGGTCGGAGCGGTCCAGGAAGAACGGGATCCAGCCGACTCCGCCTTCGGACAGCGCTACCTTCAGTTTCGGGTAGGTGCGGAACGCGGGCCCCCACAACAGATCCTGGGCGGCGATCAGCGAGATGCTCGGCGCCAGCACCATGAGGTTGTCGATGGGGGCGTCCTGCGCCAGCCGCAGCACGCCGAAGCCTTGGCCGATGTGCAGGTTCATCACGGTCTCGTTGTCCGACAGGGCCTCGAACACCGGCGCCCAATAGTCGAGATCGTGGTAGCTGGGCAGGCCGTCGATGTGCGGCAATTCCGGCATGGTCACCGAATGGCAGCCCTTTTCCGCCAGCCGCTCGATCTCGGCGACCGCCAGCGCCGGATCCCACATCGGCAGGATCCCGATCGGGATGAACCGGCCAGGGTAGGCCCCCGCCCAGTCCTCGATGTGCCAGTCGTTGTACGCCGAGATCATCGCGACGGTGATCTCGTCCTGGCCGCCGCGGCTGAGATGGCCCGCGCTGAAGCCGGTGAAAGTGGGGAAGCACATGGAGGCGAGCACGCCGTTGGCGTCCATGTCGCGGACGCGGTCGTGCACGTTGTAGACCGCGGGCCGCATCTCGGCGTATCCGGCCGGGTCCCGGCCCCATTCCTCGGCGGGCCAGGTGACGACGGCGTTGAGACCGGCCACGCCGGTTGGCCGGTCCCGGTACACCCACCGATCGATGCCGTTCTCGTCGACGACGACCTTCGGGGCGAAATCGGCCCACTTCTTCGGAACATGGCGGTCGAACATATCGAGCGGCTCGACCACATGGTCGTCGATGCTCACCAGGATCAGGTCGTCGATGTTCACGTGACTCCTCGCTGTTCGTGCGCTGCGCCAGGGCTGCGTACCGACGGTTCGAAACGATAAATCTTCATTGAAGAGAATGCCACTCTCGTATCTGCATTAGACGATACACCCCGCGTCCCGACCAGGTCGACAGTCCGGAGCGTCACGATGGACGACTGCCCCGCTGGGTGGCCTGTCGATCAGTGGAAATGGCATTCTCGGGCACGCCGTATTCCGGCTCACCCCAATGGAATCAGCGGAAATCCGTGGCATCGGCGAAATGACCCCGCTGCTGCTCGACCGAACGGACTAACCGATCGCCACATGCACCGGTGTGCCGTCCACGACCGTGGCCGCCGCCAGATCCCTGTCCGGAACGCCGATGTCGTGCGGCGGTACGCGGAGCAAGGTGAGATCGGCGAGTTCCCCTGCGGCGATGGCGCGTGGCACGGTGGGGCGGTCGGGATGTCCGGAGAACAGGGCGAGTGCGGCGGGAAGCGATATCCGCTCCCGCGCGGGTTCGCGCTCGATGGCCGCGCGCACCACCCTCCACGGGTCGGCGGCGCCGAACGGGGCGTCGGTTCCCGCCGCGACCTGGACCCCGGCGGCCAGCAACGAGCCGAGCCGCCACAGATCGCCTTGCTCATCGGCCGCCACCTCGCGGGCGTACTGCTCGGCGCGCTCCACCGGGAAATGGGGTTGGGTCACCACCGGAACGCGCTTGCGGCGCAGCCATTCCAAGAGATCTTCCGGCACCATGGCGCCGTGCTCGATCCGGTCACCGGCGAGTACCCCCGCTTCGTCGAGGGCGGTCATGGTCAAGATCAGCTGTACCCGGGTCACACAGTGCACCGCGACGGGCCTGCCCGCCGCGTGTGCCGCCCGGACCTGTGCGACGAACTCCGGCAGGGAGGGAAGCGTTGTGTCATCGAGCAGGATCTTGGTCGGCCCCAGCGCGAAGCGCGGCTGCCCAGGATCGGTCACACCTGGTGGCGCCATGCAATGCACACGCTGCCGAATCGTCCTGTCCGCCACCGCTCGGGCCAGCGCGTCGACGTCCTTCTGCGGCATTCCCGGGGTGGCGTCGGTGTATCCGGTGATGCCAGCGGCCGCGGCTCGGGCGCTGATCAGCGCCGGATCGGCCGAGGTGGACGGAACCCGTGCGCCGAGCCAGGAGTCCATTCGCCACAGACGGCCGTTCGCGTCGCCCAGCGGGTCGCGCTCCACTCCCGGCAATACGCAGTCGTGCACCCGGGTCTCCCGACAGGCGCGGGTATTCAGCACCCACAGTGCGCCGGATCGGTGCTGAATCCGCACCGGCCGTTCCGGGATCAGATGGTCGAGCACCGAGCGGTCGAGCGCACCCGCGACGCTGTCGTGGTAGTCGACGCCGCGAATCCACTGTCCCGCGGGTAGTTCGGCGTCTGCGCGGCGCAGTGTCGCGGCGAACTCGGCGGCGTCCCGCACCTGGGGCGGGCCCACCGGCACGGACCCGGTTCGCGCGGCGAGCGCCCGCAGATGGATGTGGTGATCGTGCAGTCCGGGCAGCAACCAGCCGCCGTGTGCGTCCAGATCCTCTTCGCCGAACACCGGACGCAATCCGGTGCCGCATTCGATGATTCGCCCGTCACGCCAGCGCACGTCGGTGTGCGGGCTGCCGGACAGCGTGGCGTTGCGAATCAGCATGTGCGCTCAGGCCAGGTACCGGACCACGTGGTCGGCGACGCAGGCGGGCTTGTCCGCGCCCTCCGCGGTGATCGTCACGGCGCGCTCGACCTGGATCCCGCCGGGCACATCGGTGACGGCGGTGAGCGTGACGGTGCCGCGCACCCGGCTCCCGACCCGGACCGGGCTGATGAAGCGCACCTTGTTCAGCCCGTAATTGATCGCCATCCGGGCCGAGGTCACCGACATCAACTGCTGGCTGATCGGGGCGAGCAGGGCGAGAGTGAGGAACCCGTGCGCGATGGTGGCGCCGTACGGGCCGTCCGCGGCGCGGTCGACGTCGACGTGGATCCACTGGTGATCGCCGGTCGCCTCGGCGAACAGGTCGATGCGCCGCTGATCGATCTCGTGCCACTCGCCGGGCCCGAGCACGGTGCCCACCGCGGCGCGCACGGCGTCGAAATCACGGAACTGGGTCATGCGGCATCCTTTCGGCGGTCGGCGTCTGCACGATATCCGGCGGCGCGCAAACGCCCTAGCGCAGCTGGTCCTTCATCACCTTGCCCGTCGCGTTGAGCGGCAAGGTGCGCAGGAAACGCACCGAGCGCGGAACTTTGTAGCCCGCCATCCGGTCCCGGCTCCAGGCGATCAGCTCGTCTTCGGTGACCTGGCGCTTGGTCACCACGAAGGCCCGGCCGACCTGCCCGAGCCGCTCGTCCGGCACACCGACGACGGCGGCCTGCGCGACCGCGGGATGTTCCAAGAGAAATCCCTCGATCTCGGCGGGATAGGCGTTGAACCCGCCGACGATGAACATGTCTTTCTTGCGGCCGACGATGCGCAACCTGCCTTCGGGATCGAGATCGCCCAGATCGCCGGTGTGCAACCAGCCCTCGGCATCGATCGCCTCGGCCGTCGCCCGCGGATCGTCCAGATAACCCTGCATCACGCTGTAGCCGCGGACCAGGACTTCGCCGTCATCGGCGATCCGGATTTCGACGCCGTCGCAGGCCTTTCCGACGGTCGTCGCGATCTGCTCGAAGGTGTCGCCCGGCCGGGACGCGGTCGCGGTGCCCGCCTCGGTCAGACCGTAGCCGGTCATGATCGACTGGAACGGAAGTTCCTCGCGCACCCGGCGGATGAGTTCGACCGGGATGTCGGCCGCCCCGGTCACCGCGGTCCGCAGCGAGGACAGATCGTGCTCGCCCGCGGCCTCCAGCAGCGAATGGTAGAGCGTGGGCGGGCCGGGCAGCATCGTGATCCGCTCCCGCGCCACGAGGTCGAGCACCCGGTCGACGTCGAACACCGGGATCGGCAGGATCGTCGCGCCCCGGACGAGCGAGGCGACGAGACCCGCTTTGTATCCGAAGGTGTGGAAGAACGGGTTGACGACCAGATAGCGGTCGCCTTCCCGCAGGTCCGCGAGATCGCACCACTCCGCGTAGAGCCGCAGCGTCTGCTGGTGGTTCATCATGACGCCCTTGGGGCGTCCGGTGGTGCCGGAGGTGTAGAGGACATCGGCGATGTCGGTGCTCGCTACGTTCCGTTCGAACGGCGCGCCGCTGTCCAGGAAATCCGACTTCAGATCGATCACCGGCACCTCGGCGGCGCCGCGGTAGTCCGCGCCGAGAAAGCCTTGCTGCACGAGCACCGCCTTGGCTCCACTGCGGCGGATGACGTCGCCCGCCTCGTCGGCCTTGAAGCGGGTGTTCACCGGCACCAGCACGCCACCGGCGGTGAGCAGGCCGAACGCGGCGACGATCCATTCCGCCGAGTTCGGCGCCCAGATCGCCGCCCGGTCGCCCTGCTCGATCCCCGCCGCGGCGAACGCCCCCGCGGCCCGGCGCACCCGGTCCGCGAGTTCGGTGAAGCTCCACCGCAGCTGTCCGTCGACGACCGCTTCGGCGTCGCCGAAGCGGTCGGCCGCGCTCGCGACCAGCTGCGGGATGGTCTCCCAGGTCATACCTTCAGCAGCCGTGCGAGATTGCCGCCCATGATCTTCGCCTGGTTCTCCAGCGGCATGTCCTTGATCTCGTGGATGTAGCGCGCGGGCTCGGCCAGGCCCTCCGGATGCGGCCAGTCGGAACCGAACAGCACGTGATCGGCGCCCATCACGTCCGACAAGCGCTGCAGATCCTCCTCCCAGAACGGGCTGACGTAGAGGCTCTGCTTGATGGCCTCGATCGGGTCACGGAAGCCGAAGCCCTCCGGCGCCTTCTTGTACACATCGGACAGCTGCTGCAGCAGCGGTTCCAGCCACGCGGAACCGTTCTCGATGACGGCGATCTTCAACTCCGGGAAGCGGTTCAGCGCGCCGTGGCAGACCCATGACGCCACCGCGTCGGTGACCGGCCGCCACTGGTTCGTCATCGCGAAGGTGTTGGTCTGGAACGGCAGCATCTCCAGGCTGTTGCCGTCCCACTCGGCGTCGAAGCGCGAGTAGCCGCTGTCGGAGGAGTGCATGGTGACCAGGACGTCCAGCTCGACGACCCGCTTCCAGAACGGATCGAATTCCGGCAGCGCGAACGAGCGCATGCCCTTGAAGCCGGGCACCGGCGCCGGGCGCACCAGGATGGCTTTCGCGCCGTGTTCCACGACGGCCCAGTTCAGTTCGGCGATGGCACGTTCCACGATCGGCAGCGTGATCACCGGAACCGTGAAGATACGGCCGGAGTGCACGAAGCTGCCGTCCTGACCCCAGTCGTCGAGCATCCACCGGTTCAGCGACTCGATCACCGCGTGGATCAGCTCGGGATGGTGACGCATGCGCTCTTCGACCAGGCTGGCCAGGGTCGGGAACATGAGCGCGCGCTGCAGTTGCAGGTCGTCCATGACCTTCAGTCGCGCCTCGGGATTGCGGAAGGCCTCGATCGCCTTCATCGACTTGCCGAAGATCTCCCGCCGGCTCTTGCCCTCGGGGTTGCCGTTCTTGAAATACTCCTCCATCGCGCCGGGACGGGCGACGACCTCGAAGGTGGGGTTGGGGATGTACTCGCTGATCTGGCCGAGCACCGCGATCTTGGTGCGGCCGTTGATCTCGACGTACTGGATCGCCCCCTCGTATTGCTTCGGCAGGTGCCGGGTGAGGGCTTCCTTCGTCTCGTACAGGTGGTTGTCGGCGTCGAAAAGCTGATAAGGCAGGTCGACTCTGGTCATGGAATCCTCCTTGTCCATTTGTGAGAATGTTATTCTCTTCAGTGTTGTACCGCAACGCCCTCGGCGCGTGCGGCCGCTACTGCGCCGCGGACCAGAAACTTCTGGATCTTGCCGCTCGCTGTCCTGGGAAAGTCGTCGACGACGTGCACTTCCTCCGGCCACTTCTGCTTGGCCAGCCCGGCGTCGCGGAAGTGCGCGCGCACCTCGTCGTGGCTCGGCGCGGATCGGCCCGGCCGCAGCCGCAGCACCGCGGCGGTGCGTTCGCCCAGGCGGGCATCGGGCACGGCGACCGCCACCGCCTCGGTGACGCCGGGCAGGCTCAGCAGCACCTCCTCGACCTCGAGCGCGCTGATGTTCTCGCCGCCGCGGATGATCATGTCCGACTTTCGATCGGTGATCGTCAGGTAGCCGTCCGCGTCCAGCACGCCGATATCGCCGGTGTGGTACCAGCCGTCGTCGTCGAAGGCGGCGGCGGTCAGCTCCGGATCGGTGTAGCCGAGGCACAGATCAGGTCCGCGGCTGAGGATTTCGCCGTCCTCGGCCAGTCGCAGTTCCACGCCCGGCAGCGCGTCGCCGTCGGTGAACAGTCGTTTGGCCTCCGGGGCGGTGTGGTGCGATCCGGTGATCGAAGGGTGCTCGGTACTGCCGTAGGACCGGTAGACGGTGATGCCGGCCTCGGCCAGCCGGGTGGTGACCACCGCGGGCACCGCCGCGCCGCCCAACCCGGCATAGCGCAGGTGGGGCAGGTGTTCCGGCGTGTAGTGCGGATGGTCGAGCAGGCTGGTGACGTAATACGGCACGCCGCCGCCAACGGTGAGCCCCTCGGTGCGCGTCAAATCCAGCACCCGGCCCGGATCCCACACGTCGATGAGGTTGATCGGCATCCGGTCGAGGACCGGGATCAGGAAGGCGTTCACCATGCCGATGAAGTGGCCGACCGGCGCTCCGGTGAGCTGGTCGCCGCGGTCGGCGGGGTAAATGCCGGCCAGTTGCCGGGTTTCGTGACCGAGCGTCTGATGGCTGTGCACCACGCCCTTCGGTGCGCGAGTGGTGCCGGAGGTGAACGCGATCAGCGCCGGACCGGCGGGGTCGACCGGCAATGTGCCAGGCATGGGCCGCGGGGCGAGCAACTCCTCGAAATCCCCGCCGACCACGCCGACGATCGGGACGGTATCGCGCAGGCCGGCGGCGAATTCGGTGTTGCCGAACCGGTCGGTGGTCACGAAGACCTTCGGCCGGACCTCGGTGAGGATGTGCCCGACTTCCTTGCGGCCGTAGAAGTGCACGATCGGCACGACCGTCGCCCCGAGGAAGGCCGATGCCCAGAACGCCGCGGCCGCCTCCATCCAATTCGGCAGCTGGAAGGCGATCACGTCGCCGGGGCCGACGCCGCGGCGACGCAACCCGGCGGCCAACCTGCGGGCGACGTGCTCGACTTCGCCGACCGTGCCCGTCCACGGGCGCACGGCGGAGTGGACGCGAAACGCGGTGTCGGGCGCGGCGGCCAATCCGCCCGCCAGCAACTCGCCGATGGTCTCCGAGGTCCACCAACCCTCCTCCTGGTAGCGACGAACCAGGTCGAGGGGGATCTTGCGCATTCTCGAACTCCCATCTCGTGGCGGGACACCGCGCCGGATGCGTATATTGTTCTCTTGTAAAGAGAATCATATTTTCCAGTTGGAGAACAAGCCATGGTCGACTTGGAGATGGAGGCCGGATTGGCGGTCCTGACCATCAACCGCCCGCATGCCCGCAACGCCATCGCGCCCGGCACGATGGACGAGCTGGAGAAGGCGATCGACGCCGCCGCCGGGGCGCGGGCCCTGGTCGTCACCGGGGCGGGGGACCGCGCCTTCGTCTCCGGTGGCGATCTCAAGGAGCTCGCCGCGCTGCGCACCGAGGAGCAGGCGGCGGAGATGGCCCGGCGGATGCGCGGCATCTGTGACCGCCTCGCTGCCTTTCCCGGCCCGGTGATCGCCGCGCTCAACGGGCACGCCCTCGGTGGTGGAGCCGAAGTGGCGGTGGCCGCGGACATCCGGATCGCGGCCGGGGACATCAAGATCGGGTTCAATCAGGTGTCGCTGGCGATCATGCCCGCGTGGGGCGGCGCCGAGCGGCTCGCCCGGCTGGTCGGGCCGGGGCGGGCGCTGCTGCTCGCGGGTGCGGGGACGGTCCTCGACGCGGCGTCCGCCGAGCGGATCGGACTGGTGGACAAGGTGTTGCCGCGCAGCGAATTCGACAAGGGCTGGCGCGCTGTCGCCCGATCACTGGCGTCCGCGCCCGCGGGGGCGATCAAGCGCGTGATCGGCGGTGTGACCCCGGAGGAGGCCATCGCCGCGTTCGCGCGACTCTGGGTGACCGAGCAGCACTGGCAGGCCGCCGATCGAGTGCTGAACCGGGCCGAGTGATTCGGCGCGTTACCGAGACGTGAGCCGAGACGGTGGAATGCTATGTGATGTAGATCACATACTCTACATTTGTGAGGTAGGTATCACGAATGCGAGAACCAACTTACGGTGTGATCGGTAGGTTTCCGGCGGAGCGGCGCGGTCCTCCGTCACCAGTCCTGGCGCACCGCGGGCTCGCCGGATCGACCTCTCGGCTCGGCGTGCGGCCGCCGTCGAGCCGAAGGCCTCGGCGGTCCCGGTGTCGGCGGGTGGCAGGTGCCCATGTGCCGAAAACGGGTTCGGGCCTGCCCTTTCTGCACGTTCGATAACGGGATGAGTAACCATGGCCAGACGATCCGCCGATTCCGTTGACCGAGGTGTTCGGGAACTCCAATCCGTCTCACGCTGGCGAGCTCACGCGCGACGGCATCCGCTGCGCTATCGATTGGCGATCGTGGCGCCCAGCGCGGTCGAAGTGATCCGCCATGCAGGCGGGTGGCTGTTCGACCGGACCGCCGCAGGATGGGAGGTAACGGTGTTGGTCGCCGACCATACGGATGTGCGCCCGCTTCGGATCCTCGGGGCCACCGTGCTCGACCTGGAACAGTCGCTGACCGCGCCGGTGCACGACACCTGGCCGACGGCCGTCGCCGTAGCCGCGCAGATCTACCGCTGCGACGACCGGGTGCGCGGCGGGGTGCTCGACTGCCTCGACCGCGGGCTCACCGAGGTCGCGCTGTGGGGAGCCGAGCTGCCTGCCGAACTGGATCACCGGGTGTGCCCGGCCCGTCATCGAATGAGTGCGGCGGCAAAGGCGTTCAAGTCGTGCGCCCTCACCGCGGCGGGCCTGCCCGCCGAGGTGGCCGGGGCGAGCGAAGTGTTCCGGACCGGCGGACGGCGGCCGTCGACCTACCGATGCGGGGTCGACCTGGTTCCGGCCTGACCGGTGGCCGCCGGTCAGGCGGTGTCCGATCCGGCCTCGGCGCGCTTGCCTTCGAGTCGGTCGATCTCCCGCTCGACCAAGGCGAACGCTTCGGCGTGCCCGCCGGACATGCCCAGCGCTCGTTCCAGTACGACGACTCGGGAGACGCTGGTCATCAGCACCGCCATGGCCGCGGGCGGAAAGCGCGCGGTGTCGAATTCGTAGTCGTCCAGGATTCGTTCCAGGACGTCCATTTGGATACTGCGGAAACGCTCCGCGTAGTCGGCTACCGCCTCTCGTATCGCGGGCCGATGATTGGACAGTCCGACGAATTCCATGGTGAACCGAACGGCCGCCGGATCGGTGCTGAATTCCCACAGCGCCCGCAGCGGCTTGTCCGTTTTCATCATCTCCGCCTGGAGTTCGAGCCCTTGCTCCGCGCGGCGCCGGAATATCTCCAGGAGCAGTTCGTCCATGGATCGGAAGTAATAGTGCACAAGTTGCGGCTTGAGTCCGGCGCGGTCGGCCACCCGGCGAGAGGTCACCGCAGCCCATCCCTCCTCCAGCAGAAGCTGTTCGGCGGCGTCGATCAGGACGCCCCGATTCCTGGCTTCGGGTGCTCCGATCCTGCGGGGCGATGGCATCCGCCGGCCTCCTTCGGGAAAATTGGTCGTGGGATCAATTTGTATCGTAGTACCGGTAGCCGCCGCTGTTGACGCGTTGTCTCGGCGCATGCTATGCATGTGCACAGCATCTTGCTGAGCACCCGCTCGGCAGGCCGTGTCGATACTGCTCGGGACCGTCGCGGCGGATCGATGCCGCGACATACACGACAGGTGGTCAGAAGTCCGCGAAGGGTCGCGGGTAATGCTGAGCGCAGTCCACGGCCGCATTCCGTAGCGGGCGTGCAATTCGTCGGGCGGCGGCCTGATCACACAACTAGAACGCCCATTGCGGGAGCGGATCGGTCGCTCGCCGTAACGTCGGCGACCCGAGTGGCGGGAATGTCCTGCCACTCCATTTGTGCTTTCTTTTCTCGATGTTTTTCGAGTGGCGTGAAATTCCCTTTCTTCGCTATTGACTCGTGATGTGGCGGCGCGCACAATAGCGATGTGACGCTTCGTAGCCGGAGCGAGCACTCGGGGCGAGATTCGAGTCGGGCAGGCGGGCCGACGTCTCGGGAGTTTCCGATCCTCCGGAAGCGTGGCAGTCACTGGACCGTTTCACCGTTCGGCTATTCCTTGTTTCGCAACGCGGTCCTCGCGTGGAAGAAAACTGTTTCAGATTGTTCCTTCGCGCTGCCCGATGGAATGCCGGACCCGCAGAGTTTCGAGATCGACGATGATTTTCCGTGCAGCCGACGCGCGAGAGAACACGCGCGTCACCGCCGACGGCGGCGCGTCGTCGCAGCGGTGGGCGACCCGGGAGATCAGCGCGTGGTTCCGCCGCTATCTGCACCGGCATCCGATCACCGCCCTGGAAACCGTTGGCGGCCAATTCGTTCTGGGCGTACGCGCGGTGCAGTACCTGTGCGTGGACGTGGTCACCGGGCGGTTCGCGTTCGCGGAGTTCGTCCGGCAGGCGGCGTTCATGGCCTCGGCGGCCGTACTGCCGACCATCTTCGTGTCGCTGCCGATCGGCGTGACGCTGTCGATCCAGTTCGGCCTGCTGGCCGGGCAGGTCGGCGCCACCTCGCTGGCCGGCGCGGCGAGTGGCTTGGCGGTCATCCGGCAGGGCGCGCCGATGGTGGCCGCGCTGCTCATGGCCGCGGCCGTCGGCTCGGCGATCTGCGCGGACCTCGGCTCCCGCAAGATCAGGGACGAACTCGACGCGATGGAGGTCATGGGAGTCTCGGTGGTGCGGCGGCTGGTCGTGCCGCGTCTGGCCGCCGCGGTGGTGGTGGGCGTGTCGCTGACCGGGG
The DNA here is from genome assembly GCF_053604885.1 of Nocardia sp. NPDC003999. Classification (NCBI taxonomy): domain Bacteria; kingdom Bacillati; phylum Actinomycetota; class Actinomycetes; order Mycobacteriales; family Nocardiaceae; genus Nocardia; species Nocardia sp. NPDC003999. Next base: position 442,235 of record NZ_JBSGIB010000003.1, read on the forward strand.
TCGTCTGCTTCGTCGGCTTCCTGGCCGGATACCTGTTCAACGTCTTCGTGCAGAGCGGTGCGCCCGGTAGCTTCGTGACCACCTTCGCGTCGTTCGCGACGGTGAGCGACCTGGTGCTGACATTGTTCAAGGCCGTCGTGTACGGCGCCATCGTGGCCGTGGTGGCGTGCGAGAAGGGGTTGTCGACCAAGGGCGGCCCCGCAGGGGTGGCCAACTCGGTCAACTCGACCGTCGTGGCGTCGATCCTGCTGTTGATGACCGTGAATGTCGCCGTCACGCAGCTGTCGATGATCCTGTTGCCGCGGCAGGGATTGTGATGGCCGCGCCCTACCGCCCACCGGGGACGCGCCTGGCGCTGCGCGGCTGCACGCAGCTGGCCACGGCCGTCATGCGCCTCGGGCACATGATGACCTTCTTCCTGCGCGCCACGTTCTCCGTCCCGGTCATGTTGCGCCACTATCGAACCGAGTTCGTGCGCATCCTGTCCGATGTCACATGGGGCAACGGTTCGATCGTCGTCGGTGGCGGCACCGCGGGCGTCATCATCGTGCTGGGCGCCGCGGGCGGGGCGATCGTGGGCCTGGAAGGCTACAACGCGTTGCATCTGCTCGGCATGGAGCCGACGGTCGGACTGATCGCCTCGACCGCTTCCACGCGCGAGCTGGCTCCGATCATGGCCTCGCTGGCATTCGCGGCACAAGCGGGCTGCCGGTTCACCGCCCAGCTGGGCGCCATGGGGATCGCCGAGGAGATCGAGGCGATGGAATCGATGGGGATCCGCTCGGTCCCGTACCTGGTCAGCACTCGGATACTCGCCTCGGTACTCGCGATGATCCCGCTGTACGTGGTGTGCCTGGCGGTGAACTACCTGGCGGTGCGCGTGGTGGTCGGGCTGTCCGGCGGGCTGTCCTCCGGCACCTACGAGCACTACTTCCGGCTGGTGCTCAACGGGCCGGACATCGTCTACTCGCTGATCAAGGCGGTCGTCTTCGTCGTCCTCACCTCGACGGTCCAGTGTTACTACGGTTTCTACGCCGCCGGTGGCCCGCAAGGCGTCGGCATCGCCGCCGGTCGTGCGATGCGCGCGGCGATCTCGCTGATGATCGTCGTCAATCTGCTGCTCACCGTCGCGCTCTGGGGCATCGGCGCCAGCGCGAGGCTCGGAGGATAACCATGTCGATCCTGTTCGAGAAAGACGGGCGCGGCCCCTCGGCGCTCTCGCTGTTCGCGCGCGGACTGGTGCTCGTCGTGGCCACGGTTGCGGTCGTGACGGTGCTGCTGATGAAGTCCACCGGCCGCTTCGACGACAAGGTGCAGGTCACCGCGCTGCTGGAACAACTCGGCGACGGGCTGCCCGCCCGATCGGATGTGAAGTTCCGCGGGATGCTGGTCGGCACCGTGGCAGAGGTCGCGCCCGCCACCGGCGGACCCAACCGGGTGCGGCTGGTGCTCGATCCCGCGTCGGCGCACCGGATCCCGCGGACGGTGACCGCGCGGGTCGTCCCGAGCAACGTCTTCGCCGTGTCCTCGATCCAGTTGGTGGACAACGGACCCGGTCCCGCCTTGCCCCCACATGCCGAGATCCGCCAGGATCGCAGCCTTTCGACCGTGCAATTGCAGACCGCATTGACCAAACTGCGCGAAATCATCGCGAGCACGGCGCGAATCGGCGCGAGAAACACCGTGGGCGTGCTCGCCGCGGTGGCGACGGCGACCGACCGGCGTGGCGCGGACCTCGTCGCGGCCGGAGCCCGGCTGGAGCGCATCACCAAGGAATTCGACGCGCTGCTCACCCCCGACGGCGGACCGCCGACACTGACCCTGCTGGCCGACGCCGTGCGCGGGCTGAACGCCTCCGCACCCGACCTGCTCGACGCACTGCACCACGCGCTCACGCCCATGCGGACCTTCGCCGAGCAGAACCAGCAGCTCGTCGGCCTCTTGTCGGCCGGAGGCACGACCCTGTCCACGGTCGGCGACGCACTGGACCGGCGCACCGACCAGATCGTCAACGTGGCGGATCAGATGGGGCCGGTCCTGCACGTCTTCGGCGCGGGCGCACCGGCTTTCGCGCCCATCGTCGTCCGGATCAAGACGCTTTCCGACCTGTGGTTCACCGAGTTCTGGAACGAGGACAGCCCACGCGGACGCGGCAAGTTCCAGTTCCGGTTCACTCCGCACACGCCGTACACCCGGGCGGATTGCCCCCGCTACGGCCAACTGGCCGGTCCCAGTTGCAGCACGGCGCCGACCGACATACCCATCGAGGAGTTGCCACCCGCGATGGATCCGCGGACCTACCCACCGCCGCCGATCCTGCCCGCGGACCTGCAGGACCTGATCCGCCGCGTGCTGACCGGAGAAGCCAACGGCGCCGAATCGATCCTCGCGCCGTTGCTGGGTGACGGTCCCTTCCCCACGGGAGGTGCCCGATGAACTACCGGCGATCCCTGATCGGCGTGAGCTTGTTCGTCGCTGTCGCTCTCGCGCTGCTCTGGGTGACATTCGTGACCCTGAATCGCGGGATCGACGGCGGCACGCACCCGTATTCGGCGGTGTTCAGCGACGTCAGCGGATTGCGGGCGGGCGACGACGTACGAATGGCCGGTGTCCGGGTGGGCCGGGTCGACAAGATCGAACTGGACGGCACGCGGGCCCGGGTGCGGTTCCGGGTCGAGGACGCGCAGAAGCTGACCGGCAACACCAAGGCGTCGATCACCTACCAGAACGTCATCGGCCAGCGGTATCTCGGTCTGTCGCCGGCCGATTTCGGTGATCCGGCACAGCTGAGTCCGGGCGGGGAGATCCCGCTCGGCCACACCGAGCCGTCGTTCGATATCTCCGCGCTGCTCAACGGGTTCGAGCCGCTGTTCGGCGGGCTCGACCCGAAACAGGTCGACAACGTGACCGGCGCTCTGATCAAGGCGCTGCAAGGCGACAACACCTCGGTGGTACTGCTGATCGAACAGGTCTCGTCGCTGGCTCGATCGCTGGCCGGGCCCGATCAGGTGCTGGGCGCGGTCATCACCGATCTGAACCAGGTGGTGGGCGACCTGGCGGCGCACAGCGGTGAGGTCGGCTCGCTCATCACGCGATCGCGCACGATCATCGACGGTCTCGCGCTGCACCGCGACGAGTTGCTCGGCACGCTCAGCACCGCGGCGACGGTCACCGACCGGATGGCGGGCGTGGTCGCCGACGTGCAGCCCCAACTCGACGAAATGCTCTATCGGGAACCGGGATTCACCCGGCACTTCGAGGAGAACAAGGAGAACTTCGCCTACCTCGGGTTCAACCTTCCCGCCCTGATGAAGGGCCTGGCCAGGGTGAGCCAGGAAGGCGCCTATCTCAATACCTATCTGTGCAACTTCGGCGTCGACCTGTTTCCCGGCCTGACGACGTTGGTGCCCGCGATCGTCGGGCTGGCGTCGGCGACCGGGAAGCCCCAGCAATCACCGATCTGCGGGTGAGAGTATGAGTCTGAAAAACACTGTGAGACAGAGTATCCGGACGGTGCGACAGCCGATCGAGTCGCACCGGCGCGGTGCGTTGGGCGTGGTGGCGCTCGCGGCGTTGCTGGCCGTGCTGGCCGCCGCGCTGGGCGTCAACGCGCTCGGCGTCGGCAGGGTGTCCTATGAGGCCGAGTTCGCCCAGGCCGCAGGCATCCGCCCGGGTGACTCGGTGACCATCGCCGGCGTGCCGGTCGGGCGGGTCGAGGCGCAACGGCTGGCCGGCGACCACGTGGTGGTCACGGTGGAGGTCGACGCGAGCGTGGCGCTCGGGTCGGAAACCGGCGCCGCCATCAAGCTGACCACGTTGCTCGGCGCTCGTTATGTCGAATTGCGGCCGGCCGGGCAGGGATCGCTGCCCGGACGCCGGATCGCATTGCGGCACACGGCGGTTCCCTACGACCTGCAGCAGGCGCTGGAGAACGCGACGGTCACCTTCGAGCAGATCGACACCCAGCAGATCAGCAAGTCGCTGGACAGTCTGGCCGCACAGTTGCACCGTGTGCCCACGGTGCTGCCGGGGCTGCTGGAGAACATGCGGGCTTTGTCGACGATCATCGGCGACCGCCGCGGCGAGCTGGGTGCGTTGCTGGCGGGCGCCCAGCGGTTGACCACGATGGTCACCGAGCAGCGAGCCGACCTGGCCGCGATCACCGCGCAGGGTCGCGATCTGCTCACCGAGATCGTCGCCCGCCGCGACGCGATCGGGCGACTGATGGACGGGACCCGGCGTCTGGCCGACCAGCTCCGCGCGCTCGTGGTCGACGACCGGCCGAAGCTGGAGGAGTTGATCACCGGTCTGAACGGCCTGCTCGGCAGTCTCGCCCGCAACGACCAATTGCTGCGGAACACCTTGGAGATCCTGCCCGTCCCGGTGCGCAATTTCGCCAACGCCTCGGGCACCGCCAACGAGGTCGACTTCACCTCTCCCGCCGGACCGCTGGTCGACTCCTGGATGTGCGCTATCAGCAGCCGTGCCCAGCAGCTCGACCTGCCGCCGTACTTCAAGGACTGCAAATGAGAGCGATGCGCGTTGTGATCCGGCTCGTCGCGGTGCTCCTCATCGGCGCGCTGGCCGGATGCGCCGGTGACGCGGTGGCCTTGCGAGAGACGAGCAAGACGGTGACCGCATCGTTCGACAACGGGGCGGGGCTCTACGTGGGCAACGCGGTGGCCGTGCTCGGCATGCCGGTCGGCGAGGTCACCGCGGTGCGGCCGAGTGGCTCACACGTCGAAGTGACCATGCGGATCGACGCCGACGTGGACATCCCCGCGGACGCGAAGGCCGTCACCTTGTCGACATCGGTGCTCACCGACCGGCACGTCGAGTTCACCCCGCCCTACCGCGGCGGCCCCACGCTGGCCGACGGCGCTCGCATCGGCCTCGATCGGACGAGGACGCCGGTCGAGTTCGACCGCCTGCTGGGCGCCGCCGATCGGATGGCGGGAGACTTGAAAGGTGAGCGGCCCGGCGAGGGGTCGATCGCCGCACTGCTCGGCGTCTCCGCGGCGATCACCACCGGCAGCGGTCCGCAGCTGCGGCAGACCATGGACGAACTCGCCACCGCGCTGCGGGTGGGCGACGACGCCGGCGCGGCGGTTCGCGACGACGTCACCCGGATCGTGGACCAGCTGGCCGTCTTGCTGCGCGCTGTCGCCGACAACGAGGGGGTCATCCGCGATTTCGGCTCCGCCACCGGGCAATTGGGCGACGTGCTTGCCGATTTGAACATCGGGGCGGGGGATACGGGCGCGCAGATCAACCAGATCCTGTCGCAGGCGAACGACCTGCTCACGCACAACGCGGAGAGCATACGGTCCACGGTGACCGACGCGAACACGGTGACCCGCGCGCTCGCCGACTACCGGCGCGAGCTCGCCGAATTCATCGACCTGACCCCGCTGTTGCTGAACAACGCGTACAACGCGGTCGACTTCCGGTATCGCGGCGTGCGCGTGCACGCGCTGCTGGACAAGGTGTTCTTCGACAGCCAGCTCGTCAAAGAGGTGTGCAACATCCTGGGCTTGCGCCAACTCGGCTGTGCGACCGGGACTTTGCAGGATTTCGGCCCGGATTTCGGGATCACCGACATGCTCGACGCGATGTCGAGGTTGCCGCGATGAGCAACCGAGGCATTCGCGCCATCGCGCTCGGCGCGGTGGCGCTGGTGGCGAGCACAGCGTGTTCGGTCGGCCTGGAGGATCTTCCGCTGCCCGCCCCCGGCGCCGGTGGTAAGGGCTACGTCATCCACGCCGACTTCGCCAACGCGCTCAATCTGCCCGCCAAGGCGAAGGTCCGGCTCGCCGGAGCCGATGTCGGCGAGGTGACCGGCATGGCGGTGCGCGACTTCACCGCGGTGGTGACCATGAGCATCGAGCGAGACGTGGTCGTGCCGCTCGGGACGCGAGCGGAATTGCGTACCGCCACCCCGCTGGGCGATGTCTTCGTCTCGCTCACCGCACCGGCGGACGCCACACCGGCGACCCCCGCCCTGCGCGACGGTGACAGCATTTCCCGGGATGCCACCGCGGCCGCCGCCACCATCGAGGAACTGCTGACAACGGCCGCGCTGTTGGTGAACGGTGGCGCGATCCGCGATCTCACCACCATCGTCAACGGTCTCGGGCAAGCAGTCGGTGACCGCGGCGACCGGGTGGGAGCCTTGATCGAGCAGTCCACCCGAGTGGTGCGGGCCCTGTCCGCCCGTTCGGAGGACATTCGCACCACGTTGGTCCAGATCGACCAGCTCGCCCAGCAGTTGAACGCCCAGCGCGGAACGATCGACGAGGTGGTCGCCGCGGCTGGGCCCGCGCTGATCACCCTCCAGGACAACGCGCGGGAAGCGCTGGCCCTGGTCCGCCGGGTGGATCAGATCAGCAGGCAGCTGGAGAAGTTCCCCGGCCTCAACGGCGCGGTCACCACCGGCATGGTCGCCGACATCAACCGGATCGCGGCCGGGCTCGACGCCGCGGCCACCGACCCGAACGCGAGCGTGGCGGCGATGAACGCCATGCTCGGACCGGTCATCGCCGTCACGAGCAGCACCTCGGCCAGCGTCGACGCCGACATGCGCGATCTCGCGCTCGGCGTGTTTCCCGACCCGAACCACCCCGGTGACCCGAACAGTCGTGTGCCGGACACACGGGACTGGGAAGGGTTCGTGGGCAGCCTCACCTACACGCTGCTGAAGCTTCAGCAACGGGTGACCGGAGGCGGCCGATGAGCACCCGATGGCGCGCGGCGGGCGCGACGGCACTGGAAGCAGCCGCGCGCGTACTGCTGACGACGGTGCGTGCGGGACGAAGCAGGCGCTCGGCCCTCGCCGCGGGCGCACTCGTGCTCACGCTCGTGCTGGGCGTGGGCTACCTGGTGTTCGGCGCGCTCGGCGTCGACCCGACGGCCTCGACGATCACAGTGCGGGTGCACCTCGCCGACTCCGGCGGTCTGCTGGCCGGCCGACAGGTCACGTTGCGCGGGGTGCCGATCGGACGGGTCGAGTCGGTCGAGCTGACCAGCACCGGCCTGGTCGCGGTGGCCGCCGTCGACGCGGACACCCCCGTACCCGCCGACGGGGAGGTCCACGTGGCGAGCCTGTCGATGGCGGGCGAGCAGTATCTGGACTTCCGTCCCACCCGCGACGGCGGACCCTATCTCGCCGACGGCGCCGAGATCGCGGTCGAGCGCACCACGACACCGACGCCGTTGTGGAAGACGCTCACCGCGCTCGATTCGACACTGGCCCAGGTGAACCCGGCCGAACTGGCGGCCATCGTGGACGAACTCGGCGTGAGCCCGGACGGGCCGGGCAAGCTGGCCGACATCATCGACGGCGGAATGTTCCTGATCTCCACGCTGGATTCGGTGCTTCCGCAAACCGTGAGCCTGCTGCGCGACAGCCGTTCGGTGCTGGCGACCATCAGTGACTTCGGTCCCGGGCTGGGCAGATTCGCGGGCAACGCGAACGCGCTGCTGAGCGGTGTCGAGCAGAAGTCCGGAGGTTACGTCGAGTTGCTCGGCGCGGCGCCGGGAACCCTGCGCGCGCTCGACGCCGTGCTCGCGCAGAACTCGGCCACGGGCGCCGCCCTACTGGACAACCTGGCGGTGGTCGCCGACGTCACGTCGAAGCGAGTGCCCGCCTTCCAGGAGTTCTTCTTCCCGACCGAACGCGCCGGCTCGACGCTGGACGGGATTGCCGTGGCCTTCCACGACGGCGGCGTATGGGGATTGGTGAATCTGTACCCCCGCTACACGTGCGACTACGACTTGCCGCGCCGCCCGCCATCCTTGCCGGACTTCCCCGAGCCGTACCTGTACACGTCGTGCCCGAACCACGATCCCTCGGTACTGATCCGCGGCGCGCGCAACGCGCCACGCCCGCCGGGAGAAGAGATTCCGGACGGCCCGCCGCCCGGCGTACGTGCCGACCAGCAGGCCACCCCCACCCCGATCGGGCCGCTGTCGCTTCCGCTCACGTTCGCGGGACCGCCGCTGCCGCCCCCACCGCCCGCGCCGCGGCGATGACCGACCGCGGCGCACTGCTCGGCCGAAAGTGCAGTCGAACACCACACGCAAGGAATGCCATGAGTCACAGCGAGATCCAGACATCGGTAGCGACGGAAGAGAGGCCATCGACCGACCGGGAGGAGGTCGAGGAGACGGCCGCCGCACCGGATGCCCCCACCGAGCGGACCGGCGTCGACTCGGTGGCCGATCAACGGCCCCCCGAGGCTTCGCGGCCGAACCGGCTGTCGCGCGTCATCCCGCTGATCCGGCGGGGACTGCTGCCCGTCGCGGCGGTGATCGCGGTCGCGGCCCTGGTGGCGGCGGCCGTACTGGGCTGGCAGCTGAAGAAGGAACGCGACGTGGACGCCGCGGCGGACGCCGCGCTCGCCGCCGCGCGCTCGTATGCGGTGACGCTGACGAGCGTGGACTCGGGCACGCTCGACCGCGATTTCGCCGCCGTCCTCGACGGCTCGACCGGTGAGTTCCGCGACATGTACACCCGCTCCAGCGGCCAGTTGCGGCAACTGCTGCTGGACAACAAGGCGACCGGCAAAGGCACGGTGCTCGACGCCGCGGTCAAGTCGGCCACCGAGACGAAGGTCGAAGTCCTGCTGTTCATCGATCAGACGGTGACCAACACCGCATCGGCCGATCCACGGGTCGACCGCAGCAGGGTCGCGATGACCATGGAACTCGTCGACGGCCGCTGGCTGGCCAGCCGCGTCTACCTGCCCTGACCCACCCGTCCCTCCGCCTCGGCGGTATCGCGCACATTTGCGAGAATGTCATTCGCACTTTGAAGAATAATGTTATCCTCCGTTCAGGTAGCTGCTATCACTCCAGGAGTGCTTCCCATGACTGACTTCGACTCGGTCGACTACTTCACCGATCCGGCCGTCGTTCCGGATCCGCACCCGTATTTCGATCACTTGCGGGCCAAGTGCCCGGTGACGCAGGAGTCTCGCTACGGGGTGTACGCGGTCACCGGCTACGAAGAGTCGACGGAAGTGCTGAAGAACTCGGACGTCTTCTCCTCGGCGATCGCCGTGGGCGGTCCGTTCCCGCCGTTGCCGTTCGATGTCGAGGGTGAGGACATCACCGAGCTGATCGAGCAGCACCGCAGCCGGTTGCCGATGTTCGAGCACATGGTGACCATGGATCCGCCGCGGCACACCTACGCGCGCTCGCTGCTGAACCGTCTGCTGACACCGTCGCGGTTGAAGGAGAACGAGGATTTCATGTGGCGGTTGGCCGACCGCCAGCTCGACGAATTCCTCGAGCGCGGACGGTGTGAGTTCCTCACCGAATACGCCAAGCCGTTCTCGCTGCTCGTCGTGGCCGACATGTTGGGGGTGCCGGAGGAGGACCACGAGGAATTCCGTGTCGTCTTGGGTGCGGAGCGTCCCGGCACGCGGGTCGGCGCGCTGGACAAGGAGATCGTGGCGAGCAATCCGCTGGAATGGCTGGACGAGAAGTTCAGCGCCTACATCAGCGACCGTCGGCGCGAACCGCGCGACGACGTACTGACGTCGCTGGCGCTGGCGAAGTATCCCGACGGCTCCACACCCGAGGTCATCGATGTGGTGCGGTCCGCGACATTCCTGTTCGGCGCAGGCCAGGAGACCACGGCGAAGTTGCTGGGCGCGTCGCTGCGGATCCTGGGCGACCATCCCGAGGTGCAGGAGCAGCTGCGCGGCGACCGCACGCTGATCCCGGTGTTCATCGAGGAGGCGCTGCGCCTGGATTCGCCGGTCAAGAGCGGTTTCCGACTGGCGAAGCGTGCGACGACGATCGGCGACGTCGACATTCCGGTGGGGTCGACGGTGATGGTCTGCCCGGGCGCCGCCAACCGGGATCCGCGCCGGTTCGAGAACCCGCACGAATTCCGTTTGGACCGGCGTAATTTTCGCGAGCACATGGCATTCGGGCGTGGAGTGCATTCCTGCCCCGGCGGCCCGCTGGCTCGCGTCGAAGGGCGCGTGTCCATTGAACGGATCCTGGACCGGATGCTCGACATCGCCATCGATGCCGAACGCCACGGCCCGGCCGGGGAGCGGCGCTACACCTACGAGCCCACCTACATCCTGCGCGGGCTCACCGATCTGCACATCACCTTCACGCCCAACCCCTGACCACGGCCGTAAGGCACTCGCTCCCCGACGTTTGCACGAACCAGCCGTTTCGGCGAAACAACGAATAGAGGTAATCATGACCGGACGGGTCGAAGGAAAGGTCGCGTTCATCACCGGCGCGGCGCGCGGCCAGGGCCGCAGCCACGCGGTGCGGCTGGCGCAGGAAGGCGCCGACATCATCGCCGTCGACGTCTGCAAGCAACTCGACAACGTGCCCTTCGCGATGTCCACTCCCGAGGATCTGGCGACCACCGCCGATCTGGTCAAGGCCGAGGGCAGGCGCGTGTTCACCGCCGAAGTGGACGTGCGCGACTACGCCGCTCTGAAGAGCGCCGTCGACTCCGGTGTCGAGCAGCTCGGGCGGCTGGACATCATCGTCGCGAACGCGGGCATCGGCAACGAGGGCGGGCAACTGCTCGACCTCGAGGAGAACCTGTGGGACGACATGATCGGCGTCAACCTCGGCGGCGTGTGGAAAACGGTGAAAGCCGGTGCGCCGCATCTGATCGCGGGCGGACGCGGCGGGTCGATCGTGCTCACCAGTTCGGTGGGCGGGCTCAAGGCGTACCCGAACGTGGGGCACTACGTCGCCGCCAAGCACGGCGTCGTCGGCCTGATGCGGACCTTCGCCGTGGAACTCGGCCAGCACTCGATCCGGGTCAACTCGGTGCACCCGACGCACGTGAACACGCCGATGGTGATGAACGAGGGCACCTACAAACTGTTCCGTCCGGACCTGGAGAATCCGGGCCCGGCCGATCTGGAGCCGATCTGCCGGATGTTCCACACCCTGCCGATCCCGTGGGTGGAGCCGGTCGACATCAGCAATGCGGTGCTCTACCTCGCGTCGGACGAATCCCGTTTCGTCACCGGTGTTGCGCTGCCGATCGACGCGGGCAGCATGCTCAAGTAGGCCAGCGTTGCCCGAGGGTGCTCGCAGCGCTCTCGGGACGGGCTCTCCGGGGTGAGCGTGGTTCGGTTGTCGGCGGACGGCGGCGGAGTCATGCCGATCGGTCATCGAAAAGCACAGCTGTGCCCGAGGGGTGAAAAAAGGTATGCGATACGGCTTGTGTGTGCCCTGCCTGGGCGAATTCGCTGAACCACGTCTGGTGGCCGACCTGGCGCGGCGTGCCGAGGAAGCGGGTTGGGACGGCTTCTTCGTCTGGGATCACGTCGTATTCCCCTACGCCGCTGCCGAAGTCGCCGACCCCTGGGTACTGCTCACCCTGGTCGCCGACGCGACGGAGCGAATCCGGCTCGGCCCGCTGGTCACTCCGGTCGCGCGGCGTCGTCCCGGCACACTGGCGCGGCAGACGACTTCGGTGGACCGGCTCTCTCGCGGCCGCCTGGTGCTCGGCGCCGGACTGGGTTTCGGGCTGGAAGCCGAATACGGCACGTGGGACGAGCCCACCGAGCCGCGTGTGGTCGCCGAACGGCTGGACGAAGGACTGGCTCTGCTCACGGAACTGTGGTCCGGCGCGAAGGTCGATTTTCGCGGCGCGCACCTGTCCGCCACCGACGTCACGTTTCTGCCTACCCCGGTGCAGCGCCCCCGCCCGCCCATCTGGATCGGCTGCAACTGGCCCAATCGCCTGCCGCTGCGGCGTGCCGCCCGCTGGGACGGCGTCGCCCCGATGATCGTCGGCGCCGACGGCTCCTTCGGGCCGACGCCGGAGAACGTCGCCGAGCTGATCGGGCTCATCAGCGAATATCGGACGCAATCAGGGGTTTTCGATGTGGTCATCACCGGCCGGACGCCCGCCGATCGGCCCGGCGAGGCTCGCGCGACGGTCGAGGCCATCGCGGCGGCGGGGGCGACCTGGTGGTTGGAGGGCTTTCATCCCGGTCCGGCGCAGTACGCGCAGGCGCTGCGCCGGGTTGCGGCGGGCCCGCCGGGCCGAGACGGGGCCGCTCGGCGGCGGCATCGAGAAGGAGGGCCGGTATGACGCGCATCGAGCACGACGGAATTCCCCTGAGTGACAGCGCGACCAGCGCCACGGAGACCGCATCCGTGTCCGCCGAGTCCTCCGTGACGCGGATGCTCGAGATCTTCGACGTCGTTCCGGTCGGCGCGGACCTCTTCACCGGTACCAGCGACGGCGGATCGCGCAAGGTTGTCGACGGCACGCAGTTGCTCGCGCAATCCATCGTCGCGGTCGCGAAACGGCTGCCCGGCACATCGATTCGGTCGGCGCACGCCGCCTTCACCCGGGTCGCGGACCCGGACGAGTCCGTGGAGTTCGTCGTCGACGTGACCCATGAGGGGCGTTCGGTGGCCACCGCGGCGGTGTCGGTGAATCAGCAGGGGCGTCGCTGCGCTTCGGTCTTCGTCCTGGTCGACGTGCCGACATCGGACGTCATCCGGCATCACGCGCCGCGTCCGAACGTCGCCGGACCAGCCGCGTCGATCGCGGCCGACATGCCGATGGCGGGACGCGAGTTGCGCATCGTGGACGTCGCCGACGTCAACGATCCCGCGGAGGTCGGCCCGCCCGAGTTGTTCGCGTGGCTGCGCTACGAACCGATTCCGGTCCGCGAGGATCTCGCCAAAGCGCTGATCGCCCACTTCACCGGTCACCTCTCGGTGTCGGCGACCATGCGCGCGCACGCCGGTGTCGGCACCAGCCAGGCGCACCACTCCATGTCCACCGCGGTGATGACCGTGACGGTGAGTTTCCACGAGCCGGTCGGGTGGGACGGCTGGCTGCTCTACTCCCACGAGAGCACGCAGGCGGGCGCGGGCATGTCCTATGTCCGCGGTCAGGTGCACACCGAGGACGGTCGGCTGATCGCCTCCTTCACGCAGGAGGCGATGATCCGCCCGCTGCGTCGGGAGCATGCCGCGATTCCCGCGGATTCACGGCTCTGAACACCGCGGACCTTCGAGAAGGGATCTTCGAATGGGTGAACAGCGGGCGGACGTCGAGCTGTCCGGTTTCGCGGCCAGACCGGATTATCGCGTCGACATCCACCGCCGCCGCAACCTCGTCACGGCCCGGCTCGGTGACCGGCTCCTCGCCGAGACGACTCGGCCGCTCCTCGTCGACGAACAGGACCACGGCCTGGTGTTCTATTTCCCGCGCGAGGACCTGCGGGTCGTGCTGCGGCGCGACGACGCCCGCGCCAGTCGATGCCCGTTCAAAGGACAGGCGAGCTACTGGCGCTTCGACGGCGACGGCGGCGAGGCCGTGTGCTGGAGCTATGACGACCCGATCCTGCAAGTGGCGCGGTTACGCGGGCACGTCGCCTTCTATCAGGACAAGGTGCAGGTCCGCGTCGGTGTGGCGACGCCTGCGGTCCTGGGTGTCGAAGTCCGGAGCTAGCGCATCGGGCGCGTAGTCGCGACGGATACTCGGGTCCTCGCTCGCCGTCCGCCTTGCGCACGACGGCGCCGATGGTCTGCTCGACGTACTCCTGGTCGGCTTGCTGCACGATCCGGGCTGAGAGTCATATTCTCGGAATTGAGAATTTCACTTCGAAATCAGGTCGCCGACCTCTATGCTGGGCAGGTGCCAAAGACGCCTGCGTACAAAGTCGTCCAGTGGACCACCGGCAATGTCGGGAAGAGTTCGGTGCGGGCGATCGTCACCAATCCGACGCTCGAACTCGTCGGCTGCTTTGCGTGGTCCCCGGACAAGGTGGGGCGCGATGTCGGTGAGTTGTGCGGTATCGAGCCTTTGGGTATCGCGGCCACCGACGATGTCGACGCGCTGCTGGCGTTGCAGCCGGATTGCGTCGTCTACAACCCCATGTGGATCGACGTGGACGAGCTGGTCCGCATCCTGTCCGCGGGCATCGACGTCGTCGCGACCGCGTCGTTCATCACCGGCCACAACCAGGGCGAAGGGCGCGACCGCATCGTCGAGGCATGCCGTCGCGGCGGATCCACCATGTTCGGTTCCGGCATCAGCCCGGGCTACATCAACCTGCTGGCCGTCCTCTCCGCCGCCATCTGCGACCGGGTCGACAAGGTGACCGTCAACGAGGCCGCCGACACCACGTTCTACGACTCCCCGGAAACCGAGAAGCCGGTGGGATTCGGCAGGCCCATCGACGATCCGGACTTGCCCGCGATGACCGCCCACGGCACCGGCGTATTCGGCGAAGCCGTCCGGCTGATCGGCGACGCGCTCGGCGTCGAACTCGACGAGGTGCGCTGCGACGCCGAATACGCCCGCACCACAGCCGATCTCGACCTCGGATCATGGACCATTCCGGCGGGATGTGTCGCCGGTGTGCACGCTAGCTGGAAGGGCCGGGTCGCAGACCGGACCGTGGTTGAGATCGACCTACGCTGGCGCAAAGGGCAGACCCTCGAGCCCGATTGGAAGATCGACCAAGACGGCTGGGTCCTCCAGGTCGACGGCCGCCCGACGGTGAAGAACGTCGTCAGCTTCCTACCGCCGCCGGACTTCCAGGCCGAGACGATCGCCGATTTCATGACGCTCGGGCACATCATGACGGCCATGCCGGTCATCAACGCCATTCCCGGCGTCGTCGCGGCGGCCCCCGGCATCGTGACCTACAACGACCTGCCGCTCACCCTCCCGCGCGGAGTGGTGCCGATCGGCTGACACCGGGTGGTACGGCCGCCCGGCTAGGCCGGTCGAGCCACCCGTTCCGAGGTGCGCGCCTCCAGGTTGATCGCGAACACCGGGAATCTGTCTTCACCGGGACGGGCGTGGAATCGCACCCGCACCGGTGCGGCGGAGGACGGTGGCAGCTCGCCTTGGATGGTCGTATACAACCACGGGCCGTCATCGAGTTCGACGATGGCGATCGTCGACCGCTTCACCTCGGACCGCGGGTTCGCCGCGCGGTGCAGCACCCGCCAGGACATGATCGAACCCACCCCGGAGGACGGCACCCATTCGAGATCGGAGGAGTGGCAGGACGAGCACATGTCGAACAGTGGTGCCAGCAGTCGTGCGCAGCATTCGCAGCGCCGGATCATCAGGATCGGAGCCGTGCGACCAGCGGAGTCGCCGGCGACATTCCGGGCGCGCTTCAGGTTGAACTGGTACATGAGAGCCTCGATGTGATCGTGCTGATGTGACCGACCAGGCCAGCGTCTCGTGCACGCGGTACACCCCGCGACGGCCGATCGGCCGCGGGTATACCTATTTTTCACCGATCGGGCGTCGACGAAGCTCCGGTCGAAGGCGTGACCAGGCGTTTCGTCAGGTCCGCGATGACCGGCCGTGGAAACGCGCCACGGCTGCGGCGCGGCCGTGCACGCAGGGTCGGCGCGCACAGCCGGTGATCGGTCAGCCGACTTGCGCCCGGTACGGAAGGCCGCGACGACGCCGCCGTCCACGAGCAGGTCGGTGCCGGTGATGAAACCGGCATCGGGGCCGAGCAGGAACGCCGTGGCCGCGGCGATGTCGTCGGGCATGCGAGGCGCCCGACCTCGTCCGCCGGGGTTGCGGCCAGCGCGTGCTCGTGGCACCCGACCGCCTCCGAAGCGATTGTGACCTCTGCTACAGATCCGGCCATGACCGGACATGCATGTCCGGTTATATTACTGTCCCGTAGCGGCCATGGTGGGCCGCGCGAGATCCGAGCTCGCGTCTGATCTTCGAGGGTGTGTGATGTCAGCAATTTCGCGCCGGTCACTGTTGACCGGAGCAGCCGCGGCGGGCGGTCTCGTGGTCGCCTCCCGCTACGCGAACACGACGAGTCCGATCGCCGCGCGGGTGAACAGCGTTCCGCTCACCCGCGAGGAGCATCGGGTGGTCGTCATCGGATCGGGGTTCGGCGGTGGCGTCACCGCCCTGCGCCTGGCCGAGGCCGGAGTTCGGGTCCTGGTGCTCGAACGTGGTCTGCGCTGGCGGACGGGCCCGAACGCGGAGACCTTCCCGCGCGCTTCGGCGCTGGACAAGCGGGTGCTCTGGTACAAGTCCAGCCCCGTATTGTTCGGCAAGCCGATGGTCTTCGAGCCGTACACCGGACTCGTCGAGGCGGTGCCGGGTACCAACATGACCGCGCTGTGCGCGGCGGGTGTGGGCGGGGGATCGCTGGTCTATCAAGGGATGTCCCTGCAACCGACGCGGGAGGTGTTCGATACCCACTTCCCCGAGGCCTTGGACTGGCCGACGATGAATAGGGTGCACTACCCGCGGGTGGCAGGCATGCTCGGCTTGGCCGTCGCCCCGGACGAGTTGATCGCCAGTCCCAACTACGCGGCCGCGCGGGTCTTCGCCGACCGTGTGCGCCGCGCCGGGCTTCCGCTGTCGAAGATCCCGATGCCCATCGACTGGAACTTCGCCCTGGCCGAACTGCGGGGCGAGATGAAGCCCTCCTACACCAACGGCGACGGCGCCATGGGGGTGAACAACGGCGGCAAGCATTCGGTCGACGTCACCTACATCGCCGCCGCCGAGGCGACCGGCCTGGTGACGGTCGAGCCGCTGCACCAGGTCACCGATGTCGAGCGTGCCGCCGACGGCAAGTGGATCGTCCACGTCGAGCGCCTGGACACCAGCGGCGCCGTACTGGAGAACAAGATCATCACCGCCGGTGCGCTGGTGCTGGCTGCCGGAAGCCTCAACACCACAAGACTGCTGGTGCGCGCCTCGGCGAAAGGCCTGATCCGCGATATGCCCGACGGACTCGGCCAAGGCTGGGGCACCAACGCCGACCGCATCTACCTGTGGACCGATCCGACCGCGAGTTTCGGTGCGGAGCAGGGGGGCCCAGTGGTCTACGGCAGCAAGAACTGGTCCGACCCGCACTCCGCTCACACCCTGATCCAGGCGTCCATCCCGCCCATGGGCGCCGATGCCAACAGCACCATGATGGTCGGGTACGGCATCAGCGACGGTCGTGGGCACTTCGTCTACGACGCGGCCCGCGACGACGCGATTCTGCAGTGGCCGCAGGACGGTGACAGCTACATCCAGGACAACTACATCGGTCCCGCGGCCCACCGGATCGCCGGTCCGGCAGGCATTCTCACCGACACCAACCTCCTGTTCCCGTCGACCTGGCACCCCTTGGGTGGTGCGAGTATGGGAGCCGTCTGTGATCTGGAGGGCCGGGTGCACGGCCAGCGGGGCCTGTACGTGCTCGACGGTGCTCTCATGCCCGGGAACACCGCGGCGTGCAACCCGTCGATGACGATTGCCGCTGTTGCCGAGCGCGCTTTGGACACCTTGGTGGCCGATGACGTCGGCACGGTCATCTGACCGTTGCCGCCGGGCCCAGGGCCGTGGTCAAGCGTCGGGCAGCACCGGGCGCACCGCCGTGGCCTCGGGGCCGCGCTTGCGCATGGCGGCGGTGAACACCACTGGCTGACCCGCGTACAGCGCTTTGTATCCCGTGGTCTCGATGCTGGTGTACTCGACGAAAACCGGCGTGGGATCGTCTTCGGGCTGTAGAAACCCGAAGCCCTTCTCGATGTTGAACCAGACCACCGTGCCGCGGCGCCAGTATTCCGCCGCGGCACGGGGGCGGTAGGGCTGTTCGGTCACGAAAGTCAAGGATAGAGGCCGGATCACGCGGCGCTGCGGCGCACCGGATCGGAATGCATGATCCGCCGCCACCAAGCGTCCAGCGGACTGGGGTCGGGCCAGACGATCGCGGCGTCGGTCTCGGTCGCGGTGAGCATGGGGTCGGGTGGATCGGTGGCTGCCATAATCGGATGCTCCATCGAGTACGCTCCGTTCGCACGAAAACGCTTGTGCGACAACATCTTCCATATTTCGGCGAGAGGCGGGCCCGGTATTCCGGGCCCGCCCGAAAAAGCGGGAATGACACTCTTCACAGATTTGACTCCGATATCACTGGCTGCGACATCACCTCGCTTTCGATTGTGCGGGAATCTTGCGGTTTACGCGGCTTCTCAGACGTCGATCGCCTTGTGCCCGTTACCGCGGCCGATTTCGATCTTGCGTGGCTTGGCCTTCTCTGCCACGGGAATCGTGAGGCGGAGAACGCCGTCGGTGTAGTCGGCGCGAATCTTGTCGGTGTCGAGGTTCTCGCCCAGGAACAGTTGACGGCTGAACACGCCGCGAGAGCGTTCCGCGGCGATCATCTCCCGGCCCGAGTCCAGTTCGGGACGACGCGCGCGTACCGTCACCACATTGCGCTCGATGTCCAGGTCCAGGGATTCGGGATCGATACCGGGCAGGTCGAACTCCACGACGAACTCCTCGCCGGCGCGCCAGGCATCCATCGGCATCACCGCGGGGTGCGCCTTCGTGCCGAACACCTGCTGCGTCAGACGGTCCAGATCGCGGAACGGATCGGTGCGCATCAGCATGGTCGCCACCTCCAACTCACTCCATTCTCCATAGTAGGGGCCAGATAACCTCTGTTGTCTGGCATAGATTTTTTGTACCACCGGAGAAAGTTGAGCGCAAGGCGCTAAACTAGGAAATCTGTCGGCCGAAGTGAAGTGAGGATGGATGGCGCAGGAGAGGGGCGACTCGGTGCATCTGCCGGATCCCGACCGAGCGGTGTACGGGATTTCGGTCGCTGCCGAACTGGCTGGAATCGGGGTGCAGACGCTCCGGCTCTACGAGCGTCACGGATTGCTGACCCCTGCGCGCAGCGACGGGGGCACACGCCGCTACAGCGGCGACGATCTGGCCCGGCTGCGGCGAATCACCGACTTGGTCGCCACGGGAGCGAACCTGGCCGGCATCCGCCGCATCCTCGACTTGGAGGACGCGAACGCCGACCTGCACGCGGACAACGACCGGCTGCACGCGGACAACGACCGGTTGCAGGCCGACAACGTCCGTCTGCGAGACGCGCGGAACCATCCGCCCGGTGGCGCGTAGGTTCGGGACTATGCCGAAAAGGGTGTGCGCAGATCGACCACCGTGCCGGTATCGCCGGCGGTCACGGTGACCTCTGGAATGAGTGCGCGGATCAGTGGCATGCCCCGACCCCGCAGCGAATCGGCTTGCGGATCAGGTTGTTTCCATCGGCCGCTGTCAGAAATGGTCACCCGGAGTTCGTCGCCGTCGACCGACGCGCGCAAGCGGACCACGCCGCCGTCGCCTTCATGGCCGTGCTCGACGGCGTTGGTACACGCCTCACCGACGGCGAGCAGCACGTCGTAGGCCGGGGCCGCGGCCATGCCGCACTGGGTGAGCCAATCCTGCAAGGTATGCCGGACGGTAGCCAATTGCACCGCCTCGGCGGGGAAGTCCAGCTCCAGCGGCGTCACGGCGTTGGGTAGGGGAACCCGCTCGCCCGCGCTCACGAGCGCGTACCAGCCGCCGGGATCGCAGTGTGTCTGTCGCGGCCCGGTTTTCCCGTCGTCGTGCCTCGCCGATAGCGTCGATGCGCCGTCACCTCGTTACCTCCCTATCGGGGATCGGTGCGCTGTACTCGCCACGCCGAGCACGTGGACCGCCGTCGAGCTCGGCTGTCGTGTTCGCCGTGGATGTGCCGTTCTCCCCGAAGCTATACCCAGTTGATCATTCCTCATGCAAGGCGGTCCCGTCGGTGAGAACCACCGGCACCGGCACCGCGGCGAACGTCATCACAGCATTTGGCGCGGCAGTCGGACGACCTGGACGAAGAACTCGTCGATCTGTTTGATGGCGGCGACGAACTGGTCGAGGTCCACCGGCTTGGTGACGTACGCGTTCGCGTGCAGCCGGTAACTGCGCAGTATGTCCTCCTCGGCCGCGGAGGTGGTGAGCACGACCACCGGGATGTGCGACAGATCAGGGTCGGCTTTGATCTTCTCCAGCACCTGCCTGCCGTCGTACTTGGGCAGGTTCAGGTCGAGCAGGATCAGATCAGGCCGCGGAGCGTCCGCGTGCCGTCCTTGGCGGTAGAGGAATTCGAGCGCCTCCTCGCCGTCCCTGGCGACGTGCAAGGTGTTGCCGATCTTGTTGTCCTCGAAGGCTTCTCGCGTCATCAGCTCGTCGCCAGGGTCGTCTTCCACGAGCAGGATGTCGATGGGCTGGCCGGGATCGGTCATGCGGTGGCTCCTTCAGGGGCGGGTACGTCGGCGGTGCGGACGGTGAGGTCGGCTTCGGCGGTGCGCAGGGTGAAGTAGAAGCGAGCGCCCGCGGTGTACTCGGTGTCGATCCAGATCCGGCCGCCGTGATACTCCACGATCTTCTTGCAGACAGCCAGCCCGATACCGGTTCCGCTGTACTCCTCACGATTGTGCAGCCGCTGGAAGATGACGAACACCTTCTCGGCGAATTCGGGCGCGATACCGATGCCGTTGTCCGAGATCGACAGCAGCCAGCCGCTGCCGTTCTCGGTCGGTTCGCAGGTGATCTCGATCCGCGGTGCGCGGTCGGGCTCGCGGAACTTGATGGCGTTGGCGATCAGGTTCTGCCACAGCATGGTCAGCAGGGTCGGATCGCCGATGATCTCGGGCAGCTCGTCGGGCCGCTGGATGCTCGCGGTGGTGTCGTCGATCACCGCGGAGAGATTGGTCAGGGCCTTGTCCAAGGCCGGGCCGAGGCCGGTGGGTTCGGTGCGGTCGGTGACGCGGCCGACGCGGGAGAAGGTGAGCAGGTCGTTGATCAGCACCTGCATCCGCTTGGCGCCGTCGACGGCGAAGTCGATGTACTGCTTGCCGCGCTCGTCGAGCTTGTCGCCGTAGCGCTTCTCCAGCAACTGGCAGAACGACGCAACCTTGCGCAGCGGCTCCTGCAGGTCGTGCGAGGCGACATAGGCGAACTGCTCCAGCTCGGCGTTGGACCGGCGCAGTTCCACGGCCTGCAGGTCCAGATCCGTCTTCTGCTCCGCGAGCACCGCTTCCTTGGCGCGGGAGGAATCCAGCTCGGCGACGATGCGGCGGCGCATGCTCTCCACCGCGTTCGCGACGGTCACCAGGTCTGCGGGGCCGTGGGCGTCGATGTGATGATCGAAGTCGCCGCCCGCCACCCGCAGCGACGCATCCGTCAAGGACCCGAGGGGACGGACGATCAAGCGCCGGATCAGCACGGTCAGCAGGACACCGGTCAACAGGAACGCCACGACCATCCCGGCCAGCACGGCGTCCCGGACCGCGCGAGTGTGGGTCAGCTCGTCTTCGTCATGCGCGATGGTCGCCGCGAGACTGCTGTTCTGGGTGTCGAAACGTGTCCGGAGGTCGTCGAACAGCGGTTTACCGCGGACCGGCGTGGTGGGGTCGGTGCCGAGGGGTGATCCAGAGGCCAACCCCGCGACCAGCGGCTCCGCGTACTCGCCGCGCCACCGCTGTGCGGCCTGCTCCACGGCGTCGAGCTCGTCGAGCAGCGGCTCTCGATCGGCCAGCAGCTCGCGCAGGCGGGTCGCCGACTGCGCCTCGTCCCGGGTGCCGTCCCGGTAGGGCTGGAGGAACTGCGGGTCGGCGGTGATCCGGTAGCCGCGCAGACCGGTCTCCTGGTTAACCAGGGCACTCTGTAACCGGTAGGCTTCGGCCGCCGCGGGCAACGTCCTGTCGACGAGCCGATCGGTCACGCGGTTGGCCTGCGCGATCACCTGGGCTCCTGCCACGGTGCCGATGATCACCACCAGCACCATCGCGGCCAGTACCAGTTGGAACCAGGCCTGGGCGGTCAATCGTGCGCTGAGCGGCGCTCGACCGGTCGTCATCGTCATCGGTCCTGTCCTTGCCCGTCGCCGTTCCATCCCAGATACAGAATGGCGACATCGTCGTCCAATCCGCCGGACGCACCCGCCAGCGCCTCCACGCGACCGATCAGCTCGTCGACGAACCAGTCGGGATCCGCGGCTCGCACGGCGCGCGCGACCTCCATCAGCCCTTGCTCACCGAGTCGTTCCCGGTCGGTCCCGGCGTACCCTTCGAACAGGCCGTCGGTGAACACCATCAGCCCGGAGCCCAGCGGCAGCTCCAGATCGTGGACGGGCCACTCGGCGCGACCGGGCAGAAAGCCGAGGGCGGGCCCGCCGGGGACCTCGACCCAGGTCAATCCGGAAGCCGAGCGCAGCAGCATCCCCGGGTGCCCGGCCCGCAGCACCTGGGCGCGGCGGTCGCCGGGATACAACACCAGGCTCGTGACCGTCGCGAAAGTCTGCTTGCCGGTGCGTTCGGCCAGCAACACTTGCTCGAGCAGCCGCAGTTGCCGGGCGCCGGTGACGCCGCTCAACACCAGGGTGCGCCAGGCCAGGCGCAGTGCCACGCCGGTCGCCGCCTCGTCCGGGCCGTGGCCCGACACGTCGCCGATGACGGCGTGCACCGTGCCGTCCGCGTCCTGCACGACGTCGTAGAAATCGCCGCCGAGCAGTGAATGGGCCCGGCCGGGACGGTAGCGCGCCACGACGTCGACCACCCGCTGTCCCCGCAACAGCGGGGTGGGCAGCAGGCCGCGCTCCAGCCGCGCGTTCTCCTGCGCGCGCATATTGCTCGCCTGCAGGGCCGCGCTGGTGCGCTCGGCCTGCTTGCGCTGGATCGCGTACCGCACGGCGCGCCCGAACAGCTCCGGCTCGACCCGGCCTTTGACCAGATAGTCCTGAGCTCCCGCCGCGACCGCGGCCAACCCGGTCTGCTCCTGATCGAGCCCGGTCATCACCACGATCGCGACCTGGTCGGTGTGCCTGCGGATGCGCTCCACCGCCTCGAGCCCGTTTGCATCGGGCAGATGCAGGTCCAGCAGCACACAGTCGGGCTCGGCGGAGGCGAGGTGCTCGGCGGCCTCCGCCAGCGACCGGACCCAGTCCAGTCGCAGGCCCGGCGCGCCGTCCACGACCAGTTCCTCCACCAGCAGCGCATCCCCCGGGTCGTCCTCGATCAAGAGCACCGAAGGTTGCTGCCACGGCCAATCCGCGCCGACCATCACCTCGGGATCGTCGTCTGTCCCGTCACGCCGCACGGACACCGCCGGTCGTGGGTCCGGTTGCGACGGAACGACTGACAGCACTGATGCCGTCGTCGGCGAACACCGACAACCCGGCCTCCGATCCCCAATGGCGGCACCAGCGCACGCCTACTGTCTCAGCGGCCGCTTGCTGGACCGAGAGGCAGGCAAGATCGTATCCGATCCGCTACCCGACCGAGACATGACGGTGTTCACCTGGGCAGAAGCGGAGGCTGGGCGCGAAGGGGGCCGGAAGATCAGACCATGGTGCCCGTCAGTCGTGCGGTGCTCCGCTCGTCGTCCCTGGTCGCGCCGTCGCGGCGCGGGGAGCGGACTTCCGCCAAGCTTCGTGCGACGACCGTGGCATGGACCGCGATGACGGCAAGGGAAGCCGAGCCGATCACAGCAAGAAGCACAACCACGACAGATACCGGTCCTTTCGGGTGCGAGCGGGCCGGTTGCCCGCTCGATCGAGTGCCGAGTTCGCGTCCACCGATCCCGGCGGGCGCGTGCTCCGCCTCCAACGTGCCCGCGTCGCTCCGGACCAAACACACCGATGCGGCGGCGCGAACGGGTCGCGCGATCACGCGAGGACGACCTCGGCCGTCGCGCGACCGAAGATCTTGTGGCCGTCGTGCTCGGCGGTGATCGCGACGGTGGCGGTGCGCGTGTCCGCGTCCAGGTGTTTCACCCGGCCCGAGAACTCGATCCGGCCTCCGGTCGCGCCGACGTGCACCGGATTGGTCAGCCGGACGTTGTAGGAGCGCAGGGCCCCGGGGTCGCCCAGCCACGAAGTGAGCAAATCCACACTGAGCCCGATGGTGAACATGCCCTGCGCGACAACCGTTCCCATTCCCATCTTGGCCGCCGCCTCGGTGCTCCAATGGATGGGGTTCGGGTCGCCCGCCACTCCGGCGTAATTGACCAGATCGCCTTGGCTGACCGTGAGTGTGCGTGGGGGAAGTTCCGCTCCCGTACGCACGGCTTCGAACCGCCGTCCCCGCGGGTTCGCCGATGTGACGGGCGTCTCGCGGGCGGGCTCGCTGCCGTTCCCCACGCGGCGCGGGTCGGGGACACGGCGCTGCTGCCGGGCCTCCGGGCGTACTCCGTGCATCACCACCGCGTCCAACCAGTCAGGCAAGGCCTCGTCGGCCCGCCCGACCAAGCTGGTCCGAGACGTGAGGACCGGCCGATCATCCTGGTCCAGGATGGTCTGGCGCAGGACGATGAGGTCGCCGCCGAACGCGTGCCGGAACGAGTCCAGGGACATCTCGAAACAGATCCGGTCGCCGGCCAGGAGCGGACGGTGGAATTCGATCATCTGGTCGGTCTGGATGGTCCGGCTCAGGTCGTAGCCGGGCAGGATCGTGTCGAACACCTCGGCATAGGCGAGATACCCGGGCACCGCGCCGAAGGTCGGCGGAGCGACCAGGTTGCCGTAGCCGAGGTCGGCAGCGGCGTCCTCCGACCAGTGCGCCGGGTGCTGATTGCGCACCGCGCGGGCGTACTCACGGATCTTCTCGCGGGCGACCTCGTAGTGATCGCCGCTGCGATACCGGCGCCCGACCATAGCGGCGGGCACCGCGGCGTCGGCCGCGTCGTTCGCACTCGATGTAGCAGGGATTCTGGACATCGCGGGGGAATCTACCCAAGGAGAGCCGAATTTCCGGTCAGCCCGCATCGCACGCCGTTTCGCGGCCGGAGACGTCCGCGGACCGGGTCGCCTCGCTCGCCGATCGTGGCGGTTCAGCACAGATTCCGCTCGGCGGCCACCACCACGGCGGCGGCCTCGTCCACCGATTGGTGCGCGCTCACCCGCACGACGATGTCGGCTTCGGGCGTTCCCGCCGCCAATTCCCGGCACACCGCGTAGCCCAGATCGAGCAGCGCCGCGGTCACGCCGTCGCCCGCGGTCCGCACCCCGAGCCGCTGTAGATCGGCGAAATAGCCTTTGGTGGCACCGCGCGGCGCGTGCGCCCGCGCTTCGGCGACGATGAACGCCGCCGCGACCGCGGAGACGGACAACGCGCAGACGACCAGCACCCCGCACAGCGCGAGCTTCATTTCGTTTCCCATCGAAATAATTTGTGGTCGGACGGAATTCGGCATGCGACAGCCGACGCAGCCTAGCCGGGCGCCGGTCGCCTCGCGAAAGAGCCCCCGTGCCGGTCGTGCGCGTACCGAACGCGCGCCGCCGGTGGCGCGGCCCCGGTCGCTCGTCGTCGCGGAAGGCCTGGTCAGCGCTAGTTTGAGCAGTGGTCCCCTGGGAAGTCGATCGACAGGACCGACGGGACGGGTATCGGCCTTCGGCTGGCCGCGGCGGCGATGCCGTTCGTCGAGCGCGGGAGCCTACCCGCAAACCCCGTCGCGGTCGTGAAGCGATCGCGCCGCTCGTCTCTGCGGTCTCGTCGCCGGCCTCCTGCCCGCGGCTCGTAGGAGAGGAGAGAGATGTCTGGCCCGAACTACACCACCGATGACGCCGGGATCCCGGTCCCCAGCGACGAGCATTCACTGACCGCCGGCCCGGATGGGCCGATCTTGCTGCAGGACTGGTATCTGATCGAGAAGATGGCGGCGTTCAATCGGGAACGGGTGCCCGAGCGCCAGCCGCACGCGAAGGGCGGCGGCGCGTTCGGCGTCTTCGAGGTCACCCACGACGTGAGTGCCTACACCATGGCCGAGGTTTTCCAACCGGGGAAGAAGACGGAGATGCTGGCCCGCTTCTCCACCGTCGCTGGAGAGCGCGGCAGCCCCGACACCTGGCGCGATCCGCGCGGGTTCGCGCTGAAGTTCTACACCGAGCAGGGCAACTTCGACATGGTCGCCAACAACACGCCGATCTTCTTCGTGCGCGACCCGATGAAGTTCCAGGACTTCATCCGTTCCCAGAAGCGCCGCGCCGACAACAATCTGCGCGACCACGACATGCAATGGGACTTCTGGACGCTGTCGCCGGAATCCGCGCACCAGGTGACCTGGTTGATGGGTGACCGCGGTATCCCGCGCACGTGGCGGCACATGAACGGATACTCCAGCCACACCTACATGTGGGTGAACGCCTCCGGGGAACGGTTCTGGGTCAAGTACCACTTCAAGACCGATCAAGGTATCGAGTTCTTCACCCAGGACGAAGGCGATCAGATGGCGGCGATGGACACCGACTATCACACCCGCGATCTGTGGGAATCCATCGAAGGCGGCGATTTCCCGAGTTGGACGTTGAAGATGCAGATCATGCCGTTCGACGAGGCGAAGTCATACCGGTTCAACCCCTTCGACCTGACCAAGGTCTGGCCGCACGGCGACTATCCGCTGATCGACGTCGGCAGGATGACGCTCGACCGCAATCCGGCGGATTACCATACCGAGATCGAGCAGGCGGCGTTCGAGCCGAGCAGTTCGGTACCCGGCACCGGGCCGAGCCCGGACAAGATGCTGATGGCCCGCTGGTTCTCCTACCCCGACGCGCACCGGCACCGCATCGGCGCCAATTACAAAGAGCTCCCGGTCAATACGCCGCACGCCACCACCGTCCGCTCGTACAGCAAGGACGGCGCGCTGCGTCACCACAACCCGGGCGATCCGGTGTACGTGCCGAACTCGAAGGGCGGCCCGCACGCCGATCCCGCCGTCGCTGGTCCGCCCGCGACGTGGCACACCGACGGAGAACTCGTGCGCTCGGCCTACACGCTGCACCGGGACGACGACGATTGGGGCCAGGCGGGCACCATGGTCCGCGACGTGCTCGACGACGCGGCACGGCAGCGGCTGGTGGACAACATCGTCGGGCACCTGCTGAACGGCGTCAGCGCGCCGGTGCTGGACCGGGCATTCGAGTACTGGCGCAATGTCGACAAGAATCTCGGCGACCGGGTCGAGGCCGGGGTGCGCGCGAAACAGGACGAACTCGACCCCAAGGCGGCCGGGCAAGCAAATCCGGCTCGCTCGTCGGCGCAAGCGAAAGCCTGACGGACGCCAACAAGCGGCCGGTACCGACCGGCCGCTTGTTCGTTGTCTTTTCGTGATCATTTCGTCGTGTGTCCCGCGCCAGCTCTTCGAATGTGTGCGGGAGCATGACTCTCCGGATCCAGTGGACCGCAAGCACCGTGGTGTTTCGAACGAATTCGAGGCTCGGTGACGTCCCCGTGGTACCGGATGGGTCGTACCGGGCCGGCCGACGCAGATCGGAGGACCGCATCATGGCGTCTGACGCCGATATTCGACCTGATCAACGCGCACAACATAGTTCGTGGGCCGCCCGGACGATCGCCGCGGTATGTGCGGCCGCGGCAGCCGTGCTTCCCGCCGCCCCCGCCGTGGCGGAGCCGTCGTCCGTCGGCGAACCCGATCTCCCGCTGGAGGTTCCCATTCCCGGTGGATTCCGGGGTTTCTCCGAAATCCTGCGATTCGTTCCGCCCGCGCCGCCGGTGCCGCAGATGCCGCTCGGTCGACCTGTGCCGCACCACGGCGGGATATCGGCGCCGCATCAGGACGGTCGTTCGCTGCCACACCACGGCGGCGCGACCGGTCACACGGCGAAGGGATAGGTTCGGGCAGTTCCCCGGCACCTCCCATCGGGAGGTGCCGGCGAGCGGCTCCAGTGCGCGGGTCTCCTCGATGTGAATCAGCGCGTCGAACCGGTGGGCAATCCGTACTCGGAAGTAGTGACTGCGCCGCTCGGCTCGCGGCCGGTGGCGACGCCCGGTGTGGGCGTGGTCGCGCACACGATTCGGTCCAAGGCGCGACCCACTTCCTGGCACGTGGACTCGGAGCAGCGGGCACGGCCACCACGATTCGCGTCGGACCCGGTCGCCGCACCGCTCCGGCGCGGCGCGCATATTCGCGCCGTTAGCGACGTCGTCGACCAGGGGCATGGTCGTGCCCGCTACGTATCGCCCAATGGGTGCTGTCGGACGTATAGTGCGTCTTCAACCCGCGCATGGCCGGACGAAGGCGGAGGGTACGCCTAACTCGGTTCCATGCGCCCATGTCGAGCCGTCGACGCCCTGGACATCGCGGGTCGCATCGCCGCCATGTCGGCCGGAGCGCGGCGCGGCACGCGGGCTCTTCGCCTCGGAAGAGCGCGGAGAGCGAGTCCGATCCCGCAGCCGACCGCGATGGCGAACGCCGCCCATTCCGAGCCCGACACCACGGTGACCGGGCCCCAATCGTGCAGATGGTGCGGCGACACCATCGTCCAGTCGAACGACTCGGTGCGGGTGGGCGCCACGGTCGAGGGGCGCCACAGGATGGCGATCGCCAGAATGCTGCCCGCCGTTCGTGGCTGGATGCAGACCGCGCAATACCCCGCGACGACGGCGAGCGCGGCCGTGACCACGTTGCGCGTGCCACCTGGTGGGGCAACGGAGGCGAACAGCGCGACGGCCGCGAGCAAACCGGCGCCTATCCGGGGATTCGAGGGTCGGATTCGGGTTCCTACCACATACCCGAGCAGGATCAGGCCCAGCAGGAGCGGCACGCTCCATATCGGTCGCGGACCGTTGCCCACCGCGCTGCCTGTGGCGCTGAGCCCGACCGCGAGGTAGATCGCGATCCCGTCCCGGCGCGGTAGCAGCCAGGCGGCGAGGGTCGTGGCCAGCAGCGTGCACAGTGCCGTCACGATCAGCGCGAGACTGCCGTCGCCGTGACGGAAGCGCCACTCCGCGACGGCCAATTCGGTCAGCACGAGCACGATCGCGGCGATGACCGGGCTGAGCGGCAGTTCCGGATAGATCGGTTCCGGCGTGAAGCGGTGCCGGGTGACCACCTGGCACGTCAGGATGAGCCCGGCCACCGCCGCCAGCAACCACAGAGGTTGCGTTTCCAACACCGACCACACGTGTGGCTCGGCGGTCGCCCGATGCGGGTTGCCCAGCAGCCCCGACGCCTGCGAGAGCGTGATGACCACGAAGCAGCCGACAGCGCCGAGTACCAAGCCCGTCGCGGGCACGCGGCGGCCGAGTACTGCCACGCCCGTCGCGCCGAGCAGGATGCCGCTGCCGATCGCGTCGAGGTTGGCGGTGGTCGTCAGTACGTCGGGCGAGGCACTGTTCGCTTCGACCGTGTGTGTGACGAACAGCAGCGATGTCGCCGCCAGCGCGATCCACCACGCGGTACGTGCCCGCGCCAGACTGACCGCGACCACCGCGGTGACCGCCGCGACCAGCACACCGATCGCTGCCTCCCGCGGCACGCTCAACACCAATCGGTTCACCTGATAGGGCGTGCAATGACAGGTCCTGCCGAAGCTGAGCGGCACGACCAGCAACAGCCCGGCCACCGCGGCGGCCAGGAACGCGGTGACGCCTTCGAGTGCTTCACGCCAACGCACCACTTCACAGTCCTACCCAGCCGGGACGAACCGAACATCACCGGCGCCGCGCCGCGCTGAAACTGGTACCAGCAGCACCTGGATACTTGTGTCCCGGTACGGGATGATCTCTGGAATGACCGAAGTCGTCGATGTGCGAGCAGTGCGCAGGGCGCGCCGCGCGGAACTAGGAGCCTTCCTCAAATCCCGGCGAGCGCGTATCGCACCCGAGGATGTCGGCATCCCGACCGGAACGCGTCGACGTACACCGGGGCTCCGTCGCGAAGAAGTCGCCCAATTATCAGGAATCGGCGTGACCTGGTATACGTGGCTTGAGCAAGGTCGCGAAATCAATGTGAGTGTTCAGGTTCTGAATGCGGTGGCGCGGACTTTGTCGTTGGATGCGGCGGAGAAGGCGCATTTGTATCGGTTGGCGGATGTGCCGACGGTGCCTTTGGTGGATTCGGGGTCGGCGTTGCCGGAGGAGTTGCAGGTGATCTTGGATCATTTGGAGCCGTTGCCGGGGGTGGTGTTGAGTGCCAGGTATGACGTGTTGGCGCACAACTCCTCGTACGAGGCGTTGTGCCCGGGATTTCTGGCGGGGGAGCGGAATGTGGCGCGTCGCGTCTTCCTGACCCCGGAGTGCTGCAACGCCTACCGCCATAATTGGGATGATCTGCGGCGGATGGTGGGGTATCTGCGGGGCGCGTATGCGAAGAACTTGGGGGACCCGCAGTGGGAGGAGTTCATCGCGGAGTTGTGTGGGGAGAGTGAGAGTTTCGCGTCGTTGTGGGCGTTGAATGATGTGGCGGTGCCGGTGAGTCGGACGAAGGCGGTGCGGAATTTGGCGGTGGGGGAGTTGGAGATGTTTTTGACGAGTATGTCGTTGCCGTCGGTGCCGAATGCGTGGATGCAGGTGTATACGCCGGTGGATGAGGTGGCGTGGGGGAAGTTGCGGGCGTTGTTGGCGATGAGTGCGGAGGAGCGGTCGCGTCCGTGGGCGGAGCATCGGGAGATGTACCACGCTGCGGCGGGGTGAGGGCCAGGTTGATTCGGTGACGTGAACAATGATTGTGGCGCGTGGGTGCGCCGGATGCATGCTCGCCGAGGACAGCGCCCAGGTGCGCCCCCGTCGTCTTCGTGCACGGAGTCAGGGGCAAGTGCGGTGGGGTTGTCGCTCGGTCGCCGGAATCTAGGTTTCTGGCTCGTCGGTGTGATCTGTGGCGTAGCCGCCTTGCCACCATCGGCGCAGCACGGCGAGTTGACGCTCGGAGAGCGGACCGGAAAGCCGTTGGTGGACCTCGTTGATGTAGGCGAGTTCCTCGTCGGTCCATTCCCGCGAGTGATCGGTGTTCTCGCCCATGTCAGGCCTCCTGTGGGAGCTGCTGGTGAGAGGCCTGGGCCGCGGGAAAAGGGCGGACCGTGCACGCGAATCGGCCTGCCCTGAGCTGCTGGAGATACCAGCGTTCTGGCTTGCCCACTGCGCGCGCACCGACGGGCACCGGGTATGTCGCCTAGTGCGGAGCGCCGGGCGCGAGTGGGTCGAACTCAGGTATCGGTGTGTTCGATTCGCCGCTCACTTTCGACCTTTCGGGTTGTTCGGGCAGCCATCGAGATGCCGACCATGCACGGGCTGAGGCTGAAGATCTGCTCTGATTCTAAGTGCGCGTTCTGTCGACCTACCGGAATCGGCTGCTCGCAGCAGGGCGTAGACGACCGCCGCCAGTGCGATGCGCCGCAGATCTATCATGTGCATACTCAGATATGCGCATCTATCAATGTCATTGCAGTCAACCACCCCAGCGTGAACACGCAGTAGAAGCGGTGCTCGATGCGCTCGCTTCCGATCGGCTGAGATGTTGGTAGTCGAGGTGAGCCACCGAGCGGTCTGCCCATGTGGCCGTTACTCCGCCGGTATCGTTGCCGGTTCGGAGGCCTCTGGGAGCCCTCCGTGGCCGACCGTGCTGTGGCACGTTGCTGGGATCAGAGATGTGCGAGCTAGCCTCCGCGTGGGCATCCCCCATGAGGGAAATCTATTGCATGCGATTCATTCCCAGCGTGCAGAATGGCACGGGTCGGAACGGAATCCTGACACTGAAAGCCTCAGGAGCAAGAACCTGATCAGCGTGCTGGGCCGCTGCGAGTTCCGGACCGCGCCGCTGGCGGCCCGGTTCAGCCGCCGACAAGTGCGGTGCGGCACATGAAGTACCAGAAGCCTCGTTCGTATTGATCCGACGTTCGGTTCGGAACCCAGGTCAAGTCCGGGGGCGTGGTGTAGGTGGGGCGGTCACCGCTGATCTGGTTGGTGGTCAGGCGGTGAGGGCTGTGTTGGTGGTTTCCTCCTGTTGGTCTGGGTTGGTGTCGGTGGTGGCGCGGGATCGGGCCAGGACGTCGAGGCCGAGGTAGCGGCGGCCTTCGATCCATTCGTCGTGTTGTTCGGCCAGCACCGCGCCGACGAGACGGATGATCGCGGCGCGGTCGGGGAAGATGCCGACGACGTCGGTGCGGCGGCGGATTTCCTTGTTCAACCTCTCTTGGGGGTTGTTGGACCAGATCTGCTTGGGGAAGGCGGTGAACGCGAGCAGGTCGGCGGGGGCGGTATCGAGGTGGTCGGCGACTTTCGACAGCTTCTCGGCCAACGCGTCGAGCATCCGATCGTACTGAGCTGCAACCGATTGCGGGTCGGCCTGGTCGAAGACCGAGTGCAGCAGGGTGCGGACCCACGGCCACGAGGTCTTCGGTGTGACTGACATCAGGTTCACGGTGTAGTGGGTGTGGCAGCGCTGCCAGCTCGCGCCGGGCAGTGTCGCGCCGATCGCGGCGACCAATCCAGCATGTGCGTCGGAGGTGACCAGGCGTACTCCGGTCAGGCCGCGGGCGACCAGGTCCCGGAAGAACGCCAGCCAGCCGGCGCCGTCCTCGCCGGAGGTGACCTGGATACCGAGGATTTCGCGGTAGCCCTCGGCGTTCACGCCGGTCGCGATCAGGCAGTGGACGTTCACCACCCGTCCGTTCTCGCGCACCTTCAACACCATGGCGTCGGCGGCGACGAACGTGTACGGACCTTGATCCGGCGGGCGGGTGCGGAAAGCTTCGACCCGGGCGTCCAGGTCTCGGGCCATCATCGACACCTGGGATTTGGACAGGCTTGTGATCCCGAGGGATTCGACCAGTTTCTCCATCCTGCGTGTCGATACTCCAAGCAGGTCGCAGGTGGCGACCACGCTGGTGAGTGCGCGTTCGGCGCGTTTGCGTCGCTCCAACAGCCAGTCCGGGAAGTAGCTGCCCGATCGCAGTTCGGGGATCGCGACGTCCATGGTGCCGACCCTGGTGTCGAAATCACGATGCCGGTAGCCGTTGCGGGAGTTGACCCGCTCGCTGCTTCGTTCTCCGTAGCTGGCACCGCACACCGCGTCGGCTTCGGCACTCATCAACGACTGGATGAACGTCGAGAGCATGGTGCGCAGCAGGTCGGGGCTGGCGACGGCGAGTTGGTCAGACCACAACTTCGACGGGTCGATAGGCTCGACCGAGGTCATCGCGTGAACTTCTCCTTCGTTGAGCTTGGCGGTTCAAGAAGGATCACGCAGTGACCGCCCACTACCCGGCTACGACACGCTCACACGGTCGCTCCGAAGTCGCTGGTACACCACTCTGCCGGACGCAACCGCGGTCCCGGCGCGTAGTTCGCCCCGGGAGCGGCTCGCTTACCTGATGGATATGCGCGGACACGGGATCGAGCGGCTCGTCGGGCACAGCCCAGTTCGACACACCGCCTCACGGAAATGAACCGCCGAGCCGTGGTTTGCCCTCGCACCACCCTGCGACAAACGCCCTATTGCATCGGGTCTCATCCCGCGATCGACAGGCTCGACTGCTGCCCATCCAGCCATGCGACGAGGCGCGGCCAGGTGAGCATGAGATCGTGGCTCAGAAACACTTCGTTCTCCGTTGCGGTGATCACTCGTGCGCGCATGAGTTGGCGGAGCGCGGTGATCGCGCCGGTCGTGCCGGTCAGCGTCCGATCCAGCTCGTCCCGGGCAACCCGACGTCTGGTGTCGTCCGCGCCCTCCCGGCACGACACCAGGCTGAGAATCAGGCGCATAGCGTGCGGACGCTGGCTGAGCGACAGGCTATCCCACACCGTGTCCGCGGCTCGGTGGAGCACTCCTTCGATGCCGCCGATTCGTTGATAGCCCGCGACAGTCAGCCGCGTGCCTTCACGCTCGGGCCACAGCGCGCTCATTGACATCGACAGGATCGCCAGATTGCTCGCTCGGAAGCTGAGGTAGCTCCTGCGGGTCGGACTTCCGACGACGGCAGCGAGCAACAACTCCTCCAACCCCGACTCGATCGTTACGCCGCGCAGCCGTGCCGGTTCCGTGATCGCGGCGCGCAGTTCGTTGGGCTCCATGGCTTCCAGCAGATAGCTGCGGTGTGTCAGCGTATCGGCGAGCAGCGGGCACGCTTTGCTGATGCAGGTCCAATCGGGGCGTAGCGAGATCAGCACCACGGCAGTTTTGGTTGCGGCTGTCAGAAATCGGCGCATGGAATCGCGGGTTGCTTCTTTCAAGGTTGGCGAGAAATAGGACTCGAACCCGTCGATGATCAGCAGGGTGGTGGACTCGGGTCTTACGTCGAGTCGTTTCGAATCGGCGATGACGTCGCTCATGTCATGCGCGGTTATGTCGTTCAAGGACACTGTCCGAATTTGCCACTCGAGTGTTTGTGAGTTCTCCAGTGCGGGAACCAATCCCGCTTCGATCAGCGAAGTCTTTCCTACGCCTGCCGCACCGACCAGCGCGACTACTCGCTTCGGGTCAGCAGCGTCGGCGGCGGTGTGCAGGAGGGTTAGTAGTTCGCGGATCGCGTTCTGCCTGCCGGTGAATACCGCCGCGTTGTCTCGGGTGTAAGGCGCGGAACCGGGGAACGGCGACGTGGTGACGGTGACCGCCCGCCCTGCCTTGAGCGGCTGAGCGTCCAGCCAGAGTCTCTTCCAGAGCTTTACGTCCAGCAGATCCGCTGCGGTGGCACTGCGACGCCGACGAGTGCCACTCACGAGTTCGAGAAGTACTGGCGTGAAGGTCTCGAAGCGAGCCGGCAGCGTTCGTCCGGCCTTCCAGTCACTGATCCGCTGGGCTGATACCGGTCCGGCAACCCGCGTGCCCCTCGGTGACGCAACATGCCGTTGCGCGGCCGCGGCCAGCTGCCGGAGCGACGGGTTGCCCGCCGCCTCATACAGCTCACCGAGCCGACGCACGAACTCCGCGCGCGGTGTCTGTGTGATCTCGGTGCATCCTGCCCGGGAAGGAGCAGTTCTGGCCATATTCGGTTACCCCCGTTCGCGCATGACCGCCGCTGACGCAGCGGTCGATTCTCCCCGTCCTCATAACTAGAGACGCAGCGACAGCTCGCGTGGTTCCACGAGTTGTGCGCCGGATGTTCCAGGCTTCGCAAGCTGACGCCGACCGGACCGATCATCATCGGAGCTCAACTCGCGGATCGGTCCCGGTTCGTCCGGTCCGGATGTCCGGACCGGACAGTTGTTTACACGCAGTGACCTGCGTCTCCGCACTCTCGTTCTGCATGCGCCATTGAATACAGCTCGGTAGGGGACGACCGTGGTGAGCGGAGGGGCGAGCGTGGCCGCTGATTGGCCATTCGGGCTATTGATTCAAACGGAGGGGAACTTGCAAAGGCACGGGCAGCGCCGACTGATCTCCGAGGGAACTCCGCGTGACCGACGGTACGACGTAGTGGTCATCGGAGCGGGCCTGGTGGGTTGTGAGGTGGCGCAGCGACTTCGGCGGCAAGGTGCCGACGTCGTGGTCATCGAGGCCGGTCCGCACCGAGGCCACCGGCACATCGGCGAACGAGCGGAAACCGAATATCTCGAGAACCGTGACACTGATCCGGACTTTCGAGCTTACTTTCCGTTCAATAGCCACGCGGGCCTCGGAAGCGCCGGGTACCGCCGCCGTGTCGGTGGGCGCGGCTTGTACTGGCGGGGAATCGTCCTGCCGATCGAGCGCAGAGCGCTGGACGACTGGCCCGCGGAGGTCTCGAACAGACTGGCCGACGGGCCGAATCAACCTGGTTCCTATGCGCGGCTCATCTCAGAACTGGATCAGTGGGTCGGTGTGGGCGGAACAAGCGCTCCGAGAAACACGTGTGAATCCAGAATGCTCGACAAGCTGGAGGATTTCGGTTTACACGCCGTGCCGACGCCGCGTGCTGTGCGGACAGGTGTGGACGGCCGGTGGTCGGCATACAGTGCGGTAGGTGAGCTACCCAGCGAATGCGTCCGGTCTGGTGCCCCGGTCACTGCGATAGTTCCCGAGTCCCGAGGTTTTCGGGTTTCCATCGACTTCGACGCGTGTGTCGTCATGGCGGACAGGGTAGTTCTCGCGGGCGGCGCCTTCGAGAACATCAAGCTGGTGGACTCGATGCTGTTGGAAGTGAATGCGTCTCGGCCGTCGGAGTATCCGGTCTTCGATCATGTGGCCACCGGCTCGGTGATGTTCGAACCGAATGTGACATCCGGGTCGGCGGACGCGAGCTCCGGCTCCGTGGACCCCCGCGTGCCGGCCGAGGGATCGGTGTGGTTGGGGTACGTACCAGAGGCCGATTCGAATCTGTTCTTCGAGCAGCGACCGATGCACGGCGGCGTAGTCCACGACAGCTGGACGATGGGGGAATACCCGATACACAGCCCTGCACTGCTCACGGTGTCTCATGACCGTGGCCTGACGCTCGACGTTCCGGCACGATCCGTTGCCGCGGTATCGGAATTACACGAACGTCAAATCCACGCTCTTCGAGCCGCATTGGATCGCTGCGGCATCGACCTGGCAGGTGGCGCAGTGGGCGGTTACCGAGCTGCCGAAGAGCTTGCGCTCGGGAATCCCGGTGCGGCGTTCCCGTACTTCGAGCCGCCAGGAGACGTCGATCACGAATCCAGCGGGCTCGCGATCGGTGGAGATCTGGTGAGTACCGAAGGAGAACTGCGCGCTATCCCGGGAATCTATGTGTCGGGTTCCGCGCTGTTCCCCCGACCCGGTGCGGCGAATCCGTCGTTGACATCGCTCGCGTTGGCCGCGCAAATGGCCATACATCTCGGCTCCGGCGGCGGTGCCGTGAGCGCGCGCAACGACGTTTCCATTGACCGCGAATTGGGAGTATCGAAATGATCGTCGTCGAAGACCTGGTGCGTGATTTCCGCGGTGCTGGTCGGCGGGGGAAGCCCCGCCGTGCATTGAACGGTCTGTCGTTGCACGTCGGGGCCGGAGAGACGTTCGGGCTTCTCGGACCGAACGGCGCGGGCAAGACGACCCTCACGAAAGTGCTGACAACTTTGCTCGTCCCGACGAGCGGGTCCGCTCGGGTCGCGGGGTTCGATGTCGTGGATCAAGCGCGAGAGGTGCGTCAGCGTATCGGCATAGTGTTCGGCGGGGAGCGGGGACTCTACGATCGGATCACGGCACGCCAGAACCTGGTGTTCTGGGGCACCCTCGCCGGTGTGCGGCGCCGTCAACTCACGATCCGAGTCCAGTATCTTCTGGAACGGGTGGGACTCGCCGAGCGGGCCGACGAAGCTGTCGAAGGCTATTCGCGGGGAATGCGCCAGCGTCTGCACTTGGCTCGGGGACTCGTCGCAGACCCGGATGTGCTGTTCCTGGACGAGCCGACATCGGGAATGGACCCCGCCGCTGCCCACGACTTCCGCAGCCTGGTCAGGGAGTTCAGTGACTCGAAGACAATCCTGCTGACGACCCATGACATGAAAGAAGCCGAGGTGCTGTGCAACCGGGCGGCCCTCATAGACCGTGGCAGGATAATAGGCCAGGGCACGACCGGCGAACTTCGCCGTAGCCTGCCCACTCAGGACCGGGTCGATATGGTGATCCCTGCCGGCAACACCGGTCTGATCGAAGAGCTGACAACCCTCCCTTTCGTTCGCGGCGTCCACGATTCTGATCTGGGTGCGGACGCCCGCCGGGTCGAAGTCGCCCGGCAGGAGGATGCGGCCGTTCTGCTGCGGTGGCTGCTGGACCGAGGCGTGACGACGATCAGTACCAGCCCGCCCTCGCTCGAAGAGGCATACCTGAGTTACATCGGCGCCCGGGGGCTGCGGCTATGAGCACCCGCGCGTTCCTCGCCGCAAGCAGGGTGCAGGTGCTCACAAGCATCAGAGCCCCAGAGCATCTCGTCATCGTGTTTCTCGCACCATGGTTCTCGCTGATCTTTCTGTCGATGAGCTCGTACGCGGGGCGAATGGACTTGGCCACCGTGATGGTGTTGGGTACCGGGCTTATCGGTGTCTGGTTCGTCGCGGTTAATGTCGCCGCCGGAGCAATTCACAACGATCGCATCATGGGAACGTTGGAGATGGCGATCGTGTCACCGTCGAATTACGCGATCGTGCTGTGCGGGCGAATCGTTCCGATCGTCGTCCTGGGTACGCTGGTTATTCCGGAGGCTTGGCTCGTCGGAAAGTTCGCGTTCAATGCGGAGCTCGAGCTGCGAAATCCGCTACTGGTCTCCATCACCCTTGTGATGACCTGCCTCGCGACGGTCGGCACCGCGACGCTGCTGGCGGCCGTGATGGTTATCTCTCGCAATACCCGGATAATCCAGGGAAATCTGGAGTATCCGCTCTATGTGCTCGGCGGGACGATCCTCCCGATCGATCAGCTTCCTGACGTCGCCAGGCTCGTCGCCCGGCTGTTCTATCTGTCTTGGGCTGCGGATCTCCTCCGAGACGCCGCGCTGCGCAGCTCGGTGCCGGATGCCAGGGGACGACTGGCCATCATCGGCGCCCTCGGGGTGGTTGCCTTCATCAGCGGAGCCGTTCTGGTGCGGTACACGATCTACCGAGCACGCCTTACGGCTTCGGTGAGTACGTCATGAAGTCCGTGACGGTGGTGTGTGCGTCGGCGCGTGTGGGGATCCTGGAACTGCGCACCATCTATACCGTGCCGGCTTTCATATCCACGGTGATCCTGCGGGTTGTCTTCATGGCGATCTTCTTCGGTATGACCGCGAAGTGGCTTGGTGGTGGTGATTTCGCCGAGTATGTGCTTCTCGGAAACTGCGTGGCGGTCATCGTAGTCGAGACCATGCAGGCAACGAGTACGGCTGTCCTGGAACAAACGCGCGGAACGCTACCGTACCTCCTTGCGTCCAAGAGTCGTGTCGGAATTGTGTTCCTGACCCGCGGTTTCCATTGGCTGGTGACCGGCGTCGCCACTTCTGTCAGTCTTCTGCTCCTTGTCGCTCTGCATGGCGATGCGCAATGGTCTGTCGCCGATGCGGCAAAAATGATTCCGATCCTTCTGCTGGTTTCCCTGTCGAGTTACTTCCTCGGCGTGGTGATGGGTTCTATCAGCATCCAGTTCGTCAAGGCGCGTGGGATCATAGCCAGCACATCGTTCTTCGCGCTGGCAGCCTTCACCGGAGTGAACGTTCCGGTCGAAACGTGGCCCGCTCCGGTGCAAATCCTCGGGGATCTGTTGCCGCTACGGTGGGGTTTGGCTGCGGTGCGGTCGGTGTCCGATAGTGCACCGGTCGGCGATGTACTGCAGTTCTCCCTGTACGAGGCGCTCGTGGCTGCCGGGTGGGCGACCGCTGCCTTCCTCTGTATGAACGGTCTGGTCGAGCGTGCAAGAAAGAATGGAACCTTGGATATCTCGGTGTGAGCGCACAGATGTCGAATCCGAACTTTGACTAAAACGATGGAAGAGAATATGCAACGAGCGCATGTTGATATCGCCGTTGTCGGCGGGGGACTTATCGGGGCTTCTTCGGCCCTGCACTTGCAGGCCGCTGGACTATCGGTCGCGATTGTGGACAGTGCGCACGAATTTCGCGCTTCGAATGCCGCCGCAGGGATGCTGACACCTGCCTGCGAGTTCGATGACTGGATGCCGAGCGCGTTCTGGGAGTTGCTTACCGAGGGCCTGGAATACTACAAACCGTTCTTGGAACGGTTCGGCTTGGACCACGATGCGACCGGGTATCGTGATTCTGTTTTCACGCTCCTGCAAATGCGTGAGACCGGTGTCGACCTGCGCCCGCGTCTGGATATGCTGCGGTCGCGGAAGGTCCGGTCCGATTGGCTCGACGGGGACGATGTCATATCGGTCGAGCCCAACCTCTCGCCGGGAGCGTATACCGGTGCCATCCGCATCCACGATCAAGGCGTCGTCAACCCGCTGTTGCTACACGACGAGGTCATGAAACGGTTCGTTTCGGACGGCGGCCGGGTCATCAGCAGTCCGGTCGTCGATTTCGGCGAGCGAGGCGACGATGTACTCGTCAGCACCGCTGACGGATTGGTGGTGACCGCGGCGAAGGTCGTGCTTGCGGCCGGTCCGTGGACCGCCCAGGTGGCTGCGCTCGCCGGCCATCAGCTGCCGGACTACACGCCGGTCAAGGGGCAGATGGTCGAGTTATCCGGCCCTGCCCGGCTCACCAACAGCGTGGTGTTCATGCCTGCCGGTGGGTGCGGGTCGATCGTCGAACGCGCGCCGGGCCAATACATCGTCGGTACAAGTGAGGAGTACGTGACACCCTCGGTGGCCAATACCGCGGGGGTTGTCGGAGCGATTCTGACCCGATTGCGGCGAGTGCTCCCTGCGGCCGGCGAGTGGTCGATAGAACGAATGTGGACGGGTTTCCGACCGATGCTGACCGACGAGTTGCCAGCTATCGGAGAAATCGGTGGTGGCGAATTCATCGTTGCCGCCGGGCACCATCGCAACGGTGTGTTGCTGGCTCCGTTCACCGGCAAGCTCGTTGCCGATCTTATAGCGGGAACGAGAGATTGGGACCTGTCACCGTACCGACCGGATCGTCCGCAACGACGGCACGCACGTTTCGCGGGGAAATACTGAAATGAATGAAACAGAAGTCAACTCGGCGCCTGTCCGAGTCCACGGACGGCTCGGCATCGAGAAAGAGCGCAGGCTCCTGCTCGATTGGATGCGAGCGAACCTGCCGATCTGCGAAGACTGGCTGGCACGGCGTGCGCTGCTGGAATCGGCCTCCGACTGCCTGGACGGGTTGCGTGGCCGCGGCATGTCCGTGCCGTCGGCGCCGACGGCGGGCGAGCCGGCCGGTGAGGCCGAGGTAGGAGTCGGCGCCCCGGCGGCACTGCCGTCGCGCTGGCTCTCCTTCGTGAGGGCTCTGCGAATCGACCTGCACGAATACCAGGCGTCGATGACAGCGAGCAGACTGCCGAGCATCACGGTGGTGCCGCTCGAGGAGATTCCGGTGCCGGTATTCGATCCGGAATCGCGTGATCTGTTCGTTCCCGGATACGTGCTCGACGCCTCGTTCGAAAGAATGTTCGCGCCCTCTCCAATGTTTTCTCGGCCCCCTGCGATCACGCGATCCTGGATTTTCTTCCAGAGCTTGGTGATCGACAAGCCGCACATGGGCAGCGCCGTCACCGCTGCGAGTCACCTCGGAATCAGAGAGTCGGATTGAAAATGCGGAACGCCTCGGCAATAGAAGTTTCGACGGAAGGTCTGCTCCCGTTCGGGCGGCCGATTCTCGGGGAGGAGGAATGCGATGCCGTGGTCGCGGCCCTCCGCAGCGGCGACCTGGCCACGGGCCGTATCGTCGCCGAATTCGAGGAGGCATTCGCGCGTCGGTTCGGCTTCGCGCACGCAGTCGCTGTGAGCTCGGGAAGCGCTGCGAATCTGGTCGCATTGGCGGCACTGGGAGCCCTCGGTCGTCTCGAGCGGGGCACACCGATCGTGGTCAGCGGGGCCACATTTATCAGCGCGGTGTCGCCGGTGGTTCAACTCGGCTTCGTCCCGGTGTTCGTGGATGTGAAGGCGGGTGAGGTGAATACTGATCTCGCCCTCGCGCTCGCCGCCGTACGAAAGAACGGCGCACGGGGCGCGCTGCTGCCGCACACGATGGGCCAGGCGTTGTCGACGGACGGATTGCGGGCGCTTCGCGACGAGGGTGTCACCGTGATCGAAGACTGCTGTGAGTCATTGGGTTCCGCCGATGGCGATGAACGCATCGGACACGTCGGTGACGCCGCCACCTTCAGCTTCTACGCGGGGCATCACCTCACGATGGGGGAGGGCGGGGTGATCGGCACGAACGATGCGGAGCTCTACGCCAAGCTCAGGAGTATTCGCGCGTTCGGCAGGGACGCCACCTATGCAGGTGAACGCTTCGGGTATCCGGTCGGTGATCGCCGTATCGCCGCGGAGGAACGGTACGTCCATCTGCACCTTGGCTACAACGCCAAACTCACCGATATACAGGCCGCTATCGGGCTCGTCCAGCTGCGGCGGGCCGACCGGTTGCAGGAGGAACGACGGACGCTGGCCGGGCTGCTGTCTGCCGTCCTCCGGGAGAGTGGATGGCGGGTTCTGGGCGATCCGGTGCATCGAGGCTCTTCGCCGTTCGGTATCGCCTGTCTGGTGCCGGAAGGACGCTCGGCTCGCGAAGCCATCCGAGCGTTGTGTGCGCACGGCGTCGACGGGCGCGGATTCCTCGGGGCCTCGCTCACTGAGCAGCCGTGTTTCGATGACGTTCCGCATGTGATCCATGAGCCGTACCGACACGTCTTCGAGCTCGCGGATCGGGGTGTGCTGATCGGTTGCCCGCCTGGAACGGACCGCGCCGCCGCCGTCAGCGCCCTGCGTGGTGCGGTGGAGGACCTGCGATGAAGCTGTTGCTGATCGCGGAGAAGTATCCGCCAATCGTCGGTGGCGGCGAGACCCACCTCCACCAACTGGCGGTCGGACTCTCCGCTCTCGGACACGAAGTCACAGTCGTCACCGAGGCGGTGGGCGAGGCGAACGGTGCCGCGGGTTACCGCGACGGCACCGATGGTGTGCGAGTTGTGGAGGTTCACGGTCTGGCCGACGCTTGCCAGAACCTTGCTCTGAAAGACGGCCTGGAGACCGTCTCGCGCATCTTGCGCACGGAGCGCTACGAGCTGGTGCACGTATTCAATTACGTTCCTGCAATAACGATTTCGCTCATTCGAGATCTGGTGCGGAGTCCGCTTGTCGTTTCGTTGTTCGAAACCCACGTTCCCGGTGTCCGAGTGTTCGACCTCTTCCAGGACTACGAACTGGAACGTAGCCTGCAACGCAGTCTGGCCGCCAGTATCGATGCGGATCTCATCGTCTGCGGCTCTCAGGCGTACGTCGACTGGGCCCGCGACGGCGGATTCCGTGCTCCCACCGAAATGATCGAGTTCGGCACCGATCTGGGCCGATTTGCGGCGGCAGGGGCGATGCGGACTGCCGAGCGGGAACGATACGGCTGGACAGAGGATTTCGTGGTGCTGGTTCCCGCGCGTCCGGTTCCGCGCAAGCGGATCGAAGACGCGATCGTCGGGATAGCACGCCTCGGTGAGCGCCGAGGCAACGCACGTCTCGTTCTGACCGCGCCGACCGGCCGGACCACCGAGGGGTACGCCCGTGTCCTGCGTGAACTGGCCGACAAGCTCGGTGTCACCGACCGCGTGAGCTGGGTAGAGGGCCTCAGCTGGGAGGACATGCCCGGACTTTACGCGGCTGCGGACGCGGTAGTGCTTCCATCGTCACATGAGGGCTGGGGAATTGCACTGAGCGAGGCGATGGCTGCCGGTCGTCCGGTTATCACGACCGACATCGAGGGTCACGACGAGGTTGTTCGTGATGGGGAGACAGGGCATTTGTATCCGCCCGGCGATGTGAGCGCGCTCGCTCGGAAAATCGAACTGGTCATGACGACGGATCAGAGCGCGATCGTCGCCGAGGCGCTCGCAGAGGCGGTCCGCCGATTCGACCGCGCCACCGTCGCGAGTAGGCATTCCGACCTATACGCCGCGGTGGTGCGGCGGACACGAGAGGGGAACATGTGATCGAGGTCTCTACCTGGAACGCCCGCCATGATCTGCGCGGCGCGGCATCCGCGCTGCACGAATGGATCGCAGGGGGGCACACCCAGGACCCCGGCGGCGCGTACTGTGGCTGGGCGAGCGGCGCGGATGGAACTCTGTCCGAACCATATCCGGAGATCACCGGCTATTTCTTGACGTACTGGTCATGGGCGCTCGACCAGTTCGACGCGCAGACGACGGACAACCACCGGCGGGCGGCCGACTGGCTGGCCGAAAGGTTCTCGCGCGGTGACTACGCGGGGCGCCCGCGGCGTGACGGTGCGACCGTCTACTACTTCGACGTCGCGATGGCGGCGCACGGTCTGCTGCAATGGGGTGCCGCGAACGACTCCGCCCGGCACATCGATGTCGGACTCGATGCGGTGGCGCTCATCGAAAGCGCGTGGCAGGGTCGCGCCCCGCACTGTGTCGACGAAGAGGCGGCGGATGTCGCCACCCGGTCGAAGTGGTCCCTGTCCGGCACGACCCACCTGTGGAAAGTCGTCCAGGCGCTGCTGAGTGCCGAGGTGCACGGGCGCGCGAGCGCGGGTGATCTCGCGGACCGGATCATCGTGGGCGCATTCGAGGCGCTCGGTGCGAGCGATGCCGTCCCGATCCGTACCAGCCCCGGCGGTCCCATATCGATGCATGCGGTTTGCTATGGGGCAGAGGGATTGTGGGTTTGGGGGAAACGCCGTGGTGACTCGCGTGCGATCGACGCTTCCCGCAGCCTCACCGAGTGGTTGACGAATCGGTCGGATACCGATGGCAGCGTTCCCGGCTTCGTGGATCCTTCCGACACGGGTGAACGCACCCTATGCCAAGGGGATGTCTTGGCGCAGGTGTCGCGCTTGAACAGGCTGCACGGTATC
The DNA here is from genome assembly GCF_053604885.1 of Nocardia sp. NPDC003999. Taxonomy (NCBI): domain Bacteria; kingdom Bacillati; phylum Actinomycetota; class Actinomycetes; order Mycobacteriales; family Nocardiaceae; genus Nocardia; species Nocardia sp. NPDC003999. The sequence goes on from NZ_JBSGIB010000003.1 coordinate 486,244, forward strand.
GACAATGGCCGCGCCGTGCCGCTGTTGGAAGAACTCGAACGAACCGTGCGTAACGACGAAACAGGCGCGTGGATGCCGTACATGCCCGGTCTCGAACACGAGGACAAGAATACTTGGGCGACCATGTTCGCCGCTCAGGCGCTCGCGTTCGGAGAAGCGGGCGCCGCGCCGCGTTGGGATCAACTGGTATGACTTCGGCGCGGACACAGGCACAACGGCACCGGCTGCTAACCCCCACGCGACCGACAGATCCCATCTCGGTCGAGCACTGCTCGGGTGCCTGGATTTACAAGGAGGACGGTTCCCGATATCTCGATGGATCGAGCGGCTTGGTGTGTGTCAACATCGGGCACGCCAATCCTCGAGTGATCGAGGCGATGCGGGCGCAAGCCGCGACGGTCTCGTTCGCGGGGCCCGCGACTCAATGGCCGGCCCGGCAACTGGAACTCGTTGAGCGCCTCACACGCCTGGTCGGGCGTCCGGAGGACGCCGTGGCCTTGGCATCGAGCGGCACATCGGCGGTCGAGATGGCAATAGCCATCGCGAGGAACATCGGGCGTGCGCAGAACGGACCGCGACGCAGCCACATCCTTACTGCGAATCTCGGCTATCACGGCAACAGTGCGTTGACACTGGGGCTGTCCGGTCACCGTCGGCGCAGACCCCGCGGCGAGGACGGCTTCGGGCTCGCTCCCGCCTTTCCTGCCCCGTACCCGCCATCTCACGGCGGCTGTCGTTGCGATGCGATGTGCGCCGAGGAGGTCGCGGCGGCTATCGACACGCTCGGCGCGGAAAATGTCGCCGCCGTGCTGATCGAGCCCATCAATGGCACGACCGGCGGTGCGTTCGTTCCGCCGGAGGGGTATCTGCGACGACTCTCGGACATCTGCCGTGAACGCGGTGTGCTGGTAATCCACGACGAAGTGCTCACCGGGCTCGGGCGGACGGGGCTTCCGTTGGCGAGCGACCGTTGGGTCGGTGCGGCACCCGACATCTGCGTTCTGTCGAAGGGATTGGGCGCAGGTTATGTGAGCGCCGGTGCGGTCCTTGTCGCGCCGGAGAAGGCCGAATACCTGGGTGGTGCGGGCGCCACTCCTCTCCCGATGATGGGGACGATGACGGCGACACCATTGCAGGCAGCTGTCTGCCTCGCGGTGCTGGACGAGCTCGAGGCGATCGGTGTCTTCCAGACGAAGACACGCGGCGACTTCATCGCCCACGAATTATCGTCGGCTCTAGCAGGGTTCGACATGATCAGAGACATTCGCGGTGCCGGATTCTTCTACGGGGTGGAGCTCCGCGACGGGACGCTCTGGGAGACCATCGCCGAGATCGAACGCCGCGGCGTGCTCGTGTACCCCTTCAGTGGCTATCGCCCCGATGGTGGCGGTGAGGGATTGATCGTCGCACCGCCGTTGAATGTCACCGAAAGCGAACTGCAACACCTGATTTACGCACTCGTAGGTGCGGTAGCGGTGGTCGAGAATGAAGGTGTAGTGAAATGACCCAGCTTGCAGCAGCTCCACGTGCACTGGTCACCGGGGCAGACGGATTCATCGGATCGCATCTGGTCGACGCATTGATCGATGATGGGTACCACGTCATCGCCACGGTACGCCGGACCTCACGATCTCAGATCGACCGTCGCTTCACGAATCTCACGGCCGAGCGGGTCGAGGAGCTCGGTGAACTCCTGTGCATCGACCTCGCGGGCCCCGACGCCATTGATACCCTGGCTCGGGTCGAGGCCGACGTGTGGTTCCACCTTGCCGCCGACGCGTATGTGCCAGCGTCCTTCGGTCAACCTCGCAGCGTTGTGGCCACGAACATCGCCTCGACTGCGAATGTCCTCGAAGCCGCTCGTATTGCCGCGCCGCGACATCTTCTCGTCACGAGCTCCAGCGAAGTGTATGGATCACACGGCGACCCGATCACCGAAAAGGACGCGCTGTATCCGTCGACACCGTACGCTGCCTCGAAGGTGGCTTGCGACCGGCTTGCCTATTCCTACCACTTCACCTACGGCCTACCTCTGACGATCGTCCGGCCCTTCAACTGCTACGGGCCGCGACACGTCTACGATGTCGTGCCAATATTCCTACGGCGCGCTCTCGCAGGGGAGCCGTTGGTCGTGAACGGGACCGGTCTGCAAACCCGCGATCTCTCGTATGTCGCCGATACTGTCGCGGCATTCATCTCGCTGTCCAGGCTGTCGGGTAGCGGGGAGGTCTACAACATCAGCACTGGTCGCGGCACAGGGGTGCTCGAATTGGCCACAGAAATCGTCTCGCTCACAAACTCCGACAGCCGGATCGTGCACGGCGAACGGCGGCTGGGTGAGGTCGACGATCTGGTGGGCGATTCGTCCAAGTTGCGTCAGGCGACGGGGTGGCGGCCGAAGTGGGATCTGGCCGGCGGCCTGCGGGCCAATATCGATTGGATGAGGGGAATATGAGCGTGACCTCGAGGAGCACCGTAGCGCTGCTCGTCGACGCGGGTGGTGTGCTCTTCAACAATGTCACCGAAGAAAGTAGATTCATCGAGATTCTGGCCGCGCGGTGGAAAATGGGACAGCAGGATCTCTTGGTCGCACTCGATTCCCTCGATGCCGCCTACGAAACGGATTCCGAGGATGTCATCGATGTACTTCGGAAAATTGTCTGTGCGGCCGGTGGTCGATCACTGACCGACGGCGACGCGCGGTGGCTGGAGGAGACTTACGGCGAGCAAGTCACCTCGATCGCACCTGCCTTCGAAGCATTGGCCGCCATCCGGGTGGATCATCCCACTGTATCGCTTGTACTCGCGAACAACGAGGCGCGCAGGTGGGACATGGTCAAGAATGCCCGCTTCGGACATTTCGCCCTGTTCGACCGGATAGCCTCGTCATGGGCGGTCGGTCTCGTCAAGCCCGAACCGGAGTATTTCAAGGCCGTGGGTCGCATGATCGGAATGCCATTGAGCTCGACGATCCTCGTCGATGACAATCCCGACGTTCTTGCCGAAGCGGGTGCCTTGGGCATGAGAACCGTACGTGTAATCGACCGCGTCTGGCCGAAGCATGAGCTGGATGAAGCGATAGCGACTGTGCAGAATATCGAATCAACAAGGTGAGGCGATGATCGATCGAAAGTCAGTGCCGTTGCTGCCGGAGCAGCGCCGATTCTTGACCAGAGGCCTGCCCGGTGAAAACCATTGGAACCAGGCTGCGGTGTGTTCGATACCCACCTGGATCGGTGCCGACCTGCTGGGTCGGGCGGCAGCCGTTGTCTGCCGTCGCCACGAAGCGCTGCGGGTGCTTCTGGAGCCCGGTAGCGCGGACGTGGGATGGATCAGCGATCCCGCCTCGCTGTTCGAGGTCACAGATGTCGACCTGACCGGGGAGTCCGACACCCGTGTGTTCGCGCGGGAGTGTGACCGGATCCAGGAAAGCCTGGATCTGCGGGCGGGGCCGCTGATTCGGCTGGCGCGAATCGGTTGGGCGCGCGGCGAAGCGCGGCTACTCATCGTTGTGCATCACTTTCTCGTCGACGGCGTAGGTTTGGGCATTCTGATCGGCGATCTCGAGCAGGTGTGCATCGCCTTGTCACGCGGCGAACCGATACCCTCGGCGCGACCGGCGCCGGGCGCGCACGAGTTCGCCGCGTGGCTGGAACAATGCGCGGAGACCCCTGCGATCCGCGCCGAGGTCGACGCGTGGGAGCGCATCGGTCGCCCGGTCGAACCGGTGCGCCTCGATCGCGACGCACCGAATACGATGGCCACGACGGAGATCGTGACCCGATCGCTGGGCGCCGAGACCACGCGCGCGGTCATGGATCTGGTACGCGGTAAGTATCGAGGGAATCCGACGGCGGTTCTGCTGTCGGCGATCGGGCCGACGATCCGCCCGAGCGGCGACGCGCTGCGGACCAACCTCATAGGTCACGGGCGCAGTGGATTGCCTGACCAGCCGAGAGTCACACGCACGGTCGGATGGCTCTCGACGCGCTACCCGGTGACCTTCGAATTCCTGCCGGACCGCCACGGCATCGCCGACCGCGCCGCCGCTATCGCCGCGCAGTTGCACGAGATCCCCAACTCCGGCACGGGATTCGGACTGTTGCGCTACCTCAGCCGTGACGCTGAGATCAGAGGGCGATTGGCGGCTCTCGGTGAACCCGACATCACCCTGAACATTCGGGGTGGCGGTCGGGGGCCGGAGCCACAGCTGTTCCAACCGGCCGCCGAACCGGCCGGTGAATCCGAGACATCGACCGGATTCCGCGAGCATGTGCACGGCATAGATATCGCGTCCCACGGCGGCGAACTACAGCTCGTCTGGTACTTCAGCTCGACTCAGTTCGACCGCACCACCATCGAAGACTATTGCGCCGAAGTCGCGGACCGACTCCGTTCGGGATTGGTTCCGCAGCGCTGAGGCTCGATTCACGGAAAGAGAACAATGACAGAGCAGAACGACACGGCTGTGACGGCCGATCGTATACTGGCCATTATTCTTTCGGCGGCGACTCGAGCGCTCGGTAGCTCGCCGTCGCCGACTGACAATCTCTACGATCTGGGGTTGGATTCCTTGAGTGCGCTCGAGTTGTGCGCCCTGGTCGAAGACGAAATTACCGATGACTGCACGCCGGACGACGTGATGGGTACGCCGATCCCAGTCGAGCTGGCGACCCTACTCGCCGATCGAGGCGTCGAGATCATCGGCTCGACGCAGGCCGAGTGATCAGCGTGGAGATCACGGTGCTGCGCAGCATTTCCGAGGTCGGGAATGAGGGCTGGGACCGATTGCTCGACGGCGGAGACGGTTCGATGTCGGCCGCTTGGATGGCCGCCGCCGAACGCACGCCGGGGACGAAGTGGGCCTACATCTGCGCGCTCGACGGCGACGACCTGGTCGCAGGAATGCCTCTGAGCTATCGGAAGTACGAGCCGACGCGGGCCTTCACTCCGGAGCACCTTGCGGGCGGGCTCGGTGTCGATCCGGGGCGTTGGGCACTTGCCGGCGCCCGAATGGCCGCTCGGAATTCGGTGGCGGTGGTGGCTGCGGCCGAGGCCGGGGCGGTCCGGCGCAGGCTGCTGGCGGAGGCGAACAGCGTCGCACGGCAATGGGGACTGGACGGTGTCGTTTTGCCGTATGTCCCTGCCGAACATGTGGGAGCATGGGCCGAGCTGGAGCCGTACAGTTCAGCGGTCGCAGCCGATGAGGCTGTGATCTCGTTGCCGTGCGGTGACGAGGAAGACTATCTCGCCATGCTCACGGTCAATCGGGCACGTTCGGTGCGGCGAGAACAGCGCGAGTTCGATGCCGCCGGATATCGGATAACGCGTGTTCCGGCGGATCCGGCGTCGGCGTCGGCGCTTGCCCCGATGCTCGCCGAGGTCGAACGAAAGTACGGTGGCAACGGAAGTCTCGGCGGCCTGACCAAGGTGGTAGCACATTCGCTCGCGGCCTGCGCGAACAGCGGTCATGTGTTGCTGAGTCACGATCCGGCCGGGAATCTATCGATGTGTGCGTTGATGTATCGGTTCGGAGACAGCCTCTACGCGAGATTTGTCGGCCGTCGGCCGGATTCGGAGAGTGGCCCGTTCGAGTATTTCAATGTCCTCTTCTACGAGCCGATCAGGTGGGCGCTGAAGGAAGGGATCGACCGATATTTTCTGGGGCAGGGGTCGATTGCGGCGAAGTCGTCGCGCGGCGCGAGCCGGCAGGAACTCAGCCACTTGCTCTGGCGGTGCGGGCAGGATGAATGATCTCGACGTGCTGAAAGAGGTCAATCTACTGGTCGAGCCGCAACAGGGCAGCGGCTACGAGGCGATCTTGCGATGCGCATTCCACGCCGAGAAACTCGGATTCGGCGGGGTGTTCACCAGCGATCATTTCGTGCGCGTCGGCGACGGCGATCCTGGCGCGGGTCCGCTGGACGTCTGGCTCCTGCTGGCGGCCCTGGCGGTGCAGGTGCCGCGCATCCGCCTCGGTTCGCTGGTGAGTCCCATAACATTTCGGAACCCCGTCGGGCTGGCGGTCGCGGCGGCACAGATCGACCAGATGTCAGGCGGCAGGATCGAACTCGGCGTCGGCGCGGGATGGTTCGCAGCCGAACACCTGGCGTTGGGGGTCGGTCTGCCGCCCGTGCGACAGCGAATGGATGCCCTTGACGAGGCGTTGCGAGTGATCCACGGGGCGTGGGCCGCTACATCGGATGGCGTGGCGTACTCGTTCGACGGACGGCATTGGCGCGTGGACGGCTGGCCGGGCGGTCCGGTGCCGGTGCAACGCCCCCATCCTCCCGTCATCGTGGGAGGTGTCGGTCCCGTCCGCACCATCGATATCGCGACCACCCACGCCGACGAGTACAACGTGCCTTTCCAGACGCCCGATCAGGTATGTGCCGCCTTCGATCGAGCTCGGCGTGCCGCCAGCGACAAAGGCAGGGCGACACCGCGCCTGTCTGCAACTATCGCGCTCTACGCGGGTACGACACGGCTCGCCGCGCTGCGACGAATAGCCAAAGCCGCGGAATCGGTGGAGGAATTGCCGGACTTCGGCGGTTTCGGCACCGTCTCGAAATGCGCGGAGATTCTCGACGGCTACTGGTCCACCGGCGCGGAGCGGATCTACCTACAGATCGTGGATGCGGGCGATCTGGCCCACATCGAGTTGCTTGCCGAAGCCTGTCGGATCAGCCTCGACCGTCGAGCGAGGGAGAAAGGGGAAGCACGGTGATCGAGCCGATCGATCGAACGGAGATGACACCTCGACTGCTTGCCCGATATCTGCTGACATGCACGAAAACGGCTAGCCTGCACGATCCGTCGAGTGGCGATAAGGACATCGCGGCGATTGTCGCCGCGGCGACGAGCGTCGCAGTGCGGCTCCTCGAAGCGGGTCTGGGCCGGGGCGACCTCGTGATCGTGGTCGGTGAGCGTCCGGGTGCGGCATTGCCCGACTTGCTGGGCACGTGGTTGGCCGGATGTATCGCGCATCTGACCTCGTCACTGGCTGCCGACAGGGGAGGCGAGGATGGAGCCGAACTCTGTCCGACCGTCCGGGACGGCGAGGTGAGTTACGTTGCCGCATCGCGACTCATCGGCGCGGTCCGCGCGGAGCTGCGCTCCCGTCGCGAACACGGAACACTTCCCGACGACGCGTGCTACGTCGCCGTGACCTCGGGCTCGACCAGCACGAGCCGGGCGATCCTCGGTAGCGCCCGGTCTCTGCTCGCTTTTCTCGAATGGGAATCATCGACTCTGGAAGTCGGTCCGGCGGACCGGATCGGAGCGGTGACGAGCGGCTCGTTCGACGTCGCCTACCGCGAGCTGTTGTTGCCGCTGCGGTCCGGTGCGGCGCTGGTGACGCCGCCGAGCGACCTACGGGGCAGAGACGCCGTCGACTGGCTGATTGCCGAGAACGTGACGATTCTGCACGCCGTGCCCTCCATTGCCGAAGCGTGGCTGCGGCGGGCTGGTGGGCGAGGCGCGCGAATGCCGCTCCGGTGGACAATTTTTGCGGGTGAGCCCCTACGCGGATCGGTTACGGCCGCGTGGCGGGAACGCTGCGTCGAGGGAGCACGGGTATGCAATCTCTACGGCCCGTCCGAGACGACCTTGGCCCGCTTCTGCCATGTGCTGACCGGACTGGAGGACGGCAATGGCATTTTGCCGGTCGGTCACGCTCTGCCCGGAACCTCCGTCGGGATCGTCGACGAGTCGGGTTTCGCGCTCCCGCCGGGGTCGCCTGGGCGGATCGTAATCGTCACCTCGGACGGCAGCTACGGCTATGTGGGCACACCCGGCGCTGATCCGGCTGCGCCTATGAGCCGTTCGATGCGTTACGAAACGAGCGATCTCGGGGTGGTCGACGAGCGCAACGGCGGGTTGACCGTCCTTGGGCGTTTGGACAACCGGCTGAAGAGAAACGGGGTATGGGTCGACACGGACGCCGTCGCGAATCTGGTCGAGGGGCTGTATCCGGAAACGAGTTGCGTCGTTCTCGTGGACCGCGGGCCGCGTGGTCCACGCCTCGCGGTGTTCGTCGCGTTCGCTCTGCCGATCGACGCGGAGCTCGTCCGCAGGGAGGTTCTGGCCCGCCTCGGGCCCGCGCACGTCCCGAATAGTGTGGTCGGCGTCGCGGAGTGGCCACGACTTCCGAGCGGGAAGATCGACCGTCTCGGGTTGCTCCGCCGCCATACCGGAGGGGGGAGCCCGGCCGACCCCACCGCCGAGGCGATGGTGGAGCTCGGCGATGTGGTGACCGCTGTGCTCGGCAACCGGGTGCACCGGAACGACAGTCTCATCGAAAAGGGGCTCGATGCGTACGGGGCCGAGTTGATCAGCGAGTTCGTGGAGGGACGTTTCGAGATCGAATTCACCGCCGGCGCGGTGCTCTCCGCACGCACGTTGCACGGCTTGGATGAGCGGATTCAGGCGGCTCGCTCGGAAAGCGGATTACCAACTGATATCCAGTAGCCGTGCGGTAGCCATATGTCGCGTGTCGAGCGCGGGAGCACGGGCTGTACCTATGGGAAGAACACATCGGGGGAAAAGGAATGTCGGCTCGACGTATCGCCGTGCTCTATGGAACGCGGCCGGAAGCAATCAAGGTGGCCCCGGTTGTGCGAGCGCTGCGAAGCTGTTCGTCCACAGATTGCCTCGTGATCTCGACCGGGCAGCATCGAGGCATGCTCGCACACACGGGGACCTCGCTCGATGACGTGGCGGCGCACGATCTGGATGTATTCGAGCCCGGTCAGTCACCGAACATGATCATGTCGAAGGTGCTGTCGAGGCTGGATCCGCTGCTGAAACAACTGGACCCGGACGTGCTCCTCGTGCAGGGCGACACCTCGAGCGCAGCTGCTGGCGGCGTCTCCGCCTTCAATTGCGCGATACCGTTGGTGCACCTCGAAGCCGGACTGCGCACCGGGGACATGGCGTCACCGTTTCCCGAAGAAGGAAACCGTCGGTTGCTCGGTCAACTCGCCTCGTTGCACCTTGCGACGACCGTCCAGGCGCAGAACAATCTACTGGCGGAAGGCGTTGCCCAGAAAAAGATTCGGGTCGTCGGAAACACCGTCGTCGACGCACTCTCGGATGCGCTCGAGCAGTCGGCCTCGTTCTCCGATCCGGCTGTAGCAGAAGTCTGTGGTGCCGCGCCTGATCTCGTGACGATAACCACCCACCGGCGGGAGAATTGGGGAGAGGGCATCATCGGGATCGGCGGGGCCGTCCGCATGTTGGCGAGCAGACTTCCGGATCACGTATTCGTTCTGCCTCTGCATGCCAACCCGATTGTTCGTGCCCCCTTGACCGCTTTGCTGGGCGAAGTCAAGAATGTGATACTGACCGAACCCATGGGATATGTCGAATTCGCGCACCTCATGGCGCGTTCCAAAGCTGTCCTCACCGACTCCGGGGGCGTGCAGGAGGAGGCGTCGAGCCTGGGAAAGCCGTTATTCGTATTGCGTGAGAGCACCGAACGTCCCGAGGTTCTGACCGGGGGATCCGGGAGGTTGGTCGGCACCGAGGCGGAGCGAGTGGTCGAGTCGGTGCTCAGCGTGCTGTCGGACGAGGTCGGGTACGAGGAAATGGTGCGGTCGGCGAATCCGTATCCGCCGGGACGAGCCGCGCCCCGGGTAGTTTCGGCGATCGCCGAAGTGTTGGGCGGCCTGCCGGATCCGACAGCGCACGGTGGTGTGCCATGCTGGTGATGTTTGCTGCGTGAGATCTGTTGAGCCGGAAGGTGTTAGATGACGACCGAGCTTCGTATCCGCTTTCTCGTCGACGACGAGGCGGTGTCGCGCCTGCACACGGAAGCGTTCGGCGGAGATTTTTCGGTCGACCCCTGGCGGGCACGGCTGGAGCGGCACAGCAAGTCCTGGGTCGGCGCCTTTGCTGAAGACCGGCTGGTCGGCTTCGTGCACGCGGTCTGGGACGGTGGACGACACGCGTTCCTTCTGGACACGGCGGTTGCTCTCGATCACCAGCGTCAGGGCGTCGGAACCACGATCGTTGCCGCCTTGATCGATGACCTCCGTGCTGCTGGCCTCGAGTGGCTGCACGTCGACTACGAACCTTACCTCGACAGTTTCTATCGCGGCGCTTGTGGCTTCACCGATACCGGCGTGGGCATCCTCCGCCTCAACTGACCTTCACCCGCCGCCCGTCCATCGGTGCCGAATCGGCGGCCCCTGATCGCAAGAGCACTACGCCGGGTGGCGGCCGGGCTGCGCATCGGTGGCGTCCTCACTGCCGACGATGGCCGCTCGATACACCGCGACCGTGTCCACCCCACGGTCCTCGATCACGACCCGCGCCCCAACTAGGGCCGCGGTGATCTGCTCGTATTGCGGACCTTCGAACCCAGCAGATGTCGTGCGTTCCTACTTGACCCCATAACCACATGTCCCCACCCGGACCGACCAACGGGGTCCCGTCAGTTCGTCACTCACGTCGAGAAGTGGTGCAATACAGCGCCTTCAACAGTGATCGAATCGAAGTGAATGCTTGCAAGGCTTCGGTGGCCAGCGCGGAGGCATTATCTGTTCATTAGCCGATCGGTTCTGCACGTCACCGATCTCGCGCGCGTACGCGCGGTTCACCGATCGCGCATCGTGTCCGGATCGTGTCGCTTCGACGGTCCCGGAGTCCGTCTCGGCACCAAGGGACTCAAGACGCTGTGCTCCGCGCATACTCCTGGGCGAGCGCATCTCATAAGTTCTGTCTCGTATGAGCGGCAGGTAGGGGTTCTGCGGGGGGCGGATTTTGAACCCGTCCCACCGAAGTGACGCAGCGGCCAAGGCGAGCAATGGAACATTACGGGTGGCGGCGCATCCTGCTGCCCCCCACACCGTCGAGGCGGTCCGGGAGGCGATCAAGGACCTGGAAGTAGGCGACCGTCCCAACCCGCTGGGGCTGCTGTCTCCGGCCCGAAACGGGTCGCTGCGCAACCCGAACAACTTCGGCCGCACCTGGCGCGCGGCCCGTGGCGAGAACTTCGCGTGGGTGACCCAGCGTAGGTTCCGCAAAGGCGCGGCCACCGCGGTCGACCACGCCTACGGCGATCCCGAACGCGCCGCCCGCCAGCTCGGCAACACTCGCGCGGTGGCCAAGACGCACTACATCGATGTCCCGGAGACCGTTCCGGACAATCGGGACGTCCTGGAACGCTGGGCCCGCGGCGATGAAGGCGAAAGTATGAGATTTTGACTGGCTCGGGTCGAATCCGGTCCCATGCTGATGAACAAGAAAACCCCTTCCGAGGCTGGTCGGAAGGGGTTTTTCTATGTCGGGCTGACAGGATTTGAAGGTTGCGTCCGGCAGAGTGGTGTACCAGCGTCGGCGCTGGCAGTTCGCGCGCTCAACAGCGCGGTGGCCCGCCGCGGTGAAGTGGCCGGCTGCATCCTGCACTCCGACCGCGGGTCGCAATTTCGCAGCCGAAAGTTCGTGCACGCCTTGGCTCGTCACGGCACGGCCGGATCGATGGGCCGCGTCGGCGCGGCCGGTGACAACGCCGCCATGGAGAGTTTCTTCGCGCTGTTGCAGAAGAATGTCCTCGATCGTCGATCCTGGTGCAGCCGTGAGGAATTGAGAATCGCGATCGTCACGTGGATCGAGCGGACCTGCCACCGCCGCCGACGCCAAGCCGCTCTCGGCCGTTTGACGCCGGTCGAATACGAGACAATCATGACCCCACCGGCCAGTCAGGCCGCGTGACCGAAACTGTCACCTGATCTTGCAGCAGTCCCCAGCATGATGGACCTGCTGGCGCTGGCGTTGATTCTGGCCACCGTGCTGGCGCTGGTGGTGCTCGGCAACGCCACCACGACAGTTTGACCACAGCCGGTTGCGTTGTCGTGCTGAGCTTCCGGGCATGGCGTGGCCACAACGAACACTCCACGCCGGCCAAGAAGTAGCGCTCCATCATTACACTGCCTATATCGCTGCAGGGACTCCATATGCAACGGAGTCCCTTCCATGTTTATGGCTCCGCCTCCCGACGGGGAGGGGCTAGTTGTTGCGGGTCGTGACGCTGGTGACGTGGGGTGTGGGGTGAGTTGAAAGGGGCGGTTCTTTCGGCGGCAGGATGTGAAGCGCCCACTCACACATCAGCCATTGACCGAAAGAACCGCCGTGTCTCACCGTAATGCCCCGCTCACCGTCGAGGCCGCCACCGGCTCGTGCACCGCTGCCGGACCCGCCCGATCGCTCATGTCGCCGCCGAGATGGGCATCTCGCGGCAATGTGCATCGAAGTGGGTGAACCGGTTTCGCCGCTTCGGCGAGTTCGGCCTGCTCGATCGATCCTGCGTGCCGCACTGGTCGCCCACGGCGACCCCGGTCGAGCTCGTCGACCGGATCGAGCAGCTGCGCAGGACCAGGAAGTGGTCGGCACGCAGGATCGCGCTGGAACTGGCTGCCGAGGGCACCGCTGTGTCGGTGCGGACCGTCGGTCGTTACTTGGCCCAGCTCGGGTTGAACCGGCGTTGCTTGCTGGACCCGAACGGCGAACCGAACCGGGCGCCACGCCGCATCATCGCCCGCCGACCGGGACAAGGCAGTCAGGTGAGTGGGTGTCTTCGTCGCCGGTAGTGGGACAGGCGTGCTTGGTGCTGTCGTCGGCGACGCCAGTTCGACCATGCCCACATGTGTCGGGTGCAGCGGATGGTGGGTGGGAGCAGGGCGATGGTGAGGCGTCGGATCTCCGGTAGTGCAAGGCCGATCATGTCTCGATCCCTGGTGGCTTTCCCCTTTTGCCGTCCACCGACATTCGACCCCGACGCGTGTCGGCGGCGCAGCCTCGCCGAGCGATGCTTCAACCGGCTCAAGCAGTTCCGCGACCTGGCCACCCGCTACGCCAAACGCCGCTACTGCCAGGCCGAACTCGCCATTGCCGCGATCATCCTCTGGCTCCGCCACCGAGTTGAATGATGGCCTCTCGTAGACGCGTCTGCTGATTCTCCGATTGTCTAGGGTTGGACAGCAACGTCTCGAGAATATGAATTGCCCGTGCTCGGTCGGTATGGCTCAGCTGCTCGGTCATCTCGCACAGATGATCTGTGATCGTCTGCACCGGTCTCCAGTAGCTCAGTGCCTTGCCGATGCCCTCGTACACGTCGATGACCGCGCTGTTGTCGAACCCCCTGACGATGGCGACAGTTGCGGCCTTGACCCGCCACTTGGGATTCGTCGCTCCGGTTCGCAAGAATGCGATTGGCGCCTTGCCGGTGGTGACGAGGCGTTTGGCGAGTTTGAGACCTGCTTCGCCGAGTTCGTCGTGTCGAGTGGCCATGAATTGCTGTGCCAACTCCCTGAGTCGCGCGGTGTCGCCTTGCTCTGCGGATGCGACTCGCTGCGAGAGCTGGTCAACCGCCATGATTCGAAGGTGCGGTTCCTCGAGGACCGTCGCCGCGAAACCGATCAGCTCGATTGTGTGGACGTCGTTATCCTCTCCAGCCAGTGCAGCGAGAATCCTCGCGCGCGCGGGCGCAGGGCCATCCAAGTGTGCCCGCACGATCGCTTTCAGATGATCAGCGAAAGACGCGGCAAAATCGGCCACTGAGTTGTAGCTGTTGAATCCGCGCCGTTCAGCTTCCAGTCTGGAAAAGAACTCCTCGACTGCCTGAACCTGGCGGTGTGCCTGCATCAGATCGGAGGCATTCGCCGTGGAATCAAGATCGAAAAGTACCGGACCTTCGCGGCGGTATACCAAGACCTCGGGAGTCCCTGATACGCGATGGGCGCGAATTGCGTCCTCATACTCCCATTCGGTCCCGGTGACCGGACGGTTCCCGTCATCTTTGGCGTATTCCGACGGCAAAGGTGTGCCGAGTCGGCTGTGGATGACGACGACCACGACGTCACATTCCGACGGCAGTGGCAATCCGGCCGAGACTGCGGTCTGGGGGTCCACGGTCGCCAGCAAGGGGATCGAGCCGTACGGGCCGTCCCACGCTACGATCTCGAGGGTGACCTTGCCGCGTAGTACCGGGTCGTACGGTATGCGGGCCACTATCTCGAAGATCGCTTGGCGCTCATCTCGCACATCGGATGGCGAGGCGACAAAGATGCGGAAATGCTGAGGCACCGACAGATCGTTGCAGATTCCGGGCTGTCAGCTGACGGCGCAGGGTGTGAAGCGGCTGTGCTGGTGGCGGTGCCTCCGAATCGGCGGGGCCACGTAGGCCGAACTGGTCGGCACGTTCTGTTCCCCCTGCGGCTGGATGAATGCCTCTCGCGCTAAAAGGTATAAGCCCGTCGCTGGCCGAAGTTGTCGACCAAACTGCGCTCGACTGTGTCTTCGCGACGCTTCCCGCCGTCTTTGCGCCTACGTGCAGAGCCAGCAGGTGGCGGGGCGTCCGCCTGTGGGCAGTCGAGAACATAGTTCGACGACGCCCCTAAGAGAGTCAAGGCATCTAGACGTCCGGTGAGGTTGTGGCGTGCGCCAAAAGCCCCTCTGACCTGCCTATTCGAACGGCTTGGGTGCAACCAGGTGGCGATGTCTCATCGGTACACCTTTCCGTGGTTGTCCTGGCTGGAACAAGGCCGCCAGATCAATGTGAGTGTTCAGGTGTTGAATGCGGTGGCGCGGACTTTGTCGTTGGATGCGGCGGAGAAGGCGCATTTGTATCGGTTGGCGGATGTGCCGACGGTGCCTTCGGTGGATGCGGGGTCGGCGTTGCCGGAGGAGTTGCAGGTGATCTTGGATCATTTGGAGCCGTTACCGGGGGTGGTGTTGAGTGCCAGGTATGACGTGTTGGCGCACAACTCCTCGTACGAGGCGTTGTGCCCGGGATTTCTGGCGGGGGAGCGGAATGTGGCGCGTCGCGTCTTCCTGACCCCGGAGTGCTGCAACGCCTACCGCCATAATTGGGATGATCTGCGGCGGATGGTGGGGTATCTGCGGGGCGCGTATGCGAAGAACTTGGGGGACCCGCAGTGGGAGGAGTTCATCGCGGAGTTGTGTGGGGAGAGTGAGAGTTTCGCGTCGTTGTGGGCGTTGAATGATGTGGCGGTGCCGGTGAGTCGGACGAAGGCGGTGCGGAATTTGGCGGTGGGGGAGTTGGAGATGTTTTTGACGAGTATGTCGTTGCCGTCGGTGCCGAATGCGTGGATGCAGGTGTATACGCCGGTCGATGAGGTGGCGTGGGGGAAGTTGCGGGCGTTGTTGGCGATGAGTGCGGAGGAGCGGTCGCGTCCGTGGGCGGAGCATCGGGAGATGTATCACGCTGCAGTGGGATGAGTTTTGCAGCTCATGCAGTGTCGTGGGCGATGATCTCCTTGCGTGGGCGTCCGGAGTCGTTCCAGGATCTCCGAGAAGACGGGAGTCAGCGGGGCTGGGAATGGCCCGAATGGAAATGTATGCGCTCGATCCGGTATTCGGAACGGTCATTCAGCCCAGATTCCCCGTTGATCGAGCGTGTCCACGACGAAATCGGCGCCGTCCGCGATATGGGTTTCGGCGAGCGCGCGCGCCCTGTGGGTATCCCGTCGCTCCAGCGCGGCTACCAGCTCGGCGTGTTCGGATGCTGTGGTCGCCGCGTCGGATTCCAGCGAGGCGTAGAAGCTGTTGGGCAGCTGGTGCACGATCCCCGCCAGCAGGCGTGCCAGGCGATCCGAGCCGGCGAGAAGGTTCACGGCGCGGTGGAATTCGTGGCCGAGCGCGATGATGCGCGCGGTGTCGCCCGCGTCGCTCGCCGCGACGGATGCGGCGATCAGGGTTCGCAGGAGTACGAGATCGTGTGGGGTCGCCGTTTGCGCGGCGCGGGCCGCCAGTTCGCCGGCCAACTTGCTCTGCGCCCAGAACAGGTCCCGCACGTCCTGGCGGCTGAACGCGGCGACGACGAAACCGCGCCGCGGCACCAGCGTGACGAAACCCTCGCTGCTGAGCGTCAAGAGACCCTCGCGTACGGGCGTCACACTGACGCCGACTGCCTCGGCGATGGGTTCCATCCGCAGGAAGTCGCCCGGCCGCATGGCGCCGGACATGATCTGCTCGCGTACGTGAGCGGCGACCCGGTCGGGCAGTTGCTGATGACGGCGCTGCGGCGGTGGCTGGCTCCGGGATGTCATCGCCTCACCCGGTGATCAGGACGACCGTCTCGGCCACACACACCGGCTTGGTCGCTCCGGCATCGAGGACGTACCGTGCGGTCACGGCGGTGCCCGCATTCGTCTCGGAGACGTCGGTGACGGTCGCGGTGGCGCGGATCCGCGAGCCGGCCGCCAGCACGGCCGGGAAGCGAACCTTGTTGACGCCGTAGTTGACTCGTGCCGTGCCGAAGCCGAATTCCAGCAGCTCCTGCCGGAAGTGCGAAATCAGCGACAGCGTCAGGTAGCCGTGCGCCACGGTGGTGCCGTAGGGGCCGCGTGCGGCGCGGTCGGGGTCGACGTGGATCCACTGCCGGTCGCCGGTCGCCTCGGCGAAAGCATCGATGCGCGTCTGGTCGACGAGCAGCGGGGCGCTCGGGCCGATCGGCTCTCCGATCGCCGCGCGCAGGTCCTCGACCGAGGTGAACATCCGGGTCACGTGTCGCTCCTGTCGGTGGTGACGATGTCGACGGTCGCGTTCGGTCCTGCGGATTCTTCACGCGGACCGAACAATTCGAGCGCGATGCCGTCGGGGACGGTGGTGGCCAGCAGTCGTGCCGGTTCTCCGCAGAACAGCGGCGCGCGGCCACGATGACGCAGTTCCCGGACCGGCTCACCGGCCATGAGCCGGTGAACCTCTGCCAGGGCCAGCGCCTGCAGCGGACCGTGCACGACCAGACCGGGGTAGCCTTCGACGCCCGTCGCGTAGGGCCAGTCGTAGTGGATGCGGTGAGCGTTGGCTGTCGCGGCCGAGAACCGGGCCAGCAGACTGGGATCCGTGCGCAGGGCCCATTCGGTGCCGGAGATCCGGGTCAGCGGAGTGCCGGGTTCGGGTGAGTCGGGGAGCGCGGCGGGCTTGTCCGGCCGCGGCGCGGCCTCCCGGTAGATCAGGTTCTGCTGCTCCTCGACCGCGAGTTCGCCTGCGGCGGTGAACAACCGGATGGCCACGTCCACCACGACGAGTGCGCCCGAACGGCCGTTCTTCTCGGTCACCGACACCACTTCGGCTTCGCGGCGCACGGTCTCGCCGACGGTCAGCGGCGCGTGGAATCGCACTTCGCCTCCGGCGAACATCCGCCGGGGGAGCGCGACCGGCGGCAGGAACGATCCACGGCGTGGATGCCCGTCGGGGCCGAGGACCCCGGACGCGGCCCAGCGCGGAAGCGCCACCCAGTGCCATAGCGGCGGCAACTGCTCACCCGGCGCCGGGGCGGGCAGTCCGTCGTCGAACAGCGCCGCCAGTGCCGCGACGGGCGCGGGGTCGAGCAGTTCCTCGGTGGTCTCGAGGTGCGGCTGCCAGGTGCTCACATGAACCGCCCGCCGGTCACCTCGAGCACGGTGCCGGTCATGTAGGAGGACAGATCCGAGGCGAGAAACAGCGCCACCGAGGCGATCTCCTCCACCTCGCCTGCGCGGCCCAGCGGGATCTCGGCCATTTTCTGGTCCCACACCTTCGCCGGCATGGCCTCGGTCATCGCGGTACGGATCAGGCCCGGCTGGATCGCGTTGACCCGCACGCCCAGATGCGCCAGCTCTTTGGCCGCCGCCTTGGACAGGCCGACGATGCCCGCTTTCGCCGCGGAGTAGTTGGTCTGGCCCGGCAGTCCGATCTTGCCCGAGAGCGAGGACATGTTGACGATGGCGCCGCTGCCCCGCTCGCGCATGACCGCACCGGCGAGGCGGGTGCCGTTCCAGGTGCCCTTGAGATGGACGTTGATGACCTGGTCGAACTGGTCCTCGGTCATCTTGCGCATGGTGGCGTCGCGGGTGATGCCTGCGTTGTTGATCATGACGTCGACGGGGGAGAAGGACTCCGCGGCCGCGTCGAGCAGCGCCTGCACGTCCTCGGCCACGGTGACGTCGCAGCGCACGCCCCGCGCCACCTCGGGGCCGCCGAGCTTCGCCGCCGCGGCTTCGGCGGCCGCGCCGTCGATGTCACCGATGACGACGCGCGCGCCCTCGCTGACGAAGCGCTCGGCGATGGCGTAGCCGATGCCCTGGGCGGCGCCGGTGACGACGGCGGTCTTGCCCGCCAGGAGTGGTCCGGTCATTTGGTGTCCTCGGTATCGAAGGGGAGTCGGTCGAGCAGGTCGAGGATGCGGTGGGCGCGATCGACGACGGGCTTGTCGACCATCGCGCCGTCGACGACGGCCACGCCCGCGCTGTCCGTTGTCGCCGCCAGAATCGCGCGCGCCCAGGCGATATCGGCCTCGGTGGGACGGAAGGCGGCAGTCACAGGGGGTAGCTGCCGGGGATGGATACAAAGCTTTCCCGCGAAGCCGAGGCGACGGCCGTAGGCGGCGTCGTCGGTGAGCAGGTCGGCGTCGTCGACGGCGGCGGTCACCCCGTCGATCGGGCCCGGCAGTCCCGCCGCGGCCGAGGCCAGGACCAGCAACTGTCTGGTTCCGGCCAGTGCCTCGCGGTCGGTGGGGTCGACGACGAGTTCGGCGGCCAGATCGAAGGTGCCCACCGCCAGCCGGTGCACACCGGGTGTCGCCGCGATCTGTCTGGCGTCGAGCACACCGGCCGCGGTCTCGATGAGGGCGATGAGCGGGGTGCCGTCAGTCCGGCTGACCGCACCGTCGTAGGCCGCTGACGCGGCGCGGGTGCGGTTCGGGTCCGATCGGCTCGCGTCCGCGCCGAGGGCCGCGACCACCGAGCCGATCGAGCCGGCGTCGGCCTTGGGCAGCATCACCGCGCAACCGAGCGGTGCCAAGGCTTCGAGGTCGGCGGCGTGCCAGGCGGTTCCGGCGGCATTGATGCGCACCGCGCACACATTGCCCGCCTCGACCCACTCGGCGGCGGCGGCGCGCGCGGCGTCCTTCGCGTCGGGGGCGACGGCGTCCTCCAGATCGAGCACCACCAGTCCCGCGCCGGCCGCGGCGGCCTTGTCGAAGCGCTCGGGACGATCGGCGGGGACGAACAGCAGCGTGGAGGCGGATCGGACGCGATCGAGCGTCGCGGGTCCCGGCGGAGCGCCGGTCGGCGCCGTATGGTCGCGCGGCCCGGTCCTCACCGTGCTCATGCGCGCTTCTTCGCTTCGCGCACGAGCCCTCCGCCGATGATCAGGCGCTGGATCTCGCTGGTGCCCTCGTAGAGGCGCAGCAGGCGGACATCGCGGTAGATGTGCTCGACGGTGACCTCGCGCATGTAGCCGCTGCCGCCGTGGATCTGGACGCCGTTGTCGGCGGCGCGGCCGACCATCTCGGTGCAGAAGAGCTTGGCCACCGAGGGCGCGATCCGGCGGTCCTCGCCGGAGACGTATTTGGCCGCGGCGTCGCGGACCAGCGCGCGGCCGGCCATGACACCGGTCTGGATATCGGCGATCATGGCCTGGACCAGCTGGAAGTCACCGATGGGCGTGCCGCCCTGGGTGACGGTGGCGGCATAGGCGACCGACTCGTCGAGGACCCGCTGGGCGGTGCCGACGGCCAGCGCGGCGATGTGCACGCGCCCGCGCGAGAGCGAGGCCATGGCGGCCTTGTAGCCGACGTCTTCGGCGCCGCCGACCAGAGCGTCGGCCGGAACGCGGACGTTGTCGAAGGTGACGTCGGCGGTCCAGGCGCCCTCCTGACCCATCTTGGCGTCCTTGGGCCCGACGATCACCCCGGCGGTGTCGGCCGGAACGAGGAATACCGCGATGCCCGGGTCGCCGGGGGTGGCCTCGCGGGTGCGCGCGAAGGTGACGAACAGATTCGCCAGGGGCGCGTTGGTGATGAAGCGTTTCTGGCCGTCGATTACCCAGTCGTCCCCGTCGCGGCGGGCCCGGGTGCGCAGGCCGGCCGGGTTGGATCCCGCACCGGGCTCGGTGAGCGCGAAGGAGGCCAGCACCTCGCCGGTGGCGATGCGCTCGAGCCACTGCTTGCGCTGCTCGTCGGTGCCGAAGTTGACCAGCACCTGACCGGCGATCCCGTTGTTGGTGCCCCACAGCGAGCGCAGCGCCAGGCTGGTGTAGCCGAACTCCATCGCCAGCTCGACGTCCTGGGTCAGATCCGCGCCGAGGCCGCCCCACTGCTGGGGGATGGCGTAGCCGAAAAGTCCCATCTCCGCGGCCGCGCGGCGGATGTCGTCGGGGATGGCGTTGGTCTCGATGATCTCGGCTTCCCGCGGCACCACCTTGGTACGGATGAACGTGCGCACGTGCGCCAGGATCGGTTCGAAATCCTCTGCGCTGAGTTCGGGCACCCGCGACTCCTTTCGTCATTTCCAATATAATATATGATCGTATAGCATACGATCCCGTGGTGAGGCGGAATCCGACAACCCGCCTGTCGGTCGCATTGAATACATAATATATTCAGCATGGATGCGCGCCACCTCACCTGGACGGCGGATCGGCCGCACGTATCGCGAAAGGACACGACATGCCGGGCTTGTACTTCGAGGAACTCGAACCCGGGTTGGTCATCGATCACCCCACCCGCCGGACGGTCACCGAGGCCGACAACACCCTGTTCAGTGTCATGACCCTGAACCTGGCGCCGCTGCACCTGGACGCGGAGTACTCGAAGAAATCGATCTACGGTCAGCGCCTGGTGAACAGTCTGTTCATCCTGGGCTTGGTCTCGGGCATCACCGTCCCGGAGACCACCCAGGGCACCACCCTGGGCAACCTGGGCTTCGAGCAGATCAAGTTTCCCAAGCCGGTCTTCCACGGCGACACCATCCACGTGCAGACCAAGATCGAGGCCCGCCGGGAGTCCAAGAGCCGCGACGACTCCGGCATCGTGACCTTCCGCCACCTTGGCATCAACCAGCGCGACGAGATCGTCTGCGACGCCGTGCGCGTCGGTCTGATGCTCAAGCGCCCGGCCGAGCAGGCCTGAGAGGGAGTCCACCATGACCGACGACCAGCCGGCCTGGGTGCCCGGTGACGAGGCCCGCGAACGCAGCCGCCTGCTGGCGGCGATGCGCTCGTGGGGGCTGGACACCGATGCCACCGCGGTGACCGAACTCAACCGGCGTGCCATCGCCGACCCCGAATGGTTCTGGCGGGCGGCGGTAGCGGATCTCGAGGTCGAGTTCACCATGGCTTTCGAGCGGGTGCTCGACGAATCCGGCGGCACGCCGTTCCCCCGGTGGTTCCCCGGCGGACGCGTAAACGTCGCGCAGCTGACCGCGCACCGGCACGCGCGCGGGCCCGCCGCGGACCGGCTCGCGGTGGTCTACGAAGGCGACGAAGGCGCGCGCCGCACCTTGACCTTCGGCGAACTGGACACCGAGGTGCGCCGGTTCGCGGCGAACCTGGCCGCCCGTGGCGTGCGCCGCGGCGACCGGGTGCTGCTGTTCATGCCGGTGGTGCCCGAGGCGGCCGTGGCGTTCCTGGCCATCGCCATGCTCGGCGCGATCTCCGTGCCCACCTTCAGCGGCTACGCTCCCGACGCGCTGGCCACGCGCCTGCAGGACTCCGAGGCCGTGGTCGTGGTGACCGCCGACGGCACCACCCGGCGCGGAAAGACCGTGCCGCTCAAGGTCACTCTCGATGAGGCCCTGACTACCGCGCCTGCGGTGCGCTCGGTGGTGGTCGTGCGGCATCTGGGTTCGGACGTGCCGATGCGGGCCGGACGCGATGTCTACTACGACGAACTCGACCCGGCGCCCGCGCCGGTGGAGACCGCGCCCACCGAGGCGAACGATCCGCTGACCGTCGTCTACACCTCCGGCACCACCGGCCGCCCGAAGGGCATCGTGCATTCGCACGGCGGTTTCGCGGTGAAGACGGCGGTGGACTTCGGCTACGGCTTCGACGTGCACGCCGGGGACGTGGTCTCCTGGATCACCGATCTGGGCTGGCTGGTCGGGCCCATGCTGATGACCGGCCCGCTGCAGCTGGGCGCCACGATCGTCATGATCGAGGGCCTTCCGGTGCACCCCACGCCGAATCGCATGTGGGAGATCATCGATCGCAACGGGGTCACCGTCGCAGGCATCGCGCCCACCGCGGCGCGGGCGCTCAAGGCCGCGGGCGAACCGGTCACCCAGTCGCTGGAAACGTTGCGCGCCTTCGTCTCCACCGGCGAAGCCTGGGACGAGCCGACCTGGTGGTGGCTGTTCGAGGAGATCGGCGGGAAAAAGACGCCGATCGTCAACTACAGCGGTGGCACCGAAGTCGGCGGCGGCCTGCTCATCGGCTACCCGTTCCTGCCCGCCGCGGCGGCCGCGTTCAACGGCGCCCTGCCGGGTGTGGACGCCGCGGTGTTCGGCGAGGACGGCGCACCGGTGACCGGCGAGATCGGGGAACTGGTGGTGCGCAACACCTTCCCTGGCATGACGCACGCCTTCTGGCAGGACCGCGAGCGCTACCTCGACACCTATTGGAATCGCTGGGACGGCGTCTGGGTGCACGGCGATCTCGCGAGCGTCGACGAGGCGGGCATGTGGCGCATCCACGGCCGGTCCGACGACACGCTCAAACTGTCCGGACGCCGGGTCGGTCCCGCCGAGATCGAGGCGGCGCTGCTGCGTGACAACCGGATCGCCGAGGTCGCCGTCATCGGCGTGCCCGACGAGCAGCGCGGCCAGCGCGCGGTCGCCTTCGCGGTGCTGCGCGCCGCCGGCGAGGCACCCGCCGACCTGCAGGAGACCGCCACCGCCAACGCGGGCCGCTCGTTCTCCCCGGCGGTGCACGTCGTCACCACGCTGCCGAAGACCAAGAACGGCAAGATCATGCGCCGCGCCATCCGCGCGCGCTTCCTCGGGGCGCCCATCGGCGACATGTCCGCCCTCGACCCCACCACCCCCCTCGACGCGATCCCCGTGTCCGTGGGCGACGAACAGGAGTAGTCCATGACGACCACCCCCGACACCGACGACAAGGTCGAGGTCGTCCGCCAGGCCACCCGCGAGCTGGCCCGCAAGTTCGACAACGACTACTGGCTCGACAAAGACCGCAAGCACGAATACCCCTGGGATTTCGTCAAAGCCTTCGCCGCGGGCGGCTGGCTGGGCGCGATGATCCCGGAGGAGTACGGCGGCATCGGCCTCGGCCTCGAGGAAGCCGCGGTCATGATGGCCGAGATCTCGGCCTCCGGCGCCGGCATGAGCGGCGGCTCGGCCATTCACTTCTATGTCTTCCCGCCCGCCCCGGTCGTGAAGTACGGCTCGGAGCAGATGAAGCGGGAATACCTGCCCAAGCTCGCCTCCGGCGAACTGCTCATGGCCTTCGGCGTCACCGAACCCACCGCCGGTGTGGACACCTCGCGCATCAAGACCAAGGCGACCAAGGTCGACGGCGGCTGGATCGTCAACGGGCAGAAAGTGTTCATCACCAACGCCCAGAACGCGCAGAAGATTTTGCTGCTGGCCCGCACCTCGCCGCGGCGCGAGGACAAGCCGCTGTGGGGCATGTCGCTGTTCCTGGCCGACATGGACCGCTCCAAGATCACCGTCCGCGAGATCGACAAGCTCGGGCGCGCCGCCATCGACACCAACGAGCTGTTCATCGACAATCTGGAAGTGTCCGACGACCGCCTCGTCGGTGAGGTCGACAAGGGCTTCTACTACCTGCTCGACGGGCTGAACCCCGAGCGCATCGTGGTCGGCATGGAGGGCATCGGCCTCGGCCGCGCCGCCCTCGAGATCGGCAGCGAATACGCCAAGAGCCGGGTCGTGTTCGACCGGCCGATCGGCCGGAACCAGGCCGTGGCGCATCCGCTGGCCGACTCCTGGATCCGCTTGGAGGCGGCCGAGGGAATGGCGTTGCGGGCGGCGAAACTCTTCGACGCGGGCCTGCCGTGCGGCCCCGAGGCCGCCGCGGCCAAGTACCTGGGCGCCGAGGCCGGGTTCGAGGCCTGTGACCGGGCGTTCTCCACCCTGGGCGGGTACGCCTATGCCAAGGAGTATCACATCGAGCGCCTGTGGCGGGAGGTGCGCCTGCTGCGTAACGCCCCGTTCTCCCAGGAGATGGTGCGCAACTACATCTCCCAGCAGGTTCTGGGCCTGCCCCGGTCGTACTGAGAGGAGCCGAACCGATGACGGGACCACTGGCGGGAGTGCGGGTCGTCGTGCTGGCGGGCATGGGCCCGGTGCCCTATGTGTCGATGCTCCTGGCCGACATGGGCGCCGACGTCGTGCGCGTCGTGCGGCCGCCGCACCGCTCCGCGCGGGCCCTGAGCCAGACCGACGGGCTCACCGAGCAGACCGACGTCGTCAACCGCGGCGTCGGCTCGGTGGCCGTCGATCTCAAGGATCCACAGGGACGCGAAGCCGTTCTGCGCCTCGCTTCTTCGGCCGAGGTGTTCGTCGAGGGTTACCGCCCCGGTGTCACCGAACGGCTCGGGCTCGGCCCGGACGACGCGCTGGCCCGCAACTCCCGCCTGGTCTACGTCCGGCTCACCGGCTACGGCCAGACCGGGCCGCGCGCCCAGGACGCCGGACATGACATCAACTATGTGGCCCAGTCCGGCGCCCTGCACGCGCTCGCCTCCGCCGGTGGCGCACCGCGGCCGCCGATCAACCTGCTCGGCGACTACGCCGGTGGTGGGGCGATCGGCGCGTTCGGGATCGCCTGCGCGCTGGTCGAGGCCACGCGCACGGGCCGGGGGCAGGTGATCGACGCGGCGATGGTTGACGGTGTGGCGGTACTGACGGCCAAACTGCAGGGGCTGCGGGCGGCGGGGCTGTACTCCGACGAACCGGGCACCAACTTCCTGGACTCCGGAGCGCCGTTCTACGACACCTACCTGTGCGCCGACGGCCGTTACCTGGCCGTCGGCGCCCTCGAACCGGATTTCTACGCCGAGTTCGTCAGCCGTCTGGGTGTCGACAGCGCCGACTGGCCCGAGCAGGACGATCGCGCGCAGTGGCCGCGGCTGCGTGCGCTCATCGCCGAGGCGGTGGCCCGGCGCACCCGCGACGAGTGGGCGCGGATCTACCGGGGCACCGACGCCTGCGTCTCACCGGTGCTCACCTTCGACGAAGCCGCCGCCGACCCGCACAACGTGGAACGTGGTGTGTACACCCGGGTTTCGGGAGTTCTGCACCCGGCGCCCGCGCCGCGGTTCAGCGGGACGCCGACCCGCGCGCCCACTGTCCCGCCAGCGGGTCCGGATGACATCGCCGACATCCACGCCCGGTGGGAGACCGCCGCCACTCGCACCGACGCCGTGTCGGTCGGAGAATGAGAGGACAACAGTGACCGGTTACGAGGAATTCTCGGCGCTCCGGGTCGACCGCCCGGCGGAGGGTGTGCTGCGCATCGTGCTCGACGGACCGAACCTGAACGCGGTGGGCGCCGAAGCACATCGGCACCTGGCCGACATCTGGCCGGTCGTCGCGCTCGACGAATCCGTGCGCGCGGTGTTGATCCGCGGTGCGGGTGACCGGGCATTCTCCGCGGGCGGCAGCTTCGACCTGATCGACGACATGATCGGCGACTACGCCTCCCGCACCCGCGTCATGCGCGAAGCACGCGACCTGGTGCGCAACATCATCGAGGTGCCCCAGCCGATCATCTCCGCCATCAACGGCCCCGCGGTCGGCGCGGGTCTGGTGGCCGCGCTGCTGGCCGACATCTCGATCGCGGGCCGCAAGGCCAAGATCGTCGACGGGCACGTGCGCCTCGGTGTCGCCGCCGGTGATCACGCTGCCATCTGCTGGCCGCTGCTGACCTCCATGGCCAAGGCCAAGTACCACCTGCTCACCAACGAAGTGCTCACCGGAGAGGAAGCCGAGCGCATCGGCATGGTCTCGCTGTGTGTGGACGACGATCAGGTGCAGGACAAGGCTTTCGAGGTCGCGCAGAAGCTCGCCGCGGGGTCGCGCGCCGGTCTGCAGGGCACCAAGATGGCGCTCAACGGCTGGTACCGCCAGGCCATGCCGATCTTCGACGCGTCGCTGGGCCTGGAGTTCTACAACTTCGCCGGCCCCGATGTGATCGAGGGCGTCACCTCCCACCGGGAGAAGCGGGAGCCGAAGTTCTCATGAGCACTCCACGCGCGCACGGCCCACTGGCCGGTGTCACGGTGATCGGCCTCGAACAGGCCATCGCCGCCCCGCTGTGCACCCGCCACCTCGCCGACCTCGGCGCCCGCGTGATCAAGGTCGAACAGCCCGGCTACGGCGATTCGACCCGGCACTACGACACTGTCGTCGGCGGTCTGTCGGCGCATTTCACCTGGCTCAACCACGGCAAGGAATCCGCAGCCCTCGACCTGCGCGCTCCCGCCGACCTGGCCGTGCTGGAGAGCATGCTCGGCGTGGCCGACGTGCTGGTCAGCAATCTGGGTCCAGGTGCGCTGGACCGCCTCGGCCTCGGCGTGGACGAGTTGACCGCACGTTTCCCGCGCCTGATCGTGGTCGACATCTCCGGTTACGGTCGCGGCGGTCCCCTCGACCACAAGCGCGCCTACGACTTGCTGATCCAGGCCGAAGCGGGCTCGTGCTCGATCACCGGCACCCCGGGCCGCCCCGCCAAACCGGGAATTCCGGTGGCCGATATCGGAACCGCCCTCTACGCGTATTCGGCGATCCTGGCCGCGCTCTACGACCGCGAGCACACCGGCCGTGGCTCGGTGGTGCCGGTCGCGATGCTCGACGTGGTCTCGGAGATGATGGGCTTCGCGCTCAACCAGGTGCTGCACGCGGGCACCGAACCGGAGCCGGTCGGCATGGGCTCGCCGATGATCGCCCCCTACGGCGCTTACGCGACCGCCGACGGGCAGACCGCCGTGCTCGGTACCACCAGCGATCGCGAATGGCTGCGCCTCACCGATCTCATGGACACCCCGGAACTCGCCGCCGATCCGCGCTACGCGCACAACGACGACCGGGTCCGGCATCGCGACGAGCTGGACGCGATCGTCGGGCGGTGGTGCGCCCAGCGCACGCTCGCCGATATCCAATCCGCCGCCGACGCCGCCGGGATCGGCAACGCGCGCCTCAACGGGGTTCGCGAGCTCGCCGATCATCCCCAGCTGCGCGAACGCGGCCGCTGGCGTGAGGTCGGAACCCCGTCCGGCCCGGTGCCCGCGCTGCTGCCGCCGGGACTGGCCCGGGACTGGCCCGCTGTGCACGGCGCCGTCCCCGCGCTCGGCGCGCACACCGAGGCGCTGCGGGCCGAATTCGCGCCTGTCGCGGGCACTTCCGCCGTCGCGCAACCATGACGCGCGAACTGAACCGAACCGAAAGAAGTGGTGACCGACGATGAGTCTCACAGCCGATGAACAGCAGATGGTCGACTTGGTCGCCGAATTCGTGGACCAGCGGGTGTCCGGGCGCGTCCGCGAGTTCGACGAGAACGACATCTATCCCGAGGAATTCATCGAGGAGATGAAGAAGCTGGGCTTCTTCGGCCTGCTCGCACCCGCCGACTACGGCGGTGTCGACGTTAGCACCGCCTGTTTCGCCCGCGTCACCGAGGAACTCGCCCGCGGCTGGATGAGCCTGGCAGGCGCCATCGGCGGCCACTCGGTGATCACCTACCTCATCAAGACCTTCGGCACCCAGGAGCAGAAGGACCGCTATCTGCCGAAGATGGCCGAGGGCGCCATCCGCGCCACCATGGCGCTGACCGAACCCGGTGGCGGCTCGGACCTGCAGGCCATGCGCACCATCGCCACCCGCGACGGGGAATCCTGGTCGATCACCGGTTCCAAGACCTGGATCTCCAATGCCGCACACTCGGGCCTGATCGGGCTGCTGTGCGTCACCGACCGCGACGCGAAGCCCGCGCACAAGGGGATGAGTGTGATCCTGGTGGAACCAGGACCGGGATTGACCGTCTCGAAGAAGCTCCCCAAGCTCGGCTACCGCGGCGTCGAAGCGTGCGAGCTGGTGTTCGAAGGGCGTCGGGTCGGTGACGACGCGATCCTCGGCGGTGTGCCGAACCAGGGCTGGGCGCACATGATGCGCGGCCTCGAGGTCGGCCGCATCCAGGTCGCCTCCCGCGCGCTGGGCGTCGGGCAGGCCGCCTTGGAAGCCGCCGTGCGCTACGCCCAGGAACGGCAGTCCTTCGGCAAGCCGATCTGGAAACATCAGTCGATCGGCAACCTGCTGGCCGACATGGCCACCAAGCAGCGTGCCGCCCGCCTGCTCACCCTCGATGCCGCCGAGAAGCTCGACCGTGGCGAACGCGCCGACATGGAGGCGGGCATGGCCAAGCTCTATGCCTCCGAGACCGCCATGCAGATCGCTCTGGACGCCATCCGTGTGCACGGCGGCTACGGCTACTCCAAGGAGTACGACGTCGAGCGTTACTTCCGGGACGCGCCGCTGATGATCGTCGGTGAGGGCACCAACGAGATCCAGCGCAATGTCATCGCCGCACAGTTGATCGCCCGCAACGCGATCTGACCCGAATCGGAGTTCCCGACAATGACTTCCAGTCTCCGCCGTGCCGCGCTGGTCGCACCGTCCCGCACCGCGGTCGGCACCTTCGGTGGCGCGCTTCGTGACGTCCCGGTCGAGGATCTGGGCGCTACCGTGGTGAACGCCGTCGTCGAACGGTCCGGAGTCGACCCCGAACGCATCGATGACGTGGTGTTCGCCCAGTCCTACGCCAGCTCGGAGGTGCCCTGTGTCGGCCGGTGGCTGGCACTGCACGCCGGTCTGCCGATCGGCGTGCCCGGCATGCAGCTCGACCGCCGCTGTGGTGGCGGCCTGCAAGCCCTGGTCACCTCGGCGATGATGGTGCAGACCGGCGCCGCCGACGTCGTGCTCGCGGGTGGTGTCGAATCGATGAGCCGCATCGAGTACTACTCGACCGCTACCCGCTGGGGCGCCCGCGCGGGCACCGTCCAGCTGTTCGACCGGCTCGACCGGGGTCGTGAGCGGTCCCAGCCCGAAGGCCGGTTCGGCAGGATCTCCGGGATGATCGAGACCGCCGAGAACCTCGCCGAGGACTACAACCTGATGCGCGAGGAAGCCGACGCCTATGCCGCCCGCAGCCACCAGCGCGCCGCCGCGGCCTGGGCCGAGGGCTTTTTCACCGACGAGGTCGTGCCGGTGCGAGTCCCGCAGCGCAAGGGCGACCCGGTCGTCTTCGCCACCGACGAGGGCATCCGGGCCGATTCGACCCCGCAGTCGCTGGCGAAACTGCGCACCATCACCCCCGGCGGCACCGTGACCGCAGGCAACTCCAGCCAGCAGAACGATGCCGCGGCGGGCATGCTCGTGGTCGCCGAGGACCAGCTCGACGTGCTGGGCCTCGAACCGATCGGCTATCTGACCGGTTGGGCGGCCGCCGGCTGCGACCCCTCCCGCATGGGCATCGGGCCGGTGCCCGCCGTGGCGAAACTGGCCGCGCGGCAGGGCTCCGACACCGTGTCGCTGCTCGACACCATGGACCTGGTCGAGCTGAACGAGGCGTTCGCGGTCCAAGTGCTGGCGGTGCTGGAGGGCTGGGGCTGGCGTGAGCACGACAAGCTCAACGTCAACGGCTCCGGCATCTCCCTGGGACACCCGATCGGCGCCACGGGCGCCCGCATGGTGACCACCCTGCTGCACGAGCTGAAACGGCGTGGCGGCGGCCGTGGCCTGGCCACCATGTGCATCGGTGGCGGGCAGGGGCTCGCCGCCACCTTCGAGACTGCCTGAAAGACCCACTCGGGTAAGACGAGCCGGGCCCCGGTCGATCGAACAGGTCGGCCGGGGCCCGACTCCGTGGTAAGGCAGAGCTTTCGGAATCCGGACACAGCAACGGGCCGGGACGGACACGATCGAAGTCCGACTCCCCCTCGGGTACTTCGATCGCCGGTTCTCCGTCCCGGCCCGGCCGGGACGCCATGTCCGGGATGACGGCAGGCCCCGGATACGGCGCCGGTTCTAGGGACGCAGCAGGGCTGCGAATTCGGCGACCGGCAGATCCGGGTCGCTCGCGGTGATCGACTTCAGCAGGGCCTCGCTGCGCTCGGTGCCCATGGCGACCGAAGTCAGATCACGGAACTTGGCGTCGAGGTCGTCGGCCGACATCGGGTTCTCGGCGGTGCCGAGGGGATTGTCGACGAAGACGTGCTCGCGGGAGCCGTCGTCGTAGGTGGCGGTGATGTCGGCGATCCAGCGGCCGGGATAGGCGGCGTCGAGCTCGGTGTCGACCTCGATGCGCACCCGGCGGGCCATCTCGGCCACCGCGCTGTCCGGACCCAGGTCCAGCGCACCGGACAGGTAGTCGTGGTGGACGCGGAAACCGTTGCCGTGCCCGGTGATCGCGAGCGCGAACTGGAACGGCAGGCTGTATTGCAGGTGCTCGATGATCCGCGGGGCGTAGGCGTTGGCGTTCTGGTTGCCGATGATCACATCGCCGCCGGACTGGATGCCGAGCCGGATGGCGGTCACCGCACCGGCTTTCGCCGCCAGCTGCCGGGCGCCGTCGATGTAGGCATGGTTGATACCGCAGCAGCAGTAGGGCTTGATCCAGAGCCGGGTGATCTCGAACGGGGCGTCCGGCGCGAACAGCTGCGCGGCGTTCTCGGCCACCGGCCGCCCGACGTAGCTGCGGTAGAAGCCCTTCCGGCCGGTGAGGAAGGTGGTGGGACCGGTGATCCCGGCCGCCGCCATCTCCGCGGCGCGGATGCCGTTGCGGGTGCCGATGCCGGCGTGCAGGCGCTTGACCGAACCGCCCGAGGAGGTGTACTCGGTGGTGCCCGCGCTGTGGCTCATCGCGATCGACAAGGCGTGCACGGTTGTCTCGGCGTCGAATCCACGCATCTTGGCCACGACCGCCGCGGCGCCGAACGCCGACAGCAGTCCGTGCGGATGGAAACCGCGCTCCAGAAGTTCCGGCGCGGCCAGGATGCCGATGCGCGTGTAAACCTCGTAACCGGCCACGATACCGGTGATCACCTCGCGCAGGGTCGCTCCCATTTCCTCGCCGACCGCCAGCGCGGCCGAAACAACCGTGCTGCCGGGATGACTGGAGCTAGAGCGGTGCGCGTCGTCGTATTCGAAGCCGTGCCCATAAGTGGCATTGACGAACGCGGCGTCGGCGGCGCTCATCGTGTGCGCGGAGCCGGTGACGTGCGCCGCGCCGGGCGCGTGCGAGGCCAGGGTCAGCTCGAGTGCGGCCCGGCTCCACGGCAGTGCCGCGCAGCCGATCTGCACCGCCAGTTGGTCCTGCATCAGCCGCCGGGCTCCGTCGAGCGCCGCGGCGGGAATCGAGTCGTAGTCCAGCTCGGTGACCAGCCGGGCGACGGCGGACTCGAGCGGGGGAGTGGTCGACATGGGTAACCTTTCGCGTGGGATCAGCCGAGCGTGTCCAGCAGCGCCGGGGGCAGGCCGTAGGACTTCGGTTCCACGTAGGCGTCGAAGCCCTCCAGGCCGGCTTCACGGCCGATGCCGCTGTTCTTGAAACCGCCGATGGGGGCGAAGAATCCGGCCGGGGTGCCGTTGATTTCGACGGTTCCGGTCTGGATGCGGCGGGCCACCGACAGGGCGCGCGCCGGGTCGGCGGCGAACACCGATCCGTTGAGGCCGTAGGGCGAGTTGTTGGCGATGGCGATCGCTTCGTCCTCGGTGTCGAAGGTGTGCACGGTCAATACCGGGCCGAACACCTCCTCCTGGGCGATGCGGGCGTCGGGGTCGACATCGGCGAACACGGTCGGCTGTACATACCAGCCGCGTTCCAGCCCGTCGGGGCGCCCGCCGCCGACCAGGATCTCGGTGCCTTCGGCCTTCGCCGCGGCCACGAAATACTCGACACGTTCGCGCTGCGCGGCGCTGACCAGCGGGCCGATCTCGGTGGCCGGATCGAACGGATCACCCACCGGCATCGAGCCGATCATGTCGCGCAGCCGGTCGTAGAGATCGTCGCGCAGCGAGCGGGCGACCACGATGCGGGTCTTGTTGCTGCACACCTGTCCGCTGTTGCGCAGGGACAGGGCTCGGATGACCGGCACCACGGCGTCCAGATCGGCGTCATCGAGCAGCACCGCGGCGGACTTGCCGCCCAGCTCCAGGGTCACCCGGCGCAGATCCTGCCCGCAGATCGCGGCGATTCGGCGGCCCGCCGCGGTGGACCCGGTGAAGGAGACCTTGTCCACGCCCGGATGCCGGACCAAGTGCTCGCTGACCTCGCGACCGGCCACCACCACGTTCAGCACGCCGTCGGGCAGACCGGCCTCGGCGAAGATCTCCGCCAGCAGGTAGGCCGACAGCGCGGTCTCCGGCGACGGCTTGAGGATCGCGGTGCAACCGGCCAGCAGCGCGGGCGCGAGCTTGATGATCGCGATCTGCAGCGGCGCGTTCCACGGAACGATCGCGGCGACCACGCCGACCGGCTCTCTGGTGACCAAGGCGTTGCCGGTCACGGAGCGACGGACATCGCTCCACGAGTACCGCAGGGCGAGCTCGAGGAAGGCGTCGAGCAGCATCCGCGTGCCCATCGACTGCATCCGCGTGGACAGAGTGATCGGGCACCCCATTTCGGCGCTGATGAGCCGGGCGACCTCGTCCTGGCGAGCGGCCAGTGCCTCGCTCACCCGGGTGAGCACCGCGATGCGCTCACTCAGGTCCGAGCGCGGCCACGGACCGGAGTCGAAGGCGGTCCTGGCGGCGGCGACAGCGGCATCGATGTCGGCGACCGAACCCTCGGCGACCCGGGCCAGCACCTCCTCGGTGGCCGGCGAGACCACAGCGAACCGGTCCTCGGTCGCGGGGGTCACCCACGCGCCGCCGATGAACACCTTGTCGTACTGCCCCTGCCGGACGTCCGTCGGCACAGTCATGGGTAGCTCCTCGCTCACGATCGCGGCGTTCCCGGTGCGGTGTCGGCCCCGGCCGCCGGTGTCTCCGGGCCGCGGTGCAGAGTGCCCGTCGTGATCCCGGTCATACAAACTATATAATATTGAATCGCTGAGACCAAGATTTCGTTGCGCTCGGGCCACTCGATGCCCTAGGCATGCCTACTGCCACGTGCCGATATCGGTCGCACCGAGGTGACCGGAGACAACTCCGGGTGCGGCGACAATATATAATATGAACAGGCTGACCACAGGAGGCAGGCAATGCAGCACAAGCCGCTCGATGGTATCCGGATCCTCGAGATCGGTGGATACATCTCCCTTCCCTTCGGCACGTCGATGCTGTGCGCACTCGGTGCCGAGGTCGTGAAGGTGGAGCGGCCGGTCGTGGGCGAGGACTTCCGCCGTCATCAGAACGACGGCAGTCCCTATTTCCGGCAGTACAACACGGGCAAGCGCAGCCTCGCCGTCGACCTCAAGCGCCCCGAGGGCGTGGCCCTGGTCAAGGCGCTGATCCCGCGATTCGACGTGGTGCTGGAGAACATGCGGCCGGGCAAGCTCGCCGCCCTGGGTCTCGGCCCAGAGGTCTGCCGGGAGTTGCGGGAAGACCTGGTCTACGGGTCGGTCACCGGCTTCGGCGCCGGTGGCCCGCTGGCCGACCGGCCCGCCTACGACACCATCGGCATGGCCTTCGGCGGCATGTACTCGCTGTTCGGCGACGAGGGCCACCCGCAGCTGACGGGTGGCCTGAGCGCCGACCTGGTGACCGGCCTGACGACGACGGCGGGCGTGCTCGCCGCTCTGGTCGGCCGATTGCGGACCGGCGCGGGCCAGCACCTGGAGACCTCGATCATGGAGGCGGTGAGCGTCCTGACCGCCGACGGCATCACCCAGTCCTTCGAACTCGGCGCCGACCCGACCCGGGAGAGCAGGCACCCGCAGGCCCAGAACTTCTGTGTCCGCACCGCTTCGGGGGAATCCCTGGCCATCCACCTGTCGTCGTCGCAGAAGTTCTGGCACTCGTTGTGCCGGGCCATGGACCGTCTGGATCTCACCGAGGATCCGCGCTTCGCCGAATACCGCCCGCGCGAGGCGCACTACTTCGAACTGGTCAAGGTCGTCGAGGCGGAGTTCGAGCGTCGCACCTTCGACGACTGGGAACGGGTGCTGACCGAACACGATGTGCCTTTCGCTCCGGTGCTGTCGATGAGCGGTTACGTCGGTCATGAGCAGACCCGCTGGTTGGGGATGGTGGAGCCGCAGGCCGACGCCCTGGCGTTGCTGCGCCCGCCGTGGCGGTTCGACGGCGAGCGCCCCGACCGTCCCGGCGTGGCGCCGCGCGTCGGCGCCGACACACGATCGGTGGCAGGGGAAGTGCTCTCCGGTGATCAGATCGACGACCTCGTGGCAGGCGGCGTCCTGTTCATTGAGGACTGAGCCGTGGTGGACCGGTCGGCCGCACTGCTCAGTGTCCGGGCGTGACCACCAACTGTCACAGTGACAGCGCCGCCCCGGGCCCGGGGATCCGGAACCGGGGCGGCGCTTTCGCGTTTTGCGTGATCAATCCCCGAGCACGCCCGCACGGCGCAGCCGGTTCAGCTCGGCGGTATCCAGGCCCAGGACATCGGCGAACACTTGCTCGGTGTCCGCGCCCAGGGCCGAGGCGATGCCCACGGGTCCGTAGGCGCCGTTCTCGCGAATCGGGTTGTGCGCGGAGATGATCGGGCCGATACCGGGCTGGTCGACGGAGGCCAGCACCTCGGAACCGGTGCCGTCCTCGAAATCGGCGACCACGTCACTCATCCGCCGGTAACGGCTCCACAGCACCCCGGCCTCGGTGAGCGCGGCGGCGGCCGCAGCGACGGAACGCGCGCCGAACCACGGTCGCATGACCGCGGCGATCGTCTCCCGGTGGGTGTAGCGCTCGGCCTCGTCGGTGAAGTCCGCACCGAGGGACTCCTCCAACGCGGCAAGTACTTTCGTGGTCCCGGTCGCGGAACCCAGCGCGGCCCACTGGCGCGGTGTGAGCGCCACGATCATGACCCGTTCGGCGTCGGCGGTGACGAAGTCCGCACCGAAGGTGCCGTAGACGAAATTGCCGTGCCGCGGCCGGTCCCCGCGTTCGCGAACCTCGCTGAGCCAGCCCAGGTTCG
Source organism: Nocardia sp. NPDC003999 (assembly GCF_053604885.1). Classification (NCBI taxonomy): domain Bacteria; kingdom Bacillati; phylum Actinomycetota; class Actinomycetes; order Mycobacteriales; family Nocardiaceae; genus Nocardia; species Nocardia sp. NPDC003999. The sequence goes on from NZ_JBSGIB010000003.1 coordinate 521,158, forward strand.
CCACGCCCGCGAGGGCGACGTCGGCCAACGCGATCCGCAGATCGGCGCCCGCACCGGTGCGCTCGCGCCGGTGCAGCGCGGCCAGCAGCGCGGTGGTGGCGGTCGTCCCCGCCAGGAAGTCCCAGGCGGGCAGCACATGATTGACCGGAGTGCGGGTATCGGCGGGGCCCGTCAGGTCGGTCACGCCGACCTCGGTGTTCACCGTGTAGTCCACTGCCGGGCCCCCGTCGGCCTGGCCGCCGATGTGCACCTTGATGACATCGGCGCGGCGGGCGGCCAGCGCCTCGTAGGAGAACCACGGGCGGCCCACCGCGTTGTCGACGACCAGTCCCGCGTCCGCGCCCGGCGCGGTGGCCAGCGCCAGCACGAGTTCGCGGCCCTCGGGACTGCGCACATCGAGCGCGACCGACTGCTTGCCTCGGTTGAGCGAGTTCCAGTACAGACTCTCGCCGGTGGCGCGCGCGACCGGCCAGCGCCGGTAGTCCGGGCCGCCGCCGAGCGGATCGATCCGGATGACCTGGGCGCCGAGCTGGGCCAGGGTCATGCCCGCCGAGGGTCCCGCGACGAAGCTGGCGAATTCGACGACCCGCAGGCCCGCCAGCGGCTGCCCGCTCATGCGCCTGCCTGCCGCGCGGCAGGAAGAGCGGAGGGCTCGTTGGTGACTGGCTGCGGTGTCAAACGCTCACTCCTTCATAGGAAATTTCCCGAGATTATATATTATGTTCCATTACGGCCGGTCATCCGGTGTGGCGGCACCGGTCCCCGCCAGCCGCACGGCAGGCCGCAGGTGGCGATGACCTCGCGATGGATCGAGCCATCGGCGAAGTGGTGGGTGTAGAGGTGCGCCGAGGCGGGGTAGTCGCAGGCTGCGCAGCGGCCGAAATAGTCGAGTATCTCGGTGACTTGGGTGTGGGGCTCGGGCACGATGGTCGCTTCCGGGACGAGCGGACGGTGGCGCGGGGTGGGAGGAAACAGCGGCAGGCGCCTCAGGCGGGGCGGTGTTCGGTGGTGTCGCGCGTGGATATCGGCGCCGACCAGGAACCCAGGATGCGCAGCTTCTCGTGCGAGGTGGTGCCCGGATCGGCCGACCACAGCACCAGCTGCTGGTCGGTGTCGCCGGTGTCGCGGAAGGTGTCCCAGTTCAGCGTGAGGTCGCCGACGGCGGGATGGTGCAGGGTCTTGGTGCCGAACTCCTGGCGCGCGACGTGCCGTGCCGCCCACCACTGCCGGAACTGTGAGTCGGCGATCGACAGCTCGCCCACCAGTGCGGTCAGCTGGGGATCGGTCGGATTGACGGCCGCGTCCATGCGCAGGATCGCGACACAGGTCCGCGCGACCGATTCCCAATCCGCATAGAGCTCGCGCATGGCCGGGTCGGTGAAGACCATGTGCACGTAGTTCCGCTTGCGCGCGGGCATCCCGCCGAAATCGGTGATCAGCGCCGCGGCCAGGTCGTTCCACGCCAGGATGTCGAGATACCGGCCGAACACCAGGGCGGGGGTATCGGTGAGCTGATCGAGCAGCCGCTGTAGCTGCGGGCGCACCGGCTTGGCCTGCCGCCGGGCGGGCGCACGTCGTTCGGAACGGCGGGCCAGGCTCTCGACGTACTCACGCTGGTCGGGGTTCAGGCGCAGCGCGCGCACCAGCGCGTCGAGCACGGGCTCGGACGGGGCGAGCCGGCCCTGCTCGATCCGGGTGTAGTAGTCGTGGCTGATCGCGACCAAATCGGCGACCTCCTCGCGCCGCAGGCCGCTGACCCGGCGGGGGGTGGCGCTGTGCACCGACAGGCCGACGTCGTCGGGGGTGAGCTCGCCGCGGCGGGCCTTGAGGAAGCCGCCCAGCTCGCGGAGGTGAGGTGCCTTCTCCGTCATGTCACCACGCTATGCCCGGCGAGACGCCGCCGCCTGGGACAAAACCTTCCCAGGCTCCCGGTAGCGCCGATCTGCGCGTTCTCGACACCGACTCCAGCGCACTGTATAAAATATGTTGCTTCAGTCACAGCTCGGATCGCCGGACGAGGACGTCTCGGCGTCGAGACAGGGTGGTATCGCGTGCACACAGTTTCGCCTCAGGCCTCCGAGGAACGGGTCCATCCGGACATCGCGTCGTCCTGGCGCCGGTCCCGGCTCAACGGATTACGGCGCGACGCGACTCCACGTCTGACGCCCGGGCCGGTCGCGACCGACAGCGGTCTGCTCCGGGCGGCGCGGCCGGTGCTCGGCCGCACACTGGGCGAGATCGAGGGCAGCCGGGTCGCCTTGGTGCTGGCCGATCACGCTGCCTGCATCCTCGAGGTCGACGGCGCGCTGCGCGCCGTGAGCCGCTCCATCGAAGCGGTGGGCATCGTGCCCGGGGTGCGGCTGAGCGAGGACCGGATCGGCACCAATGCCATGGGCACCCCGCTCGAGACGCGGCGCAGTCTGCTGGTGCGCGGCGAGGAACATTTTCTGTCGGCCTTCCGCGCCTTCACCTGTTACGGGCACCCCATCGTCCATCCGGTGACCCGCCGGCTCGAAGGCGTCCTCGGCATCGGTGGCGAGTTCGACGAGGATCACCGCCTGTCGGCGCCTTTGGCCCGCCGCATCGTCCGCGACATCGAGGACCGCCTGCAGCAGGACTCGCCTCGGGTACAGAGCCGGTTGATGAGCGCCTTCCGGGCGGCCGCGGGCCGCCGCGGCCGTTCGGTGGTGGTGGTCGGTGAGGGGCTGGTACTGGCGACCCCCTCGGCGCTGGATCTGCTGACACCGGCCGACCACGCCGCGGTGCGGGCCTGCGCGGAGAGTCTTCGTCCCGGCGCCGAGGAGTCCCACCGGCTCACCCTGGCCTCGGGCCGGGAGGTCGTGCTGACGTGCGCTCCCATCGAGGACACCCAGGGAGTGCTGGTCGACATCTGCGACGAACGCCGCGCGCGTCGCGGCGTCGCGAAACGGGTCGCGCGCTGGCCCCTGCTGGTGGTGGGCGAATCCGGCACCGGGCGCACCACGGAGGCGCTCGGCGTGGCGGGCCCCGCCGCGACGGTGCTGGACGCGACCGAGATCGTCCTCGTCGGCGAGCAGGCCTGGGCGACGGAACTCGGTGCCGCGCTGGACATTCCGGGACCACCGGTGGTGGTCGAGAGCATCGAGCTGCTGTCCGCGCCGCTCACCGCGTTGCTGGCTCGTGCCCTGCGCCGGACGCCGCGTCAGGTCGCGCTGACCACCACACCCGGCGACCACCTCGACGAGGTGCACGCCGCGCTGTCCGCCTTGTGCACCGACCGGGTCGACCTGCTGCCCCTGCGGCGGCGCAGGCACGAGATCCCGCAGCTGGCCCAGCGCATGCTCGCCGAAGTCACCGGCCACAACCGGACCCGCTTCACCTCCGATACCCTGCGGATCCTGGCCGGGCAACCGTGGCGGGGCAATTTCACCGAGCTGCGCCGGGTGGTCGAGGCCGCCGCGGCGGCGCGCTCGGCCGGGGACATCATCCCCACCGACCTGCCCGCGTCGCACCGCTCGGCTCAGGTTCCCGGCTCGCCGTTCCTCGAAGCCGAACGGGAGATCATCGTCGCGGCCATCGAGGCGGCGGGTGGCAACAAACTGCAGGCCGCGCGGGCACTCGGGGTGAGCCGGTCGACCTTGTACAACCGCATGCGGGCGCTGCGCATCGCGTGAGGTGGGTCCCGGCCGGCGGGAATCCCGGCCGGGAAAACCGCGGGCGCACGGTGTCGTGGCCGTGAGACGCCACCGGGCCCGCTCGCGCTCGTGGCGAGCGGGCCCGGGTCGGCTGGCAGTGTCTCAGCGGGCGGTATCCGGCGCCAGCAGTCGCATGACCGCGCCGAAGTCGTCGACGGAGTCGAGCGCGAACACCGACTCCACCACCTCGTCCATCCGCGACTCCGAGAGCACGCCCTGGGCGTTGACCCGGAATTTGGCGATCAGTTCGTCATCGGTCATCCGGGTGGTCGGGTCCGGGGACGGGCTGCCCTTGGGGAAGCGGCGCTCGGCGGTGAACGTCGTGCCGCGCGCGTCGACCTCGACCTTGGTCGGCCGTGCCGAGGGATGCGCCGACAACTCGGCGAAGTAGTCCGGATGCGGGGCGAAGGTGACCTTGTCCATCAACCCGAGCACGGACTCGCTGAACACGAGTTCGGGTGCGTGCCAGGCTTTTCCCGGCACGACATGGTGCGCGCCGACGGCCAGGCCGTGGGCGATGTCGAACTGCGCGTCGTGCGGCTTCTCCACGATCCGGCTCTGCCACAGCGGGTGCATGACCGCCGCCTCCCCCCAGCAGCGGATCGCATCGATCTCCTCCGGCTTCAGATCGTTGGTCTCGATGATCTCGGTGAGCGCGTGCAGCGGGGCGTGCAGGATGCGGCAGTGCGGGTAGGGCTTGTAGGACTGCTCGGCCAGGAAGCGCCATTCGGTGCCGAGGCCGTCGGTGATGTTGTCCGGTTCCCAGCGGCGGGTGCCGATGAAGCGGCGGAAGCCGACCTCGGCGTCGTCGAGAATCCGCAGGTCACCGCGATGGCCGAGGCCGGCCATGTGCACCGCGGTGAGCGAGGCCTGGGTCAGGGTGCCCGCGAGCAGATACTTGATGGTGGCGCTCGGGGCGTGCTCGATCCACGGACGCATGGAGTTCACCGGCGCGATCGCCGCCGCGATGCCCAGGGTGTTGGCGAGGGTCTCGGCGGACTGCCCGGCCAGCTTGCCCGCCGCGGCCGCGCCGCCGAAAACGGTGACGCTGTAGCCGATCACGGGGGACAGGTCCATCGAATCGTTCTGCACATCGCGCAAGTAATCCATCGCCTTGTAGAAGCGATAGGACATCTCGTGCGACAGCGCGACCGCTGCCAGCACCTCGCGGCCCGAGCTGGCGCGGCTCTCGCCCATGGCCATCGTGGTGGGCAGCACGTAAGGGGAGACGTGCCCCGGTGGCAGGACGGCGTCGAAGTCGAGGGCGTTGATCAGCTCACCGTTGGCGAAGGAGGCGCCGAAGATCGAGACGCGGTCGTCGGTGCCGATGATGGTGGCGTCGCCCGCGGTGCCGCCGGTGAGCCTGCCGTACTCGATGCCGATGCGGCCCTTGGGTTCGTCGACCGCGCCCAGCGCGCAGCCCATCGCGTCCAGCAGCAGCCGCTTGGACTCCTGGACCGCCTCGGGCGGCAGGGTGTCGTAGTCGGCGCCGGTGGTGAAGCGGGCCAGCTGCTCGGCAATCGTTTCGGGCATGGGGGATTCCTCTCGCACTCACGGGCCACCGGCCGAGAACAGGGCCGGGAGGTTTTCGCATTATATATTATCGATGACAAGGTCGGACGCCTCGCGCACTCGGGCCGTCATGGCAGGGATGTCGCGCGCAGCCAGCGAGCCACCGCCTCGGCCCGGTTGGCGACACCGAGTTTGCGCAGGATATGGGTGATGTGGGTCTTGACCGTCGCCTCGGTGATGGACAGATCGCGGGCGATCTGCCGGTTGGCCCGGCCCGCGGCGAGCAGGTCCATCACCTCGGCTTCCCGATCGGAGAGTGCGGGCAGCCGGGTGGTGGCGGAGTTCGGGGGTGTGTGGGTGCGGGTGAGCCGGTCCAGTCCCGAGCGTACGGCGGTGAGACCGTCGAGTAAGGCCGCCCCGGCCAAGGCGTGACCCAGCCCTTCGGCGAACACCGCCAGCATGGCCCGCGCGGTGGCGTCCACTTCGCGTCGCTGGAAGTAGTAGTCGCCGTGCACGAGCCCGGCCACGCTGTCCCCGACCACGATCGGGGCGACGCCGTAGGAGCTGCACCGGGTGAACTCCACCAGCGGCCGCACGACTCGTGGATTGTGCTGGACATCGAAGACGAGTCCGGGCTCGGCCTTGCTGACGATGTCCGTCTCGACCAGGTGTCCGTCCAGCGTGGGGCGGGATTCGCGTCCTGCGGCGAGTATCTCGTCGGCCCAGTGCGGATCGCGAGCCACGAACATGGTGTGCAGATGCCAGGTCGTGCCTTCGGTCGTCGAGACCAGGGCGCGGTCGAAGCCCATGGTGCCCACCGCCTCCGCCGCGCGCGCCAGGAGTTCGTCGGTGCCGCGAGCGCCACGCAGCGCCGCCACGGCTCTCGCGGCCAACCGCAGGTGGTGGGCGCTGTCGGCGCCGCGCAACGCGGCGAGCTCGGCCTCGGCCTCGCGGATGCGTGTCAGCAGGGCGGCCGCGGGGGCGATGTCGGTGCCGGGGGGTGCCTCGGTCACGAGGGCGAGGGTGTCGTCCCAGAGCCGGGCGAGCAGGTGACGGGCCGCTTCGGGGGAAGGGGCGTCGGGGGCGTCGATGGGCCGGTCCAGCAACTCGGCGGCGGCGGCCGTCAGCGCGGCCAGGCGCGCGGCGAGATCCGCCCCGCCCGCCCGGTCGCGGCTCGCAGTCGTCATCTCGATCACCGCGCAGCTCCCGTTCCTCTACTCCGCTGATGCATAATATTCAATATTCGCTACCTGTGTTGTGAATCGCTCCAATTGGCCCACCTGCTCGGCCGGGGCCTCATGCCCAGGTCGGAGTGGGTACTCCGTTCGGTCTACTTCCGGCCCCGCCTCTTGTGATTCACCACACTGCATATTTTATATTGCCTCGACCGATCGACGGAGCGACGCAGTCTGCTGCTGCCCGTCCCGACTGGAGGAGAGAAGCTGGCATGCGGGGAGTTGTGTTCAACGGGGATCGCAACCTCGAGATCGCCGAATTCGCGGACCCCACACCCGGCCCCGACGACGCGGTGGTGCAGATGAAGGCCTCGGGGATGTGTGGCAGCGATCTGCGGTTCTACCGGGCGCCCGCCGGGCAGGCGTTGGCCGCCTTCGGCCTCTCCGGCGACGACGGCGGCATCATCGGCGGACACGAGCCGTGCGGCGTGGTGGTGGCACTGGGGGTGAACGTCGATCCCCGCACCGTGCGGCTCGGCGACCGGGTCATGATCCATCACTACGACGGCTGCGGCGCCTGCGACAACTGCCGGTCCGGCTGGACCCAGATGTGCAGGCGTGGCGCGGTCATCTTCGGCGCCACCGCCCACGGCGGCCACGCCGACTTTCTCAGGGTGCCCGTCCGCACCCTGGTCCCGCTGCCCGACGAACTGAGTTTCACTGCGGGCGCGGCGATTTCGTGCGGTACCGGCACCGCCTTCGGCGCGCTGCGACGGCTGCGCGTCGACGCCTGCGACACCCTGGCGGTGTTCGGTCTCGGACCGGTCGGCCTGTCGGCGGTGCAGCTGGGTGCCGCGATGGGCGCGCGGGTGATCGCCGTCGACGTGCAGGCCGACCGGGTCGCCCGGGCCCGTGAGTTCGGCGCCGCCCACACCATCGATTCGAGCGCGGACGACCCGGTGGCGGTCATCCGGGAGCTGACCGCCGGGCTCGGCGTGAGCGCCGCCCTCGACTGCTCCGGCGCCGCCGTCGCCCGCGCCGCGACGGCTCGCGCGGCGGGACAGTGGGGGCGGGTCGCCTTCGTCGGTGAGGGCGGGGAGGTGACCGTCGAGGTCAGCCCGGACATCATCCGCAAACAGCTCACCGTCCTCGGCTCCTACACCTTCTCGCTCACCGGCCAGGCCGACTGTGCCCGGTTCGTCGCCGATCACGGCATCGACCTCGATCGCCTGTTCACCGACCGCTGGACGCTCGGCGACGCCGTGCGCGCCTACGCGGAGTTCGACGAGCAGGCGGCGGGCAAAGCCGTCATCGAGTTCTGAGGACCGAGACCATGACGACAACCATCGACCGGACTGTCGCGGTGCCGCGCCCGGGACTGCGTGCCCGGCTCGGCCGCTCCGAACAGGCCTACTTCGTCCTCGGCATCACCGTGCTGCTGTGCGCGGCGGGCGCGGCGACCACTCCGGGGTTCCTCACCGCGGGCAACTTCGCCAGCCTGCTGCGGCTGTCGGCGGCCTTCGGCATCCTCGCCGTCGGCGCGGCGATCGTCATCCTGGGCAAGGGCATCGATCTGTCCATCGCCGGTGTGGCACTGGGCTGCGCGCAGGCCACCCTCGCCCTGATATCCGGCGGCATGCCCGAACCGCAGGCCATCGCGATCGCGGCGGTGATCGCGCTCGTCACCGGCCTGATCAACGGCGTGCTGGTCGCCTATGTGGAAGTGCCGGCGCTGTTCGTCACGCTGGCCACCGGGCTCCTGGTGATCGGCGGGGTCGACGTCTTCCTGCTCGACAGCAACTTCTACGCGCTGCCCGCCGGTTCCCGCATCGCCGAACTGAGCAACGGCGCGGTGTTCGGCGTCCCGCGCCCCGTCGTCCTTGCGGCGCTGGTGTTCCTCGCGGCCTGGCTGTTCGTCACCTATACCTCGGCCGGACGGCTCATCCGGGCCATGGGTGACAATTTCGCCACCGCCCGCGCCACCGGCGCCCCGGTGCGGCCGCTGCAAGTCGGCACCTACATGATCTCCGCGCTGCTGGCACTGCTGGCGGGGTACCTGACGGTCTCCATCCAGGGCAGCGTGCAGACCACCGTCACCTCGTTCGACCCGCTGTTGTTCACCGCGCTCACCGCGACCGTCATCGGCGGCATCTCCCTGGCGGGCGGCCGCGGCTCGATCCTCGGCGTGCTCGCGGGTTCGGTGTTCATCGCCGTGCTCGACAACCTGCTCGTCCTGCACGGACTCACCACCGCGGTCCAGGACCTCATCCGTGGCGGTGTGCTCATCGTGGCCGTCGCCCTGGACGCCTGGCTACACCCCCGCGACGAGGAAACCGCCAAGAGCGGCGAACTCTAGCCATCCCCGAATCACCTCTCTCTCAGGAGTCTTCGACGATGAAGAAAAAAATGCTCGCCCTCGCTCTCGCCTCGGCCTCGGCGATCGCCCTTGCCGGCTGTTCCACCGGTGCCCGATCGGCGAACAGTCCCGCCGCGGGCGGCGCGGGCCAGACCTTCGGCGAGACCGTTCAGCTCTTCGACGCGAGCACCAAGGTGCACGAGTCCATGCGGGGCAAGAAGGTCGCCTTCGTGCCCATCCTCTACAAGGGTTACAACCTGACGATGAACTGGGGCGCCTCCATGGAGCGCGCCTTCGGCAACCTCGGCGCCGAATTCCAGGTCTACGACCCCAATTTCGACACCGACAAGATGACCCGCATCATCAGCGACATCATCGACCGCAAGGCCGCCGACGTGCTGATCCTGCACAACCCCGACGTCGGCGTCCTCACCAAGCAGATCGCCGACGCCCAGAAGGCCGGCATCTACACGGTCGTGGTCAACATGATCTCGAGCCGGCTCGGCGACGCCTACATCGGCGTGGACAACATCGCCGCCGCCGAGGACATCACCAGCCGGGCGGTCTCGGACTGCGAGAAGCGCGGCGCTCCCAAACGACTGGCGATCATCGACGGTCCCGGCAACGACGCCGCCTCGCTGCTGTGGTCCAAAGGCGTGCACAACATCGCCGACGCGGCCGGGTTCGAGGTGGTGACCACCGCGCACAGCCAGTGGCAGAACTCCCTCGCCCAGCAGGCCGCCGAATCGATCATCCAGCAGCAGAAGACGAATGTCTGCGGCTTCCTGGTCACCTACGACCTGAACTCCATCGCGGTAGGTGACGCGGTGCAGAGCGCGGTCGCGCGCGGGGTGATCCCGGCCGACTCGCTCGGGGTCTACACCATGGCCGCCGACACCCTGTGGTGTGACGCGCTGCGCCAGGGCAAGGTGACCGCCTCGGCCTCCTACGACGTCCAGGGTGTCGGCACCGCGGCGGTGGTGGCCGCCCAGCAGCTGGTACAGACCGGCGCGCCCGCGGGCAGCACGCACACCGTGGCCTTCGTTCCGCACACGGTGGTGGATCGCGGGAACGTCGACGCCACCACCATCGCCTGCTACAAGGGGCAGTGATGGCACGCGGCATCGACGCGTTCGGGCAGACCGGCGGCTCCTGGCGCGACCGCTTCGCACCTGCTCGCACGCTGTCGGACCTGTTCGAGAAGCGCTGGATGGAAGGCGCGGTGCCGCTGGGCCTCGCCGTGGGACTGAGCGTGCTGGTCGTGCTGAGCACACCGGTCGGCCTCGCGGACGCGCCGACCATCATGGACGAAATCTCCGAGAAGGGCTTGCTCGCGATCGGCCTGACCGTCGTGCTGGTCGCGGGCGGCATCGACCTGTCGGTCGGATCGATCGTCGGATTCACCGCGATCGGGGCCATGGTGGCCGCGCGGGCATGGGAGTGGCCGATGGTTGTCGTGGCTCCCGCCGCCGTCGTGTGCGGCGCGCTGCTGGGCGCGGTCAACGGATACTTCATCGCCTACCGGAAGATGCGGCCCTTCATCACCACCCTGGTCACCCTGGTGGCCTTCGGTGGCGCGGCCGCGGCGCTGCAAAGCGCCTACAGCTTCCAGCTGAGCATGCCGAGACCCGATATCGTCTGGGACTTCCTGGGCGAGGGCTCGATCGCGCTGATTCCCACGGCCTGGGTCTTCTTCGGGTGCGTGCTGCTGGCGGCGCACGTCGGCCTCACCCGGTCGCGGTGGGGCTGGTGGGTGGCCGCGGTCGGCAGCGACCGGCGATCGGCGCGCCGCAACGGCATCCCGGTCGACCGGGTCACCTTCTTCGTCTACGTGCTGTCCGGCGCGCTTGCCGGGCTGGCCGCCCTGCTCACCTCGGCCCGGGTCGGGCGCACCGATCCCGATGTCGGACAAGGGTGGGAGCTGATGGCGCTGACCGCCGTCGTACTCGGCGGGGTAAGCCTCGCGGGCGGTCGCGGTTCGGTGCTGCGGGCGACGGTCGGCATCGTGGTCGTGCAGATCATCCAGCAGGCCACGGTCGTCATGCACCTCGAAGGTTCTTGGTACACCGTGGTTCTTGCGCTGGCGCTGCTGGTCTTCGCGGTCCTCGATCAGCAGTGGGGCAAGTACCGGCAGCGCACCGCCGAGAAGCTGAAGATCGACCCGGGCCGGATCGCCCTCGGCGAACTCGTCGACGTGACCGTGCCCGGCACCGTCTGGACGATCAACGACAAGATGACCGACGCCACCCCGATCGGTCTCGGCCGGATCGAGGGCGCCGAGGACTGCGCCGTCGGACCCGAGGGCGAAATCTACTGCGGTGACCGCCGCGGCTGGGTCTGGCGTTTCCATGCCGACGCCCCCGACGAGGGCGAGATCTTCGCCCGCACCGGCGGTTTCCCGCTCGGTCATGCCTGGGACCGGGACGGGCGGCTGCTGGTCGCGGTCGGCGGTATGGGCGTCTACCGATTGGACGCGGACGGGGAAGCCGAACCGGTCGCCACCAAGGTGCCACGCAGCCGGTTCTCCCTGATCGACGACTCCGGGTTGCGCGCGGTCGACGACCTCGACGTCGCCCCGGACGGCTCGATCTACGTCTCGGACTTCTCCACTCGCACCAATGCCGCCGAATACCTGGTGGAACTGGTCGAATCGCGACCCAACGGCCGCGTGGTGCGGATCGACCCCGACGGCAGCGCCGAGGTCGTGGTGTCCAACAGCGTGTTCCCCAACGGCGTCTGCACCGCGCACGACGGGCAGTCGATCCTCATCGCCTCCACCGGCTTGTGCCGGGTGGACCGGCTGTGGATCGCAGGCCCGAAACAGGGACAGCTGGAACCGGTCCTGGAGAACCTGCCGGGCAATCCCGACAACCTCAACCGGTCCTCCGACGGCAACTACTGGCTGCCCTTCGTCTCGCTGCGCACGCCGATGTCGGACCTGCTCAACCGCTACCCGGCGGTGCGCAGGAGGATGACCAAGGAAGTGCCTCTCGACAGCTGGGTGGTGCCGCAGCTCAATGTCTCGTGCGTGATGAAGTTCAGTGACCGGGGCGAGATCCTGCAAGTGCTCTGGGATTCCACGCTGGCGGCGCACCCGATGGTGACTTCGGTGAAGGAACGCGCCGGGCAGCTCTATCTGTGCGGTGTCAGCAACAACCGCATCGGCCGGCTCACCCTGGACCCGGGCGAGGTCGGCTCCATCGATCCGGCGCAGGTCCCCGGCCTGATCGTGCCCGGCCGCCCGATGGCGGAGGCGGACCGATGAATCGTGCTTTGACCACCCTGAAGGAATGGATCAATCCCGGCTGGGCCCGGCACCGCAGCGTGCCCCCTTTCGAGGCCGGATTGCGTCCGAACCGGCGGCTCGACGATGCCGAGCTGCTGTTGCCCGCGGGGGATCACGCACCCGACGACGTGCTCGTGCGCCCCGGTGGGCAAATCGTCTTCTCCAGTGGGAACACGGTTTTCACCCTCGACGGCGGTACGGCCGCGCCGCACGCCGTCGTCGGTGGTCGCGCGGGCAGCCTCCTCGACACCGGTGACGATCTGATCGTCGCGGTCGACGGCGTCGGCCTGGTCCGGATCGACCGCCGCGGCGGCACCCACGACCTGTGCACCGACCCGCTGGTGGCCACCGGTGTCACCGATCTGACCCGGCTGCCCGACGGCGCGCTGCTGGCGACGATCGGCTCGGTGGAACCCGCGCACCGGGACTGGGCGCAGGCCCTGGTCGCAGGCGACCGATCCGGCCGGATCGTGCGCGTGGATCTCGCGCACGCCGAAATCGCCGCCGACGGTCTCGCTCACCCCAGCGGCATCGAGATCGTCTCGGACACGGAGGTTCTGATCTCCTTGGGCTTCGAGCACCGCATCGAACGGAGGCGCATCGACGCCCTGAACCGGCCCGGCGCACCGGTCGGCAGCAGGTTGCCGGTCTACCCCGGGCGCATTCGCGCCGCGGGCGACGGCTGGTGGGTCGCGGCGCCCTATGCCCGCAACCGTTTCACCGAACTGCTGCTCGACGAACCCGAGCTGCTCGCCGAGATGCGGGCGACCATCCGCCCCGACGAATGGTTCGTGCCACGCCTGCGCTGTGCCAACCCCTACACCGACACGCTGCAACTGGGGCAGCTGCGCGTCCTGGGGGTGGTGAAACCCTGGGCGCCGGCTCGGTCCTACGGCCTGGCCTTCCGTCTCGACGCCCGCGGCCGGATCACCGAGAGCCTGCACTCGCGTGCCGACGGTGACCGCCACGGCATCACCGGTGTCGCGGGGGGACCGCACGGAATCATTCTGGCGGCCAACGGCTTCGGCAACGTCCTGTGCGCCGGGCCGCGGAACGAGAGGAGTCTGCCGTGACCGGGAAGACCATCGAGCCGGTAATCCGGCTGGCCGGTGTCAGCAAGCACTACAGCGGCACCTACGCCTTGCGCGACGTCGACTTCGACGTGCGTCCCGGCGAGATCCACGCGCTGCTCGGCGAGAACGGCGCGGGCAAGTCCACCCTCGTGAAGGTGATCTCGGGCGCGATCGGCCACGACGCGGGCACCCTCACCGTCGGCGGCCGGGAACGCCGCTTCGCCACACCCAAGGAGTCCGCCCAGGCCGGCGTTGCCATGGTCTACCAGGAGGGCTCCCTGGTGGAGTCCATGACGGTGGCGCAGAACCTGTTCCTCGGTGACGAGAAGCCGTTCAACAACCTCTCCCAGCTCAATGTGGTGGCGCGCGAGCTACTGGAATCCCACAACTTCCACATCCGGTCGGAGATGACCGCGGGCGCGCTGGGGATCGCGCAGAAGCAGATGGTCGAGATCGCCCGCGCGGTGCACCGCAACGCCACCCTGGTCATCCTCGATGAGCCGACGGCCTCGGTCACCCCCGAGGAACGGCTCCAACTGTTCCTCTCGATGCGCAGGCTCAAGCGCCGCGGCATCGGCGTCGTCTTCATCACCCACATGCTCGACGAAGCCTTCGAGGAAGCCGATCGCATCACCGTCCTGCGCGACGGACAGGTCCAGGGCACCCTGGACAAACCCGCTTTCGACCGCACCGAGGTGGTGCGGATGATGGTGGGGCGCAGCGTCGAATACCAGCGCGTGCCGCCAGGGCGCGAACCCGGCCCGGCGCCGGTGCTCGAAGTCGACGACCTCACCCTGCTGCCCGCCGTCCGCAACATGTCCTTCTCCGCGCATCCGGGTGAGATCGTCGGCATCTACGGTCTCGTCGGCGCGGGACGCAGCGAGACGGCGATGATCGTCGGCGGGGTGGCCAAACGGCGGCGGCTGCGCGGCGGGACCGTCCGGCTGGCCGGGCGCCCGGTGCGGTTCCGCACCCCGCGCCACGCCCGCCGCGCCGGGATCGTCTACGTCACCGAGGACCGCAAGGCCTCCGGCTTCTTCGGGCACTTCTCCATCGCCGACAACATCTATTTCGGCCACCTGTGCAGCGCGGCGCGCCTGCCGCTGCTGGTGCGGCCGGGGGAGCGCAAGTCGGTGGCGCGCAGATTCGTCGAACGATTCCACGTGCGCACGCTGCAACCGGAGCGGGCGAAGCTCGAGGAACTCAGCGGAGGCAACCAGCAGAAGGTGGTACTGGCCAAGAGCCTGACCCGTACCCCGCTGGTGGCCATCATCGACGAACCCACCCGCGGCGTCGACCTCGGCACCATCACCGAGATCCACGCCATGATCCGCGCGCTGGCCGACGACGGCGTCGCGGTGGTGGTCATCTCCTCCTACCTGCCCGAGATCCGGGCGCTGTCCGACCGCATCCTGGTCGCCAAACAGGGCAGCATCGTCGCCGAGTTCGACCCCGACGAGGCCGACGACGCCAGGCTGATGTTCGCCGCGGTGCACTGACCGGCCTGTTCGCCGCCGTGCCCGCCCGTGCGGCGGCGAACGGGGGAAGGATCCTTCCCAGGAAGAGGCTCGTCCTGTCGGTACCGGTCACCGGGTCGCAGAGTGGAGTCATCGAGACGACACGAGCGAGCAGAGGACAGCACATGGAGGACATCGAGTTCCGCAACGCCACCGTCACCCTGGCGGGCACCCTGTATCTGCCCGCGGAGTTCTCCGAGGACGGCACCTACCCGGCCATCGTCGCCGTGCACCCTGGCGGCGGTGTCAAAGAGCAGACGGCGGGACTGTACGCGGAGGAACTCGCGGCCCAGGGCTTCGTCACCCTGGCCTTCGATGCCTCGCACCAGGGCGAGAGCGGCGGGCTGCCCCGGCACCTGGAGGACCCGTCGGCCCGCGTGGCCGACATTCGTGCCGCCGTCGACTACTTGTCCACCCTGCACTACGTGGACGCGGACCGGATCGGCGCGTTCGGTGTGTGCGCGGGCGGCGGGTACGCGATCAACGCGACCATGACCGACCGCCGGATCAAGGCTGTCGGCGCCGTCAGCCCGGTCGACATCGGCGCGACCTTCCGCAACGGCTGGGACGGCTGCGCGCCGGTCGAGACCCAGATCGCCACCCTGGACGCGGTGGCCGCGCAGCGGGCCGCCGAGGCCGCCGGTGGGAAGGTCGCCGAGATCAACTACGTCCCCGAGACCGTGGACGAGACCACTCCCGCCGACCTGGTCGAGGCGCACGACTACTACCGCACGCCACGCTGTCAGCACCCCAACTCCGACAACCGGATGCTGTTCACCGCCAGCGTGCCCCGCATCTTCGCCTTCGACGCCTTTCACCGCGCCGAGGAACTCCTCGACCGGCCGGTCCTGCTGGTCGCGGGCACCGCGGCGGGGTCGCTGTGGCAGGCCGAGAACCTGCACAAGCGACTGCCGGAGACCACCGCGCTGGTCCTCGTCGATGGCGCTGGCCACGTGGGCCTCTACGACAAGCCCGAATACGTCGACCAGGCGGTCGCCGCGCTGACACCGTTCTTCACCGAAAAGCTCTGACCGCAGCCGCGATTCGCGGGCCCGGCATCGCTGACGCGGTACCGGGCCCGCGGCCTTGTCCGGGGCGGCAGCACCGCTGGTCTGCCGACGGCCCGGCGGTCGCCGTTCGGAGCACGAGATGCCGGTCGAAACGCAGGGAGGCCGGCGTGTCCACGACTGCGGTCAGCAACGTCGTGGTGATCACCCAGGAGGGCGAGTCGGGTCCGGCGTGCAGGGTCCCCGGCAGCCGCGCAGGCTGCGGGCCGGCGGTGGTCGGCACAGCAGCGGGTCCGAGGCCCGGTAGCTCCACAGAGTAGTAGGTCAGGTGCGGTCGGAGACCGGGTCTGACCTGCTTTCTGCCTTCTTACCTGCGTTTACCGCCCGTTTGCTCCGGGCGGGACGGCCGCTTCGCCGTACGTGATCATGCGTTCCGCGCGGCGCGCTTTGAGGAAGGCGCCCAGGCGGTCATGGGCGTGTTCCGTCCTCGGGCTCGGAGCTCGGTGTCCCGGACCCCGAGCCCGGTCGGCGCTCAGGACAGGACGACTGCCCGGGCGCCGTTCTCGCCTGCGCAGTATTCGACCGCTTTGCCGATGTCGCCGAAGTCGAAGGTCTCGGTGACCAACTGGTCCAGTAAGAGCGCGCCCCGCTGGTAGAGCTCGACGAGCTGGGGGATGTCGCGTTTGACGTGCGCCGAGCCGTACAGGCAACCCTTGACGGTCTTGCCGGACATGACGACGTTGTTGAAGACCTCGCTGACAGCGACGCCCGGTCCGGCGCCGACGAGGACGGCGGTGCCGCCGCGGCGGGCCATGGCGACGGCTTGATCGACGGTTTCCTGCCGGCCCGCTACTTCGATCACGACGTCGGCGCCGCGGCGCCCGGTGAGCTGCTGCACCTTCTTGACCACGTCGGGTCCTGCGGTGAGGGTGTGGGTGGCGCCGAGTTCGGTGGCCAGTGCGAGCCGGTCGGTGTGGACGTCGATGGCGATGATGGTGGTGGCGCCGGCGATCCGGGCGCCTTGGACGGCGTTGAGTCCGACGCCGCCGCAGCCGATGACCGCGACCGCGTCGCCCACCCGGACGCCGCCGGTCTTCACCGCGGCACCGAATCCGGTGAGCACACCGCAGCCGAGCAGTGCCGCCGAAGCGATGGGTACCCGGTCGGAGATCCGGATGGCCGCCCCGGCGGGGACGACGGTGCGCTGGGAGAAGGTGCCCAGTCCACAGAACTGGCGCACCGGTGTGCCGTCGAGGCTCATCCTGGTGCTGCCGTCGGGCAGGATGTGGGCGCCGAGCATGGTGCGCGGCCGACCGCACAGGTGCTGTTCGGCACGCTGGCAGTAGTAGCAGGTGCCGCAGCTCGCCAGCCATGACAGCACCACGTGGTCGCCGACCGAGAGGTTCTCGACACCGGCGCCGACGGCGGTGACGATGCCCGCGCCCTCGTGCCCGAGTACCAACGGTAGCGGCGCGGGGAGTTTCCCGGAGAAGACGCCGACATCGGAATGACAGATGCCGGTCGCCTTCACATCGACGGTGACCTCACCGGAACCGGGGTCGGCGATGTCGAGGTCGGCGAGCCGTAGTGGTGCGCCTGCCTGTTCGAACAGTGCTGCTCGTGTCATGGGTTCGTCTCCGTGGTTGTGGTCTGTCCGTAGGTGTCGCGCAGAACGTTCTTGAGGACCTTGCCGTTGGCGTTGCGGGGCAACTCGTCGACGAAGTAGAAGTGTTTGGGGACTTTGTATTTGGCCAGGTGTTCGCCCAGCCAGGACCGGAGCTCCGCCACGTCGATGGCGCTGCCCTGCGCTGCGACGATCAGCGCCGCGCCGACCTCGACGTAGCGTTCGTCCGCGACCCCGATGACCGCGGCGTCGGCGATGTCGGCATGTCCGGTGAGCACCATCTCGATCTCGGCGGGGTAGACGTTCTCCCCACCGCTGCGGTACATGTCCTTGGCTCGTCCGGCGATGGTGAGGAAGCCGTCGGCGTCGACGCGGCCGAGGTCGCCGGAGTGGCACCAGCCGTCGACGAAGGTGGCGCGGTTGTCCTCGGGGCGGTTCCAATAGCCGATGCTCACCCCGCCGCTGCGGACGCAGATCTCGCCGACCTCGTCGAGGTCGGTGGGTGAGCCGTCGGGGCGGATGACCTTGATCTCGGTCATCGCCTGGGGCGTGCCGATGCTGCTCTCGTGGCCGCGGGCGACATCGAATTCCAGGCTGGTGCTCACCGCGCCACCTTCGGTGAGGCTATAGGACTGGACGAGTTCGACGCCGGGTAGCCGGTTGTCGAGTTCGTCGTAGACCCAGGGCATGACGATGTCACCGCCGGTGACGATGCGCCGTAGGGTCTGCGGCACCAGGTGGGTGATGTCTTCGCCGCTGCGTAGCAGGTCGAACAGCATGAACGGGTAGAGCAACATGTCGGTGGCGTTGTGCTGGTCGCCGACGCGGAGGAAGTTCTCGAGGGTGAAACTGCCCGACGGGAAGGCGATGGCGGTGCCGTGGGTGAGCAGGGCGGGAAGCAACAGGACCTCGAATCCGCCGGCGTGGAACAGCGGTCCGCTGGTCTGAGACACAGTGGAGCTGTCGATCCGCCAGCGCTGGGCCTGGATCGAGCCGATCCACAGGGCGTTGCCGTGCGAGAACAGGGCGCCCTTGGGGCGTCCGGTGGTCCCCGACGAATACATCAGCGACACCGGGTCTTCGGGGGAGACGACGGGAAAGCCGGTCGCGTCCGATTCCTCGGCGGTGAAGACCGACAGTGGCGTGGCTCCGTCGAGTGCTCCGGGCTCGCCGCGCACGACGTAGGTACCGACGGTGACGCCGTCGCGGATGGCCGCCACGAGGGCGGCGAACTCGGCGTCGAGCACGAGCACCCCGGGGACGGAGTCGTTGAGCGCGAACTGCAGTTCCGGTGCGGTGAGCCGCCAGTTGAGGCGTACCGCGATCGCGCCGACGCGCCCGATCGCCAGGTAGAGCGCGACGTAGTCGGTGGAGTTGCGCAGCAGCAGTCCGACCCGGTCGCCCTTGCGCACTCCCGCCTGCTGCAGGGCCCGTGCGTAGCGTAGTTCGGTGGCGCGCAGGTCGAGCCAGCTCAGTGCGGCTTCTCCGCCGAGTGCGACAGCGGGGCGGTGGGGGTCGACCGCGGGCATCTGGGCGGCGATCGCGTCGGTGATGAAGTTCAGGCTCAGCGCCATGGGGTGCTCCGGTGAGTGAGGCGGCAGTGACTCATTCGGTGTGTTCCTTGTCTGTCAGAGGATCGCTCCAGTGGCGCGAAGAGCATCGATGTCCGGTGGGTCGAAGCCCCAGTCGATGAGTGCGCGTGAGGTATTCGCTCCGGCGGGGACCGCGGGGCCCTGCACGGCACCGGGTGTCCGGCTGAATCGCGGTGCGGGGGCAGGCTGGAGGACCCCGTCCACCGGGACGAAACTGTTTCGTGCCCTGGCGTGTTCGTGTCGCAGGGCTTCGTCCAGGTCGAGGACCGGGGTGGTGCAGGCTTCGCGTCCGGCGAAGGCGGCTTCCCACTCCATGCGGGTTCGGGTGCCGAAGACGGCCGCGAGCCTGATACGCAACCGTGGCCATTGCGTGCGGTCCCATTGGATGTCGGCGAGTTCTGGTTCGAGCCCGAGCACATCGAGGAGTTCGGCGAAGAAGGCGGCCTCGATCGCGCCGACTGCCATCCAGCCGCCGTCTGCGGTCTCGTACACGGTGTAGAACGAGGCGCCACCGTCGAGCATGTTGGTTCCGCGCTCGAGTCCGTGCATCCCCACTTGTCGCTGTCCGTAGAAGACACCGCCCAGCAGAGCGATCCCGTCCACCATGGCGGCGTCGACCACCTGACCGCGGCCGCTGCCGCGCGCTTCCCACAGCGCCGACAGCAAACCCATCGCCAGCATGAGTCCACCACCGGCGTAGTCGCCGAGCAGATTCAGCGGGATCGCCGGGGGGCCGCCCGCCGGACCCATGGCCGCCAGCAGACCGGACAGCGACAGGTAGTGCAGATCGTGGCCGGCGGTTCGGCTCAGTGGTCCGTCCTGTCCCCAACCCGTCGCTCGGCCATAGACCAAGCGAGGGTTGCGGGCCAGGCAGTCCTCGGGTCCGACGCCGAGGCGCTCGGTGACCCCGGGCCGGTTGCCCTCCAGGAGCGCATCTGACCGTTCGACCAGACGCAGCATGGTGTCCACGCCGTCGGGATGTTTGAGATCCACGGCGACCGAGCGCCGCCCGCGCCGGTCTGGCCACCGTGGGCGCCGGTGACCCGGCCGTCGCTTACGGCGAGCTCGCCGCGGCGTTCCGGATCGACTTTCCCGAGGAGTACCGGCTCGACCGCCAGATCGAAGCCATCGGCTACACCACCCGCGATGTCCGCCGGGTCGTGTTGTCGCATATGCACTTCGACCACACCGGCGGACTCGATCTCTTCCCGCACGCGCAGGGCTTCATCGGCGCCGGTGAACTGCGTTACGCCAAGACGCCCTCGAACCTCGACGCGGCCTTCTTCCGGGAGGACGACATCGCGGCGGCGCAGAAGATTGCCTGGAACGAGGTTCCCGCAGGCTACGACCACGACCTCTTCGGTGACGGCAGCATCACCCTGCTCTCGCTGCACGGGCACACCCCCGGCACGCTCGGTCTGAAACTGCGCATGCCCGACGACAGCACGCTCGTGCTCACCAGCGACGCGGCGCACAAGTGGGACAACGTCGACCTGACCATCGGCATGCCGTTCGATGTCGACCGGCCGAACAAGCACAGCTCCTTGCAGAAGATCAAACTACTGGCCACCCAGCCCGGAACAACCGTCTGGATCAGCCACGATCCGACCGACTGGGCCGAGCTGCGCGCGGGCGGTGCGGAGATCACCAGCGCCACTTCGCTGCGCGGTCCCGCCGAACACGTGGTGACGGCGTGAAAACGCTGGCAGCAGTGATCGATGCGGGAAGCACCGAGCTCGAGCTGCGCGAGCTGGAGGTCGACGAGCCCGGCTTCGGCGAGGTCCACGTCCGGTTCGTCGCTTCGGGCCTGTGCCAATCGGACTATCACTTCATCGACGGTGTCCTGGGCCCGCTGGTCGATGTGCATCACGAGACGAGATCCTGAAGCTGGCTGGACTACCCTGACCCCGGCCGAGTACGAAGCCGCGTACTACGCTCAAAACTTGCCACGCCGACCGGCGCTGGTCTGAAACCGAAGCCGGCCCTTTACCCGTGACGGTTCACGCGGTAGCGGGCGTGCCAGGTGCCGGTGAGCCGCCAAATGGGATCACAGAGTCCGTGAGATCAGTTCTTTCATGATTTCGTTGGTGCCACCGTAGATCTTCTGGACGCGCGCAGCGGCATACATCTGGGCGATCGGGTATTCCATGATGTAGCCGTAGCCGCCGAAGACTTGCAGGCAGCGGTCGACGATCTCGCACTGCTTGTCGGTACCCCACAGCTTCGCCATCGACGCGGTGGTCGCATCGAGTGTGCCGTCGATGTGGCGCTGGATGCAGTGGTCCATCAGTGTCTTGCCGGCCAGCACTTCTGTCTTGCACTCGGCCAGAAGGAATTTCGTGTTCTGAAAGTTGAAGACCGACTGTCCGAAGGCATGGCGTTCCTTGGCGTATCGGATCGTCTCGGCGACGGCGGCCTCGGCCATCGCGACACCGGCGATGCCGATGATCAGCCGTTCGCGTTGCAGTTGGTTCATCAGTTGGACGAAACCCTGCCCTTCGACTTCGCCGAGGAGGTTGGCCGCGGGTACACGCATATCGACGAAAGACAGTTCGCGCGTGTCCTGTCCATGCTGGCCTATCTTGTGCAACACGCGGCCACGCTCGAACCCGGGCAGATCCTGTGTCTCCGCGACGAGCAGCGAAAGGCCCTTGGCGCCTTGGGACGGGTCGGTCTTGACGACGATGACCAGCAGGTCGCAATGCGAGGCGTTGGAGATGAACGTCTTCGACCCGTTGACCACGTAGTCGTCGCCGTCGCGCACCGCGGTGGTGCGCACCGACTGCAGGTCCGAGCCCGTGCCGGGCTCGGTCATGGCGATGGCGAGGACATTGTCCCCGCTCGCGCACTTCGGCAGCCAGCGCTGCTTCTGTTCTTCGGTGGCGTAGGTCGCGATGTAGTGCGCGACGATCGTCGAGTGCACGGAGAACGCGAACGCGGTGTCGTGCGCGTAGACGAGTTCCTGCTGGACGATCGCTTCGTGCCCGAAGTTTCCGCCGCCTCCGCCGTACTCTTCGGGCAGGTCGAGGCACAGTAGACCCGCCGCGCCGGCTTTCGTCCAGAACTCGCGGTCGACCTGGTGTTGCGCTGCCCATCGCTCCTGGTTGGGTGTGGCTTCCTTGCGGAAGAACTCGGCGGCGTGTGCTCGCAGCAATGCCTGGTCGTCGGTCTCCCAGGGAGATCGGTACGTGGGAAACAGTTCACTCATGGCGGATCTACTTTCCGGTGAATACAGGTGCGCGCTTGGCGAGAAATGCCGCTTGTCCTTCGCGGCTGTCAGCGGAATGGATGGCGACGTGGAAGTTGCGCTTCTCGTGTTCGAGACCTTGCGCCAACGAGGTTTCGAGGGCCTGCACCGCGGCGTCCTTGGCCAGCGCCACAGCGAGCGGCGAATTCGCTGCGATCCGGGTGGCCATCGCTGTGGCGACGGCAAGCGCGTCGCCGTCGGGAACGATCTCGGCGATGATGCCCGCGTGGTATGCCCACTCGGCGGAGCGGAGCTCGCCCGTGAGCAGCATCGCCATCGCCTTGGGCTTGCCCGCGGCGTGGATGAGCCGCTGCGTGCCGCCACCTCCGGGTATCACGCCGAGCTTGACTTCCGGAACGCCGAACTTCGCGGACTCACCCGCGATGACGAAATCACAGGCCAGCGCCAACTCGCACCCACCGCCGAGAGCCAGCCCCTCGACCGCGGCGATCACCGGTTTCGGGAACCGGCCGAGCTCGGCCCAGATGGCGCCACCGGTGGCGGCGCGGTTCCCGAGCAGGCCATCATTTCTGATGGCGTCGAAGGCGGTGATGTCGGCACCCGCGCAGAACGTTCCCTGCGCACCTGTGAGGATGACGGCACGGACCGAGTCGTCGTGGCGTATCGCATGGAGTTCGGAATTCAGCGCGGTGAGCACGGCTTCGTTCAGGCTGTTGCGGGCAGCGGGCCGGTTGATCTCGAGAACGACGACGTGACCGTCGCGGCTCGAACGCAGGGGTGCCTGGGCGGTGGTCATCGCGACGCTCCGTAGAGGGAGCTGTGCGCGGCCCGCATGGTCTTCTTGTCCAGTTTTCCGACGCTGGTGCGGGGCAGGCTGTCCAGATAGAGGACTGTGTCGGGCAGTTGCCACCTCGCGAACGCGCTCGCGAGCAGGTCGTGGATCTCGGCGAGGGGGAGCTCCTGCCCGTCGGCGGTCACGACAAGGGCGACGGGGCGTTCTTGCCACTTCGGGTGTGGCACACCGATGACGGCAGCTTCGGCGATCTTCGGATGCGCCAGCAGGGCGTTTTCCATGTCGATGGAGGAGATCCATTCGCCGCCGCTTTTGATGACATCTTTGAGGCGGTCGGTGAGTTTGAGGTAGCCCCGTTCGTCGATGGTGCCGACGTCGCCGCTTCGCCACCACCCGTCGATGAACCGATCGGCATCGTCGTCGAGCTTGAAGTAGCGCTCGATGATCCACGGTCCGCGAAACAGAATCTCGCCCGCCGAGTGGCCGTCGTGCGGCAAGTCATTGCCTTCGTCGTCGACGATCCTGACGTCGATCCCGGTGACCGGCAAGCCCTGGCAGCGCTTGAGATCCCACTTCTGCTCGTCGGTGAGGGTGTCCCCCAGCGTGGGTTTGGTCCCCGCGTTGACGGTAACAAGCGGGGTCGTCTCGGTAGCGCCGTAGGCGTGGATGATGTCGGCGCCGGTGAGATCGTGGAACCCACGCATCAGCGACAACGCAGGCTCGGTCGCCCCGGAAAGCAGCCGGGCGCGGCGGAAGTCGGGCTTGGTGTCGAGAGTCTTGATGTAGTCGAGCATGGGCTGGAAGATCGCTGGAGCGCCGTTGGCCACCGTGACCTGCTCAGCGATCATCGCGTCGACGAGGACTGAGGTGTCTTCGGCGACATACCGGCCGGGGAGCACGACCTTGGCAGCGGCATAGACCGCGCCTTGCGGTAGACCCCAGGACTGCCCATGAAACATCGGCGTGATCAGCATCGCCGCGTCGTCGGCGCTCAATGCCAGCCTGGCGGCCATCGCCATGCTGTGCAAGTAGATCCCGCGATGCGAGTAGTACACCCCTTTGGGACGACCCGTCGTGCCGGTCGTGTAACACGCGCTGTAGGCCGAGTTCTCGTCGACCATCGGCCACTCGATGTCGAATTCCGCGGTGGCCATCAAGCTTTCGAAATGGCGGACATTCGGCAGCGACGTCGAGATCTCGTCGAGCGGGCGATCTGACATCACCACCCAGGTGCGGACATCGGATGCGTGCTCCGCGATCGCTTCGGCGACGTGGAGCAAGCTCTCGTCGACCAGGACGACCGACGCGTTGCTGTGCGCGGTGACATAGCCGAGGTCGTCGGCTCCCAGTCGCAGGTTCATCTGCAGCATCACGGCCGCGAGGCCAGGAATTGCCCAGTACAGCTCGAAGTGCCGCTTGCTGTTCCAATCGAGAATGCCGACCACGTCCGCGGGCCCGACACCGAGCTTGCGCAAGACGTTTGCGGCCTGCCCGATGCGGCGGTACGCGTCGAGGTAGCTGTATCGGTCCCACCCTCCGGCTGAGGTACGGAACACGATCTCCTGTTCGGGATAGGTGCGCGCCGCGTGCCGGATGAGGGTTGTGGTGTTGAGCTGGTAATGGTCACCGTGCGTGGATGGCAGTCCGCTGACGATCTCGTAGGTCATGGCTTCCTCAGATGCGTTCGATGATGGTGGTATTCGCGGTTCCGGTGGCTTCGCAGATCGTCTGAAGGCCGAGCTGCTTGCCTGTTCGTTCGAGTTCGGTCAGCAAGTCGGTGAGCATTCGGGCGCCGGTCGAACCCAGCGGGTGGCCGATGGCGATCGAGCCGCCGTTGACGTTGAGCTTGTGGTCGGGAACTCCGAACTCCCGCTGGAACATCAGTGGCACACCGGCGAAGGCCTCGTTGACTTCGAACAGGTCGATGTCCGCCACGGCCAGACCGCTGCGGTGCAGCGCTCGGTGGGTGGCGTCGAGGACGGCGCTGAACTGCAGGACGGGGTCTGCCGCGGCCACCGAGAGCGCGCGGAATCGGGCGCGCGGGGTGAGACCGTGGCGCTCGGCGTACTCGCGGTCGGCGATCAGCAGGGCTGCGGCTCCATCGCTCAGCTGTGACGAGTTCGCGGCGGTGGTCCGTCCGTCGGCGCCGAACACCGGCGGTAACCCCGCCATCTTGTCGAGGTCGACGTGTGCCCGAATACCTTCGTCCGCCTCGATGGTCGGACCGTTCGGGTCGGTGGGGTCGGCAGCGATCGAAATCATCTGGTCCCGAAACTTCCCGGCTGCCGTCGCGGCCAGCGCTCGGGTGTGGCTTCGGGCACTGTACGCGTCCAGCGCTTCACGGCTGAGATCGAACTTCTCGTTCATCAGTTCCGACGACGGTCCCTGCGCCATCAGGCGGCCCTCGTAGCGGTCGAGTTCCCGCGGGCTGTACTGCGGGCCCAACGGGGCGCCGGGTTGGAACGATGCGGGCATCGGCACCCGCGACATGGACTCGACACCGCATGCGATCACCAGGTCGTGCGAACCCGCCATCACTGCCTGGGCGGCGAAGCTCACGGCCTGTTGTCCAGAACCGCATTGCCGGTCGATCGTCACGGCGGGCACGGACTCGGGAAACCCCGCCGCGAGTACTGCGTGCCGTCCGAGATTGCCCGACTGTGCGTCGTGTTGAAGAACGCAGCCGGTGATGACGTCCTCGATTGCCGACGGATCGACGCCGGACCTGGCGACCAACTCTCGCAGCGTGTGCCCCAGAAGATCCACGGGGTGCCACCGGCTGAGCTTGCCGCCGCGGCGGCCGACCGGTGTGCGTACCGCGCCGACGATGACGGCTTCCCTACTGCTCATTTCTGTCTCCTTGCGCTTGATGGCGGATTCCGGCCAGGGGAATGTCGAGGTGAGCCGCGAGCTGTTCCCACTCGCGGGTGGGGCGGGTCAGAAAGACCTCGGCCAGTTCGTGTTCGGTTCCGCCCACGCCGAACGCCGCGCGAGCGCGCGACCAGAAATGCGGTTCCAGCGCGGCCAGGGCGACGTGTCCGTCGGAGCTGGCGTAGATCCCGTAGCCGGGGTGTGCCCCGCCGAGCGGCGCGCCCGCGCCCATGAGCCCATGTCGCACCGCCGCGCCCGCATCGGCGGCAGCCCTTTCCAGGACCACGTGCTCGTGGTGTCCCGCACCCGACTCGGCAGCCAGTCGCAGCGTGATCAACGCCGCCGAAACGGCACGCTCGGCCCCGAGCAGGTCGACAACGGGAACGGTCGGCATCGCCGGCGGCTGGAGAGTGCCGAATGCGGCCTGGTAAGTCAGGTCGTGGCCGGGCCGCTCTGCGTCGGTCCCGATGTGACCGACGATCTCCACATGGGAGAGGTGGGGGTATCTGGCGGTCGAGTCATCGAGTTCGAGTGTGGCCAGCGCGGACGGGCGCATCGCGGTGAGCAGGAGATCGGAGTCCGCGAAGACGCGCTCCGCCGCCGCTCGGTCCTCGGGGTCTTTGAGGTCGAGCGGCAGTACTTCCTGTCCGGCGCTGAGCTCGTCGTACCAGCGGGGGGCGACCGTGCGTAGTGGGTCGCCGGCCGGGGGCTCGATCTTGGTGACCGTCGCGCCCATGGCCTGCAATCGCGCTGCGGCGATCGGCCCCGGCAGGTTGACGGCGAGGGACACCAGACGCACCCCGTGCAGCGCCTTGTGCTGTGGCATACACAACTCCTCTCTCGCTATACGACTGTATGGCATCCGATGTGAATGTAAAGTCTTTTGGGTGAAGTGTATGCTTCCTGGCGACAGGAGGAGATAACCGTGATCGACCCCCGCGCCAGTGACGAGGACCTCACCGCGAAGGCCCGAATCCGCAACGCCGCGCTCGACCTGTATGCCGAACACGGTGAGGACCGGGTCTCGATGCGCGGCGTCGCCACAGCGGCCGGGGCGACGGTGGGGCTGGTGCAACACCACTTCAAAACCAAGGACGGGCTGCGCGCGGCCGTAGAGCAACTGGTTGTCGACTATTACGCTCTGGCGATCGCGGCAGTTCCCGACGTGGGTACACCTGCCGAGGTCGCCGCGCGCCGTGACGAATCGGTGCGGCGGATGCTCGAGACGCACCCGTCGGTGGTGAACTACATCCGGCGGACGGTGCTGGATCCACGAGGCTCGGGCCGGTTGCTCGAGCGGCTCACCGAGCTGAGCCGCAGCGAGGTGGTCAAATTGCGCGAGTCGGGTCTCGCGTCGACGAACCGCCCGGAATCGACCCAGATCATCGGACTGATGGTGCGCCAGTTCGGAACGCTGTTGCTACAGCCGATGATCGACGAAATGTGGGGATACCTCACCCGAGAGGACGCCTCGCCGCATGGTAAACCGACACTGTCGGTCACTGTAGGTTAGAGATCGCTCTGTGCGCGCGGGCATGATTGCGTCTGCCCCTCTCACTCGCCCGAATCGTGGCGGGCGCGCATGGACGCAGGTTCGATGCCTCGGCGGAGCACATCGAAAGATGGGAACGCACGCGAACTGGGGATTTGCTCACCTGGGGTTTTCTTCGTTCCTCAGCGTCTCGTTGTGATGCAAACACCCTGACCTGCGCAAATAACGCGCAGGCTGGCGTCCCCGGGGAGAGCGCCACCTTCGTCGCTGTCATGCCCGGCCTGGCGGCGAATTCTCCCGGAATGTACTCAGCATCATATATTGTGCGTTATTGTGAGCCGGATCGCACGACCGCCTGAGAGGTATCAGGAGTTTCCGGTCGCTGCGCGGTTGCGGTGTGGTCCCGAACCACGTCGCGCATTTCCCCGAGGAGGACGGCATGAGCCGTACTGTCCGGCACCCACGCAGTGGTCTGATCGTGGTGTTGCTCTGTTTCCTGACCATCGTGGCCGACGGCTACGATCTGATCGTCTACGGCGCGACCGTGCCCAGTCTGCTCGAGGAGCCCGGCTGGGGGATGACGACCGCGACCGCCGGCCTGATCGGCAGCTGGACGCTGTTCGGCCTCATGGTCGGCTTCCTGGTCGCCGGTCCGCTCACCGACCGAATCGGGCGGCGGCGGATCATGATGATCGGCGTGGCGTGGTTCTCGCTGGGCTGTGCGATTTGCGCGCTGGCCACCTCACCCGAATTCCTCGGCGCCGCACGGTTCATCACCGGCATCGGGCTCGGCGGCGTCGTCCCCTCGGCGGTCGCGCTGACCATGGAGTACGCACCGCGCGACCGCAGGCAGATCTACAACGGCCTGACCTTGACCGGCTACTCGGTCGGCGGCATCGTCGCCGCTCTGGTCGCCATCGCGCTGCTGCCCGACCACGGCTGGCGCGTTCTCTACGGCGTCGGCGCGCTGTGCGTGATCGTGCTGCCGGTCATGTACTTCTGGCTGCCGGAGTCGGTCAACTATCTGCTTGCCCGCGGCCGCGACGACGAGGCTCGCGAGCTGGCCGGCGCCTACGGCCTCGATCTGGGGGCGGCGCGGGCCGACCTGGGCGCCCGCGCGGCCGGACCCGCCGAGCGGCCGGCCGCGGGGTTCCGGGAACTGCTCACCGCCCGCTACCTGCCCGCTCTCGCGCTGTTCGTCCTGGTCTGCTTCTGCGCCCAGCTCATCGGCTACGGCCTCAACACCTGGCTGCCGCATCTGATGCGACAGGCAGGCTACGCGCTGGGCTCCTCGCTGCAGTTCCTGCTGGTGCTGCAGGTCGGCGCGGTGGCGGGCATGCTCGGTGGTTCGCTGCTTGCCGACCGCTTCGGATCCAAGCGAATCCTGGTGCCGTTCTTCCTGATCGGAGCGGTCTCGCTGCTGGTACTGAGCCGCAAGGCCGACACGGCCGTGCTCATGGCGGCCGTGGCCGGTGCGGGCCTCGGCTCCATCGGCAGCAGCTCCCTCACCTACGGATACATCGCCGCCTACTTCCCGGCCACATGCCGCGGCTCAGCCGTCGGCGCGGCGATGGGGCTCGGGCGCACCGGATCCATCCTGGGGCCGATGATGGGCGGCTGGATACTCGGTTCGGCGTTGAGCACCCAGTGGAACTACTACGCCTTCGCGGTCCCGGCGATCCTCGCCGCCGTCATCGTCCTGCTGGTGCCGCAGGCCGGAACCCGGGATTCCGGTGCAACAGCCGCGCCGGCGGTTCCGGCTCCGGGGCAGGCCGGAATCGCGCCGCGAGACGGAGCGACGGAACCGGCGCGCTGATATCCACCGGCTCCTGAACGGATCGCGATCATCGCGACACCGTAATGAGCCCGACCGTACGGCAATCCGAGCCGGTGGATCCCGACAACAGAGGATGCACCGGCCGGGTCCGCACACCGTGCCCGGCCGCGATGTCGCCGCAGCGTGCCCCGCGGAAAAGACGGGACGAGCGCCCGGGGTGCGGGTCAGTTCGGCGATCCGGCCCGGCGGATCGACCGCGTAGCGGGTTCAGGCGTCGGGCGTTGCGCTGACCGGGAGGTCCGGTCGGCGGGGCCGATAGTTGAGCCAGCGGTAGCGGTTGCGTTCCCGTGGGGTCATCCCGCCCCAGATGCCGTGTGGCTCGTTGGCTTCGACCGCGTAGTCGCGGCAATGGGTCAGAACCGGGCAGCCCTGGCAGATCTGCTTGGCCAGCAGGACTTTGCGTGGTTCGTTGCCGTTGTCGTAGAAGACGTCGACATCGTAGGCGCGGCAGGTGGCGTGGCGCTGCCACGCCCAGGACTCGGCCAGCGGCGGGGGCAGGATCAGGGGGAACTCGCGCACTGTCGTCTCCTGGGGCGCTCTGCAGGGTGTCAGGTACCCGCCAGCTGCCGGGCTCGCCGGCGGGCGGAGTCGGCGAGCTGCCGTTCCAGGGCGCTGTCGGGCCCGCCCGATCCGGCGAGATGGTCGTGCAGACGGGCCTTGGCCGCGTACCACGCGGCCGCGGCCTCCGCACCGGCGTCGCGCGCGGGTCTGGTCAGGCACAGGGCCGTCATCTCGATCAGCACGTTCATGTCCGCGAACCCTTCGCGAGGTCGGCGAGAGAGCGATTGGGCGGGCCACCAACTCCATTGTTCGTGGCCACATCAAGCATAATATATCATTTGCGGTCGTGGGTGGCGCCGGCCGCTCCGGGAACGGCCTCGTTGCGGCCGCCGCCGCTTCCGGGGTGCGGTGTGGTCATCGGTTCGCCGGTGCCATCTGCTCGGTAATACGTGAGGCATAATGCATAGATCGGCCGAACGGAAAGGATCGAATCCCCATGGAATCGACTGCGCAGGGGCTGCCTCGCCGCATGAACTCCCAGCGTCAGCAGCTTTCCGAGGACGTGGCGACCTACGTGCGCGAACTCATCATCTCCGGTCGGGTCCGCACCGGCGAATTCCTGCGCACCGAACCGATCGCCGAGGCGGTGGGTGTCTCCAACACCCCGGTTCGCGAAGGGTTGTTGCTCCTCAGCGGTGAGGGATTCGTCGAACTGGTGCCCCGGCGCGGATTCATGGTCGCGGCGTTCAGCAGGCAGGACGTGCGCGATCTGTTCTGGGCCCAGGCCACCCTCGCTGGCGAATTGGCCGGGCGCGCGGCCAAATCCATCACCCAGCGTCAGCTCGACCACCTCGCCGAGGTCGTGGCCGAGCAGCAACGCGTCATGGCCGGGGACAACGATCCCGAGCGGATCGTCGCGCTGGGCCACGAATTCCACCGCACCATCAATCTGGCCGCCGATTCGCGCAGGCTGGCCATGTTGCTCGGCTCGATCGTCAAGCAGCTGCCGAACCGCTTCTACGGCAATATCGAGGGCCACGCCAACGAGACCCTGCATTTCCATCCGGCCATCCTCGAGGCGCTGCAGAAGCGGCGCGTGAAGACGGCCGCCACACTCATGCGCGACCACATCATGTCCGGCGCGGACGAACTCATCGCCATGCTGGAGCGGCAGGGCATGTGGTCGGAGGAGCAGAAGAACACCGCCTAGACCGACGGCATGCGGCAGCGGCGGCGCCCACCGGCCCGGTGCGCGCCGCCGTTCGTCGTCGGTGCGGGTCAGCGGGTCAGGACGGCGACCGGTCCGTCCGACATGAACACACCGGTGTCGACCGGGTCGCGACCGGTGTGGGTGAGGGCGCCGTCGGGGCCGATCGTGTACGTGTGCACCCGGGTGGTGATCTGGGCGGTGAGAACGTCCACCAGGTAGAGGTGCCGCCCGTCGGGATCGAGGGCGACCTGACCCGGCATCGTGCCCGCGGGCGCCGGGTACGGCGAGCCTGGCAGCGGGGTCAAGGCGCCGTCGGCGCCGACGGCGAAACCGGCGATCGATGAGCCCACCGCGTTGGGCACGTACATGCGGCTACCGTCCGCGCTCGCCACGGCGCCGTGCGGCACGCCGCCGGTCGGGTACGGGGAGCCAGGGGTCGGGGTGAGGCGGCCGTCGTCGGCGATCGCGTATCCGGACACGTCGAAACCGAATTCGTTGCTGACATACAGGAACCGGCCGTCGGGGGTGTAGCCCGGCGCGACCGGGCCGAACCGCACCGTCTGTGTGCCGAGTGGGGTCAGGGTGGCGCCCGCGCCGACGGCGTAGCTGGACACGGTGTCGCCGATGTAGGTGGCCACGCGCAGGAATCGGCCGCTGGGGTCGACGCCGGCCATGCCCACCGCGCTGAGTCCCTCGACGGCGACCCGCGACGCGCCGGTCGGGGTGAGCGCGCCGGACGGCGCGACCGTGAACGATTCGACATGCCCCGGCGCGCCGCCTACGACGACGAACAGAACCGTGCCGTCGGGGGAGAGGCGGGCCGAAGTGGGCGGCCCGCCGACGGTGACCGCCGCGCCCGGAATGGGGGTCAGGGCGCCGTTGTCGTCGAGCCGGTAGCCCGAGACACCGAAATCGCCGGCATGCGGTACGTACACCGTGCGACCGTCGGCCGAGGCGACCAGCGACAGCACGCCGAAACCGGTCGGGAACGGACTGCCCGGCACCGGGGTGAGCGTGGTGTCGTGCTCGACCCGCAGCACGCTGATCCCCAGCGACGCGGTGCCCGCGGTGATCAGAAACCGCGGCCGCGCGGGTGCTGCCGAGGCGGGGGCGGCGGGTCCCACTGCGCCTATGGCGCACAGCAGGACGGTGAGCAGAGTTGTCATGGCGCCGCGGTTCCCGCGGAACGGCCTGGGCATCGGCGGATCTCCTCGTCGAGCTCTGGTGTGCCGAGTGCACACCAGGAGGGAGAATCCCATATTAAATATGACTAATGCTCTGAGCTGTGATCGATCATGATGAACCACACCGATAATTGGGGCAGTTCAGAGGCTTTTATACTTCTGGGTTCAATTCGGTCCGGAAGCTACCCGCGATGTGACGCATACTATATTGTGCATGTGCCGAGCGATGTTCGTCCGCTCGAAGTACATGGAGGTACTGCCCGAAGATGTTCGTCGACACTGTCACCCCTTCGCGCCGCGTCGTCCTGGCGCTCTCGGCCGCCCTGGCGCTGAGCTGGCTGCCGACTCTCGCCCACGCGGATCCCGCCTCGGAGATGCCGAGGTACCTCCTCGTCGCAGGCACCGGATCATCGAACATCGGCGTTCTGCGTGTGGCGGCCGACGGTGGTCTGAGCCAGGTCCCGGGGGCGCCGTTCGCCAGTGACACCGGATCGCTCACCCTCGAGATCACCCCCGACGGTCGCCGGGTCTACACCGGACACGTGGTGTCGGGCTCGATCATCGGCTACGACCTGGGGGCCGACGGATCGCTGCGCGAGATCGCGGGCAGTCGTAGGGCATTCGGTGAACCGGTGATCGGTGTGACGATCACGCCCGACGGCAGGCGGCTGTTCGCCACCATCGGCGGCGTCGCCAACGAGGTGCGCTCCTTCGACATCACCGCCGACGGACTGCTGGTACCCACGGGCGCGCCGCCCACCCGGGTGGAAGGGATGAGCGCGCTGAGCCTGCCGGTCCTGACTCCCGACGCGCGCACGCTGTTCGTCAGCAGTTTCGTCGCGGGCACCGTCGCCGCCTTCTCGATCGGGCCCGATGCCTCGCTGTCCCCGCTGGGTGCCCCGCTGGCCACCGGTGAACGTCCCGCGTTGCCCACCGTCACCCCGGATGGGCGCTTTCTCTACATCAGCAACGAAGGCACCGACAATGTCTCCGGCTATGTGATAGCCCGCGACGGCAGGCTTTCACCCGCGCCCGGTTCGCCGTACCCGACCGGCGGCACCCCGCACGGCACCGCGATCACCGCCGACTCGCGACGCATGTATCTGCCCGCCTCCGGTGGGGGAGAGATCGACGGCTTCGGCATCGGCGCCGACGGAGCGCTGCGTGCGCTGCCCGGCTCGCCCTACCCCGCTCCGGCAGGCGCCTTGCCCGGCCGCGTGGTGCTCGGACCGGGCGAACGACAGCTGTACGTGATCGACACGCTCACCGTGCAAGGCAGTGCGCGCGTGCACACCTACGACATCGACGCCGCCGGCGGCATTACCGCCTCCGGCAGGCCTTCCGCCGACACCGGCGTGATCTTCCACGACGGCCCGTCGGCTTACCTCACTCCCCGATAACCAACGACCGGGGCGGGCCGGGCCCGCCACCGGGTATCTACCCCGACCGGCTCTGCGAGCCGCCCTGCACCGAGGAGAACCGCCAGTGCCAACGGCGACACCGGATCCGAGCGCGGACGACCACCGGCCAGAACGCCCCCGTGGTCTGCGTGCGCGCTTCGGTGGCAGTGTGCGGACCCGCGTGCTGGCCATCGCGCTCATCCCGTCCATGGTGCTGTTCGGCACCGGTGTGGTCGCGGTGAGCCTGGTCGCGATCCGTGCCCAGGAGGCCAAGGAGTGGGCGGACTATCGCAGCGGGGTGATCGACCCGCTGCTGCGGTTCGTCACCGCGGTGCAGTCCGAGCGCCTGGCCAGCCTGACCGCCGTCGACCGGTCTCCCGCGAGCGCGGCCGGGATGCGCGCCGGACGCGACGACACCGATCGCGCCATCCAGGAGACCACTCGCATCGCCGCCACCGCCAAGAACATGGATGCGGACGCAGGCGCGGAATCTGTGCAGGCGCTGGCGGAACTGATCGGGCGGATCACCACGATTCGGGAGTCGGTGGACAGCGGCCGCGCCGCCACCGGCGACATCGACCGCTACTACAGCGATCTCGTCGCCGCGTTGCTCGGCGCGGGCCGCGACGGCGCCCGGAAAAAGTCCTCGGACATGACCACGATGGACGCCGAACTGAACTCGCTGGCGTTGTTGCAGGTGGCCGAGAGTCATGCCCGCGTGGTCGGCCTGGTGTCCGCCGGATTGGCGCGCGGCATGCGAGCGCCGGCCGAGCGGCGCACTCTCGGAGAGGCGATCGGCGTCTACCGTGACCAGTTGACGGCGGTGGATGCGCTGCTCCCGGCGGGAGTGCGGGCGAGCCTGCGCGCCATGACCACCGGGCCCGACTGGCGGGTGGCCGAAGTCGCGGAGAACGAGATGGCCGAACGCGGCGAGATGTCGACACCGGAGGAGGAGTGGTCCGCCGCGGAGAAGGCGGTCGCGACGCGCATGATGGCTGTGGTCCGCGATCAGTTCCGGGTCACCGTCGATCTGACTGCCGCTGCCGCCGACACCATGCTCTGGCGGCTCGGCATCGCCACCGCGATCATGCTGGTCGTCACCCTGGCCGCGCTGAGTGTCTCGCTGGTCCTGGCCCGGCGCCTGGTCCGCCGGTTGCAGGCCCTGCGTTCCGCCGGGCTGGTCCTGGCCCGGGACCGGCTGCCCGCGATCATCGCCCGCATCCACGACGGCGAACAGGTCGACGTCGAGGCCGAGACCGCGGTCGCCGACCGGGGTCACGACGAGATCGGTCAACTGGCCGAGGCGTTCTCGTTGGCCCAGCGCACCGCCATGGCCACTGCCGCCGAGGAGGCGCGGACCCGCGACGGCTTCAACAAGGTCTTCCTCGACATCGCCTTCCGCAGCCAGGCCCTGGTGCGTCGTCAGCTCGACATCCTCGATGTCGCCGAGGCCCGCCAGGACGATCCGGAGAATCTCGAACTGCTCTTCCAGCTCGACCACCTGGCCACCCGCGCGCGTCGCAACGCCGAGAACCTGCTCATCCTGGGCGGCCGCAGGCCGGGCAGGCGCTGGCGCAATCCGGTCGCGCTCGAGGACATCGTGCGCAGTGCGGTCTCGGAGACCGAGGGCTATGCCCGGGTCAACGCGGTGCGGCTGCCCGCGGTGAGCGTCACCGGCACGGCTGTGGCCGACGTCATCCATCTGCTGGCTGAACTGGTCGACAACGCCACCGCCTTCTCCCCGCCGGATTCCACGGTGTCGGTGCACGGCGCCGCCGTCGGCAAGGGCGTGGTCGTCGAGATCGACGATCAGGGTATCGGCATCGATCTCGAGGAACGGGCGCGGTTCAACGCCCTGCTCGAGCAGCCGCCGCAGTTCCACGAGATGGCGCTGGCCGGACACCGGCACCTGGGCCTGTTCGTGGTCAGTCGGCTGGCCGACCGGCACCGGATCACGGTGACACTGCAGGAGTCGGCTTACGGTGGGGTGCGGGCGATCGTGTTGCTGCCGTGGGCGATGCTCGAACGCGGCGACGAGAACATCACGGCCGCAATGGAACCCGTGGCCGCGCGGCGTCCCGTCCAGCGAGTGCCCGGGGTGTTCGGGGTATCGCGCCCCGACGGCATCGCCGGGGTCGCGCTGCCGGAACCGATCGAATCCGCCCGGGCAATGGCCGAACTCGCGGAGCCACACGCAGTGCACACCGGTCGCAACGGCCATCGGCCGGTATCGGTGGCCGGTCATCCGATCGCCGCCGACACTCGTCCCGCGCTGCCGCGGCGCGACCGGCTCAGTCACCTCTCACCCGAACTACGCGTCGACGCGGACGAATCCGCGATCGATCAGGTCGCGCCCCCGCCGCCGATCCGTGGCCGGGCGCCCGACGCGGTGCGCTCGGCCATGTCCGCACTGCAACGCGGGACCCGCCGCGCCCGCTCCACCCATCCGCACCAGTGAAGAACGGTCCGCACATGAACGACGACATGATGGTTCGCCACGCGCCCGCGGGGGCCCTCGACTGGCTGCTCACCAACCTGGTGAACAGCACCTCCGGCGCGGAATGCGCGGTGGTGCTGTCCGCGGACGGACTGGCGCTGGCCGGCTCGGACGGGATCGATCGCGAGGACGTCGAGCACCTGGCCGCCATGGCGTCGGCGCTGCACAGCCTCGCACGCGGGGTGGGCACGCGATTCGCCAAGGGCGGCCTGCACCAGACCGTCATCGAACTCGAACTCGGCTACCTGCTCGTCACCGAGGCCGGTCACGGCGCCTGTCTGGCGTTGCTTGCCGATATCGACGCCGATCTGGGACTGATCGCCTACGAGATGAACGTGATCGTCGGCCAGGTCCGCGACCAGCTGTCCGCCGCCCCGCGAACGTCGAGAACGCCGCTGCTGTGAACGGCGAACCCGAGGAGGAATGGGGCTACGAGGACGATCCCGGCCCCTTGGTCCGTCCCTTCGCGCTCACCCGCGGCCGAGCCGGCCGAGACGTGGCCGATCTCGACATCCTCACGCTCGTCATCTCGGTGGGCTACGAAGGCGAGGTGAACAGCCTCGACCGCGAGTACGCCGAGATCTTCCGGTTGTGCCGCAACCGGCCGTTGTCGATCGCCGAGATCGCGGCCCATATGAATCTGTTGCTGATCACGGTGAAGGTGCTCGTCGGCGATCTCATCTCGGCCGGATATGTGATCTTCCGGTCGCCACCGAAGGCCGACGTCGGCCCCGATCCCGAACTTCTGCAGGCGGTACTGGATGGCATTCGTAGACTCTGACGGCAACGGCGCCGTCGCCCACACTCAAGAACTGGCGGTGAAGGTACTCGTCGCAGGCGGTTTCGGGGTGGGCAAGACCACGCTGGTCGGCGCGATCAGCGAGATCACGCCGCTGCGCACCGAGGAACAGCTCACCGAGCTGAGCACCTCGGTCGACGACCTGCGCGGGATCGAGGGCAAGCGCACCACCACGGTCGCGCTGGACTTCGGCCGCATCACCATCGATCCCCGGGTGATCCTGTACCTGTTCGGCACGCCCGGCCAGGACCGGTTCTGGTTCCTGTGGCCCGAACTCTCCCGCGGTGCGCTGGGCGCGGTGGTCCTCGTCGACACGCGGCGGCTGGCCGACTGTTTCGCCGCCGTGGACTATTTCGAGTCCCGCCGCATCCCGTTCGTGGTGGCGGTGAACTGCTTCGACGGGGCCGACCGGTACGCGCCCGCGGAGATCGGCGCTGCGTTGTCGTTGCCGCCGCACGTGCCGGTGCTGTTCTGCGACGCCCGCGACCGACAGTCGTGCAAGGACGTGCTGGTATGCCTGTTCGAGTACATCGTCGCCGCCCGGCGTGGCAGGCCGAGCCCGGTCGGCTGAGGCGAGAGAAACCGGGCCGTCGCAGCCCACTCATCGGGTCGGGCGGGCTCGCGAAGCTGGCGTGAGAATATTTTATATAGTACACATTGTCGTGGCGTAGCTTGCGTCACAGTGTGAGAGGAACTTTCCATGACGAAGTCGGTCGAGATCGGGGTACTGCCCGCGCACCCGGAGGCGTCCTACATCGGCGGCCGCTGGGTGCCGGTGTCGTCACCGCAGACCTTCGACGTGCTCAACTGCGGTACCGAAGAGATCGTGACCACCGTCGGCGCCGCGAGCACCGACGACGTCGACGCTGCGGTCGCGGCGGCCCGCCGGGCTTTCGACAACGGGCCGTGGCCGCGGCTCTCGCCCGCCGAACGCGCGGGCTACCTGCGTGCGATCGCCGCCGAGCTGACCCGTCGTGGCGACGACTTCGCCCGGTTGTGGTCGATCGAGTCGGGCATCGTCTACTCGCTGGCCAAGACCCGGCTCCCGCTGTTCCTGTCCGGGGCGTTCAACGCCTACGCCGATCTGGCCGAGACCTTCGCCTTCCGTGAGGAGCACACCCCCATGTCCGGCGGGGCGGGTCTGCTGATCCGCGAACCGGTGGGTGTCGTCGCGGCGATCGTGCCGTGGAACGGTCCCGCCGGGCTCATGGCCTACAAGTGCGCGCCCGCCCTGCTCGCCGGGTGCACGGTAGTGCTCAAGCCCCCGCAGGAGGCACCCACCTCGGCCTACCTGTTCGCCGAGATCTGCGACGCGGTCGGGTTGCCGCCGGGGGTGCTCAATGTGGTGACCGCCGATCGCCGGGTGTCGGAGTCGCTGGTGCGCAACCCGGGCGTGGACAAGGTGACCTTCACCGGTTCGACGGCAGCCGGACGGACCATCGGCGCGATCTGCGCCGACCGGATGGCCCGCTGCACTCTCGAACTGGGTGGCAAGTCGCCCGCGCTGGTGCTCGACGACTACGACATCGGCACCGCGGCCAAGGTCCTCGCGGGCGGGATCAGCTATCTCGCCGGGCAGGTCTGTCACAGCCTGACCCGCGTCATCGTCAGCGAGCATCGGCACGACGAACTCGCCGAGGCGCTCGGCG
Organism: Nocardia sp. NPDC003999; assembly: GCF_053604885.1. Taxonomy (NCBI): domain Bacteria; kingdom Bacillati; phylum Actinomycetota; class Actinomycetes; order Mycobacteriales; family Nocardiaceae; genus Nocardia; species Nocardia sp. NPDC003999. The sequence goes on from NZ_JBSGIB010000003.1 coordinate 559,415, forward strand.
CCGCCATGTCCGCGGTGAAGGTCGGCGACCCGTTCGACGAAACCGTGCAGATGGGCCCACTCGCCTCGGCCCGTCAGCGCGAACGCGTGGAGGACTACATCGCCGCCGGAACCGCGGGCGGCGCCCGGCTCGTCACCGGCGGCGGCCGCCCCGCCGGGCTGGACCGCGGCTTCTTCGTCGAGCCCACCGTCTTCGCGAACGTCGACAACTCCTCGGTGATCGCGACAGAGGAGATCTTCGGCCCGGTGCTGGTCGTCGTCCCGGCCGAGAACGAGGACCACGCGGTGGCCCTGGCCGACGACAGCCCCTACGGGCTCAACGCCGCGGTCTTCACCACAGAGGCCGATCGCGCCTACCGCGTGGCCCGGTCCCTGCGCACCGGCACGGTGGGGCACAACGGCCCGCGCACCGACTTCTCCATCGCCTTCGGCGGTTTCAAGATGTCGGGTATCGGCAGGGAGGGCGGCTCCGAGGGCCTGCGGTCGTTCCTGGAGACCAAGACGCTGGTGCTCGACAGCGCGCCCAGCGACACCGCGGGATTCGGTAACTGATTCCCGCACAGAACTTTTCCATCACCGAGTAAGACCACAGGAGAGAGATCCATGGCTGGAATCGACGGACGCTCGATCATTGTGACGGGCGGCGCGAGCGGTATCGGTGAGGCGGCCGCGCGCCTCTTCGCCGAGAACGGCGCGAAGGTCACCATCGCCGACGTCGCCACCGAAGCGGGGGAGGCGCTGGCGGAGAAGCTGACGGCCGAAGGCTACGCCGCGCAGTTCGTGACCGTCGACATCACCGACGAGGACCAGGTGAAGGCGATGGTCGATGCCGCGGTGTCGGCGTACGGCCGGCTCGACGGCGCCTTCAACAACGCCGGGGTGCCCAACAACGGCAAGAAACTGGTCGACATCAGCCGCGAGGAATTCGAGCGGGTGTTCCGGATCAATGTCACCGGTGCGTTCCTGTGCATGAAGCACGAGATTCCGGCCATGATCGAGACCGGTGGCGGTTCGATCGTCAACACCGCCTCGGTCGGCTCGTTCATCTACATTCCGATGGCCGCCGAATACAGCGCCTCCAAGCACGCACTGGCCGGCCTGACCAAGGCCGCGGCCGCGGAATACGGCGAGGTGGGTATTCGGGTCAACGGCATCGGCCCCTCGACCGCCAAGACCCCGATGTACCTCGAGTACCTCGAGAAGAACCCCTCCTACGCCGACACCGTCGCGGCCACACACGCCCTGCGCCGTGCCAGCGAGCCGGTCGAGCACGCCGAAGCGGCCATGTGGCTGCTGTCGGACGCGGCCTCGTTCGTCACCGGCACGACCATTCCGATCGACGGCGGGTACACGCTGTACTGATCGAATTCCGAAAAGGCTCTTCCGATTTCCGGCCGGGAGGGCCTTTTCTGCTGTCCGGATCCGCTCGCGAACACGGTGCAGCCGAGACTTTTCGGCTGTCCAGATTTCTGGACAGGGAAAGCGCTGAGAGCTGCCTACCGTCACATCTGGAAATAGCGCTGAGGCATTCACGCCCATTTCCGTTCCTGCGCATACCGCGCGCGTTTTATCCGGTCGGGGGCAGCGGTGCTCGCCGGTCAGTTGGAGGTAGTACAGATGTTCCGGACCACACGTCGTTCACGCCGGGCCGCCGCCGGGCTCGCAGCCGCGTTTCTCCTCGCCTCGGCGGGCTGGCTGAATACGCCCGTCTCGGCCGCCGACCCGGGTGTCAGGTTCTTGGTGATCGGCGGCGCAGGCTCGTCGAACATCAGTGTGCTCGGTCTCGATCGGGCGGGCGCCCTGTCGCGGGTGGCCGGGTCCCCGTTCCCCGCCGGGACCGGCGGTTTGTCGCTGTCGGTCACCTCCGACGGGCGGAAAGTGTATGCGATCAACACGGTTTCGGGCACCGTCGAGGGATACGCGCTCGCCGCGAACGGCACGCTCAGCCCGGTTCCCGGCGCGCACCTCGACCTCGGCGGGCCGGGCGTCGGAGTGCTGCCGTCGCCCGACGGCCGGACGCTGTTCGTCACCACCGGCACCGTGACCAACGAGATCCGTTCCTATCGCATCGCCGCATCGGGCGCCCTGGAACCGACCGGCGCCGCTCCGGCGCGGATTCCGGGAGTGAGCGGCCTGAGCATGCCCGCCATCACCCCCGACGGGCGATTCCTGTTCGCGGTCGGCTGGCTCGAGGCGACAGTGTTCAGTTTCGCGATCGGCCCGGACGGTGCGTTGACGCTGGTGGATTCGGCAGCCGCGGGTCTCATGTCGACCATTCCCGGCGTCACCCCGGACGGTCGTTTCCTCTACACCAGCAATGAGGCCCAGGGCGACATCTCGGCCTTCGCGATCGGGGCCGACGGCCACCTGAATCCGGTTCCCGGGTCACCCTTCCGCACCGGAGTGATGCCGCTGCCGCACGGCGCGATGTTCACCTCGGACGGCAGGCGCATGTACCTGGCCGAATCCATGGCAGGTGGCATCGCGGGCTTCTCGGTCGCCGGCGACGGCGCGCTGACACCGCTGCCCGGCTCGCCTTACCCGGCCCCGATGGGGACCATGCCCGGCCGTGTCCTGGTGGACTCGGTGTCGCAGCGGGTCTTCCTCGTCGACGCGCTCACGGTCGCGGGAACGTCTCGCGTGCACGCCTATGCGATGGCAGCCGACGGACGGTTGACCTCCGCCGGAGAGCCCGTGGACACGGGCCTTATCTTCTCGGACGGTCCGTCCGCAGGCATCGCTACGCAGGGTTGATACTTCATATATTATATTTTGTCGTACCGACAGGGCTGCTGCCAAGGGAGAACCACGATGAAACCGTACCGTTCGATGCTCTTCATTCCCGGCCACAAGGCCGCCTGGGCCGACAAGGGTGTCGCCTCCGGTGCCGACGCGCTGATCCTCGACCTCGAGGACTCGGTGCCCGCCGCCGACAAGGCCGAGGCCCGCGGCATCGTCGCCGCCACCATCGACCGCCTCACGGCCGAAGGGGTGCGCCCAGATCTGTGGGTCCGAGCCAACCCGGAGGTCAGCGGACTGCTCGGCGCCGATCTTGAAGCGATCGTGCGTCCGGGTCTGACCGGCTTGTTCCTGGCCAAGGTGTTCACCGCCGCCGAGATCGTGCGCCTGGACGCGGTGCTCGGGCACATCGAGCAACGCGAGGGCATCGACGTCGGCACCGTCCGGCTGATCGTGTCCTACGAGACGGCGGTCTCGATGGCGCACTGCGAGGAGATCGCCGCGGCGAGTCCGCGGGTGGCGTCGCTGCTGGGCGCCACCGGGCCGAATGCCGACGTGGGCCGTGAACTCGGCTTCGAGTTCACCCCGGCCGGGCTCGAGACCCTGTATCTGCGCAGCCGGATCGTCCTGGCCGCGCGGTCCAACGGATTGCACCACCCGTTGGCGGGCGTGTGGCAGGACATCAAGGATCTCGACGGCGCCCGCCGGTTCTGCCTCGACAACCGGCAGCTGGGCTACCGCGGGCTGGTCGCCATCCATCCGTCCCACGTGGCGATCGCCAACGAGGTGTTCTCCCCGTCGCCCGACACCGTCGACTTCTACCGGCGCATGATCGAGGCTTTCCGGACGGCCGAAGCGGCCGGTAGCGCGGCCGTCGACTTCGAGGGCCAGCACATCGATCTCGCGCACGTCAAGACCGCGGAGGGCGTCATCGCCCTGGCCGATGCGCTGGCCGCCCATCGCTGAGCGGGCTCGGGTGGGTGTCCAGAAATCTGGACATCCGCCCGGCGGATATCCGCGCAGCATGGGTGGCGCAGGACGCCTGCATACGTCAGGACAGAAAGGCAACGTTCACCGATGAGCAGCACACCGGACCAGGCCACCAGGGATCTCGCCGAGAACTGGGTCAAGGCCCTCACCGACATCGATCTCTTCATCGAGATCAGCCACGACGACTGCCTCGTCTGGCACAGCGCCGACGACAAGTGGGTCACCGTCCGCGAAGCCGTCGCCGCGGTGTACGAGCGCTCCGGTGACGGTGCGGTGCCGACCTTCGTGCCCGGCGGTATCACCTTCACCGAGCACGGCTTCTTCAACGAGTGCACGACGGAGGTCACCATCGGCGGTCAGGAGATGAAGCTGCACCTGCTGCAGATCGTCGACGTCCGCGACGGCAAGGCCGCCCGGGTGCGGGAGTACATCGGCCCTGAGATGGGCGTCCAGCCCTGATCCCGGCTCTGCCGGTCCATCGCTGTACCGCCCGGGAGCCGGGCCCACAACCATCCGAAAGGTTCACCATGAGCGACCTGCTCGCCCTCGTCGAGACGCACTACGAGGGACTGGAGGCCGGCGATCTCGAGCGCGCCGCGAGCCCGTTCACCGACGATGTCGCGGCCGAGTTCCCGTCCGGCCCCATGTCCGGCATCGAAGCGCTGCGCGGCCTCATCGGCGCCTTCATCACCGCTTTCCCCGGGATGAAGATCGAGCGTCGCAACATCTGGACCGATGGCGACACCGCCATCGCCGAACTCGTGTTCACCGGTGTCCAGACCGGGCCGCTCGCGACCGCCGAGGGCGAGGTCCCGCCGTCGGGCCGCACGGTCACTTTCCCGCTCATCGACACCTTCACCGTGCGCGACGGCAAGGTCGCCGAGCACCGGGTGTACTGGGACAACGTCAGCTTTCTGACCCAGCTGGGCCTGATGCCCGCCCAAGCCGACGCCTGAGCGCCGCGCCGAGACCCGAACCCCTCCGGCCCGTGGCCGGAGGGGTTCGTGCTGTCTGCCGAGCTGCCGAAGGGGGCTGTCCGGAGCCCTGCCCGGTGTGCAAATTGCTGGACATCCGCGCAGAGCGGAAGACCATAGCCTCCCAGACATGACCTTTGATTCGACGTCGTCAGGTGGTCGGGGAGTGTGGCGCAGGCGGGTTCTGTTTCCCGCGCTCGCCGCGATCGTGCTGCCCGGCTTCACAGCGACAGCGCCGCCCGCCGCAGCTGACACCGCCGGCTATCACCTCTACGCTCACGGTTTCCTCAGCGCCGGCCTCGCGGGCTACAACGCGACCGACTCCGGGCAGCTGACACCCATCGCGGGCCGCCCGACACCCGGCGCGCTGAACTGGCCGCAGGCGGCCACCCAGGACGGTCGCTTCCTGTTCGCCGCTCCGGGCAGCGATCCGCGCCTGATCCCGTACGCGATCGGCGCCGACGGTGAGCTCACACCGGGGACGGCGCTGCCGCTGCCGGACGTGCCCGTCGACATCGCCTTCGCCCCGAACGGCCGGGACGGTTACGTCCTGGTCGGCCTGCACAACGCGCGGATCGTCCCCGTGCGAGTCGGCGCCGACGGCACACCGGTCGCCAACGGTGCGCCCGTCCCGTTCGGTGACGCCGCCGACGGCGTCGCCTCGGGCACCGTCTCCCCGGACGGCCGCCAGCTCTACGTCGCCAGCCTGCTGTTGCGCCAGGTGCTGGTGTTCGACATCGGCGCAGACGGTTCCGTGTCGCCGGTGAAGCAGCGGGTCGGCACCGGCCTGAACCCGATCTTCCCGCGGGTGTCCCCGGACGGCAGGCACGTCTACGTGGTCAACGAGATCAGTGGTTCGGTCTCCGGCTACGCGCGCGCCGAGGACGGTACCCTCACCGAGATCGCCGGGTCGCCGTTCCCCACGGGTCTGCTGCCGCATGTCAGCAGCATGACCTCCGACGGCCGGTTCCTGTACGTGCCGAACATGGGCTCGGGACACATCAGTTCGTTCGCGGTACAGCCCGACGGGGTCCTGATTCCCCTGCCCGATGTCGAGTTCGCGCCCGGCAAGCCGGGGACGTGCGCCGAGGCCACGGTGCTCTCGCCCAGCGGCACGACGCTGTGGGCGCTGGGCACCGACCCCCTGCGCGGTGGTGAGGAGATCCTGCACCGCTTCCGGATCGGTCCCGACGGCGGCCTCCACCTGGACGAGTCGGTGGACAGCTACACCGGCACCTATGTCGCCGACGGCCGCACGCTGTCGCTGGCAGCTACTCGCTGACCGACGCGCGCCGGCCCGCCGGGATCGATCGATCCCGGCGGGCCGGTGGTTGTCCGGTCATCGACGAGACGCGCGGCGGCCTTTCCACGTTCGTCCTGGCTGCCGGCCGATGACACGTACGCCCCATGCTCGGTGAAGGTCGGCGACTTCGCCGGTCGGCAGGTTCACAGCGGCCACTGCAGGTGCTTGACTTCGAAGAACTCGCGGAACCCTTCTTCGCCGCCTTCTCTGCCGATGCCGCTGTGGCCGGGACCGCCCCAGGGGGCGTCGGCCCGCATGCCGCCGCCACCGTTGATGGTGACGGTGCCCGACCGCAGTCGCCGGGCGAACTCTATGGCCTCGGGGATCGGCCCCCAGACATTGGCGTTGAGTGCGTATTTGACGTCGTTGGCGATGCGGACGGCGTCATCGAGGTCCGTGTAGGGCATGATCACACCCACCGGTGCGAACAGTTCCTCCTGGGCGATCTCGGCTTCGTTGGGCACACCGGTCACCAGGGTCGCCTCGAGGAAGAATCCGTTGTCGAGGCCCGCAGGCCGGCCACCACCGACCGGTATGTCGGCGCCGGCATCGCGTGCGCGGGCGATGAATCCTTCGACGTCGGCGCGGTGTTCGCCGGTGATGAGTGGCCCCAGGACGGTGTCCGGCGCGAGCGGGTCACCGACGGTGAGGCTGCGCAGGAACGCGCCCGAACGTTCGACATATTCGTCGAAGTCTCTCTGCGGCACCAAGCTTCGCGTCGTGGCGCCGCACGCCTGGCCGCTGTTGCGAGTGAATCGCAACGCCGAGGCGGGAACGGCGCGTTCCAGATCGGTACCGGGCAGCAGGATGTTGGGTGACTTCCCGCCGAGTTCGAGGACCACCTTCTTCAACGACGGCGCGGCCAGAGTGAGGATTCTGCTGCCGACCGCGGGGGAGCCGGTGAAGGTGACCATGTCGACTTCGCCTGCGGTGACGACCTGTTCGGTGACCGCGGGCGGGCCGAACACGAAATTGACCGCGCCCGCGGGGAATCCGGCTTCCTCGACCAGCTCGACGAACGCGGCGGTGAGCAGCACGGCCTTGGGCGAGGTGACCAGTATCGCCGAACAGCCTGCGGCGAGTGCCGCGCCGAGTTTGTAGGCGCTCATCATGATCGGCACGTTGTAGGCGACGATCGCCGCGACCACGCCCGCGGGTTGGCGCAGCAGCAGGCTGCTGGTGGTGATCGGATCGTGGTCGAGCGGCATCGGCTGTTCGTAGCCGTCGCGTGGTCCGCGAACGGCGGCGTCGGCGAACCAGCGGAAGAATTTGGCGGGCAGGTCGACGTGGAGGGTGGCGCCGCTGCCGACCGGGGTGCCGATCTCGGTGGCGGCGAGCCGGACCAGCGCTTCCCGGTTCGCCTGGAGGAGGTCGGCGAGGCGGTGCAGCAGAGCACCGCGTTCGGCGGGGCGGAGCCGGCTCCATGCCCCGTCGTCGAACGCGCGTCGAGCCGCCGACAGCGCCGCAGCCACCTGGACGGGACCGGTGGCGGGAGTGAGCGCCACCTGGAGGCCGGTCGCGGGGTTGATCGTGGCGATCGGGTCGCCGTCGCCGCCGGTCCAGCGACCGTCGATGTAGCTGGACGCCGCACGGATCGGAGTAGTCATGCGCGAATCCTTCGCGGGTAGAGATCGGATGGTGGGAGAGCGCTCAACCGACGCGGGAAGCGGGCCAGTCCCTGGCGGGAGAGCGCCAGGCGGGCCAATGGTCCTCGGGCTCCGGGCGGGTCACCGACACGTGGTGGAAGCACTGCTGGCACTTCACGACCATGCGCGGGCCGAGGAAGTTGGCGACGGGATAGCGTGCCAGCTTCGCCGCACCGCAGGCCGGGCACGCGCCGTCGACGGGCACCCGTTCGACATATACGCGCTCGGTCTCGGGGCGGGGGAACAGGAGTCGATCTACTGACATGGAATTGGTCCTCGTCTTCAGAGTGTCCAGGTGCGGGGAGTGGCGACCGGCACCTGCCAGCGCCCTTCGGCGCGCTCGCTCGCCAGACGCGCGCGCTGTGCCGTCGTGGCCGCTTCGTCCACCACTCCGTCGCTGAGCACGACGCCGTAACCGGCGGTAGCGAATTCGGTGCTCACCAGTCCGGACCGCACGTCGGACGCGACCCGGTCCACCTCGCGTTCGAGCGGATCACCCCAGCCGCCGCCACCACCGATGACGAACCGCAGGGCGTCGCCGGCTCTCAGGATCAGACCGGAGAACTTGCCTGTCCGATAGCGCGCGCCCCGCCCGAATTCACCGTGGTTCGGGTCGGGCCTGCCGTCGGCGTCGAACATGCCGAACAACGGCTCGATGCCGCGCAGGTCGAGCGGGTCGCAGTGCCGGGCGAGATCGAAACCCTCGATGTACCAACCGAATGCGGGAGCGCCCGCGCCACCGCCGTTGGAGCCCGGTGCGCCGACGCGGATTCGGTCGGCGGTGACCGTGACCATCGTGTCGGACTCGGCGTAGATCGAATACACCGAGCCGGCGCCACCGCGATACCGACCGGCACCTGCGGTATCGACCACCATCTCGTGCTGGACGACGACCAGCGGGCTCTCGATCTCGAGGTGCTCCTGCACGGAGGTGCGGCAGTTGCCGATCGGGATCACGCAGAACGAGACACCGTCTTCCTTCCACGTGCCGCCCCAGCCCCCGCCCGCGAGCGCGAACGCGCCCCACGGTGTTCCCTCGCGCCCGGCCCGGGTGTCGATGCCGCCGAGGCTGACGACCACCGCGGTGCCGGTGTCGCAGGCGAAGGCCTCGTCGGTGGCCCGGCTGAGCGCCTGGGTCACCACATTGATGCCGCGTGCGCCGATATCGGCGTGGTTGGAGCAGCTCGACGGTGGCAGTACCTGCACCACACTGCCGGACGGCAGGATCGTCTCGACCGGGCGCAAGGTGCCGCTGTTGACCGGCGTGGAGGGGTCGACCATCAGCTTGACCGCCTCGATGCATCGGGTGGCCTCGCACCAGGCGGTGCCGCAGTTGCCCAGCGGCTGACGACCGGAACCGGAGAAGTCGATCTCCATCGAATCCCCGCGGACCTTCACCGTGACGTGCACGGGGATCGCTTCACCGCTCACGCCGTCCTCGTCGAGGAAGTCCTCGGCGGTGTAATCGCCGTCTGGAATGCTCGCGATACCGCGGCGCATGCTCGCCTCGGTCGACTCGATGGCGTATCGCCCAGCGGCCCGGATCTTGTCCAACCCGCTACGGGCGACGAGTTCCTGCAACTGCCGTTCGCCGACGACCAGGCAGCCGTGTAGTGCGCGCAGATCGCCGAGCACGAGCTGCGGCACCCGGTTGTTCTCCAGGAGGAAGTTGAAGGTCGGCCGCACCGGAACGTCGTTGGCGTACAACAATGTCGGCGGCAGTTTGAGCTGTTCCTCGAAGTGCGTCTGCGTGCCGTTGGAGAAGCCGCCGGGGATCGCCCCGCCGAGGTCGACCAGGTGCGAGGTCGAGTGCAGCAGGAACTCCACCCGGCCGTTCACGAACACCGGACGCAGCAGGTTCACGTCGGACTGGTGGATGGTGCCACGCCACGGGTCGTTGACGAAGATGACGTCGCCGGGCTGCATCGTGTCGATGTCCCAGTCGTCCATCACGAAATTCGCGATATGCGGCGCGGTGAAGGCGTGCTGCATGCAGCCCTCCCACAGCGCGACCGTCTCCCAGCCGTCGTCGGTGCGCATGTGGATGGCGCTGGTGCAGTCGAGGATGTCGCGGCAGACCGGCGAGAAGGCGCTGCGCATCAGGGAATCCAGCATCTCGCGGGCGACTTCGATGAGGCCGTAGCGCAGGATGTCGAGCTCGACGTCGACCGCGGGGCCTGGGGTATGGGTGGTGCTGGTCATGGTTGCTCCTCAGGCCTGCGGCTCGATGATGAGATTGGTGTCGTCGTCCACGTGGGCGGCGCGGCCGGGCAGCACCAGGGTGGTCGCGAACTTCTCGGCGATCAGGGCGGGCCCCGGCACCGGCCGATGCGGTGCGAGACGTTCACGGACGTGGATCGGCGCCTCGACGGGTTCGGTGGTGCCCGGCACGGTCAACCGGGTGGTACGCAGGAACGACCCGCCCTCGTCCGGCGTGTGGTCGGCGGCGCGGAGTTCGCGCGGGATCACCGCGGTCACCTCGACGGTGGACACGACCACGGGGATCTCGGGGGCCGCGAAACCGTAGGAGTCCTGGTAGGACTCGTGGAATCGAGGGATCAGCTCGCCGACCCGCTCGGGTGTGAGCGCGGCCGCCTCGATCGGCAGCCGGTTGTCCCAGGTCTGGCCGCGGTACATCGCGAACACGGCGCGTTCGAAGCGAAGGCGCGACACGTCGATGCCCTGATCCCGCAGATCGGTTCTGATGCTGTCCTGCAATCCCGTGAACGCGGCTTCCACCGCCTCGGCGTGGTCGGGCGCCAGCGGAGTCATGATGGATCGCGCGCGCGTCACCATGAGGTCGCTGCGCAGCAGACCGAGAGCGGAGAACTGGCCGGGACTGCGCGGCACGATCACCTTGTCCACGCCGAGGATCTGACCGACCCGGTCGGCGAGCATCGGCCCCGCCGACCCGGACGGTTGCAGAGCGAACTCACGGATATCGAGGCCGCGGTACACCGAGATGCTGCGCACCTTCGCCGCGATGTCCTGGCAGGCGATCTCGTAAGCGGCCGAGGCGAGTTCGAGTGCCGACATGCCCCACTGCTTGCCGGTTGCGCGCAGCGCCTCGACCGCGGCGTCCACGTCGAGCCGGATGGCGCCGTTGGCGAACAGGTCGGGCGCCAGGATGCCGAGCGCGGCGCAGGCGTCGGTCAGTGTAGGCTCCACGCCGCCACGCTGGTAGCAGACCGGGCCGGGATTCGATCCGGCCGAGGCCGGGCCGACGGCGACGGTGCCGAGCGCGCTGGGGCGGATCAAGCTGCCCGCGCCGGAACCGATGCTTTCGACGTCGACCAGCGGCATGGTCAGCGTCAGCCCGGTCTCCAGGGTCCAGGTGTCGGTGAGTGGAGTCCTGCCGCCGCGGATCGCGGCCACGTCGGTGCTGGTGCCGCCCACATCGATGGTGAGCAGGTTCGGCACGCCGCTCTCGCCGGCGAGCTTGACGCTGCCGCTGACCCCGCCGACCGGGCCGGAGACGAGCTGGAACACCGGCGCCCGCCCGGCGTCGGCGAAGGTCGCCACCCCGCCGTTCATCATCATGATCCACAAGGTGCCCCGGTAGTCCTGTTCGGCGAGCCGGGCCATCAAGCGCTGGAGATAACCGACGACGGCCGGACCCACATAGGCGTCCAGGGCCACGGTGGTGGTGCGCTCGTGCTCGCGCGTCACCGGATACAACGCCGAGGTCTGGATATAGGCGCCGGGCAGTTCCTCGGCGACGATCTCGGCGGTGCGCTGCTCATGGGCGGGGTCGATGTAGGAATTCATCAGGCAGACCGCCACCGAGCGGGCGCCCTGGGCACCGAGTTCTCTGGCAGCGCGGCGCACGGCGTCCTCGTCGAGGGCGAGTATTTCGCTGCCGTCGTAGCGCAGCCGGCCGGGTACCCCGAAGCGCGACTCGCGCCGCACGATCGGACGTTCCTGGTGGGGCCGCAACCACGTCGGATCGTAGAAACGGTCACAGAATTCCCGGTGCATGCGCCCGATGTCGAGCAGATCGCGATGGCCGCCGGTGGCGATCAGCCCGGTGTGCGCGCCCGTCCGGCTCAGCAGCGCGTTGATCCCCACGGTGTGTCCGTGCACGATCTCGGCGACCTCGGGTACGGCGACATCGATCGCCGCCAGCGACCGGAGGACGCCGATCTCCTGTTGCATGGTGGACAGGACCTTGCCGTCGCGGACCTCGCCGGTGGCTTGATTCAGGCCGATGATGTCGGTGAACGTGCCACCGACGTCGATGCCGACGATCCAGTCGGCCTTCCGTTCACTCTGTGTCATACCGCGCCTCCGGGCCCGTGTGCAGCGGCGATGGTGCCGCTCTATGTCGCAGGTCACTTTTCCGCTCGGCGGGCGCGAGGACATCCACCGCGGGTGAGAGATTCGTACGACCTTCGGCCGGTCCGGTCGGATCAGGCGCGGATCGTCGTCGGGTCCGCGTTGCGCAACCAGATCGAAACCGCTTCGGCGCGATTGGCGGCGCCGAGTTTGCGCAGCACGCGGGTGATGTGGGTTTTGACGGTGCCCTCGGAGATGGTGAGCTTGCGGGCGATGCGCGCGTTGGAGTCGCCCGCGGCGAGCAGCCGGACGATCTGCACTTCACGGCGGGTGAGAATCGCGTCGTCGTACCGGCTCGCCGCGATCGATGCGGTGACAGCCGGTCGCGGCGCGGACCAGCGGCCCAACCCGTCGAGCTGAGCGCGCATCGCCGAGACGCCCTCGAGCACGGACACTTTCGCCAGCTGCTGGCTCAACCCCTGAGCGAAGGCGGACAGAAGCAGCTGATCGACCTCGTCGAGCGCCCGCTGCTGGTGGTAGCAATCGCCGTGCACGAGGCCGACCACGGCGCCGTCGACCACGAGGGGTGCGATCCCGTAGGAGGAGGATTTGGTGATCGCCGCCAGCGGGCGGTTGACCCGGGGGTTGTCCTGCACCTCGTGCACCAGCACGGCGCGCGCGTCGACCACCGTGTCATTTTCGACCAAGCCGTTGTCGAGGATCGGTGGGTTCTCCCGTCCGACCGCGACGATGTCGGCCGCCCACCGGGGATCGCGGACGACGAACATCGTGTGCAGACGCCACGCTCCGTCGACGGTGGAGACCAGGGCCCGATCGAAACCGAGACCGCACGCCGCTTCCGGGACCCGGGTCAGCAGCGAGTCCACGGTGGTCTCGCCACTCACCTCGGCGAGTGCCGCGTGCACCCTGCTCAGCCGCCGCGTCCGGTTCGCGAGCCGGATCTGCGCCTGCATGGATTCCGCCGCCCTGATCCGGTCGAGCACACCGAGCAATGCGGCCAGCCGGGTGGGAGAGGGCGCGCCCGCGTCCGCTTCGCGCAAGGCGTGGGAGGTGACCATGTCCCAGAGTTCGCCCAGGTTCCATTCGTCGGTGGCGGCTCGATGTTCGGCCGGATCGCGATCGATCGCGGCGTGCGCCTGCGCGGCGATCTCGGCGATGGTGGCGTTCAGCTCAGCGACACTGCGCTGTCTCGATGAACTGGACATGCGCGACTCCTGTATCCGCTGTCTTCGACACGATCTGGTGGGCCACGAGCCGAGGGCCGGACCACCGATGGATTCCCGGCTGTCGCCGGGAGCCGTGCGGGCCGGTCGACGCTGCCTCATGGTGCGGAGGTGACATCGCCGCCGGCGCGACCGGCGGTCTCCGAGGGCAGTTCGCCGAACCGTTCGCGGTACTGATGCGCGAAGCGGCCGAGGTGGAAGAAGCCCCATTTCATCGCCGTGTCACTCACCGAAGTGGCTCGGCCGGAGGCCAATTCGGCACGTACCCGGTCGAGTCGCACCGAGCGGACGTAGGCGCTCGGTGACATGCCCACAGCGTCGCGGAAGCCCAGTTGCAGCGCCCGGGCGGTGACTCCTGCACGGGCGGCGAGTTCGGCGGTCGAGACGTCGGCGTCGGGGTTGGCGTGGATATAGGCGACGGCGTCCCGTACCCGAGCGTGGCCGATGTCCGGTGCCGAGCCGGTCAGCCTCGGGGTGAGCTGGCTCGGCGCGGTGAGCAGGATCTGTGTCATCAGTGTCGACTCGAGTTCGCGGCAGGCCAGCGGCATCGTCGACACCCCGCCTTCGCGGGCCAATTCGTCGTAGACGAATCGGGTCGAGGCCAAAAGGGCACGGCCGGTGGGGGAATCGATGGGGAAGGTGAGGTCGAACAGGACCGGTTCGGTCTCCCGGTGGCCGAGCAGCCTGGCCGCGTGACGTTCGAAGGCACCTCGGCGCAGATTGATGTGATAGTGCGCCGCGTCGGCGCTCCAGCGGATCGATACAGGAGCGTCGTGGACGAACGCCACTCCGGCCTCACCCGCGCCGAACGAGCGGCGCGTGCCGTGCTGCGCCACCGTGCTCTGTCCCGCGACGGCCAGATTCACGTGATAGCACGTCTGCATCGCCGGCCCGTCGATGCGCGCGGCGGTGCCGTAGGCCATCCGGCCGACGGTCAGGCTCTCCGACCGCACCGTCTCCAGGGTGAAGTCGACGCCGCCACGCTCGTCGAGGGCGAGTTCGTGGTGGGCGAAGGTGGCGGCCACGTGGTCGTGGGCCGCGGCCGGATCTTCCGTGCGAAAGGCGCTCACGCACGCCGCGGGTGCTGACGGCAACGGCAGACCCTCCTTCCAGGCGTGAGGGTGTCACATAGTCAATATAATATATCGTCCACCGGCGGCATGACGGTTCGTTCGAAGGACAACGCGCCTTCGTCAGGCGGATTGTGACCCAGATCTCTCGATCCTACGGTCGTCCTCACGGCGCTCGCCGAACAAAACCATTGCCGTAGGAGGACCCGTCATGCCCGACGCACCGACACCCCTCGAGGTGACCCGCGAACCCCGCGACGGCACCTGCCCACGATGCGGCGCCGCCGAACTGCGCGCGTATCCCGTGGTCGCCGAGCGGGGCTGGGTGCGGGTGGTCAAGTGCCAGCACTGCCTGCATTCCGTGACGCGGGAGCCCTGGCACCGCCTCGGTCCCATCCAGCTGCTCGCCGACCTCGTCTGAGCATCGAATCACTACAGGAGACACCATGATCGCAGTCGATGTGGGCGGCACGTTCACCGACGTCGTCGCCTGGCGCGACGGGCGGATCCACACCGCCAAGATCTCCACCGATTACGCCGAGGTCGCGGGGCCCGTATTGCGTGGTGCCGAGATCCTCGGCGTAGTGGACGCGGCGGTGTTCAACCACGCCAGCACGCACGGTCTCAACGCCGTGATCACCCGCCAGCTGCCCAAGATCGGCTTCCTGACCACCGAGGGGCACCGCGACATCCTCGACATGGGCCGCGTCTGGCGTCCGGCCGAGGCCATCCTCGACCCGCACTGGCGGCGCAGCTTCGGTGACGCGTCCAGGCCGTTGGTGCAGCGTTACCTGCGGCGCGGCATCCGCGAACGGATCACCGCCGACGGCGCGGTGCTCTTCGGGCTCGACGAGGATCAGGCCAGGACCGAGCTCGAGGTGCTGCGCCGGTGCGAGGTCGCCGGTGTCGCGATCTGCTTGCTCAACGCCTATGTCGAACCCGCGCACGAGCTGCGGCTGCGCGAGCTGGTCGGCGAGGTGCTCGGCGACGTGCCGTGCTCGATCTCGAGCGAGGTGTCCCCGCTGGCGAAGGAATACGCGCGTGCCTCCACCACCGTGATCGACACGCTGATGAAGATCATCTACACCGACTACACGGCGAGCCTCGAGAAAGGGTTGAGCGAACTGGGTTTCGCCGGTCAGCTCAACTTCGCCGATTGCGCTGCGACCCTGGTGCCGTCGGCGCAGGCGATGGAGCAGCCGTTCCGGATCGTGTTCTCCGGTCCCGCCGCCGGAACCGTCGCCTGCGCCCACTTCGGCGCGCTGATCGACGAGAACGACCTGCTGTGTGCCGACGTGGGCGGCACGTCCTGTGACATCAGCGTGGTCAGCGCCGGGGAACCTTTCGTCGACACCACCTTCGAACTCGAGCACGACCTCGTGGTCAACGCCCTCGCCAACGACATCTCCAGCATCGGCGCGGGCGGCGGCAGCATCGTATCCCTCGGTGCCGCCGGAGAAATCCAGGTCGGGCCCGACAGCGCCAAGGCGCAGCCAGGCCCGGCGTGTTACGGCCGCGGTGGCACCCAACCGACGACGACCGACACCTGCCTGCTGATCGGGATCCTGGGCACCGGCGACTTCGCCGGTGGGGAACTGCGGCTCGACGCCGACGCGGCACGGCGGGCGTTCGAGTCCCTCGACACCGAGCTCGATCTGGCCCATCGGGTCCGCTACGCCTACGAGATGGCGGTGAACAACATGGCCGAAGGCGTGTTCAACGTCGCCATCAAGAACGGTGTCGATCCCCGCGACTACAGCCTGGTCGCCTTCGGCGCCGCGGGCCCGATGCTGCTGCCGGCGGTTCTCGATACGGTGCAGTGCAAGCAGGTGATCGTGCCACCGAACCCGGGCCTGTTCTCCGCCGTCGGCCTGCTGTCAACCGACCAGGTGTTCACCGTCGACCGCAGTGCGTATCTAATGCTCACCGGCGAGGCCGCTCCCGCGATCGATGCGTTGTTCGCCGACATGGAGGAAAGGTTGCGGGCGCGGACCGGCGGCGGATCGGTGCGGATGCTGCGCAGCATGGACGCGCACCTGGCCGGACAGAGCTGGGAGACCCCGTTCGTGCCGGTGCCGAGCGGCACGATCGACGAAGCGGCGGTGGCCACCATGGTGTCTGCTTTCCACGACACCTACGAAGCACGCTCGGGCAACCGGTTCGAGACCATGCCTGTCGAGGGTGTGACGTTCCGGGTCCGCGCCGTGCTCGACACCCCCAAGGTCGAATACGCCGAACTCGCCGTCCGTTCCGAGGCGGACGGGCCGCTCACTCCGATCCGCACGGTCACTCTGCGCTATCTAGGTGACCTGGACGCGGATGGCGTCGGCGCCCAGCAGGCCCACGTCTACGACCGCGTGAGCTTGCGAGCCGGTGATGTGCTCGACGGCCCGGCGGTGGTCGAGGAAGAACTGTCCACCACCCATGTCGGCGCGGGGCAGCAGGCCACCGTCGGCCGGTACGGCGAAATCGTGATCCAGAGGAAGTGACATGTCCAGTCCCCCCATCCCCGCCGCCCCTCGGCTCCGAGACCTCTCCGAGGCGCAGTTCCACGATCGATACGGGTGCGACCGGTTCAGCGCGACCGTGATCGCCAACCGGCTGCGCTACGCGGTCGAGCACATGTCCACCGGTTTCATGCGCGAGGCGTTCTCGCCCATCATCCGCGACTGGTACGACTTCGCCTGCACTATCAGCGGTCCCGCCGGCAAAGGCTATCCGATGGCCGTGGTCAGCAACAGCCTGGTCGTCTTCCTCGGCACCATGGGCGACGCCGTCCGAAACGCCGTGGAGGAGTACGGGTCCGAGAACCTGCGTCCCGGTGACGTGCTGATCTGCAACGACCCCTATCGCGGTGGCAGGCATGTCAACGATGTGGCGTTCACCCGTCCGGTGTTCGTCGACGGTGAGATCGTTTCCTTCGTCACCATGTGCGCGCATCAGCTCGACATGGGCGGCACGGTGCCCGGTGGTTTCTCGGCAACCAAGAGCAACGTCTTCGAGAACGGGCTGGTGATCCCGCCCATGTTGCTGTGGTCGCAGGACGAACCGGTGCGCTCCACGTTCAGCCTGATCTTCGACAACACCCGGTGGGGCGGCATGTTGCTGCCCGACTTCAAGAGCATCTTCCAGCAGTTGAAGCTGGGGGAGCGGCTGGTGCTCGAGAACATCGATCGGTACGGCGTCGCGGCGTACCTCGGCACGCTCGACTATGCCTGTGACACCTCCGCCGAACGGATGCGCGATGCGATCGCGCTGATACCCGACGGCGACTACGAGGGTTCGGCGCTGATCGACGCCGACGGTCTCGACGACACGATCGACTACACCGTGCGGGTGCTCGTGCGCAAACGCGGCGAGAACTTGGAGATCGACCTGTCCGGCACCTCGCCCCAGGCGCGGACCTGCATCAACTGTGGTGTGCTCGACGCCAAAACCGCTGTGGGAGTGGCTCTCACGATGCTGCTGGATCCGAAGGTGCCGTTCACCTCGGGCACCTGGCGCAACGTCGACATCGCGGTGCCGCCGGGCACTATCGTCTCCTCTCTGCCGCCGGACGGCGGGATCATGATGTTCTGGGAGGCTTCCGGCGCCGTCGCGTCGGCGATCTTCGACGCGCTCAATCCCGTACTGGGCCGGTATGGAGTGGGTGGCGACTACGGCTCGACCAATACGCACAACGCGTCGGGACTGCGGGCCGACGGCACCGCGTGGACCTCGGCCACCCAATGCGGCGGCGAGCACGGCCCCTGGGGCGCCACCCACGTCGGCGACGGCGACAGCTACACGGTTCTGTTCACGCTCAACAACCTCGATCCCGCGACCGAGACGATCGAACGCGATTCGCCCGTGGTGCTGTTGCGCAAGGAACACGCCATCGACACCGGCGGTGCGGGAACGTTCCGCGGCGGCGCGGCCAATCTCAAGGACGCGCTGTGGCTCACCGCCGGAGCGCACTACCTGTCGCCGTTCCGCACCAAACAGCCGTCCGGTGTGGGCGCGAACGGCGGACAGGCCGGGCCAACCGGGGCGATGTGGCTGTTCCCGCCGCGTGACGACAGCGCGACCCCGGGAATTCTGGGCACCGGCACGCAGGTCTACGCCGACAGCGTTCCCGTCGCCGGCGTGCTCGATCCCGAGACCAAGGCGCTGGACCCGATCGACGGCCGGTACCACTACTTCGCCGCCGAACAGGTGTGGGCCACCGAGCCGAACACCATCCTGCGTTGCCTCACCAATGGCGGTGGGGGCTGGGGCGATCCGTTGCGTCGCGATCCCGAGCGGGTGCTCGCCGACGTTCGCAACGAGTACGTGAGCATCGCGGGCGCAGCGCGCGACTACGGCGTGGTCGTTCATGGCGACCCGCGTCTGGATCCCGAGGGACTGCGCATCGATCGCGAGGCGACGGCGCGTCTGCGCGACGCCCGTCGGTCCGATCGCCCGCAAGAGACAGGAGACAACTGATGAAGGGGATCGTGTTCCCGGGAGACGGGACGACGGTGCTGAAGGACTTCCCCGAGCCCGAACCGGGATCCGGCGAGGTCGTGGTGAAGGTCCGCGCCTCGGGGATGTGTGGCTCGGATCTGCACTTCTACCACGGCGCTTTCGATTTCGACCACTCGGTGATCCAGGGTCACGAACCGTGTGGCGAGGTGTACGCGCTCGGCGACGGCGTCGACCCGGCCCGGTTCGCCGTCGGCGACCGCGTGATGATCCACCACTACTTCGGCTGCGGCACCTGCCGCCGCTGTCGCGCGGGCTGGCCGCAGATGTGTGAGACCGCGCCGGGTAAGACCATGGCGGTTCATGTCGACGGCGGCCACGCGCCGTTCGCCCTGGTGCCGGCAGCGGCGCTGCTGCCGATGCCGGAGGGACTGTCGTTCGAGGCAGGCGCAGCCATCGGGTGCGGCACCGGGACGGCGTGGGGCGCGATCAAGCGGCTCGGCGGTGTCTCGGATACGACCACGGTGGTGATCGGACAGGGCCCCGTGGGGCTTTCGGCGACGATGTTCGCGGCATCGATGGGCGCCCGGGTGATCGCGGTCGATGTCGATGACCGCAGGCTGGCCGAGAGTCGCCGGTTCGGAGCCGATCTGGTGGTGAACTCTCGCGAGCGGGACGTCGCGGCGGTAGTTGCCGAGTACACCGGTGGGATGGCCGATGTCGTCATGGAGACCTCGGGGCGCGCCGGTGACGACGCGCTCGCTGTCCTCGGCACCTTCGGCCGGGCCGTGTTCATCGGCCTGCCCGGTCACGTCCAGTTCACGACCCAGGCGGTCTACAAGAAGCAATGGACGCTGATGACGTCCTGGACCATGTCTTCGATCGAGCAGGCACGATGCGCAGATTACGTTGTCGCGCACAACCTCCCGGTCGATGACCTGTACTCGCACACCTGGACCATCGAGCAGGCCGACGAGGCGTACCGATGGTTCGACAAGCAGGACGCGGGCAAGGGCGTCTTTCTGTTCGGCTGACCGACGCCCCTTTGCTGATCCGGAGAGAACCATGACCACTACTGCAACCCATCCCGTGCCCGAGTTCGTCGGCAACGCCCAGCGCAACCTGATCGGTGGGCGCTGGGTGCCCGCCGCGTCCGGCGAGACCATCGACGTCGTGAATCCGGCCACCGGCGGCACCCTCGGCGTCATCGCCGCGAGCGGCACCGCCGACGTGGACGCCGCCGTCGCGGCCGCCCGCGCGGCCTTCGAAGGCCCATGGAGCCGCTGGACTCCGCACCAGCGTCGCTCGCTGATCCTGCGCGTCCACGATCTGGTCCTCGACAATTTCGAGGAACTCGCCACCATCGAGACCCTCGACATGGGCGCCCCGCTGGCCCGGACCCGAGGACTGCGGGAGTGGACCTCGCAGGTGCTGCAATTCTTCGCCTCGCAGGTCGCCGCGGGCACGGCCAGCACGCCGCCGAACTCGCTGCCCGGCGACTTCGTGACCCTGCGCTATCGCGAGCCCGTCGGCGTGGTCGGCGGGATCATCCCCTGGAACGGCCCGCTCATCGGCCTGTGGTGGATCTTCGGCCCGGCGCTCGCGACCGGTTGCACTGCCGTCCTCAAACCAGCCGAAGACGCATCGCTGTCGGTGCTGCGAGTGGCCGAGTTGCTCACCGAAGCCGGGGTGCCCGACGGCGTCGTCAACGTGGTCACCGGGTTCGGCAGAGATGCCGGCGCCGCGCTCGCCGAGCACCCCGGCGTCGACCGGATCGCGTTCACCGGCTCGGTCGGTACCGCGCGGACGATCGTGCGCGCCTCGGCCGGAAACATCAAACGGCTCCAGCTCGAACTCGGCGGCAAATCACCCGACATCGTCTTCGCCGACGCCGACTTGGACAAGGCAGTCCCCGGCGCGGCGATGGGCGTGTACACCAACAGCGGTCAGGTCTGTGTGGCCGGCACGCGGATCTTCGTCCAGCGCTCGATCCACGACGAATTCGTCTCGCGCATGGCGGAATTCACCAAGACGATTCGTGTGGGCGACGGTCTCGACCCGAACAGCCAGCTCGGCCCGCTGATCTCGCGACGTCAACTCGAACGGGTGCTGAACTACATCGACATCGGGAACAAGGAGGCCGAACTGGTCAGTGGCGGCAGGAGGCTGGACGGCGACCGGGCTTCAGGATTCTTCGTCGAACCCACGGTGTTCGCCTCCGCCACCAACGAGATGACCATCGCACAGGAGGAGATCTTCGGCCCCGTGGCGACGGTGATCCCGTTCGACGACGCGGACGAGGCACTGCGCCTGGCCAACGCGACCCCCTACGGCTTGGCGGGTGGTGTCTGGACCAGAGATCTCGGTACCGCGCACAGGGTGTCGCGGGGTCTCACCGCGGGCACCGTCTGGGTCAACTGCTACGGCGTACTCGACCCGTCGGTGGGCTTCGGCGGAACGAAGATGAGCGGCTACGGTTGGAAGGGCGGCCGCGAGCACGTGGAGAGCTACCTCTACCCGAAGGCGGTCTATATGAATCTGGGCTGAGGCGCAGAGCGGCTATCTTGTCTTCACCATGACCGGGCCGTCGGAGATGATGGTTCCGGTGTCGACCGTGGGCAGTGCGGAGGGGACCAGGCTGCCGTCGTCACGGACGTCATAGATGTGCACCTTGGTGGTGATTCCGGTGGTGAGGACATCGGCGGCATAGAGATGCTTCTGATCGTCGCTGAGCACGACCCAGCCGGGGCCCGAACCGAGCGGAGTGCTGTACGGGGAGCCGGGTAGGGGCGACAACGCACCGTCGGCACCGATGGCGAAACCGTTGACCTTGCCCGCGGCGACCGACGGGATGTAGACGCGGCGCCCGTCGGCGCTGACCTCGGCATTGTGCGGCATCGCCGGGACCGCGTAGGGCGAGCCAGGAGTGGGTGTGAGCCGGCCGTCTGCGCCGATCGCGTATCCCGAGACCGCGCCGCCCTGTTCGTGGCTGATGTAGACGAATCGTCCGTCCGGTGTGTACCCGGGATTGACCGGCAGCAGGCCGACCTGTGTCGAATCGCCGAGTGCGGCCAGGGACCCGTCGGCGTGAATGGCGAAACCGGCGACGTTGCCGTCGATCGCGCTCGCGAATCGCAGGAATCGCCCGTCGGGGTCGATGGTCACCATGGGCAGCATGCCCGCGCCCGCGCCGGGCACGGGGATCGAGCCGGCCGGTGTCAACGCACCGGCGGCCGATACCGCGAACGCGTCGATGCGACCGGGGAACCCACCGACCCCGACGAACAACCACTTGCCGTCCGGGGTGATCGCCGAGGTGATGGGCAGTCCGCCGTCGATCACCGCCTCGCCGCCCGCCACCGGCCGTAGCGCGCCCTGGTCGTCGACGTGATAGCCGGTGACCTTCTGGGAGGCCGCCTGCGTGGCATAGACGGTCCGGCCCTCGGGCGCGAGCGCCACCGAGAACAGGCCGAGATCCACATCGAACGGAGTGCCGGCGACCTTGGTCAGCGAACCGTCGGCGTTCATCCGCAGTACCGCGATACTGCCACTCGCGGTGCCGCCGACCAGCATGAACTGCGGCGACAGGGCGGCGGCGGCCTGCGGTGCGGGGGAGAGTGTCCAGCTCGCCGAGCTGAGCAGGACCGTGGCGACCGCGACGGCCGCCTTGTGGAATCCACGGCGGCTGAAACCGGATCGGCGGGAGGGAGATGTCGTCATCGACGTACCTTTCGCAAACAGAGCATCGGCGCTCCTTGTTCTTCCGCCCCTGGCCGCTCCGTATTCGGCAGCCGCTGCGATGCGGGGCGAAGTGAGCTAGACGGTAGGCAATCTCCGGTTCCGGAACTGTCCAGATATTCGGACACGATCACGGGATGTCCGGTCTGAAAGGGCAATGGTGCCAATCGATTCGACACGCAGCTTGTCGGCGCCACCGCGCCGCTTCTTCGACTGATCCGGAAAGTGTCCGAGTCACGGGCAGTCGTGCCGTGGACCGCGCCCCATGATCCCTTCATGGCCTCTGATTCCAAGACGACAGGTGGGGCGTTGGGCACCGACCACACCCGAGGTGGCGAGGAGGTCCTGCGCCGATTCGCGATCGGCTCCGACGGAGCGCTCGACCTCGACGAGTCGACGATCATCTACCTCGCCGCTGATTTACGCGCGCGGGCCACGTGGATTCGGAAAGATCAGGCTGACAGAAAGGCCGCCGCGAGATCGGCGGATACGGCGGAACCGAGCGTGAAGGTGTCCTCAGGAATCGGTGGGAAGACCGAGGGCGTCGGTGGTCTCCGCAGCGGACGTTGCGAGCAGGTGTTCGACGAGAAGCTCGGTGGAGGGACCGAGTTCGCGGCCTCGCGGCGTGGCCAGGTGGATCCGGCGCTCGGCCCACGGCTCATCGAGATCGAGGACGGCCACCCGGCCGGACCACTCGTGCCCGACCAGGCATTCGGGCTGCACGGTGACGCCGAGGCCGGCGTGCACCAGACTGATCGCCGTGCCGCCGCTGCGCAGGACGTGCGTGGGCTTGTACTCCTCGCCGGCCCGCTGGGCGGAGGCACGCAGCGCGGCGACGAGCGCCTGCGGCGCGATGAGGTTCTCCGGCAGCAGGTCCAGGATGGTGACCGCGCCCCGCTCGGCGAGGTGGTGGCCGCGCGGGGTGACCACGACCAGCCGGTCACGGCGGTACGGGGTGACATCGACACCGTCGAGGTCGAGGCCGTAGGCGGAGGCGAAGACGCCGAGATCGGCTTCGCCGCGGGCGATCTCCTTCACGATGTCGGAGTTCTCCACCTCGTGCACGATCAGGTCCACCAGCGGGAACTCCCGGCTGAACTCGCCGAGCTCGTGGGCGAGGAACGGCACGATCACCGAGCGGGCCGACACGACCCGTAGCTCGCCCCGCACGCCCTCGGTGAGCGAGGCGAACTCCGATCGCATGTCGTCGAGGCTGTCGAAGATCCTGCGGGCGTGGCGGGCCAGGATCGTGCCGGCGGCGCTGGGTACCACGCCCTTCGGGGTCCGGACGAGCAGTTCGACCCCGGCGATGTTCTCCAGCACTTGGATTCGTTTGGTGGCGGTGGACGCGGCGATGTTCTCGCGGATCGCGGCCAGCCCGATCTGCCGCTCTTCGATGGCCGAGAGGAACAGGCGCAGCGTGAACAGGTCGATCTGGCGGATCAGGTGCAGGCGGTTGAAAGTGGTCATCTCACCTTCGTGATCATGCAGCGGTCAGTGACCCTATCATACCGTAGTATATATTGTATATAACTAGGCGCGTGTCTTCGCTGGTCAGGATCAGACGCGTTCGATCAATGCCACCTTTACGTGGTCGGGACGCTTCAGCGTTCCGTCGGGAACCAGGTCGACGATCGTTTTGACGTTGAGCGCCGAGCGCACCCGCTGTTCGATCGTGGTGCGCAGCTCGTCGCGTTGCTGCTCGCTCAGTTGCCGTCCGTACTCGACCACGAGCGGCAGCGGCTTCTGTGTGGAGTGACCCTCGAAGTCCGGCCGGATCCGCATCTCGCCCGTCGTCGCGGGCGCGAGCTCCAGGACGAGTTCCTTGACCGCCGAGGGGAACAGGTTGATCCCGCGCACGATGAGCATGTCGTCGGTGCGGCCCACGCAGCGCACCTTGTAACCGGTTCGGCCGCAGGCGCAGTCGGTGCCGGTGACCACCACGTGGTCGCGGGTGCGGAAACGCAGCAGGGGGGAGGCCTGCCTGCGCAGCGCGGTGTAGACGAGTTCGCCCTGCGCGCCGGCGACCGGATCGACCTGCTCGCCGGTCTCCGGGTCGATCAGCTCGGCGATCATCAGGTCGGGAGAGAGGAAGTGCATGCCTTCACCCGCCTCGCACTCGCCCCAATAGGTGCAGGCGATATCGGTGCCGCCCAGCATCTCCCGTGACGTAGCGCCCCACAGTGCTTCGAGCTTCCCGCGGACGGCGGGCAGGCCGCCGCCGGGCTCGCCGCCGACGCTGATCGAGCGCACACCCAGCTCGTCGGCGGCGCGGCCGACGATGCGCGGTGCCTGCTCGGCCAGGTGGGTCAAGAAGTACGGCGTGCCGATGAGCCCCTCGGGCCGCTGATCGGCCTGCACCCGCAGCAGCCGCTCTGCGCCGGCCTCGGCGCCGATGGGGATGTCGACCACACCCATGTACTGCAGGATCTGGATGATCGGCAGTCCGCCCACGAAACCCTTGCTCATGCCGAAGCCGTGCAGCACGCGATCGCCGGGCCGGAAACCATTGGCATAGAGGGCGCGTGCGCCCAGCTCGCACCAGGTGCGGATGTCGGGCTCGGTCAGTCCGACATATGACGGCGAGCCGGTCGTTCCCGAGGACGCCTGCACCTGGACGATATCGGCCCCGTCGGCCGCGACGTGTGCGCCCAGCGGCGGATGGGCGGCGAGACTGTCGCGCAGCTCCTGCTTCTCGGTGAACGGCAGCCCCGCAAGGTCGGCGGTCGTGGCGACCCGGCTCACGTCGACCCCCTGCTCGGCGAACTTGGCCTGGTAGAACACGCTGTTCCCGGCCAGGTAGGCGAGCTGCTCGCGCAGTCGTTCGTCCTGCACGCGACGGGCGTCCTCGGCGGGCAGGGACTCGACCGCGCTCCAGTGCCGCGTTGAGAACGGAATATTCCTCATCATCACTCCTGAATGGCCGATTCGTCGTCGCCGGGATAATTTGACGGTCCGGCGGAATTCTGTTCCGACCATAGATCGGTGATTCCGGCGGTTCAATTCGCAATCGGTGAAACGGCACTTCACGATTCATCACTTGCTATCGGCCGCACCGTAGTGCAGCCTCGGAATATCGCCGGTAATCCCGTCTCGGGAATCCGGAATCGTGCGAGGTCACCGCAGTGTTCCTTGCGCACCGCGCCCGACATCGACATGCGGTGGTCGGGCCGACCGCCCCAGGCTCGGTACCTGCCATCCGCCGAATCGCGCGAAAAACAATCGCATCGCACAACGGAGTAAGAGAATGAATTCCAATTTTCTGGACGAGTCGCAGGCGGCCTGGCTCGACGTCGTGAACAAATTCATGGACGAGGAGATCACCGTCGAATACGTCCGGCACTGCGATGTGAACCGGGAGTACCCCTACGAGGCGTACGAGAAGATCGCCGCGCAGGGCTGGCTGGGCATCCTCATCGACGAAGCGGACGGCGGCTCGGGTGGCGACATCTTCGACTACTCGCTGATGGCCGAGGGCCTGGGCAAGTTCGGCTTCGACTTCGCCTGCTCCGTGCTGGTGCCCACCTTCACCGCGATGAACATCCTGAAGTACGGCACCGCCGAGCAGAAGGCGCGCTACGTCAAGCCGTTCATCGACGGTTCCCTCCGCTTCTCGGTGTCGATCTCCGAGCCCGACGCCGGTTCGGACGCGTCCAACACCAAGACCCGTGCCCGCCGCGACGAGAACGGCGACTGGGTCGTCTCCGGCCAGAAACTGTGGTGCTCGGGCGCCGCCGCCAAGGACACCGTCATCGCCATGCTCGTGCGCACCGACACCGAGGACAAGCACGGTGGCCTGTCGGTCCTGCTGATCCCCAACGACACTCCGGGCGTGGACATCCGCAAGCTGCCGACCCTGTCGCGGCACGCCACCGGCACCACCGAGATCTTCCTCGACGAGGTGCGGCTCCCCGCCGACGCGCTGCTCGGCGAGGTCGGCCAGGGCTGGAAGATCATCACCGACCACCTCGAGCTGGAGCGCTGCGCGGTGGCCGCCGCCTACGTCGGCAACGCCCAGCAAGCGGTGCACGCGGCCAACAAGTACGCCCACGAGCGCATCCAGTTCGGCAAGCCGATCTACGAGTTCCAGGTGCTCAAGCACATGCTGGCCGAGAACCAGACGCGCGTGGACGCCGCCCGCCTGCTCTGCTACCGCGCCGCGAAGATGAAGGCCGCCGGCCTGCCCGCTCCGCGGGAGACCTCCATGGCCAAGCTGTACGGCTCGGAGACCCTCAAGCAGTGTGCCCTCGACGGCATGCAGATCCTCGGTGGCTACGCCAACCTGCCCGAGGCCGACATGGAGCGCTACCTGCGCGAGAGCGTGCAGTCCACCATCGGCGGCGGCACCTCGCAGATCCAGCGCACCATCATCGCCAAGTCGATGCGCCTGCCGTCCGGCGCGTAAGCCGCAGTCCCGCAGAACTTCCAGGAGGAACACCGATGGCCACCATCAACAATCGCATCGATATGCCGCTCGACGAGATCGAGGTCGGCACCGTGTTCCGCTCCGGCGGGCGCACCATCACCGAAGCCGATGTGGTGAACTACTGCGCGCTGACCGGCAACTGGATCGAGATCCACTCCAACATCCACTACGCCGCGCGGACCCGCTTCGGCGAGCGCTTGGTGCAGGGCTCGCTGACCTACTCGCTGATGACCGGTCTGATCCAGTTCGGCCCGTCCATCCAGGCCAACTACGGCATCGACAACCTGCGCTATCTGAAGCCGGTGCTCATCAACGACACCATCTACGTCACCGCCGAGGTGACCGGCAAGAAGGACAAGGACGACAAGTTCGGCGTCGTCACCTTCCTGATGAAGGCGCTCAACCAGCACGGTGACGTGGTCCAGCGCAGCGAGTGGAGCCTGCTCATGCTGCGTAAGCGCTCCGATCTCGACGCCCTCGTCGGCGCATCGCTGCCGACCGAAAACGCGCGGGGCTGAGTCCATGACCGCCCGACCTGTCGCCGCGATCGTGGGCATGGGCGATGCCTATGCCACCCGCGCCGACCGCAAGGACCCGCTGCAACTGGCGGCCGAGGCCACCGTCGCCGCGCTGGCCGACGCGGGCATCACCAGGCACCAGGTGGATGCCCTGTTCACCGGTCGCTCGCCGTGGGCCGACAAGCGGTCGCAGTGGAGCAACATCTTCGCCTCCCACATGCAGATGCCCTTGACATTCACCAGTGAGCTGACCCTGCACGGCGCCGGCCTCACCGCCACGCTCGCGCAGGCCTCGCAGATGATCGCCGCGGGCAAAGCCGAGTACGTGCTCTGCCTGCAGAGCGACGCGACGGAGTTGTTCGTCGACGCCGTGGCCATGGGCGCCGAGGCCGACGCGGATCCGCAGTACGAAGTGATCTACGGACCCACGATCCCGTCCCTCTACGCCCAGGCCGCGCGCCGGTACTTCCATGAATTCGGCATCACCGAAACCGATCTCGCCGAAGTCGCCGTCGCCAACCAGCGCTGGGGCGCGCACCACCCGCACGCGGCCAAGGCCCGCCACGGCGAGATCGATGTCGCCACGGTGCTCGCCTCCCCGTATGTGGCCACCCCGCTGCGCCGGTGGATGTGTTCCACCTGGGGCGGCGGCACCGGTGGCGCCCTCGTCGTCACCGCGCCCGACAACGTGCGCCCGCACCAGAGTCCGGTCTACTTGCACGGCTACGGCTCGGCCACCACACACGAGTACCTGACCGACCGGATGAACATGCGCCAGTGCAAGTTCCCCGGCTTCGGCACCCTGCCCAACCTGACCCACACCGCGACCATCGAGGCCGCACGCCAGGCCTACGCCATGGCCGACCTCGGCCCGTCCGACATCGACATGGTGCAACTGTCGGTCAACTTCGCCCACATGGGCCCGATCCTCCTGGAGGACCTGGGCTTCGCGAAGAAGGGCCACGGCATCGACGTCTACCGCGAAGGCCGCACCGGCATCGACGGTGACCTGCCCACCGACACCAACGGTGGCTGGCTGTCCTTCGGCCAGCCCGGCATCTCCTGCAACATGGACACCCTCGTCGAGGCCGTGCGCCAGCTGCGGGGCACGGCACACGGACTGGCGCCTGCCGTGCGGCCGGAAACCGCGCTGGTCCAGGGCGCGGGCGGCATGCTCGCGGCGGGCAGCGTCCTCGTACTGGCCGCGACGGCCTGAGCGGATCGGAGACATCATGAGCGAGACCACCGCACCCAACGAGTGGCCGCAGCCGTACGAGCTGCTCGACGCCGCACCCTACTGGGCGGCACTCGACGATCAGCGCCTGACCTTCCAGCGTTGCGCCGACTGCACCGAGCCCGTGTGGCCTGCGCACTCGTACTGCCCGTACTGCAGCTCGGACCGGCTGGCCTGGGAGCAGTCCAGCGGCAACGGCACCCTCTACTCGTTCAGTACGGTCATGCGCGGCCCCACGCCCGTGTGGGCCTCGATCACTCCCTACACCGTGGGATTCGTCGAGATGGCCGAGGGCTACATGCTCTTCGGCCAGATCGAGGGCGATCCGGAATCCCTCACCATCGACGCACCCGTCACCGTCCGGTTCGTCGAACGCGGCGCGCAGACGGTTCCCGTCTTCACCACCGCGACCACCAGGTAGAGGTGCACGATGACAGAAGACTATCGGTCAGGAGCGGGCGATGCAGAATGAACTCCCCCTGGCGGGGATCGTGGTGGTGGAGCTGGGCGACAGCGCCTCGGCGCCGTTCGCCGGCAAGATCCTGGCAGAACTCGGCGCCGAGGTCTGGAAGGTCGAACGGCCGACCGGTGACTCCGCGCGCGGCTGGGGACCGAGCATGTGGAAGGGCAGCGGCGCCGCCTTCCATGCGCTCAACCGGGGCAAACGGTGCGTCAGCATCGACATCAAGGACCGCGACCAGCTCGCCGAACTGCACCGGCTCATCGCCGAGCGCGCCGATGTCTTCCTGCACAATCTGCGTCCCGGCTCGGCCGCGAAGTACGGGCTCGACGCCGAGAGCCTGCGGGTGACCAAACCCGAGCTCGTGCACTGCGCGGTCGGCGCGTTCGGGCACACCGGGCCGATGAACACCCTGCCCGGTTACGACCCGCTCATGCAGGCCTTCTCCGGGATCATGAGCATCACCGGCGAACCCGACCGACCGCCGGTGCGCGCCGGTGTCTCGATCATCGACTTCGGCACCGGCATGTGGGCCGCCATCGGAATCCTCGCCGCGCTGTACCGGCGGCAGTCCAAGCTGGACGGCGCAGCGGTGGACGCGTCGCTGCTCGAGACCGCCATCGCCTGGATGTCGATCGGCGTGGCCGGCTACAACACCGACGGCGCGCCCGGCGAACGGCGCGGATCGGGCGTGGCGTTCATCGTCCCGCACCGGGCATTCTCTGCCGCCGACGGCGATCTCATCGTGAGCTGCGGCAACGACGGGTTGTTCGCGCGCTTGAGTGCGGCACTGGACCGGCCGGAATGGGCCACCGACGAACGCTTCGCGACCAACCAGGCGCGGCTGGTGAACCGTGCCGAGATCGATCGCCTGATCGGAGAGCGGCTGGCAGGCGACACGCGCGAGTTCTGGCAGAACCGCTTGCGGGACTTCGGGGTTCCGTTCGCGCCGGTGCAGATCACCGCCGAGATGATCGCCCACGAGCAGACCAGCGCACTGGGTATCATCGGCGCACCCAGTGCCGACGAGATCGGGGTCGTCGGGCTGCCGCTGTCCTTCGACGGCAAGCGGCCGCCGCCGTTGGCCGCCGCCGAGGACATCGGCGCGAGTAACGGATCGCTGGCCCGATGAGCGGCCCGCTGTCGGGGGTGCGGGTGCTGGAGCTGGGCGGGGTCGGGCCGACCCCCTTCGCCGCCATGCTGCTGGCCGACCTCGGCGCCGACGTCCTGCGCCTGGACCGGCCACCCGGCTACGACGGCGGCGCCCCGGTCGACGCTCGCTTCGATCTGCTCAACCGGGGCAGGCGCAGCGCGGTGTTCGACCTGAAGAAGCCCTCGGCGGTCGCCGCGGTCCTGGCCCTGGCGCGCAGCGCCGACATCCTCATCGAGGGGTTCCGGCCAGGTGTCGCGGAGAAGCTGGGCGTGGGACCCGACGACTGTCTGGCGGTCAACCCGGCACTGGTCTACGGCCGGATGACCGGCTGGGGCCAGCACGGCCCACTGGCGTCGGCCCCCGGCCACGACATCAACTACATCTCACTCACCGGCGTCCTGCACTCGGTCGGCCGGGCCGGAGAACCGCCGGTCATCCCGCTGAATCTAGCGGGCGATTTCGGCGGTGGTTCGCTGTATCTGGCGTTCGGCGTCGTCTCGGCCCTACTGGAGAGCCGCACCTCGGGCCGCGGCCAGGTTGTCGACGCGGCGATGGTCGACGGTTCGGCCTCGCTCATGACCCTGTTCTACGGGCTGCTCGCCGCCGGCTACTGGCACGACGAACGCGGCGTGAACCGCCTGGACTCGGGCGCGCCCTGGTACAACGTCTACGAGACCGCCGATGGCGGTTGGATCAGTGTGGGCGCCAACGAATCCCGGTTTTGGCGCAATCTGCTGGATGTGCTCGGCCTCGACGAGTCCGAACTTCCGGATCAGCACGACCGGAGCGGCTGGCCGCGGATGCGCGAGCGGCTGGCCGAGGTCTTCCGCACCAGGACCCGCGACGAATGGTGCGCCGTGGCCGACGGCCGGGAGGCCTGCCTGTCCCCGGTCCTGTCGCTGACCGAGGCGCCCACGCACCCGCACTTGCGGGACCGCGGCACTTTCGTCGAGGTGTCCGGTGTCGTCCAGCCGGCTCCCGCCCCCCGGTTCAGCCGCACACCCGGCGCGATCCAGCGCCCACCCGCGCAGCCGGGCGAGCAGACCGACGAGGTGCTCGGCGACTGGGGATTCAGTGCCGATGCCATGGCCGAGCTGCGCGCCGACGGCGTGATCGCCTGAATACGAGCGAGGTCGTCGACGCGCCCCGATCCACCTGCATATTGCGGGAAATCGGGGGCCCGGCAGGACGAACGTAACCCGGGTCCACGCCGGAAGCCGATCAGCGATCGGGAAAGACGCGCTTCGGTGCGAATGAAGTGGTGGCGGCCGTCCCCGAGGTTAGTGTCCAAGATGTTGGACACTGCTGTGCCCCACGTCTCTCTACTGTCGAATCCAGGTACGCGCCTCACGTGGATCCGTCGATGTCCGGAACCGCCTGCCCGATCTTTTCGCCGTGCCTGCGGCGAATTCTCGAAATCGAACCGAAGGAATCGTCATGGGAACACTCGACGGCAAAGTCGTCTTCATCACCGGAGCCGCACGCGGACAGGGACGTTCGCACGCGGTGACCGCCGCGCGTGAGGGTGCCGACGTCGTCCTGTTCGACATCGCCGCACCGGTCCCCGGTATCAGGTACCCGCTGGCGACCGAAGACGATCTGGACAAGACCAGGAAACTCGTCGAGGAGCAGGGCCGCCGGGCGCTCACCGTGGTCGGTGACGTGCGCAGCCAGGACGACCTGGACTCGGCGGTGGCCCAGGCCGTGGACACCCTCGGCGGTATCGACGGTGTCGTCGCCAACGCCGGTGTCTGGGACCTCGGTCCCGCGGGCTGGCAGACCGGTGAGCAAGAGTTCCAGGTTGTCGTCGACACCGTCCTCGGCGGCGTATTCCGCACGATCAAAGCGGTCGCGCCGCACTTCGTCGAACGCAGGGCCGGAGCCATCGTGGCGATCGCGTCGGTGGGTGGCCTCGAGGCAACGGCCGGCTACACCTCCTACATCGCCGCCAAGCACGGCGTGATCGGCCTGCTCAAGAACACCGCCCTGGAGCTCGGCCCGCACAACGTACGCGCCAACACGGTCTGCCCGGGCGCGATCGACACCAAGATCTGGGACAACTCCATGGGCCACAAGCTGTTCGTCGCCCCGGGCGAACCGGTCGACCGCAGGATCGCCCTCGACGCCATCTACGGCTATGCCCCTCTTGCGGGCCGCACCGCGCTGCCGTCACAGGCTGTGAGCAACGCGGTGGTCTTCCTGCTCTCGGACCTGGCCGAGCAGATCACCGGTGTCGCGCTGCCCGTCGACGCGGGCCACCTGCTCCTGCCGGGTGCCAACTTCGCGCCGATCACGTCCGGCCCCGAGGCCGAGCGCCACCGCCCACCGGCTGTGTCGCCCGACGATCTGTAACCACACGCGGCCGCATATTGTCGCGATGGCCGACCCGGCGCACCGGACCGGCCATCGCATTCACGGTCACAGGTGTGCGGAGAAGAACGGCTCGATCCCGCACACGACGAGCAGCGGCTGGGTCAGCAGTCGCTCGGCCGGATGAAACGCGTCGAAGACGAATGCGGCGGCCGATCCGGAGGAGCGCAGGGTGCGTAACGGTCAGCCCTCGTGAATGATGATTCCGCGCAGATTACGGCCCGCCTTCATGTCCTCGAAGCCCTGATTGACGTCCTCGAGCGCGTAGCGGGTGGTGACGAGTTCTTCGAGTTTCAGGGTGCCCTGCTGGTACATCGCGAGCTGGGCGGGGATGTCGGCGGTCGGCGCGCAGGCGCCGAAAAGCGAGCCCTGCAACCGCTTCTGGAACAGGATGAGCTGGTGCAGGTCGATGTCGCCGTCCTTGACGAAGGTGTCGCCAAGGCCGACGGCGACGCAGGTGCCCGCCTTGCGCACCGCCTGCAGCGCCTGGCCGATGTGCTTGCCGGTGGTCACGCCGACGCTGACGATCGCCGAGTCCGCGCCTTGACCGTTGGTCATGGAGCGGGCGAGTTCCTCGGCCTCCTCGATGGAGGAGACAGCATGGGTGGCACCGAGTTTCCGCGCCGACTCGCGCTTGAAAGCGACGGGGTCGACCGCGATCACCGCGCTCGCGCCCGCCTGGGCGGCGCCCTGGACCGCGTTGATCCCGATGCCGCCGACACCCATCACGATGGTGACGTCTCCCGGGCGCACCTGCGCGGAGTTGACGGCCGCGCCCCACCCGGTGCCGACACCGCAACCGGCGAGCACCGCGACGTCCAGGGGAATCGCGGGATCGATGCGGATGGCCGAGGACACCGACACGGTGACGTACTCGCAGAACGTGCCCAGCCCGGCGAGTTGCCCGACCGGCGCACCGCCCAGCGACAGCCGGAACGAGGTCGGGTCGTCGAAGCGGGCGCCGGTGGCCAGGAACGCGCCGAGGTCGCACAGGTTCTGTAACCCTTTCGCGCACCACCGGCAGCGGCCGCATACCGGCAGGAAGGAGAACACCACGTGATCGCCCTCGGCGAAGCCGGTCGTCCCTGGCCCGACCGCCTCCACGATGCCGGCGCCCTCGTGCCCGCCCGCGATGGGCAGAATGCCGGGAGTCTGGTCGCCGGTGGCGAAATGATCGTCGGAATGACACAGGCCGCTGGCCACCATCCTGACCCGGATTTCCCCGCGTCGCGGATCGTCGAGTTCCATTTCGACGATTTCGTAGATTCCCGGTGATTCGCGCAGCACCGCGCCCCGTGTCAACATCGATGACTCCCTCGGAGAATTCGCCCGGGCCAACCGGGTGACCCCTTGTGATACCTGATAAACGCATGCTCGCACCGGCTGCCGCAGCGGTCAATTCACGATTTTCGAACCCGGAATTCGGAAACATTCACTTGGTCCCGGTTGCGCGCGCCGATAGTCTCCGATTCGCCTGTGAAAGGTGTCACATTCATTGACGACTGCGGGCTAGTGGCCCGGAAGGTGAAGTTCCGGCCCGGCATTCCGGGACGAGCACTCGAATCGCCGTCACAACACGCAGCGGCCCGGTCGCGAGATCGGCCTTCGGCGACCACGCCGGTGCGGATCGGGCCATCCATCGGGTCTCGCCTGCAACCGATTTCGGTGGGGCAGTGCTCGGGTGGGCCCGCCGAGCGCGG
Organism: Nocardia sp. NPDC003999; assembly: GCF_053604885.1. Lineage (NCBI taxonomy): Bacteria > Bacillati > Actinomycetota > Actinomycetes > Mycobacteriales > Nocardiaceae > Nocardia > Nocardia sp. NPDC003999. Next base: position 593,697 of record NZ_JBSGIB010000003.1, read on the forward strand.
CCTGATTGCCGACGCTGACGAAGCAGTTGATGCCGATGCCACATTCCCATGCCGGCGACGCTCGCCGTGATCAGCGCCGGCTACTACACCAGGCCGAAGCAGGGCGGTTGCACGGCGTCGCAGTCGGTGCTCGACGCTCTGGCGCAGTTCGGCGGCAGGAATTTCACGACGGTCGATGCTCCATCCGCCGGACTGGAGCATCGACAGTCGGGTTCGGCAGGGCCGATCACTTTTCCGGCAGCGGTGAATTCACGGTAGACAGATACTGGATGACGGCGACAGTGGCGATGGGCGCCGTGACGAACAGCTGTCCGGCGATGGTGCCCAGCGCGCCGACAGCGACGATCCCGCCGAGGCAGCCGACCGCGGCGGCGGGAATGAACGGGCCGAAGAGGCCGGCGATCGTGGCCGCGGCGATCGTCGCGCCGGCGATTCCGCCGAGCACACAGCCCACGGCGCCGCCGCCGAGGCCGCCGATGAGGGTGCCGAGCGTGGCGCCCATGGTGATGGTGCTGGTCATGCGGCTCCAAGCGGCCTGTTCACGGTCGTACTCGTTCTTCCACGGCGCTTTGTCCTCGTACGGCAGGGCGACCGGTGCGTACACCGCGTGCTCGAGATCGAACCGGGGTGTCAAGGTGGCGGTGCGACCGGCGACCTCCGCGCTGATGGGAAATTCGAACTCGTCGACCCGGAATCGCAACGGCGTCGCGGCGAGGACGGTTCCGTCGGCGGCCTTGACTTCGAACATGTCGTTCTCCACCGCAAGCGAACCCGCGTCGGTCTCGATGACGCTCCGGTCACCAACGGCATGCGCTGTGAAACCGACGGCGTCCGGGTTGTCCGGGGTGGCGCCGGCGGTTCCGGCGACGACGGCGAATGCGGCGGCCACAGTGGTGGCGACGACGGTGCTGATCCTCATCTGAACTTCCTTGTTCTTTCGGGGGGTGATGTTTCAGCGAACGGGCACGACGGCAGTCCGTTGCTGCTGTTTGAGCTCGACCTGGCCTTTCTCGCTCGAAGGATGTGATCGAGCACACTATGCTTTATATATTATGTTGTCAACCTCCGCGGGTGGGCTGGGTCACAGCGCTGGTAAGCGCTGCTCGGGGCATCGGCGAGCCGTCGGGGCCGATCGATCACATGGCGGCGATAGCGCTGGTCCGTTTCGACGAGGTAAGTGGGATACCGCACGAATGTCGGCTCGGCTTCGGTGCGGCCCCGTCGGGGGCGTGGGGAATCCTTGTGGGAGGGATTTTTCCTAGGCGCCGTCGCGCCCTGCCCCTGCTGCCCAAACGCTCATAGATTTGCCTTTGTAAGCGGTCGAGCACAGGAGAGGAAGATCATGGCAGGCAATATCGAAACGGTGGCGGTCAAGGGTTGGGCCTGGGACATCGCCACGGATATCTACTTCCCACCCGGTTTCGATGAGTCGAAGACGTATCCGACGATCGTCTCGGCCCATCCCACCGGTAGCTGTAAGGCGCAGACTTCGGGCAACGTCTACGGCAAGGCGCTGGCCGAGGCGGGCTTCGTGGTGGCCGCCTTCGATGCGAGCTTCCAGGGTGAAAGCGGTGGCGATCCGCGGTCGGTCGAGGATCCCGGTTTCCGGACCAGCGACTTCAGCTTTGTGATCGACTACCTCGTCACCCTGCCCTACGTCGACGCGGACAACATCGGTGTGCTCGCGATCTGCGGCGGAGCGGGTTACGCCGTGGCAGCCACCAAGATCGACCGCCGGATCAAGGCACTGGGCACCGTCGTCGGCAGCAACGTCGGCCGGCTGATGCGAGAGGGCTTCTCGGAGTACAACCCGATGGGGATGCTCGAGGCCATCGCCGCGCAGCGCACCGCGGAGGCTCGCGGACAGGCCCAGGTGATCAACGATCTGCTGCCTCCGTCGGTCGACGCGGCGAAGCAGGCGGGTATCACGGATGTCGACGTCGTCGAGGCCACGGAGTACTACAAAACCGATCGCGGTCAAGCCCCTGGTGGTAAGACCAGCTTCAACTTCGGTCGTCGGGCTGCCTTGGCCGACTGGGATGCGTACGACCGCGTCGAGGTCTTCCTGACCCAGCCGCTGTGCGTCGTGATCGGCGACAAGGTCGGCGCCTTCGGTTCGCAGCGGCTCAGCATGGAGCTGTACGGTCGAGCTGCGTCGAAGGACAAGCAACTCGTCGTGGTCGAGGGCGCGTCGCACTACGACCTGTACGACAAGCCGGGCCCGACCGGTGTCGCGCTGGAGAACCTGGTGCCGTTCTTCCGCAAGCACCTTAGCTGATCGGCTCGGAACACGGAGCGAGGCGCCGCGGGCTCGCTCATCACCGCCGCGAGTATCGCTTGCGAGCGGGTGGGCGGCTCGGTGTGCTTCCTGGCCGAAGCGGCGGTGCTTGTGCCGGCCCGGTAGACCGAACGAACGGTTTGTTCTGCGGTCGCGGGTGGTATCCGCTCCACGTATCGGTTCGACCGCGCGGTCGTGTCCTTCCGGTCGCCGATAAGCCGCTGCGGACACGCCGGGAGGTGAGTACACCCGCCATGGCAAGCACATCCGGCGTGCGAAGCTTCGAAGGCAGCTTGCCGCTGGAGTTGACCAGTTTCGTCGGTCGGCGCACCGAGGTGTCCGAGGTGCGGAATCTGCTGACGACGTCGCGGCTGGTGACGTTGACCGGAAGCGGGGGCGTCGGAAAGACGAGACTGGCCCTGCGCGCCGCCTCGAGTGCGCGGCGCGACTTCCGTGACGGGGTGTGGTCGGTCGAACTAGCCGACGTTTCCGATCCCGGGCTGCTGGTCGAAGTGGTGGCGGCGAGCCTGAATGTGCGGGACGATTCGGCGGAGGCGCTGCTCGAGACGCTTGTCCGGTCTCTGCGTTCGCGGGAACTGCTGCTGATACTGGACAACTGCGAGCAGCTGGTGGATGCGGTCGCCCAGCTGACCGAGACGTTCTTGCGCGCCTGTCCGGACCTGCGGATCCTGGTGACCAGCCGCGAGCCGCTGAATGCCGAGGGCGAGGCTGTGCTACGGGTGTCTCCGCTGACGGTTCCCGATCCGGACCGAGAACCGTCGCTGCGGGGGTTGCCGCGCTTCGACGCGGTGACGTTGTTCGCCGATCGCGCCGCCGCGGCGCTGCCCGGCTTCGAACTCGATGAGGACAACAAAACCGCGGTGGCCAGGATCTGTGCCCGGCTCGAGGGATTGCCGCTGGCGATCGAGTTGGCCGCGGCCCGGATACGCACGATGTCGCCGCAGCAGATCTTGCAACGGCTCGACGACCGCTACGCGTTTCTCACCCGGGGCAGCCGCACCGCACCGGCCCGGCAGCAGACGCTGCGCTGGTGTGTCGACTGGAGCTATGAGCTGTGCACCGCGGCGGAGCGGCGTTTCTGGGCGCGGCTGTCGGTGTTCGCGGGCACCTGCGAACTCGACGCCGCCGAGCGGGTATGCGGCTTCGACTTCGCGCCGCACGCCGTCTTGGACGTGCTGTCGTCCCTGGTGGACAAGTCGATCCTGATCCGCGAGGAATTCGACACCGTCGTGCGCTTCCGGATGCTCGAGACCTTGCGCGACTACGGCCGGGAGAAGCTGCAGGTGTCCGGTGAGGAGGAGAACCTGCGCCGCAGGCACCGCCAGTGGTACCGGCAGCTGGCGCTGGACTGGGACGCGGAGTGGATCGGCGCACGCGCGCCGGACTGGGTCGCCCGGCTCGACCGCGAACAACCGAACATGCGTGAAGCGCTCGAATTGTTTCTCTCCGATGAGACCGGCGCGGCCGGAGACGGCGGGATGACCATGGCCGCGGCGATGTTCGATTTCTGGAACTTCCGCGGCATGTACGGGGAAGGCCGGTCCTGGCTGGACCGAGCCCTGGCCCACCCACTCGCCTCATCGATACCCGATCGCGTCAACGCTCTCCGTGCCGACAGCCAGTTGGCCGCTGCGCAAGGAGATTTCCAGGCGGCGACCGCTCTCTTGGAGGAGGGACGGGTGCTCGCCGAGCGATCGCCGAGCCCGTTGACCCTGGCGCGCATCGCTTACTCCGAGGGGGCCCTCGCACTCGCCCGGGGCGACGCCGCCCATGCGACTTCAGCCTTCGAGCGGTCGTTGCGGTCGCTCGGGCCGGGCAGCACCGAGAATCTGCGGCTCAACGCCCTGGCGTTGCTCGGCTGGGCATGCGAGCTGGGCGGCGACGTCGCCAAGGCAACGGATTGTTACCGGCAGATCCTCGCTGTGACGGAGACTTCCGGCGAACTACTCCATCGCGCGGCCGCATTGCGCGGTCTCGCCGTCGTCGCCTGGCAAGAAGGCGACCATCACCGCGCACGGGCATTGCTGGAGGACTCGCTACGCGTCAACCAGCGCCTGGGCAACCCCTTCGTGGCCGCCTTCGCCCTCGAGGCACTGGCGTGGACTGTCGACCCGAGCGACGCGGAGCGCGCGGCCGTTCTGCTGGGAGCCGCCGAGACCGCGTGGCCGGCCGGAAGCAGCGCCACGAGTGTCTTCCCGAACATGCTGCGCTTCCACCGCGAATGCGAACAGCGGACGCGGCGGATGCTCGGGGAACGCCGATTCGACGCGGCCCGTCGGCGGGGGTTGGCGATGGAAATGGACGCCGCAGCGGCCTACGCGCTGGGTGAACAGCCCGTTGGCCCGAGTTCCGCCTCGGGAGCCGCGGAATTGACCAAGCGCGAGCATCAGGTCGCCGATCTCGTCTCCCGAGGCCTCACCAACAGGCAGATCGCCGCCGCACTGGTCATCTCCCAGCGAACCGCGCAAGGCCACGTCGAACACATCCTGACCAAACTCGGCTTCACCTCCCGGGCCCAGATCGCCGCCTGGGTGGTGGAGGACGCCAAGGGGGAGAGCTCTTGATCGCAGGCGTTCGCCACCACCCGGCCGGTGCTGCGGGGGTGAGCTTCTACTTCATGTGCGAGTCGAACCAATCCAGCATCACTTCGGGGCGCTCGCCGAAATAGTTGTATCCGCGGAAGCGCTGGTCGGTCCCTTCGATCCAGTGCAGTTTCTTGTCGCGGGCGGCGATGTTGTCGTAGATCGCCTGCACATCCGACGGATAAGTCAACGTGTCGTCCCGTACCTGCGCCACCAGCGTCGGCATACGCACCGACGCGGCCCGTGGAATCGGCGATTGCTCGTCGACGTGGAAGCCGGTGCGGGCGTGCAACGCCTGGTCGAACAGTTCGACGCCGTTGTCGATGCCTGCGCCTTCGACAATCGTGCGCTCGACGAACGCGCGAGCCGAGATGGGTTGCAACGCGATCATCGCCTTGATGTGGGTGAATTCGCCGGGATGCTTGTCGATCGCCACGAAGGTCGAATCCGCCCCCAGACACACGCTCAGCAATCCGGTGGTCATGTTCGCGGTGTCGGGCCGGGACTTCGCGTAGCGGATCGAGCCGATCACATCACGGTATTCGAGCAGGCCGATACCGACGGTGCGGCCGTGGCCGTCGGGGCTGAGGCCGTGATTGCGGATGTCGTAGCACAGGATGTTGTAACCGGCATCGTGCAGAGCCCTGTACTCGGGCAGGAAACTCACCTCGAACCCGCCGAAGTCCTGTAAACCGTCGAGGTGGCCCGCGTAGCCGTAGCGGTTGCCCGGCAGGAAGTGATTGTGGATGATCAACCGGTCGGAGTCGGCGGGGATGAACCAGCCCTCCAACGTCAGGCCGTCCATGGCGGGGAAGAACACGTCCTCGTATGCCAACCCCACCTCGTCAGGACGCCGATATACGGGAGTCCGTTTGCCGTGCGCCCAGAGTTCGACCATCGGTTCGATGATCTTCTTCGGCGCCACGGCCCCTATGGTCTTCGTGGCGACATCGGTCAGTGCGTCCTTGGCCTTCGCCGTCGTGTCCGTCATGCCGGTACGCCTCCTTTGTCAGTCGGATCTGTCTCCTCCTGAGACCTACCCGGCGACGGGCATCTGAAGCAGATTTAGCGCACAAAATTGGAAAAGTTACGTATCTAGCATTATGCATAATGCTTGTGGCGGGCCACTTCGCGGAGTTGTCGCGGTAGCTCGGGTCCGGTGGGCGGTTCGCGGCGGACCCGCTTCGGAGCGGTAGCGCGGTGCCTACGGGCGATCAAAGCCGATCGCAGATACCACAGTCCGGACGACTGGGTCGCGTCCAAACCGATGATCTGGGCTATTCGTTTGAGCCGGTTGTCGACGGTGTTCGGATGTAGGTACAGCATCTGGGCGGTTCGTCTTCGATTCATACCGTTGGCGACGTGACACCGCAGGGTCTCGAGCAGTTCGGGCTCCTCGTCGAGGGGGTCGAGCAGGGCGCTGAGCCATTCGAGTCCAGGACCAGGACGCGTGAGCTGGTATTCCAGTGCCAGATCGGCGAAGCGGTGCAGCCCGTCTCGCAATCCGAGCCGGTGGACCAAGTCGAGCAGTTCATGGGCTTGGGCGGCGCAGGAGGGAATATCCGGCGTCGCCGCGCGGATGAGCGTCGCGGTGACCGGAACTTCGGCGATGCGGGCGATGGCGGCGATCCACTCGTCCAGTGTGCTGTCGCCGGCGAGTGCGGTGGGCAGCAGGATGGTGCCGCCGGTGGGCGAGAGGATCGACAGCGCGGCACCCTGGGAACGGTGGGCGAGTTCGGCTCGGATGCGCCGGAGCGGACGTTCGGTCCGGACACGTGACTGGGCTGCGGCGCTGGCGGGACGGGGGACGGCGACGGCCAGGATCCAGTACTCGTCGGCGACCTCGATGCCGTTGTGGCGCGCCAATGTCGAGGTCGGCTGTCCCTCGAGCAGTGCGGAGGCAAGGGCGCGCGTGGCGGTGTGGTGCTGATGGGCCGCGGTGTGCAACTGCCGCGTGTAGCCGCGGGCGACGGCGGCGGTGACGGTGCCGAGCAACCCCAGCACCCGGTCCGTATCGACGGCGCCGAGCTGGCCGGCCTCGGTCGACGCCCGGTCGCCGGCCAGTTCGATGCCGAGCCGGACGCCATCGTGGACGACGCGCAGGATGGTGACGATCGGGATGTCCGCGCATGCCCACCGCGCAGCCTCCTCTTCGAGCCTGCGGAGCTGCTCGGGCTGTGCGGGCCCGTCGAGCAGGCAGATCGATACTTCGAGACAATCCCGCACGGCGGCCAGCAAGTATCCGCTGGCCTGCGCGGTGTCCTCCACCGCGGACACCGGATAATCGATGGTGAGACCGGCCTGTGCCGGATAGCCCTTCGGCAACTCTCGCTCCCTGTCCTCGTGGCGCTTCGCCGAATAACGAGTGCTCTCGACACTAAAGGGAGTCCCGAGGCGGGAGTGTGCAAGAACTTGGACACGGTGCGCGTCTATATCGCCCCTCTGAACTCGGTCGTGGCGGCTCGCGGAGGCGATAGCCGGCCACTACGACCGCCGGCGCCCTGTTCAGCCGGTGGGCCGGGGCGCTGTTCCGGCCGCCGAATCGACGGGTAGGCGGGACAGTCCCAGTCGGGCGGAATGCCGTGCCAGCGGTGCGAGCGTCTGCTCCGCTTCCTCGGACCGGCCGGTAAGCCGCAGCGCTACGCCGAGCAGGAAACCGGCGCGCAGTGCGGCGAGCGGTCTGCTCACCGCGTCGATGCCGGAGGTGAGGGTGCGCGCTCGCTCGACCGCCTCGCTACGGCGTTCGGCGTTCGGGTCGGCGAGCAGCAGCCGGATGGCGGAGTCTTCGTCGCATTCATCGATGAAAGTCGCTATCCCGTCCCTGCGCTGGGGCGCGCGTCGGCGCAGGATCGCCTCCGGTTCGCCGTGCTCGAGCTCGAACCCCAGTCGGACCCGCTCATTGCGCACCCGTGCGGCCAGGCGCGGCAGTGCCAGGCGTTCGGCGTGCGCCATGCCCTCGTCCAATAGTCCCCGCGCGGTGTCCTGGTCACCCAGCAGCGCCCGGACTCGCGCGCCCGTCGCGTAGGTGGCCATCATGAAGTCGACACCGCCTCCGCCTTCGGTCGCCAGCCCCCTGCTCTCTTCGAGCAGCTCGGCGGCTTCCTCGAGATCACCTGTCTCGTAACGTAAGTCGCCGAGCAGGGCGCTTGCGAGACGGGCCGCGTGCGAAGTGTTCCCCATGGTGGCGCGAGCGGTATCGAGCGCTGTTCGGAACATCTCCTCGGCGGCCGGGAGGTCGAGCTGTTCCCTGGCTGCCATTCCGCCGAAGCAGCAGCCGTAGACCCTGGGAAACGGACCGGTCGCCTCGTGATACGGGGTGGCCCACTGCTGCCAGCGGCGGGCGGCGTCGAAATCGAAGCGCTGGATCGCGGCGTAGGTGGCGATATTGCCCGCCGCTCCCGCCACGAACGGCGAGAAGGCCTCCGGCCGCGCCAGCGCGTCGCCGATCAGCCGGTCCAGGTCGGCAACCCGGTCGGCGAACATCTCGCCGACGCTCGTCAGGACGTCGGCCTCGGTCCGCATCTGCGCGCGTTCACTCTCGGGCGGGGCCGCCTCGTCGAGGGCGGCATCGAATCGGGCCAGGGCCGCCGCGGTTGGCCCCGGTCGGCGCAGGACGAGGTTCACCCAGGTCGCGAGCAGCTGGAGCCGGGGTCGCGTGCAGCTTGCCCGCACGGGCAGCTTGGCGAGAATGCCTTGCAGCAGCGATATCCGCGATCGCTCCAGCAGGTATTGGCCATCTCGCTCGACGAGGTCGGCGGCTCGGTCCTCGTCCCCGGCCGCGAGCGCCTGATCGACCGCCTCGTTGAGCAGGTGGTGCTCTGCGAACCAAGTCGACGCTCGAAGCCGCAGGGCGGGGATCTCGTCCGGACGCTCGGAGACCAACCGTCGCCGCAAGTACCCGGCGAACAGCTGGTGATAGCGGAACCATCGCCGCTCCGGGTCGGCCCGCTGCAGGAACATGCCTCGGTCTTCGATGTCCTCGAGCAGTTCCTGGGCGTGATCGTTTCCGGTGAGCGTGGCGGCGAGGTCGCCGCAGACGCGCTCACAGAGCGAGGTGAGCATGAGGAATTCGAGGGTGCTGGGGTCGAGCGCGCCGAGCACGTTCTCGGCCAGGAACTCGCCGATGTCGGGGTGCTCGGCGAGCCGTTCGAGCAGACGCGCGGGATCCTCGCCTGCGCGCAGCGACAGTACGGCCAGCTGAAGCGCGGCGATCCAGCCGTCGGTGACGCGCGCGAGGGTGTCGATATCGGCCCGGTTCAGCCGCAATCCACCCGCTTCCGCGAGAAACTCGCGCACTTCGTCGCTATCGAATCGCAACGCCGTCGCGTCGATCTCCACCAGATCGCCGTGCATGCGCAGTCTGCTCAACGGCAATCCGGACCTGGACGTGCTCGTCACCATGATCGGCAGATGATGGCAGCCGTGTTCGAGAAGGAATCGGACCGCGGCGACCGATGCCGGGGCGTTCACCCGTTGCCAGTCGTCGAGCACCAGGGTGAGCCGATCCTGCCGGGTATGCAGTGCGTCGACGAGCGCGGTCAGCATCGCGCGGGTGGGGTCGGGATGGGCGTCGAGAACATCGGCGAGTTCATCGGCGAGCCGCGGGTAGGCCGAGCGGAGCGCTTCCACCACGTGTGCGAGGAACCAGGCGACATTGTTGTCGTCCTCGTCGACGGTGAGCCAGGCTACCGCCGCGCCCTTACGTAGCAGCTCGTCGCGCCACTGCGCGGCCAGCGTCGTCTTGCCGAATCCGCTCGGTGCGTGGATCCAGGTGAGCCGGGTGTGTTCGTTCGACCGAAGCTGATCCAGCAGCCATTTCCTGGGGAGAGGCGTCCGTGGGAGGCCGGGCGGACGGTACTTCGTCGCGGGAGTCGGTGGGACAGCGTCTCTTTCCCGCCGACTGGACGACACCTCAGCGGGCGCGACCGACGACCGGTGTGTGGGCGGCAGGACCAAGGAATCGACCGGACCGCCAGTACGTTCCTGGACCCGGCGCAGTTCCTGGCCGAGGCTCGCGGCGCCCGCGGGCCGGTCCGCAGGCTCCGTGGCCATCGCGTGTTCGATGGCCGCACGCACCTCTTCCGGCACGTCCCGTTCCCCGAGATCCGGGACGGGCTGCTCGGAGACCCGGAAGAATTGCGCCATCACCTGCTCGCCGACACGACGTTCGTAGGCCACGTGCCCGGTGAGGGAGCAGAACAGAGTGGCTCCCAGGCTGTACACGTCCGAGACCGGCGTCGGCGGCGAGCCGCGCAGTACCTCCGGCGCGGTGAACGCCGGCGAGGCAGTGATGATTCCGCTGGTCGTGCGGAAGCCTCCCGGTATTCGCGCGATGCCGAAATCCGTCAATTCCGGCTCCCCGTATTCGGTCAGCAAGATGTTGCCCGGTTTCACGTCGCGATGGAGGATCCCGGCGCGATGCGCGGTTTCCAGCGCGCCCGAGATCTTCACTCCCAGCCGCAGGACCGCAGCCCACCCGAGCGGTCCGTCGTCCCGGATGCGCTGCTCGAGCGAGCCGTGTGCGTGGTAAGGCATCACCAGGTAGGGGTGTCCGCCGCGCGTGGTGCCGACCTGGAACACCGCCACGATGTGGGGGTGCCCGGACAAGCGGCCCATGGCTTGCTGCTCGCGGACGAAACGCTGGAGTCCGTCCGGGTCGAGTTCCGCGGTGAGGATCTTCACCGCGACGACCCGATCCAAGTCGGGTTGTGTGCAGCGATACACCACGCCGAAGCCCCCGCGGCCGATCTCCTCGGCATCGTCGAAGCCTTCGGCGCTCAACTCCGCGACGATGCCCGAGGAGGGGCTGCGCTGGGTCGGCGGGATATCGCCCATCGTCGGCCTCGATTCGGGACGAACTCGCGGACGATCCGGCGGTGGGGTCGTCCTTCCCGAGGATAACTCCGTGCCTCGAGCAGCAGCAGTGGCCTGCCCTAGGGGCTCGCGGTGCTCGCCACCCGCAGGTCGGCGGGGGCGGGCGCGGTGATGGCCGTGACGGTTGACGAGCCGAAGGCGCCGAGCCGGTCGTAGAGCACGGCGGTGCCCACCGAGATGCCGTCGTACTCCTGTCGATCCGTCGCGGAGATTCCCATTTCGCCGCCGATGGGGAGGCGGCTGAACGCCACGGTGACGTCGGCGTTGATGTACTCGAGCCCATGGGTACCCAGGTTGGCGACGAGATTGGAGACATCGGCGACGCCGCAGGCGAACTGGAACGGTGACGGTTCCTCCCCGGTGACAATGTCGATAGGGCCGTGCCACAAGCGGTTCCGGCTCCTGTTGTGGTGCTGGGCGGGATCGGCATCCCAGCCGGCGTCGTCGCTGTAATAGACGCGGGCACGGTCTTCGCTCCGTCGCCATGAGGCAGGCGGTGGCGGGAGTGCCTTGCCCGCCGACCAGCAGTCACCGGCTGGATCCGAGCCCGCTGCGAGGAACAGCGCCCTGGCCGCGGCTACGGGCTGCCCATCCTGGAGGAGGCGCGCGTCCACCAGACGCAGCCGCTTGCCCGCCCGCACGATCTCGGTCTCGACCGAACAGGGGCGCATGGCGACGGGGTGGAAGAGGTCCACAGTCCAGCGGGCGGGCCGAAGCCGGTCTGGACCGAGGTCGGCCAGGCGGCGCTCGACCCCGCGAGCAAGTACGGCGCTGACCGCCGCCCCCCGCATCTGACCGCCGTTCCAGCCACTGCCGGCCGTGGGCAGAGGGGACAGGATCCGGTCGTCGGAGTCGGTGTCGAAGAACGCGGAGCGTCGCATCGAATTCCTTTCAGGGACACACTATTTCGCCAGGTGGGCAACGTGATCGGCGCGGGCGGGATCGTCGAACCACAGAAGCTCGCGTCGCATGGCAGGCCGAGTCTTGGGAGCGAGCTACCCGGCGACCGTCCACGACGCGATCACCAGTCGACTCTTCGGTATCGCACCTTCAAAACATTATGTATTATATACGTGAGCTACTGTGCGGCGTACGGCGCACGTGATGGATCGCAGCGCCGTCGGACACTGCATCGCGGCCCGACTGCTCTGGGCGCGGGTCGGAAACAGGTATGCCCCCGGTCGATCGACCGTCGCCGCAATGCCCTGATCCGGAGACGCTGGAGCGGAACCAGCCGGCACCATCCCGCGGAGGCCTGTATGCACGCGCACAATCCGAGGCACACATCGAACGGCATCAGCGCCCGCGATGTGCATCGTGTAGGTGGCGCGTTGATGATTTGCCGTTGCGCGGACTGTGACATGCGGCTCGCGCCGATGACCGCTGGATGTTCAGCCTGCGGATCCGATGATCTCGAGTGGATGCCGTCGTCGGGCGTGGGTTCGATCGTGTCTTGGCGCGCGATAGATCGCGCTCCGACGGATAGACGGGGTGGGCTGGTCCCGCTGACGATCGCCATCGTCGAACTCGATGAAGGTCCATGGGTCTACACGTCCATCGAAGGAAGAGTCCCCTCGCTTCCGCGCCGACCGGTACGCGTGCAGTTCCAGCCGCGTCCCTGGCACGACAGGTTTCCGGTCTTCGCGGTCAGCGCCGATCAGTGAAACACAGCCGGGGCGGCGGCAGGAGGCAGCGGCTACATCGCCCCGGGGTGAGGGCGGAGACGGCCGAAGGGTGTAACAGCTATGCGATGTGGAGTGCCGCCACGGGCTCGACAGCTTACCGCCGGCGGCGGAGAGCCGCTGCCGGGCATACTCGGCCGGATTTCGGCGGCTCGGTGGCGGTTGAATCGGAAGGTGTTCCTCATCGACGCGCTGACTGTGCACGGCACCACCCAGGTCCACTCGTACACCGTCGCCGCGGACGGAAGTCTGGCTCCGTCCGGCGTCCCGGTAACCGACACCGGACTCGTGTTCTCCGACGGACCGGACACGGTCCTCACTGCGCCACAATAAAAACGATGCCCAGCGGGGAGTGGACCGCGGGGCGATTACGGCTACCTGTGGGTCACCCACGCTGCGCATCGACAACGGAACATTAAGTGCGGGATATATTTAACTTCCCACGGGCATCGTGCGTCTCCGGATACCATCCCGACCGGCCGCCGTCGTACTCGACCGGCGGTCCGCATCGGTTGCTCGACAGTCCGGAGTACGTTCATGACCACCTCATCGCAGCCCCCCGGTCCGGCCCACTACGGTTCGCCGGTCGACGGCAGCGGCCCTCGAATCCCCCTGTACACCGAAGAGTTCGCCGCCGACCCGCATCGGATCTACCGCGAGATGCGTGAGCGGTTCGGCGCGCTCGTGCCGATCGACCTCGCGCCGGGCGTACCCGCCACCCTGGTGATCGACTACCAGGTCGCACGGCGGATTCTCAACGACCCCGAACACTTCCCGGCCGATCCCCGTCATTGGCAGCCGCGGATACCGGCCGGCTGCCCGGTACTTCCGCTGATGGGATGGCGGCCCAACGCCTTTCGCAACGCCGGAGCCGAACACGCCCGCTACCGCACCCCCACCGTGGCCGCGTTGCGCGAGGTAGAAATGTTCGCGCTGCACCATACGGTGGAGCAGATATCGGTTCCGCTGATCAATGCGTTCTGCACGACCGGGACCGCGGAGATCATCACCGAGTACGCCTATCCGCTCACTTTCCAGGTGGTCAATTCGCTACTCGGCTGCCCCGCCGATATCGGCCGCCGTGCTGCCGACGCCTTCTCCGCGATATTCGACGGTGCCGAGACCCACAAGGCCGAGGCGCTGCTCATCGCGGCGCTGGCAGACCTGATCGCGCTGCGGCGTGAGGAGCCGGGCAACGACATCACCTCGCGGCTGCTGCGGCATTCGGTGCAGCTGGACCAGGACGAGATGATCGCGCAGTTGTTCAGCTTCTACGGTGCGGGGATCGAACCGCTGCACAATCTGATCGTCAACACGGTGCGCATGCTGCTCACCGAAGACCGGTTCGCGGGCGGGCTGCTCGGCGGCAGCATGACCACCCGCGCTGCACTGGACGAGGTGCTGTTCACCGACCCGCCGCTCGCCAATATGTGCACGACTTTTCCCCGGCAGCCGATGCTCATCGACGGCGTCTGGCTGCCGGCGCACCAGCCGGTCGTCATCAGCATGGCCGCGTGCAACAACGATCCCTCGGTCGTAGTCGGCGAATACGTCGACAACAGTTCCCATCTGTCGTGGAGTGTCGGGCTCCATGCCTGCCCGGCCCGATCGGTGGCCTATCTGGTCGCGCAGGACGCGGTCGATCAACTGCTCGATTCCCTGCCCGAGATACGGCTCGCGGTGCCGGCCGACGAACTGAGCTGGCGCCCCGGCCCGTTCCATCGGGCGCTGACCGAGCTCCCCGTCGTGTTCCCGCCGTCGCCACCGCTGAGCGTGGGCTGACTTCGACGGCCGGAAGTCGAGTGGGCCAAGGTGAAAGCGCGGCGGCCGCGAGTACCGGCCGACGCGCTTTTCGTCGCGACATCAGCTGCCCTGACGCGACAGCTGTCCTACTTGCCCACCGCGCTGAGATCCTGCTCGTCGATCGTCTTGAACGGAACATGTGTTGCGGGATGGAGGATTTGGTCGATGTGCTGCTGCACCAACTCCGGGGTGAGGTCCTTGCTCGTGAAGCCCTCGTTGAAACCGAGTACCAGCCGCTGCACTTCGCCGCCCTGGGCCTGGAGCACCTCGCCGTTGATCGCGCAGTTCTCGTGCGCCAGATACGCCACTACGGGGCTGACCAGCGAGGTCGGCAAGTTGTCGCGCATGAACTGCTTGAACTCGTCGGGCAGATCCGCCTCGTCGGACATCCGGGTCGCCGCGGTCGGAGCGATCGCGTTGACCTTGATGCCCACCTCCTGCCCCTCGAGGGCCAGAGTCCGGGTGAAGGCGAAGATCGCGCCCTTGGCGGCGACGTAGGGTGTCTGCTGCGGGAAGCCGATCAGGGTGGGGGAGGTGGTGCTCACGACGCGCCCGGATCCGCTCTCGATCAGGTGCGGCCAGGCGGCGGCGGTGACCCCGGCGGTACCGAAGAAATGCACCTCCATGTGCTGCCGGATCGATGGCAGGATATCGCGGCCGAAGGCGTGCGCCTGGTTGATGCCGGCGTTGTTGACCAGGATGTCGAGGCGTCCGAACGCGTCGATCGCGGTCTGCACGATGCCTTCCGGGTTCTCGGTGACCGAGTCGAAGTTCGCCACCGCGCGTCCCCCGGCGGCAACGATGTCGGCTACCACCTCCTCCGCCGGACCAGAACTGGCCCCGGTGCCCTGAGCGGAACCGCCCAGATCGTTGATCACCACCGCCGCACCCCGGGATGCCAGGAACTTGGCGTGCGAGGCGCCGAGGCCACGTCCCGAGCCGGTGACGATGGCGACGCGTCCGTCGAATGACAACATGAAACTCCTCAGTCCTTTGCCGGCAGCATGACCGCGACCATCGTCACGGGTTTGTCGGTGCGGTTGCTCCAGGCATGTTTGATGCCGCGGTTGATCACGGTGTCGCCGGCGCGCAGCAGGGTTTCGCCGGTTTCGTAGAGCGCGTATATCTCACCGTCGAGGATCGTGGCGATATCGATGGTCTCCGTCGCGTGCAGGCCGACGATGCCCTCACTGTCGGCGTTGGCGTCTTCGCCGTGCAGGTTTCCGATCGACTCCGCGTACACCGCGGGATCGATCTCGCTGTCCGGGGGGAAGGTGGCGAGCCGGACCACCAGGCCGTTGGCCGGCGGATCGAGTTCCACATCCGATTTCAACGTGTCCTCGTCCTGGTACCGGCCGGGCAGGGAATCGACCCGCCAGACGTCGTTGACCGTGAACGCCGGAAGGGCCACCCGGGTGGCGGTGTTCTCGTCCGCGACGACCGTCGACTTGCCATCGGCATCCAGCCCCGCGATCACTCGCCGCGCTGTCTTGTTCAGGTGTTCGCCACCCATGACGCTCCTTTCCCGAGGTCCATGCTGCGCTCCGCCATTATATATTATATTAAATAGTGCGCTAGAGCTAGACAGCTGCAATATTAAATACTATCCATGGGTCATGGCTTCGATGATCTGATGTTGCCGCCGACGCGAGGACGGCTGGGGCCGTTCGGTGTGGGGTCGAACTAGCGAAAGGAGTTGCCTACTCAAGACTGGTGTCAGGGCTTGATCCCGGCCAGGATCGAGTCTCAGGTGCCCGGTGGGAGGCTCCCTATGCGGCTGCCCCCGGTCTTGTTCGGTGTGGCTCACTAATGGCTTGCGTCCCGGCGGGTTACCGTGCGGGTGTGGCTGGAAATGGGTCTGCCCTGGCTCGAAGTAGCGGTGCCCTTCCCCGCACGGACACCCAGTTCGTTCGGACTTCTGGAAGGACACCGTGGCCGAGACCGGTGATCAGCCCACCGTGCGACTCGTCGCGCACTGCCACCGCTGTCACGGTTGGCTGCTGTCACCGCAATCGGTGGTCCAGGGCATCGGGCCGACCTGCGCGGTTCGTGAGCGGGCCGAACAGCGCGCCGCAGCGGCACGGCAGCTCCACGACCCGACTCTGTTCGACCTCTCTCCGCCGCGGAGCAGTTGACGATCCCGTACTAGTCCACGCAGACGGGCACATACACTAGGCGGGTTCAATGGGTGATGAGTCCGTCGACGGCGATTCCGAGTAGCCGATCGGGCTGGCCGGCATCGCGGCTGTCCGTGGCGGCGAGGCCGATCCCGGCCACCAGTTGGATGAGATCGTCCGCGGACGTATCGGTTCGCACGGTGCCTGCTCCTTGTGCGCGCGTCAACAGCTTCTCCGCTGTTCGCCTGATGGCTTCCCGGCACTCGAAGTTCGAACCGATGGGCCCGGTGAGTGCGGCCGCACCGAGTCCCCGGTCGTTGCGAGCGTGGAATAGCAGTGCCCGCAACCATTCTCCGAGCGCCGCGTGCGCGTCCGGTGCGGACAGCAATTCCTCGCCGCATCTGCAGAGAGCTTCGATGCGGTCCTGCAACACCGCGAGCTGCAGCGATTGCCGATCCGGGAAATGGCGATACAGAGTGCCCGGCCCGACATCCGCACGGCGGGCGACTTCATTGAGCGATGCATCGGGCCCTGACTCCGCGAAGACAGTGGCTGCCGCTGCCAGTATGCGGTTGTAGTTGCGTTGTGCGTGTGACCTCATCACACCCCTTGCGAATCGGAGAGCCTCTCCATATTCTACTGAGAGCGAACCGGAGAATCTCTCCGGTTTTGGGTGAATGGAAAGCTACGATGACACAACGAGATTTGGGCGCTGTGGGTCTCTGGACATGGGCCTTCGACAGGCAGCCGGCAACGCTGGTCCGGGATGCGGCCGCGGAGATCGAAGAACTGGGTTTCGGTGCGATCTGGTTCGGCGAGGGACTCGGCCGGGACACTGTCGGACAGGCGTGGCTGCTGCTGTCGGCTACTGAGCGAATCGTTGTGGCGGCGGGTATTGCCAATATCGCGCTGCGAGATCCTCTCGCTATGGCGACTGCGGAGCGTGCGCTCGGTGAGGCCTTCCCGGGCCGTTACCTGCTGGGGCTTGGGGGTCACCGCGTTGCCGGCCGTCCGGTCGAGGCTGACGGCTATGCGATTCCAGCGGGCGGTAAACCTCTGGCGCTGATGGGAGGGTACCTCGACGCAATGGACGCGGTACCGGCGCACGGCCCTGTGCCCGATCCGGCGCCACGGCGGGTGATCGGTGCCCTCGGGCCGAGGATGCTGGAACTGGCGGCGCGACGGACGTGGGGTGCGCACCCGTACTTCGTTCCGGTAGCGCATACGGCAAGAGCCAGAGAGGTGTTGGGGCACAGGCCATTTCTCGGCGTGGAGCAACCGGTGGTTCTGGACACTGATGTCAGCCGTGCTCGGGAAGTAGCACGCGCCTATGTCGCGGCATATGCGTCGGGCGCGCCGCACCAGGCCGCCAACCTGCACAGGCTCGGCTTCGGCGACGATGACATCAGCGAACCCAGCGGTCGGCTGGTTGATGCGATCATGGCCTACGGCGATCTGTCCGCGATCGAGGAACGGATAGGTCAGCACCTGGCGGCAGGGGCTGACCACGTGTGCTTGCAGGTTGTAGGCACCGATCCGACCACGCTGCCGTTGACGGCATGGCGCGAGCTTTCAGCAATAGTGCCGACCCAATCGGCACGTCGGACCGCTGTCCGACTGTGATGGTTTCGCCGGAAGAATCCCAGTTTTGGTGGCATAGTTGATGACCGCGCAGATCCGCCAGATGCCACCACCAGTGGTTTCGAATTCGCTGAAGTCGGTCTGCCGGACCCGGTCGCGCCTGGTCGGTGGATCGTAAAACACCTTGCGCGGCAGCATCGCCCACGACTTACGATCCGCACGAAATCCCTGTGGCTACAGCAGTCCGCGCCGCCGCAGGGCTCGCTGCACCGTCGAGGTGGAACCTCCTCGACCGGAGGACCTGCGACACGCGCGAACCGACCATATTGTGCCGACAGGGGTGTTGCGTAGCAGCGTGCCGGATGGAACGTCGGCGGCCACCGTTCTCGGCAACGTTGGAGGTGAGGTCAGCTGCGATACAACTCGGGTTTGTTCGGTCGCGGCCCCGGTGTGGCATCGGCACGGGAGGCGGGTTCCGCAGGGCCCGGCGCGTCGGCTACGCGGCGCCGACTGTCGGCCTCGGCGGCGGCTCTGGTGTCGACCTCGCGTCGCGCGAAGGCGATATCGCGTGCGCTGCGCACGGACAATCGGCCGAGTGAGGTCGCGGCGAAGAACAGGATCAGCGCTCCGAGACCATAGAAGTAGGCCAGTTGTAGCAGGGCCCGTTTCAGATCGGACGTGGCGACGGGTTCGCCCACATCCCCGATTTTCAGGGTGTCCGCCAGTATCGGCCCGATCACGAACCACAAGCCCGCCGCCGCTGCCAGCCACGCCCCGAAGCTCGCCACGAGCCGGTTGCGGCTGGCCAGCATGAGCAATCCGCCGATGATCGCGGCGACGCCGGGCAACACCTGGAGCCACCCGCGCGCCGCCGTCCACACCCACGGGTCGTCCGGAGTGAACGCGAAGCCGAAATAGGGTCCGATGAACGGGATCAGCGCACCCCACAAGCCCAGCAGTAGCACCGCGAGCCCGCCGAGGGCTCCTCGGCTACGGGGAATTCGAAGGCGACGGCCGGGGTTTGCGTGAACGGTGTCGTCGACGTCTCTCATGACGCCTCCATTCATCGAAGTAGGTGCATATGCGGCCTACCCTTTGCGCACCGACATACGCACGCAAACGCGTGCGGGTCCGCTGCCTGCGGTGATCGGCGGATTCCAAGGTCAACGGCGGCCGCGCGGACTACTCTGCCGACCGACCCGATCCCTTTCATCCCGGAGGATCGCCGTGGCCGGCCGCGCTCAGGACGGCGCGTTCCGGCAGCGTCACATTCGGCGTCGGACCGCTCGCGCCAGCCGTCGACGAGCGGGCCGCCTGTCGCCGCGACCGCGCCGCGGGTTGCCGCCTCGACCCTGGTCTTCCTGGCCACGCGCAACCCGGTGCGCCGTATCGCATGGGGGTCAGCAATATATTCGGCCGATTCGGATCGCTCGACGACGTCTACCGCTACAACGGCATCGACACCTCGTGCGCGCTGCCCTCGACCTCACCGACTGACGGCAGCCGCTCTCGCGCCGGGGGGTCGCGCATCAGTCGTAGCGGCTCGGCGCGCATGAGTTCGCCGTTCAGGAGCATCCGGTCGACCATGCCGGCGGACGGGATTCCGGCTTGGAAGCAGGCACGTGCGCCTGAGAGCTCGCCGTGGGCGAGGGCCACCTGGAGCAGGTCTCTGGAGTGATGGGCGAAGTGCCGCGCCTTGCGGCCTCCGACCTCGGCGACTTCTTCGGCTCGGGCCAGCCAGCTCTCGAAACTCGGATACGGGTAGTGCAGGATCATCGGCGCAGTCACGGTGCCGTGCACGCCGTCGAATCCGGTGAAACCGTACTCGTCCACCGGCGCGACAGCGGGGCCGAGACGGACCGCGCTGCGGTTGGCCGGGGTGTCGAGAAAGGGGGATCGACCGCTGATCCGGAACACGGTGCACTCGTGGATGGGATCGGTCACCGGCACGGGGGAAGGGACGGCTTCGTGTCCGATGAATGTCACCTGCCCGGCGCCGGGAATCTGCCAGCGGCGGCGACCGTCGTCATAGAAGACCTCGTCTGGGCCGAGTGGCAGCAGCCATTGCATACCCGCCGCCTCGGCCGTTGCGGCGGCGTCGGCGATGTTGGCTACCTCGCGAGCAACCGTGTCATCGTTGGGTGTCGCGTGGTCGCGAAGGATGACGGGCCGCTCACCGCGCACTGCGCACAGCGCGGCCCGGACATCGGGGTCATCCGTATAGATGATGGTCAATTCCGCTTGCGCGGAGTGGAAGTCGAACCAGTCGGCCAGCTCGGGGCGCCACCGGTCGATGGTCACGCAGATTGCGGTGGGTTCGAGGGTCTCCGCGGGCCGGTTGGGTGCTCCGACGCCGCGATGCACGCGTGGCGTCAAGTCGCTGATTTCGTGCGTGACCAGGTATTCGCAATACTCCGCCCACGTGTCGATCCCACCCGCCCGGGCCGCGGCGTAATTCGGCCCGCCCACCGGTCGGGTGTGCCGGACCGTTACGGCGTCGACGATGGCGATCGATGTGGAGTCGGTGATGAATCGCGGCCAGTGGAAGTCCAGACCCCAGCCGGTCTGGGTGGCGTCGAAGGTCGGCAGGCAACGGCGCAGGAATTCCCGGCTGAAACAGGGTGCCATGATTTCGACGAAGTTCGTGTGCCGGAGGTTGAATCGTCGATCGACGAGCGTGATCTCGTGGGAGTAGTAGCTGTCCTCGGTGAGCGCGGGTTGGGTCAGTGCGAGCCGGTGCTGCGCCGCGCAGTGGAACAGCTCGTTGATGCTGGAGGTGTCGGCGGCCAGGTCGTCGTCGGGGAGCCAGACGTAATCGTATCGATCGAGCACCGCAGCCAAATCGGTCGTCAGGACATGATGCAGGGCAGGCCATTTCGGGCCTTTACGGTCGATCCTGGCCACGTCCGCCACCCGGTAGCGGTCCGGGTCGTCACCGAAATAGCTCACCACCAGATCCCAGGTACGTGGATGCGGCCCGGCCAGCCACTGCTCGTGCAGTGATTCGTCGCCCGCCCTCAGTACGACCAGGTTCCGGCGCCCCGATTCCGTCAGCACGGTAGGCCTCGTGTGCGCCCGCGCCAGTGTCCCGTCACACTGACCTCCTATGTCGCGTACCAGCCATCGCCCCACAGCGTGAGTAGGCGTTCGAAGTACGCCTCGTACTGTGGGGCGACGACGTCGGTGGAAAATTTCGAGATCGCGTAGTCACGGATTCCGCGATAGTCGAGTTTGTGGACGGCGTCAGCGGCATCGCAGAACTCGCGCAGCGTCCGGCAGCGAAAACCCTGCACGCCGTGCTGCACGGTTTCGGTGAACACACCCCAATCGGTGGTGATCACCGGGGTCCCGCACAGCATCGCCTCGGCGTGGACGCCACCGAAAGGTTCGAGATAGAGCGTCGGCACGAAAACCGCACGGGCCCGGCTCATCAACTCGCCGCGGCGCGTCGAGTCGACTACACCGACGTATTCGACGCAGTCGGCCTCGGGGACTTCCCCCGCGCCGGCGACGATCAGATTCACGCCGAGCCGCGTGCAGGTGTCGATTGCGATCTGAATGCCTTTGGCCTCGACCATCCTGCCGATGAACAGGAAGTAGCCGTCCTTGTCCTCGGAGAACGGGAAATCCGCCACGTCATAGTAGTTCGGGATCACGGCGTCGTAGAACTGGCCGCGGGCGCTCATGACGCCGGGAACACTCGCATACGAGCCGTAGACAGCATGCATCCACGCGTAGCTCTCGAACACCCGGTAGTTGGCGAACACCCCGCTGTAGCCGATGCCGAATTCGACGGTCATCAGCTCGGGGAAGGTATCCGCGATGGGCTTTTGGCAAGTGCCACCGAGAATTCCGATGAAGTCGCGCTTGCCCTTCCGCTGGGCGATCTCGGTGACCGCGCGCTCGTTGGAAATCTGCCAATGCACATCATGGGGACTCCATGTGAGATTGATGGGGTCCTTATAGAGATCGGCACCGCCGAACCACTCGGATTGCTCGGCCCTGGTGACGATCGGGACGAATTCCGCGCACGCCGCGTCGTTCTCCTCGCCGCCGTACAGGAATACCTCGTGACCGAGCTCGGTCATCATCGAGGCGAAGCGCCGATTCTTCTGCGTGTACGCGCACGGCTGATAGTGCCGGGTGGTCTCGGTATTGGGAAAGTTCACGATATGAAAGCGCATGGTCGGGCACCTGTCTCAACGATCGATGATGGGCCGGACCGACAGTGGATCGTCGCCGACGGCTTCCTCGAGGTGCTCGGGACCGTCCAGGTAGGCGGCACGTTTGCGCTCCTGCTGTTGTTGCTGACCTTGTCCGCCCATGCCGCCGCCCATACCTCCGCCCAGTGGGTAGCCGCCCATCCCCATCGGATAGGCGGCGTTGGTTTGGGTTGCGGTGGCCGGGAGTCCAGCGCGGCCGGTGTCGGTGGGTGTACCGGTCCCGGGAGCGCCGGCGCGAGGGAACAGTTTGTCGTCAACCGGACTGGCGATCCCCGCTCCGCCGCCGGCCGATCCGCCGCCGAGGCCCGCCGGAGTGATCGACCCGGACGGACCCGCCGCGCCCCATGGGCCGGACGCGCCCCACGGGCCGGACGCGCCGAACGGGCTGGGGGAACCACTGAACATGGGGCCTGAATTCAGCTGAGCCAGCATGTCCGCGAGCTTGGACAACGGCCCCGAACTGCCGAGCGGGCTGGTCGAGTTGGTCGGACCGGTCGACCCGGTCGGCGTCGGTTGGTTGCCCGTGGAGTCCAAGCCGCTTTTGGATGATGAAGGCGGAAGGCCGCTGGTGGGAGGGTTGGCGCCGTCGCTGCTGGGCTGGGGAGAGTTTCCGTTTGCGTTGGATTTGCCGTTGTTGTTGTCTCCGCCGCTGTTGTTGCCGTTGTCGCCGTTGTTGCCGTTGCCGCCGTTGTTGTTTCCGGTTCCGCCGCCACTGCCTGTTCCACCGTTGGTGGGGGGTGCCGCGGTATTCGGGTCGACGAATT